>NZ_JBDKWY010000006.1:0-276902 GCF_039822645.1 Rossellomorea sp. RS05 | reverse complement strand
CATGACACTCTCTATCGTACCAAGGGAGCTTTTTTTATGCACATCGCTAAAATCCCACTTTATCCTCATATTCCTTTATAACAGGAATGCTCCTCGTGCCTGCGGGGTCTCGATCATCCTCCTTTTCCGCAGGAGTCAAGCACCTTCCGCTCCACTCCACTCTACGTTTTTTATCAAAGTACGGATGCAAGAGGAGCGAATCTCCCAAACCATCCCTTCTTTACAAACCATTCACAAAAAAAGAGAATAATAGATGGGCACATCACCCATTTTATGAACCATCTTGAAATCCATCACCACGACCTCAACACCATCCATCTTGAAACCAACCCAATAACTGAATCGTAAATAAGGAAAAGCATCCAGCGAAAGGAGCACCCACGTGAAAAAGATCATCCGATTCCTCACCTTCAACGGCGTCTTCTTCATCCCGGCCATTATCCTGAGTGTTATGCTCTGGAGCGGATACAATGACTCTATCTCAGAAGGGAAACTCAAACCGGACGACATCGACCGGCTCTACACATTTGATGGAGGAAACCGTGTCATCGGCATTACATTTGACCATGTACCAATGACACAAATGACTTCTAGTATGTACGATACGAAAACCAAGCAAAAACTCCGGTCCTGGACATCCGGAAGCTACTCGTTCGATGAAATGTCGGTGACAATTCAAGGAAAACAGCTTCTGCTCGCATCCAAAAGCCCTGCAGAAGATCTTGAGATCTACAATTATTTTCCCGATGATGACCGAAAGGAACTGGTCAAAAAAAGACTCACCATCCCTTCTTTCCTGAACTCGAATACATATCAGTGGAATGGTCGAATGATTTTCTCTGGAGGAAGCGAAGGGACCGCTCTCATACTCGGGGAACTGAAAGATGGAAGATTCCTTCTTCACAATCTGAATGAGGAAGACCTCCCGGCAAGACCCACCAGGATGGAACCTGTCATGAATACCTTTAACGGCCAGACCCGCATCCCGATCTTTGAAGTTACACTTAAAAATGATCAAAAGGCCTTTGTCAGCGCCATATCAGACGACAACGATCACCTCAGTGTCTACGTTGCAGACGAAGAGGACCAGTTTCCCATCGTGGGAAATGCGGTCGAGAAGCAAATGCGCCGAGATATCGGTCAAGAGCAGGAGATGGCGGTGGATGTAGAACGGGAATACCCCAACAGGGCCCGACTGGTGAAGACTGACGGGGAACTTGGAGAAGTCGTAGCCACACCTGAGGAAGTTTACCAAGCGAACGTGTACCAGCTGAACGACGAGGAAGTGCTGATTGCGGGCTCCACGGATGAGGACGATGCGAAAGGAGAACTCACCGGGTTCATTTACAACCATCACACCGGCGACTCTGTCTCGGTGGATCCTGTCTTTAACTCGCTATCCTTTAAGTCACTTGAAGACAGCGGGCTGTCGTTCCATAAAAACCTTGAGAGCACCTCCCTTTACTATGCATACAACAATCAATCCACAGGTGTATACGATATGGATTCAAAGGAAATGAACGAATGGACGGCTGCAGATATTGTTGCGATGGAAAACGCCGACCCTTCTCATGAAAAATCGTTCGATTCCTTCAAAGACTATGTACTTGAAGGCGGGGCACTCGTGCTAAACTGGGCCATTTGGATTTTCATCCCCCTACTGCTTTTGGCAGTGGTGTTCATCCTTCCTCCTATCCTCAGGGTCATCAGAAGGAAGAAGCTCGAGGAAAGTGAAACCTTGGCGGCCGAGATCGTATCGATTCAAGAGACGGGCAGCTATCTGAACGAGCAGCCCGTTGTAAGAATCCAGCTCAGGTTCCTGCATGAAGGGAAGCGGATCGAGAAGACGGTCAAAACCGTCGTTTCCTATGTTCAGATCCCACGTCCGGGACAGCAGATTCTGATCCACTATCATCCGAAAAAACAAAGGGTGACGCTGCTTAAAGAAGGAGATGCGATCAGGGAGACCAAACCGGAGATGATCAACGGGGCAGTGTTGCGGAAAGTGGAGTCCTACGGGATGGTCGGACGGGGACATGTCGTCCTGCTTACGTTTGAACACAATCGGGAAAGCTATACGATCCCTGCCATCCAGGCTTCCGGTTTCGAATTCCAAGAGGGAGAAAAAGCAGATCTTATGCGGATCAACGGGCAACTGAAGATGGTTGCTTACGGTGACGCAATCATGAACCGATCGGGAAAAGATGTCACGGTTACGGGGACCATCCTCCGTGCCCAGACATTCCCGATCGCCCTGCATGATCAAACGCCGGTCCTCCTGGATTTGACGATATCCTCCGACGGGAAACCCGTTCAAAGGACCGTAAGTCAGTTTATCCCCAGTCATATGACCATTGAGCCTGGTGCCACCATCCAGATTCAAACGAAACAAGGGGACTTGGAGAAGGAGCTTGCCTTCGCGAACGAAAAACAAGGAAGCGCCACGATCACCAGCGTGTCCTTTACCGGTGTGGTAGGCAACCTCCCTCTTGCCACCATTCACGCTGATCGAAACGGTATACAGTATGACATCCAGCAGACCATCGACCCGATCACGGGTGTGATGCCAGGCGATGAATGTTGGATTGCCTATAACGAAAGGACGCATCAAGCACTCATCATCAAGTACGCGTCCATATAAAAAAAGCGTTCCTCTTCTGGAGGAGCGCTTTTTGCTTTTAAGCACGGGTTTCAAACTTGCGTAGGACCCTATCATAGATGAAATTCCCAAACGGAATGAAGGCGACCAACACCCCTGCCACGGACCATTTCAAATGCCAGCGCACCTTGAACGTCACGTAAGCGAGGATCAACAGATAGATCACGAACAGACCGCCATGAAGCGAACCGACAATCGTGACGGCCATGGGGATATCCGCCATATATTTAAGCGGCATGGCGATCAAAAGCAGAATCAGAAGCGACATCCCTTCAACAAAACCGGCCTGACGAAGCCGACCAATACTCGTTGTATGTTGCATATACAAACCTCCCTGAGCTAAAGCTTGTTTTCCTCCTTCTAATATAAACGAAAGATGAGAGGTACATGCCTGAATCGATCAAAGATTCGAAATTTGTTCATGATTAAGGAATGAAATCCCTTACCCAATCGAAGCAGGAAGACTTCCTTCAATCCCTGATAACGTTACCAAAACAATCCGCAAGCCTGTCAAATATTCAACATGGGTCCTTTGTAAGAGAGTAGGACAATCCCAAAACGTGTTATAATAGAGGTACACAACATATATGGGGGCAGCGGCTCACCCACTCCTGATTTCATTCGGAAGGGGGGTGATACGCTTATGATAGCAATAGGTGATGTGCTTCATCTCATGATTGCGTTTGGTTCGCTTATTGTGGCGATTATCGCGGTTACCAACGAAAAAAAGAAGTAACCATCGTCCCCATGGCCTTGAGGAAAATCAATGATTACTTCACTTTCGATTGACTCTTGTGAGCCGCTGCATTCATGCAGGTTATGTTGTGAAGGAGTCCCGATGGCAGTCGGGGCTCCTTGTTTTATTTTGGTTTCGTACTTCTATTATATACGCTAAGCCTGGATTTAGTAAAGAAATTACACCACATCAGCCGAATGAGACAAGCTTTTTCGCTTCATTTCTTCCCTCTTCTGTCACCGTGCATCCACGAGCCCCTTTATGGACGGTGATCCAGCCCCGCTCCTTGAGCTCTTGAATGATTGATTTCACTTTCGATTCACCAATCAACATGCCTTTTTGCCTGAGCTGGTCGACCATTTTACGCCGTCCTATTCCATATGTATGATAAATCGTAAGCAGCACCTGCTCTTCCTCGGAAAGGGCAGAAGTGGAATTTCCCCGGCTCTCTGCCTCTCTGATCAAATATGTAGGAAGCTCGGAAAGCTCGATCCGTTCACTGGGTGGCCTAATATTGATGACATATTCCACTACATTGGTAAGTTCCCGAATATTTCCCGGCCAGGGGTGGTGAACAAGGAACTGAAGAGCTTCCTCCGTAAACATCTCATGAAGATGATAATGTTCTTCCTCTGAATGAACATTTAAATAGCTCAGCAATAAGGATGTAATGTCTTCCCTCCTCTTCCTCAGAGGGTGTGTCTGCAAGGGGAGGACGTTTAAGCGATAATAAAGATCCTCTCGAAAGCTCCCTTCCGCCACTTTTTCTTCAAGATTGATATTCGTGGCCGCAATCACCCGGACATCGATCGGTACAAGTTCTGTTCCTCCGACTCTCCGTACGACCCCTTCCTGAAGGACGCGAAGGAGCTTCACTTGCAGTGACAACGGTGCATCTCCGATCTCGTCCATAAAGATGGTCCCCCCATGGGCTTCTTCGAACAGTCCATGTTTACCACCTTTTTTTGCACCAGTGTAGGCTCCTTCTACATAGCCGAATAGCTCGCTCTCGAGTATCGACGGGGAAAGGGCAGCGAAATTCACCGGCACAAACGCCTGCCCTGCCCGCCCCGAGCCGTTATGGATCGCTTGGGCCAGCAGTTCCTTCCCTGTCCCGCTTTCTCCTTGAATCAAGATTGTGGAGTCACTTTTAGCCATTCGCTTCGCCATGTCGATCATCCGCGTGACCTCAGGATTCTTAGATGAGAGATCTTCAAAAACATGACGTGGAATGAACCTATGATGCTGGATCTTAGACCTGAGGGCCGTATCCAAGCGCCTGAAGCTATCGTAGTTCCGGCATTCCACCAAGTAGCAGATGACTCCCTCCTGATTCTCGACTTGGTCCACGGAGACAATGAACAGATTGCCGCCGATCTCGACGATTTCTTCTTCTCCCAGCTGATTGAGTGCCGTCCCTTCACCCATCAGGTCCGAAATATTCTCCCCATTGAAGATCCACTTCATTTTCTCGTTGGCGTAGGTGATGGTTCCATAGGGATCACAGAACATCAGGGCTTTGGAATATTTATCGAAGATCGTCGTCAGCAATAGATTGGATCGGTCCAGTTTACGATTGAGGGTGGAAAGGTAGCGTGTAAGATGCACAATTTCACTAACGAACTCTGAAGAAGCCACGGCCCCTGCATCATCCAGGATTTCAAGCTGTGCCATGACTTCCGTGATGGTCGTGATATCCACTTGCCGATGACCGATGTTGATGACCTGCTTGACCCCTTCAGGAACAAGATGGGGTTCACCAGGTGTAATGGAAACATCGCACGTTCGGTATTCCTTGATCCCCGGGTAATATGGATGGAAGGTGAACGAGTGGAATCCCTGGCTCTTCAGTTGTGCGATCGACTCGGTGCAGCTTTCCTCCGTATCATTCACAAGGAGGATATCGGTCGTTTCCTGAAGGGAAAAGACCGGCTCAATGAACTCATAGCTCATGGTCCTTCTCGCGACGATGAGCTTTTGTCCGGAAGAAAGGTTCTTTGCAATCATTCTGCCGACCAAATCGCTTGTCACCAGGATCAGGGGACAAGACCTGTCTGGCTCCATCCCCTTCTCCAGCGCAAATCCCTTTACCTGTACCCGATCGCCCAGGTAGCGGTTCAACTGCTCCATCATGCTGTTCAATGTATTCTCCCCAAGGGAGACCACCGCTAATTCCTTCATCCATTACACTCCTTCTTTACTCAAACACACCACGCTTCACCACGTCATAGCCCGCGACAAACGCTTCACCATTAATGAAGACGTCGCGTATGGTCAAAGAGTCATCAAGCAGAATCAGATCAGCGGCCCCACTTTCTTCAAGCTTTCCACGTCCACCCTGGAGCCCCAGGCCCTTGGCCGGATTGATCGTGAAGGGTTTGATTGCCTCCTCCAACGAGAGCCCTTCTTCAAAAACGAGCTCCTGAAGGGCAGTCAGATTCGGTTCGACTCCAGCCACTTTCAGTCCGACCAGCTGACCGTTTTCATCAAAGGTCGGCAGGCTCCCATTCGCATCGGAGCTGACAGTGATCGCATCGATTGAAACGCCTTTATCGAGAAGGTAGGTGACGCCTTGTGCAGGCGAAAGACTCCCAGCTGACGTCTTTGTCTGGATATTCGACGTCAGGTCGACCAGCCCGCCCCGACCTGCAAATTCTACCGACGCATCGAGCAACTCGCTTGTACGGTTGATATGGGTCGGACTGAACAGGGAAATCGGTAAATCCGTCGACTCCACTACGTCGTAGATCTGTTGGTAGTGCCCTTTTCCCGACCCCATATGAAGGTGGATAAACCCTTTTTTCTTGGAAAGCATCGACGACACCCGGACATAGGATGCGAGGCGTCTCAGTTCCTCGGTGGTCACGTAGGAAGCTCGGTGGTCTTCGATGGCCAGTTTCAATCCAAGTACTTCACTGAAGAACATGATGTCTTCCCGGATATCACCGGTGATGGAGTTCGGAGGATAGCCGTAGCCCCCCGTCAGCATGAAGGCGTTCATTCCCTCTTCCCGAAGTGACTTCACTTTGGACAGCAGACTTTTCGTGCTCCTCCCCACGTCGTTGGTCCCCAACAGCCCCACCACGGATGTGATACCGTTCTTCACAAGGGAACTGAGTCGTACCTCCGGCGTGCTGGATGAAAATCCGCCTTCCCCACCCCCTCCGGTCAGATGGACATGCCTGTCAACCATCCCGGGTATCATATGCATCCCGTTTGCTTCAATCACAGTATGATCAAGGGAGCCAAGGCTCAGGTCCGTGCCGATCTCGATGACCTTACCGCCCCCGACCAATACATCCCGGACTCCGGCGAATTGTGGTGTATATACGTTTGCTTGTTTAATCAATTTTAACATGAGTGATTTCCTTTCTGTCGGTGAACTTTAGATCGCTGATTTCTTAGGGTCTTCTAATGTCTCAGGCTCGGACTTTGCAATTCCGAACCCCGTATATCCAAAGATGATGGCGAACACAAAGCCCATGTAACACATCACGGCCCAAGGAAGATAGTCGAGAACGGGTACGCCGAGTGTACTGGACATGTAGACGCCTGCCAGTGACCACGGGACGATTGGAACAATGACCGTTCCGGAATCCTCCAATGTACGGGATAGGTTTTTGGCATCAAGCCCTCTTTCCGCATAGACTTTCCGGAACAGCTCTCCAGGGATGAGGATGGACAGATAGGAGCTCCCGGTTGTCACCGCCATCGTAATACACGAGAGGACGGTAGCGAGGACGAGACTACCAGTGGACTTCGCCTTTTGATTGATCTTCTCGAGAACGACCTCTAACGAACCTGTTTTACTCAGGATTCCGGCAAAAGAGAAGGCACAAAAGGCAATCAGCGTCGTGCCCATCATGGAGCTCATGCCCCCTCTATTCAGAAGGTTGGCCACTTCAGGTGAAATCCCTTCAGATCCCGAAAGCATATCGACATTGAACCCTGATACGGATGAGAGCAGGGCGTTTTCAAGGCTTGCTCCCTGGATGCCCACCCCCAGGATGATGGCGACAATCGAGGATCCAAGCATGACCGGTATGGTCGGGTATTTCATGATCGATCCAAGCAGGACGATGAGGACGGGAATGACCAAAAGGATATTCCAGCCGAACATGGACGTGAGGGCCGACATCATAGCCTCCAGCTTGGCCGGGTCTCCAGCACCTTCTGTCATGGCAGATTTACCGACGAACAGATAGATCACCATTCCCACCAATGCAGCCGGGATGGTCGTGTACAGCATATGACGTATATGATCATACAGATTGCTCCCTGCGGCAGCAGGAGCGAGATTCGTCGTATCAGAAAGTGGGGAGATCTTGTCCCCGAAGTATCCACCTGCCACAATGGCCCCTGCTGTAACCGGGAGGGACACTCCCTGCACCATGGCAATGCCGATGACCGCCACCCCGATGGTTCCTACCGATCCCCAGGATGTACCGGTAAAAGTCGAAACGATGGCCGTTACCAGGAAAGCCGTGATGATCAGGTAATCCGGATTGATGAAGCGGATGCCGTAGTAGATCATCATCGGGATCGTCCCTGAAATCATCCACGTCCCGATCAGGATCCCGACCGTTATTAGAATAAGGATCGCCGGCATGGATTTAGCCACTTTCTCCACAATTCCCTCCTGCATCTCTTCCCACGATAGCCCTAGAGCTAGCCCGATCACCCCTGCGATGATTGTGGCTGATATCAACAGCGGCTCTGCTTTAAAATGGAAGACCCCATATCCGACACCCAAAAGCACGAGCATAGAGACAATTGGTAGCAGTGCAAGTAACAAACCTGGTTTCTTTGTCATCTTTCATTCCCCCTCTTCTTTATACTTTTCATAAGCAAGAACTGTGCCAACTTTTAATTTTACTGATTTATCTGAATTATAAGGGAAAATAGATTATAAACACGCCCTCCAAACGGGGTCAAAATGGGGTTAACGGGGTGATTTAACCCATTTATGCTGTACTATATATATTCTGAACACAAAAAACGTTCCGAGCACCCTCAGAACGTTTCCATATACTATTAACCCTACGCCAAGCGAAGGTAAAAACAGGTTCAATGATCAGGACCCATCCTGACACCTCATTTTGTATCCTATAGGTTCGAAAAAGGCCCGGCGCATCTCCAATCTTACTTCAATGCCTCTCTCAGCGGTTCCTTCAACGGCCCGGCAAGCGTCTTCGAGTACAACGTCGAGATATGATGATAATCCCGGTAAACATACACATTCCCTACTACGGGTGGACATGTACCATCCTGACAGAATGATCCGGATAAATCGGCAAACGTCACATTGGACGGTTGTGTATCGAGACGTTCCCAAGGAGCTTCAGGGGAAAGGACATCTGACCGTTTGGGACTGCAGGCTTCAATACCGTTTTGCTCCACGCACGTAACCGGATCTCCTTCCATGGCAGGATTGTCACGGACAGCGAAAATCTCTGTCACGCCTTCAAGCTTCTTCCACTGATCGAGGTATCCTTTCGGAACGGTATCTCCAATCCCCACATTCGCCGTCGTGAACACAAGGCCTGGAGGATCTTCTTTAAGCATCTCCACCACCGTCCTGTTCCACTCCATGCAGGAGCTGTTCAACGCTCCGTCAAAATCATCGGCCGAGAACCGGCATGCGTCTTTATTATAAATATCGATTTGAAGATGAAGGTCATCAGACAGCTCTTCAAGAGCCGGGAACCAGTGGCCTGAGTGTGATCCCCCCACAAGGGCAATCGTATGTTCAGGATTCTTCGTATCTCCCATGGAACACTTTGTCACTCGGTCATCTTCCATATTGGAGAAGCAGTCAGCATGGTCGTAAAAAGAAGGTAGATCTTCTTTGACAAGGGCCGGTGACGGAGCAGGATCCTTTCTTTCTGCAGGGGTGATCCCTTCCGATATTGCCCTTGCTCCCGGATAATCCTCGATAGCATATGTTTCTTCCCCTTTTTGATGAACGTAGTAGCCCCAGGCTGTATTGGAACCCATAACAGTAAAGAGAAAGAGCGCCAGCGTAAAAATGAGTTTTTTCTTCGATGTACGGACGCTCATCTTGCGGACGGGCTTCTCCATCATCCTGACCGATATCCATGCTAGTATGGCAGCAGAGATCATAATGGCGAGACCCGGGATGAAGGTCACTTTATCGGTACCCGTTTTGGCATAATAAAAAATCAACAGTGGCCAATGCCAAAGATAAAAACCGTAGGAAATTGATCCGAACGCCTGAAACGGTTTGGATCCCAGGAGCTTTTCTGCTCCGAAACGGCTTCCATTCTCTGCTGCGATGATGATCATGATGACACCGCCTGTGGGAAGAAGCGCTGCATATCCCGGGAATACCGTCGATACGGGAAGCAGGATCCCGGTCAAGCAGATGATAGAGAGACCGATCCATCCGAAAATGACCCCCATGGCTTTCGGAAACCGCAGATACGGAAGCAGGAGGGCGAGTATTCCACCAAGGCTGAACTCCCATGCCCTGGCGAACGTATCAAAGTATGCCCAAGGCTGTTCCACGGCCGTCTTGTAGATCGAGTACGCCATGGATAGCGTGAACAAAACAAGAAGGACCCCGAGAAGCGTTTTCCTTTGCGGCTTCTTCCACACCTTCCGGGCAAGCCAAAAGGAAAACAGGATCACAATCGGCCATGTGAGGTAAAACTGTCCCTGAATGGACAGAGCCCAGAAGTGCTGGAGTGGACTTGCCTGATTTGTCTGTCCGAGATAGTCAACGGCACTGGTCGCGAGATACCAGTTCTGAGTATAGGTCCCGGAAGCGATAACCTCCCCGATGATCTGTTTCCACTGACTTTCCGGAACAAGGAGGATCGATCCTGCCACTACAAACAGAAGGACCGTGAAAGCAAGGGGGAATAATCGCCGTGCCAGACCGAGCAAATACTCTCCAAAATGGATCCTCCCCTCACGTTCCATCTTGGACACAAGCGAGGTGGTGATCAGGTATCCTGACACGATAAAAAATACATCCACCCCTCCGGAGACCGCTCCGATCCATATGTGATAGACTGCCACCAATAAGGCGGCGACCGTTCGAACGCCCTCTAATTCCGGGCGGAACTTTTTCTCGGGTACTCGTAAATCCATCTTCCCCACTCCCTGAAGTCATGTTGCTTCGATCATAGATCATTTGTGTAAAGAAAAGGCATGGAGAGTGTTAGATCTTTGTAAAGGATCTCTCTCCCCCTACCGGTTTTATCTGCAAAACATCCTCGCTTTTATTTTGTACTGCTCGATCCACACCCTCCGTGGTAAACTTTAACAAAGGAGGAGATGGGATGATTAAGATGATCAAGCAGACCGACGAGGATACGTTTTATTGGGAGATCTGGGAGGAGGAAGAAGACCAGGAGCTCTTGGAGCACTTCGGTATCGTGGGAGATCAGGGTGAGGCCCGGCGTTTTGCACTACCAGCGGGAGAAGATGCGGAGGTATGGATGGAAGAAATCGCAGAGGAGAAAGAATCAGAAGGCTATGAATACCTCGATGAAGAAGAACTACATGAACTGGTGATTCAATACAGCTATGAAGAAGACCAGATCGAGGAAGCCCTCGAACGAAGACATGCCGTGGAGGAATTGATGAACGAATGCCTCGGTTGGACGGGGAACGGTCACTGTGACGGAGGGGACATCGGGAGCGGAACGACCAATATCTTCACCTATGTGGTCCATGTAGAGCGAGCCGTCAAGTCGATCCTCGATGATCTTCAGGAAAACGACTTGATCGAGGGCGTTAAGCTGGCATATGGCAACCCGGATAACGAAGAGTATGAAGCCCTCTATCCAAAGGGAGCTCATTTTGAGCTCATCTGAAGGACAGAGCCCTCCCCCTTCCTTAGGGGGAGGAGCGAAAATCACCTATATGCAGTAACCGTCAAAAAGATCGTCACGAGCACGATGCCAAAGGATGCCATCATGAACGGTGTGATAGAAAGAGAAAAGGCCGATACATCCCTATCTGCCGACCCCGAGCTCGATATGTATCGCCGCTGCACCGTTTCCGTATTCAACCTCGACTTGGCCAGAAACGGTGAAGCCACTGAAGAGAGCACCAGGAAGAAGCTTGAGACGAACAGTGTATTAAGAAGCAAAAAGTGATACGTGTAATTGATGGCCACTACCCCGCCTAATAGCAGGGAAAAGATAATGCCGGACATTAAGACAAACTGCCCGACATGCCCGCACTTTCCCTCTAGGCTTTTATACAGCCAGGCTTCAAAACCTGTCCACCCTTTTGTGAGAAACAAAACCAGGACAATCAGTAATAATACATTCAGAACTCCAATCCACAACAAGTTGAAAACTCCTTTTTTTACCATTATACCAAATTACACACAGTACAAAAAGCGTAGATATTACCTTATTTATACAAATATTTCTCCTTCCTTTAAGTTCTCTGACGTTTCTATTAGAGTCAATATAAAGAAAAAAGACTCCTAGAATAGAAGTCTCTCTCCCTTTAAGCCCCTGCAGCTACGAGCAACCAGAAGCCGAATTTATACACAAACGTCACGATTCCAAGAATCAAGCCGGTGTAGCTCATCCCCTTTGATTGATTCTGCCGGATGCCCACCGCACCGAATATAATCGCCAAGATCCACGCAGGCATAAAGAACCAGCCGATGATCGGGATAATACCGATCACAAATCCCACGATTCCCAAAACAAGCGACGTCACGGCCATACCGTTATGATGCGGGTCTTCCACCGCCACTACTTTTTCTGTTTCCATTCCATCACCCCCAGTTCACTTTATGAGGATGACTTTTGGATTATTCGTTGGTTTTTCAGAATGAAACATAGGGACGGTTCCTGTGCGTCATTTGTTTGACGCATCGGAACCGTCCCCTTGCTTCACTTATTGTTTCTTCTTCCACTCATCGTACTGTTTCTGGATTTCATCGAGTACTTTTTCCATTCCAGCTTCTTTCAGCTTTTTGTTGAAGGCCGGCAGATATTCTTCCGGATCGACGGCGCCTTTGAGAAGGGCTGGTGAGAATTCGCTTGTTACGTTGGAAATGGCTGCAATTTCCGTACGTACGGGATTGGAATCAAAATAGAATCCTAGAGCAGGTGACGGTGTAGAGTTCTTGTTGAACTCCTCGAATTTCTCCCATTTGTCCTTAGGATCATCTTCGTACAGCTTCAGAATCAGCTGGTTTCCGATGGCGAAGCTTGGCATGTTGTAGTTTTCTACACGTGCTGGAAGATCTTTGATGGTACCATCTTCGTTTTCTTCATAGTGGGTTCCTTTAATCCCTTTATCAAGAAGGTTCCGAAGGTATTCATCGGAGTTCAATAGATTCAGGAACATCATGGCACGTTCAGGATTCTTCGATGTGGCAGAGATGGCCTGCATGGATCCTGTGACAGAGTTATTGAAGATATACGGTTCGTGAAGTTCCCTTGTCACAATCTCATAACCGGCAGAGCGGGACCATACGTCTTCAGCATAAGGCTGATTGATTTCTTTGCGGACGAACCAGTTCGGTGTTTCAAGGGGCCAGGAATCCGTGCTTGTGGCAGCATCTTTTTGGATATAGCCTTTTTTATAATACTCATGCATGGTTTTTAATGTTTCCATTGTGATGTCTTCTTCGTACTTGTTGACGACTTCATCTGTATTCCCATCTAAACGGAAGGCAAATGGAAGCTCTTCTTGAAGAATGGAATCAAATGGTAGATAGGCATCGAATGTTGCGATTGGTGTGACATTCTTCTCTTTCTCTTTGATGACTTTTAGAAGGGGTTCAAGATCGGCAATGGAATTCACATTCGAGATATCGAGATTATGCTTTTTAACAAGTTCATTATTAAAGGAAAGCACAGCCTGCTGGCCCACCTCTTTATTGGCTGGGATCGCGTAGAGTTCGCCATCGATTTGAGCACCTTCCAGGAAGGCAGGATCGATGAGCTTCTTCATATCCTTTCCATGCTTATCCATAAGATCGTTCAGGCCTAGGAAGGCGCCTTTTCTTGCATTGAGGGCATAGTTATTCGCCCATGAGCTTGTAAAGGCGATATCATAGTTTTCCCCAGAAGTCGTAATGACCTGCATGCGATCATTGTACTCACCCCAATCGAGCATTTTCATATCGATGGTGGCGTTGATTTTTTCCTTTGTGTACTTGTTGACTTCCTTCATGACGTCCTTCGTATCCTTTTGAGGCGTACCGATCATATACCATGTAAGTTTCACTTCTTCATCAGTCGAGTCTCCCGATGATTTTTCACTTCCCCCTCCGCTACATGCAGCAAGGACACCAGTGAGCAGAAGCAAGACGAGCGACAGAATTCCGATTTTCTTCATGTTTCATCCCCCAATTCATAGTTTTGTTTCAAATACATACAGAGGTGATCAGTCTTTCACACCGCCGATGGTCAATCCCTTAATGAAATATTTCTGGAAGAATGGATAAGACAAGGCGATCGGCAGGGTCGCAATGACGACCATGGCCATCCTTGCAGAATCCTGCGGTATCGACTTCAAAATGGCACTGTTCTGGTTGGAAAGCATGGCATTCTGCTTAATGAAGTCCATGTTATTCTCGATCCGCATCAATAGGGACTGAAGCGGGATCTTGTTGGGATCATCAATGAATAGCAAAGCATTGAACCAGTCATTCCAATACGCGAGCGTACTGAAAAGGGCGATGGTAGCAATACCCGGTATGGATAACGGCAATACGATCGTGAGGAAGATCCTCATCTCTCCTGCACCGTCAATTCTGGCTGATTCGAGAATGGCCTCCGGCACTGAACGAAGGAAGAATGTCCTCATGATGATAATGTAGAATGCATTCACGGCCATCGGAAGGATGAGGGCCCACATCGTATTCTTCAGATCAAGGAACTGAGTCATGACGATGTAGAACGGGACCATCCCCCCGCTGAACAGCATGGTGAAGAAGGCAATGAATGTAAACTGTTTACGGAACTTGAATTGCTTGCGCGAGATAGCGTAGGCATACATGGAGATGACCGTCACGCTGAGGAAGGTCCCCACTACGGTCACAAAGATGGTGACACCATAGGCCTGTAACACTTGGGCCTTCATATCCCACAGATACTTATATGCATCCAGGCTCCACTGCTCCGGAATGAGCTGATAGCCATTCTCCGCAAGGGATTGCTCATTGCTGATGGAGATAATGATGACGTACAGGAACGGGAAGATGCACATGAAGGCAAAACTTCCGAGCAGCACATGCATGAGGACGCTTGTCTTACCTGTGAAGCCATAGGGGTTATACGATTTGGGCTTCTTGACGGCCGGCTTCCCCTTAAGTCCGGCCTCCGTGGTCTTGGTCGTCGTTTCCACCTGACACACTCCTTTCGTTCAGATTAGAAGAGGGCATTGTCTTCGTCGATCTTCCTGACAATGTAGTTGGTGATCAAAATGAGGACGAATCCGACAGTGGCCTGATAAAGACCTGCGGCTGTGCTCATCCCGATATCCCCCATGGTCATGAGTCCGCGATAAACATATGTATCAATGACATTTGTAACGGAATAAAGTGGCCCGGAATCGCGTGGGATCTGATAGAATAATCCAAAGTCCGCGCTGAAGATGCTTCCGATGTTCAAGATGGTCAGGATGACGATAAGCGGCATGATCATCGGGATCGTCACATGGCGGATTTGCTGCCACTTGTTCGCGCCATCGATCATGGCGGCTTCATAATGCGTCCGGTCAATCCCTACAATGGCTGCCAAATACACGATCGAACTGAATCCGACCCCTTTCCACTGACTGATGAACGTGATGAAATATGGCCAGTATTTGGGCTCGTTATACCAGGAGACGGGCTCGATGTTGAAGTAACCGAGTACGCTGTTAAACAAACCCCTATCGACGCTCAGGAAGGCGAAGACGAAGTAGCTTACGACCACCCAGGAAAGGAAATGCGGGAAAAGCATGCCCGTCTGGTAGATTTTCGCCAGCTTCTGCTTGGTGATTTCACTAAGAATGATGGCTACTGCTACGGATAAGATTAGGCCGACGACAATGAAAAGGATGTTATAAAGCAGGGTGTTCCGCGTAATGACGAATGCGTCATTCGTGCTGAACAGGAATTTGAAGTTTTCGAATCCTACCCATTCGCTCGTAAAGACGCTGGCGAAGAATCCGTCCGGGTGGAACCGGAAGTTTTTGAAGGCGATCACTTGACCGAACATGGGAATGTACTTCATGACGATCAGCCAGATGAGGCCCGGCAGGATCATTAAAAGCCAGATCCGGTTGTCGTATAGATCTTTGAAAAATTGTTTGACTCTGTTCATGTTTCTCCTCCCCTCGGTGCTATACTCTCATTATATGAAAACCCTTTCATTTGAAATAGTTGAGATATCTTAGATTTACTGGTCAAAGTAAATAGTTGTTTTTTTCAGTTAAAGGAATGGTAGATTAAGCTTTGGAATTTCAACCTTTTGTTCCGCGATGAGTGCAAAGGTTAAGCCAATTATCTTCACCTGTTATGGAAAACTTTCAATCTACTTTCCTATTTCATAACGTCGCAGAGATCTGTCTAACGACTATCATCTCTCCTTTCCCTATAAAAAAATCCCTTTCACAAAAGGGATCAAACTCGCTGCTTCCTCCATTCTGAAGGAGTGGCATTTTCGTATTTTTTAAACTGCTTATAGAAGTAGGTGGCGTCGGTATAGCCTACACGTTTACCGATTTGGCCAGCTTTCTCATGAGAATTCAATAAGAGCTTTTTGGCCCGGTCAATGCGAAGTTTATTCAAGTACTTGGTGAAAGAGTCCCCAGCTTCCTTCTGGAAGAGCTGGCCAAGGTAGATTGGATTGATGTGGAAGCGATGGCCCAACGTTTTGAGGGACATATCCTCCGAATAATGTTGATGGATATACGTCAGGACCGTCTGGATGATCGGACTTCTCGTTTCTTCTCCTTGACCTGCTCCTTCCATTAAATCCATACATGTATCAAGAAGCCTCATCGCATCCTCTTCTCCATCAATATGGAGGATTTCATGGATGATTTGCACATACTGACCGTATTCCAAAGATAGGAGGAAACGACCTTTCATCTGGAAGAAGGTATCAAGGAAAACACTTTTCAATAGGAAAGGGTCAGAGGCGAGCTGAATGAAGACGTTACCGAGTTCCTCGCGTACGCGTCCATACTCCTCGTTTGCCAGCCCCTCGAGCATCTCCGGCTTCAAATAGTTCCTGACATCGATTGTCTTGATGGATGGAGAGAGGATCATATCCTCTGCCAGATGTTGCTCCTGGTCGGGAAGGATCATCTTTAATTCACTCGCACGCTCCAGCTCCTTCATCACTCTCGGGGTTTCGGCAATCTCTTCTACTCTTCCACTCGTCACCATGATTCCTTTGCTTTCTTCTACAATCGGAATGATCCGTTCTTGCTCGGACTCAATATGAGCAGGGTCCCATACGATCATCAAGTCCCCATGTGGAGTGGTAACGCAGATGGATGGTCCGGATTCTATCTGTTTTTGAACCTTTACACTGTCACTGTCTTCGACTTTCAAAAGCCCGAGATGAAAGGGTACCGGGAGAGCCAATTCAGGATAGAGTGCCAGCCTTTCCTGAAATTCACGGAGGGGCATCTTCCCCATCATGTACCTCCAGATGGAGTGATCCCGAAGGATGAGAATTGATTCCTCTCCAAGATCCTGTTGATCGAGTTTATCTTTTATATGAAGAAGGGAGGAGACCAGTTCATCTTCATTCACCGGCTTCAATAAATAGTTTTCAATTCCCAGGACGAGCCCCTTCTTAATTAAATCAAACTCCTGGAATCCCGAAAGGACGATGGCTTTCACTTCCTCCTGTTCTTCCTTCAGTGCTTCAATGAGCTCGAGCCCCGTCATTTCCGGCATTTTTATGTCGGTGATCAGAACGTCGAATGCAATCGTCCTGGATAGTTCCAGAGCTTCTCTGCCGTTTCTCGCTTTGGCCACCACTTCAAATCCAAGGGACTCCCAATCCAATAGATAGGTCAGTCCATCCAAAATTAATGGTTCGTCGTCTACAATCATCACCCGGATCATTTATTGCACCTCTTTCATGAATGGTAAAGTGATCTGTACGGTCGTCTTTACACCCGCTATGCTTTTTATCTCCACCCCGTATCCTTGTCCATATTTCAGTCGGATCCGGCGATGGACATTCCCCACACCTATGGAGCTGGTGGATCCCACTTCCTCCTTTAACCTTTCCATGATGTTGTGAAGTCGATCCTGTTCAATCCCGGTACCATTATCTTCAATAATGATTTTGGCCGTATCGCCCATTTTATGGATCGAGACACTCAAGTGATTATCCTGCCTATCCCTCCTGAACCCATGAATCAAAAAGTTTTCGATGAAGGGCTGCAGGATGAAAGGTGGTAGATAAAAGGACTTCAGCTCCTCTTCTACATACAGTTCAGTTGTCAGCTGATCAGGGAAGCGGACCTTGAACAGCTCGATGTATTGATGGGCATGATTGATTTCATCTTCTACGGGTACCAGGTCTGCGGATTTTAAGGAGTAGCGGAACAGGTGGGCAAGCTGTACGATCATTTTTGCAGACGTCCGCCCTCCTTCAGATAGCGACTTCATGCGGATTGCTTCCAACGTATTGTAGAGGAAGTGTGGGTTGATCTGTGCCTGGAGGTTGGCGAGCTCCGCTTCTGTCTGCTTCAGTTTGGAACGATACACTTTATCGATGTAATCATTCAGATCGTCCAATGTCTTATTGATGGTGTGCGAGATGTCAGTGAGATCATCGTCTACATGTGTCGTCTCGATACGTGCGTCAATGTTCCCTTCCTGGACCTCCTTCATCTTGTTCATGATTTCATCCAATCGCTTGGAGTACCCCCTGAGTGCAAAGTAAGGAAGGATGATGGCTATGTTCGTAAGAAGGATCAAGAGGAAGAAGATCGTCGTTTTATACGTAAACAGCTGAGCGATCTCTTTCTCAGGTACGATGGCCGTCACCATGTGCCCGCTCACCGGCTCTATGGCAGATTGAATATAATACCGGCCATTGTCGTCCACCTTCTTTTGCACGGCACTATAAGAAAGATTATCGGTGAGGGATTTAGAGACTTTTCCATAGCTATACAGAATGTCCCCCTCCTCATTCGTGATGATAAACGCGCTTTTCGCAGGCATATCCGTGAGGGTGAGGAGACCGTCGATGGAGTCGTACCCGAAGTACACCATCGCTTTCCCAAGACGGTCCATGGAGACAGGATCATTGATCTGCTCCTCCACGACAAACATATCTTTAGGCTCTGATGGTTCATCGGTAATAGGAGATGCTCCTTCTTTATAGTGATTCCCTTGTTTCCACCGGCTGTGGTCGAATAGATATATATATTCTGTACCCAGACTTTCATTCCGGATCCGCAGGGCGATCGATTCAGGGTCTCTGGAAAAATAGTTCTTCACGAAGATATCAAAGTTGTATGGGACGAATGAATCACTGTTGGAAAACTTATCGAGCCGGTAGCCGATATAGTCTTGATAGTCATGCTGCAGGGCAAATGCCAGATCTTCGATGAGGGGCTGCTCCTGATACAGTTGCTGGATGCCCTGTCTTACGAACTGATGCTTGCCCTGCAGCTCCGATTTGATTTCGTTGATGATCGTTTCCTGGCGGTCGATTTCCCTTTGAACGATAAAATCAGAATAATAGTCTGTCAGAAAGACAAACAAGACGGTCATCGTCAGAAAAATGATTAGGGAGTATGTAAGAAAGACCCGGTAAAACATCCTTTTGCTGATACGTCTAATCGGCTGTAACGCTTTCATTTCATCACTTCCTCATCAAGGTAAAAAGGGAACAGGAGCTGTGAGCTCCTGTTCACCCTGAAATCACTTTTCCAGTTCGATTGTTTTTATTTCATATGGGTGGAAGGTGAGGTCGATTGGACCTGACGTGTATTCCGAAAGATACTCATCTTCCATGAGGTTCACTTCCCGCCATTTCCCCGCGTCCATGTCGATCCTGCAGGACGCGGTGGCTCCTTCCATTTCATGAAGGCGCACGATCAGCGTACCCCGTTCTTCTGCCTTCTTGATCGTATCGACGATGACACCCGTGCCGCTGATGGAGAGTAGAGAGCCGGTAAACTCCTCGGAGACCGTTCCCTCCATGACCCTGATGGGCGCATTGAGGTAGGTGGCTTCCCTTTCCACATCATGCTTGGCCGTCTGTCCCGCGAATGGATACAGGGAGTAGACAAAATGGTGTTGACCGATATCCGCCTTCGGATCTGGATAGATCGGACCTTTAAGAAGGGAGAGGGCCATGACATTGTCTTTAATCGAGTAGCCGTATTTGCTGTCGTTCATGAGGCTGACGCCATAGAATGGTTCTGAAAGGGCCGCCCACTTGTGAGCGACGGATTCGAAGCGCGCCACATCCCAGGACGTATTCCAGTGGGTCGGTCGTTTGACGTTCCCGAACTGGATATCATAGATGGCTTCCGTCGACCGTATCGCTACGGGGAATTCCACCTTGAGGAGCTGTTGACGTGCTTCCCAGTCCACATCCGTTTCAAAATCGATCCGTTTGGAATGGGCATAACAATGGATCCGCTGAATGATCTTCACCTGCGGGGCTTCCCACGTGAACTCGATGGTCGTCTGCAGGGGCCCATTATCAAGTATAGTACAGTCCTTCAGTAAATCAATAGACTTGGATTTTTCCATATAATAGAGATCAAGATCCCAGGCATCATGGGCCATCGGCTTATCTTCATAGAGTTTCAGGACATTCCCTGCACGTCCCGGCTCGATCATTTCGCGCCCTTCCGCTTTATCGAATATGCTTGTGAATTGACCTTGTTCATTCCAGGTTAATCGATAGAATGGCGTTTCCCATGATCGATGGGTAAGGTCAATTTGACTCAAAGGAGATTCCTCTGAAGGACTTGCTCCCGTCTCGGTCAGCGTGCCATATGCAAATGCCTTCACATCCGGCACCAGTACAAGCGTGCCCCCTCCTGACAAGGGTTGGGTCTGTACCGGTTTCCCCTCGTGTTCATAGGAGCCGTGCTCACCCGGGACTGTCATCAGTACAGGTGCTGTGTATTGATGGGGATGCATGAATGACCAGTTCTGCTTTCCACTGATGATCTGTGATTCCAATTGGGAGACAACCTCGTTTTGGATGATTCTCGCCTCTTCATACTCACGGTGGGCGTCCTCATAGACTTCCGTGATGGAGGAGCCCGGGATAATGTCATGGAACTGATTGAGGAGGATCTTTTTCCACCCTTCTTCTAGTGCCACCCCATCATATCGCTCCCACCCGTTCAGCAAAGCATGCCAGGCAGAAAGGAACTCCGCTTCCCTGTAGGACAGTTCAAGCTTTCGATTCTGTTCTTTCATCCTGGCTTGGGATGTGTACGTTCCACGATGGTACTCGAGGTACAGCTCACCATCCCATGTGTGTACATACTGATCGGTTCCATCCACGGTCTCGTGAAGCTCTTCAAAAAACTCCGAAGCATGAGTCGATTGAACAAAGGGCATGCCAGGCACATCAGACAGCTTCCGCTTCATCTCGATCATCTCGCGGTTCACTCCGCCCCCACCGTCCCCATAACCGTAGGCCAGGAGCAGATTCCGGTTCACGTCCTTATCCCGGTATTTCTCCCAGATGCCCTTCACCGTCTCACCCGTGAGGAGTCCGTTGTACGTATAGAACCAAGAGTCTGCAGGTCTGCCCGGCTCAGGGGTCGTAATGAAGTGGGTCAGGATCTCGGAGCCGTCGATCCCCCGCCACCTGAACGTATCGTGAGGCATGCGGTTATACTGATTCCAGCTGATCTTGGTGGTCATGAAGGTATCAATCCCTGATTTCCGCAGAATCTGCGGGATCGACCAGCTGTAGCCGAAGACATCGGGAAGCCAAAGCGTGCGATTCCGACGATTGAATTCCTTCTGGAAAAAGGCCTTTCCATAGAGGAGCTGCCGAATGAACGATTCACCTGACGGGATGTTGCAGTCGGCTTCTACCCACATGGAGCCTTCCACTTCCCATTGACCTTCTTCGACCTTTTTTTGAATGGCAGCGTAAAGCTCAGGCTCTTCCTCCTTTACCCATGCATACAGCTGCGGTTGACTCTGAATGTAGGTGTAATCCGGGTACAGCTCCATGAGGCGGAGAACAGTTGAGAATGTCCTTTTCGCCTTCTCCTTTGTATGTTTGGTACGCCACAACCAGGCAAGGTCGATATGGGAATGACCGATTGCATGGACCGTCACCTCCGAGTGCTTCTGCCACTTTTTCTTCTCGGCTTCCAGCACAGCCGCTGCCTTCCTGACGCTTTCATAAAAATACTCTCCCCGATCGGTCCAGTCAATTTCGTAAAATACCCTGTTCAGGAGGGCAATCAAATTCGAGCGCACACCATCATGTTCATCCAGCTGCTTCACCGTTTCCAAGATGGCTTTGGTTTTGAAATAAAAATCATCCACCTCACCATCAAGGAAGCCCCACCACGCTTCTTTCAACCGGTAGTATTGCTCAGACGGGTTCCCACCGCCTTCAAGACCCGACCATAGCTGAATCGTGATATCGAATCGTTCCCCCTCAGGAAGGATGACTTCACGGTGATTGGAATCCACTCCCTGAAACGGCCGTCCGTTCAGGTAGAGAAGTGATTCGAACCCGGAGTTGTTCCCGCCACCGGTTCGCCCGAGATCAAGATAAAGCACTGCACTCCGGTCATCTTCGGGTACATGTAGAGTAGTGTGAAGCCACACATACCGGTCCCGTCCGGACCACGTATCGTGTACATTCATTTTTCCTTCGAAATGGGTTGGATGGAGATTCTCTTCCCCCTGCTTCGGTTCGTGGACGCCAAATGGGCCGAGCCACCTGCAATCACGGTACCGAAGTCGATCCAGTTCGTTCAGTCTATTTTCGATTTTTTGGATTGAATAAAACATATGGACCCTCCGTTATGAAGTGTGATGTGATTGGGCAAGAGGGCTTTCCGGAACATGGATGCCCAGCTCACTCAGGATGAATTCACTGAACATCGAGTTCGCCCATGCAAACCAGTCGCGTGTGAACTCTTCCGGACGATCGGCATCAAAGCCTTCATGCATGAAACCTGTTCCCCCATGGGTGTTCTTGAACATATTCACGATTGCGTCCCGCTCTTTCCTGGAGATGGCCGTCATCCCCTGAACCGCCAGGCCGATATGCCAAATGTAGTGATCCGGGGTATGCGGGCTGCCGATTCCGGAAGCCTTTTTGCCTTCGTAATAGTAAGGGTTGTGACGGCTGAGGATGAAGTTTCGCGTATTCACGTACGTCTCATCTTCTGCGTCTGCATACCCCATATATGGAATTGCCATGAGGCTGGGTACGTTCGCATCGTCCATCAGGTTATATCGTCCTGAACCATCTGTTTCGAACGAGTAGATCTTCCCGAATTCCGGATGATCCACTACGGCATGTGCTTCGATGCCATCGCGTATTTCACGACCGAGTGCCGCCATCTTCTCACCCAGATCAGATTCTCCCATCGTAACGAGCATTTCCTTCGCATAGTCGAGGACAACGGCTGCGAACATATTGGCAGGCACAAGATACCCGTATAGGCAGGCATCATCACTCGGACGGAATCCGGACCACGTCATGCCTGTCGGGACGGAATAGCCGCCCCTTCCGTCGCGCAACAACGTATCGGATACGCGGCAGTCATCACGTTGGAACCGGTAAAGGGAGTTTTCTTCATGGTCCTGCTCCACCCTCCATAGATCATGGATCACAGCAAGGACTTCCTTAAGCGTCTCATTCAGGACCGTCTCGTCCCCCGTTGCCTTCCAGTATAGATAAGTGAGCTGAATCGGATAGCAGAGGGAATCCACCTCGTACTTACGCTCCCAGATCCATGGGGTCATGTCGGTGTGATCCTGTTGATGCCCTTTGTTGTCCGCTGTCCTGTTGAACGCATTGGCATAAGGGTCCATGAGGATGTACTTCCATTGGCGCTGGATGACTTCCTTCAGCATGGAGGCGATTTCCCTGTCCTCTTTGGCCAGGATCAAGTAGGGACGGACCTGTGCAGATGAGTCACGGAGCCACATGGCCGGAATATCGCCTGTGATCACAAAGGTCCCCTCTTCGTCCTTCTTCAATGTGGTCTGATACGTATTCAGGAAGCATTTTTCAAATAACGCATATACCTCCGGATCGTGCTCGTAAGCTTTCTTGACCTTCTCCAATATGTGTTGAAATGAGGCTGGTATCACTTGTTCTGTCATCGTCTCCACTCCTTATTCTTCATCAATGATCATGGTGATGATCTCATATGGTCGAACGTTGCATGTCGCTTTTCCTGTACCGATCTGTTCCTTCTTTTCTTCAAGTATGGTAGAACGGTAGAGCACGCTGCCCTCTACGGTTAACAACTGTTCCTCTGCTGTCGGATTGAACCAACGGACAATGATCCCAGTTCCCTTAAGTAATGGTTTGATGGCCGTAAGCGTTAGGGAGTCTCCTGTCCACTTGAAGGGGGCTTCATCCCTTGAGCCGTTCCCATCATTCCGCTCGACCTGAACCACCGTCGGATCGATCGGATAGCTGTACGCTCTGTTATACATGTTGGATTCAAGAACCGATCCTGCATGAGGAATGATCATGAAGGATGCCGATTGCTCCCCGATGCACTGTGCTTCCGGAGTATCGAACACACCCCAGTCACCCAGTTCCCCGACAGATCGAAGCAAGGTGATCTCCATGACGTTTCCTCCTGTGATCTCGTATTCATGGAGACCGATGCCTGCCACCGTGAGACCCTTCACCCCGTCATCAAGACTGGCGAATCGTTGCATATGGTGGTCGAATGTCGGATTCGCCCACTGCCTTTCCGGTTGATTGGGACGCTTGACGATTTCGAAGATGCTGTCCGCATAATGATGGTCATTTCCCTTGCCGACCGGGAAACGGGCGCGGGTACGGTGATCCCTTACCTGATTATCCATCTTCACATCCACCTTCAGCCCCTCTGCTCCTTTCAGGAGGGTGAGGGTCGTCGTGATCGGGAATTCCCTCAGCTCTTCTGATCGCGCTGAAGTCCGCTCCGGGTGCCATACCAAGTTTTCACGTTCTTTCTGGAGATGTTCATGTGCGCTTTTCGGGATGATCATGGTTGTGCGGATCTCAACGATGGATTTGTATGGGGTATCCGTGACGACATCGATAGTAGACAGGGCATCTTCCGTCGTAAACCTGAGGCGATCGCCGGTTTCCTTGAACATGTATTCGTTTCCGATATCACCGCTATCCTCATAGACGCCGAGATTCGGATACTCATAGCCTGTACGTTTATCCACGAGGCTATAGCTTCCATTCTCATGGATCGTAACCAGAAGGTTGCCGTTTTCAAGCTGACGCTTCTCCTCGTTCCACATCCCTTTCTCCACTACTCTTTCATCTGAAGGAATGAGGTGTACCACTTCATAGCCGAGAGCCGTCGTGAAGTCGATGGGGAACGTGATGCTGATCTCCCTGCCGTAGTAAGGACGCCTGAAGCCATCACGCGGCAGATCATATCCGAAGGAAACGCCATGGTCCTCTACTTGAACCGGGATCAACGTTCCATCAGCTCGCTCCAATGCATATACCGGAAGCTCACAACCTTTTAATAACCCAGGGATCTCACGGAAATCCCTGTCGCTGAAGTAGATCTTATCCACCATAACCTTTTGGGTGATCACCCGGGATGATGCTTCCGTATGGAAAAGGATAAGGGGGACGGCCAACGGATCGGCATGCCCGGTATCAAGACCTGACGCCATGTCGCGGAGCTGCTCATGGATAAAGCGCTGGGCTCCCTTCTCCACCTTTTCGAATCGCGTCACCATCTCCCTGTGGACTTCATCGATACTGCACCCGCAGATGCTATCGTGTGGATGATTCTCCATGAGGAGCTTCCAGTAGTATTCGGAGAAATCCCGATGCAGATCCCGATCGCCCACAAGAACCCCGAGGGGTTCAAGCACTTTCTCCAGCAGCAGCTGGCAGCGGTCGTTCGCCTGTTTCAAATAGATGCGCGCTGAAGCCGTGTTCACAAGCGTTGACCAACCATCGGTCTTTTGATTCCTCAGCTCCCCACGGATCGTTTGCAGATCATCGGGCAGCTCGTTTTTCACTTCGTCTATGTATGCTTTGAAGCTCGAATGCTTAAACGTTACATCCGGCATGAGTTCGTTGGCGACTTCAATGGCCGTCGTAATGTCTGCCTGCAGGGGTTGATGATCGCATCCGTTCATATACAGAAGCTGGGAGGTCGAGGCAAACCGCTCCGATTCCGCGAGCTTCTTCTCCCAATAGGCCCTCGCCTCTTCACGGTCTGAAGGAACTTCATTTCCATTCGAGTACCAGTTGGCAAACAGGATCCCGAGCACCTGCGATCCATCGGGCGCTTCCCAAACCATTTCGGAGTAAGGGGATGAGAACTCATCATGGTGCACCTGATTATTAAAGCCTGTCGGGGTCACACCTCTTCCAAAGGCAGCTGTATCTATACTGGCCTGTTTCAGAAGCTGGGGTGCCTGACCGTAGACTCCGAATGTGTCTGGATAATATCCGAGATACCCGTCCTGCCCCCACTCTGCCGTATCCTTCATCCCATAAAGGAGATTGCGGACATTTGCCTCGGAACTGGTAAGAAAGGCATCCTGAAGAATGTACCACGGGCCGACAATCAGCCGCCCCTCCCGGATATACGCCTTCACTTCAGCTTCCCTTTCCGGCCGGACGCCGAGGTAGTCATCTACCATGATGGTCTGCCCATCAAGATGGAAACTATGAAAATCAGGATCTTCCTTTAATTTCACAAGAAGATCATCGAACAGTTTGACGAGATAATATTTATGTTCTTCCAAGGACATATACCACTCCCTGTCCCAGTGAGAATGGGAGATGATATGGGCCGTCTTCTTCATCATGCTTTTCCTCCTGTCGATGCAAATTGGGTATAGCGGTTCATAGATACTTTCATGATCCAGTAGGCCGGCATGACGCCCAAGGCAAATGGAATCAATCCAGGCATCTGATAGATGAGATAGCCGACCATCGCGAGGCCGATTGTGATGACCAGATTCTGCTTGAAGCTGATCAGGGTGAGGATGAACGGCTGGATCAAATAATGTTTGATCGACTGCTCAAAATGAACGTAGTACGGGAAAACATATAGAAATGAAAACACATATAGGATAGAGAGGAAGAGGATGATTGCCGTGCTGAACAACACGAAGATCCCTTTCAGCTGGGTAACGAGATATAGATCCAGGGCAAGGAACACACCGATTGACATATAAATCCATCCAATTGCATTCGTCTTCCAGAAATGCTCCTTATAGTAGCGATGATAGCCATCGTAGATTGGCTCCTCAAGACCACCCTTCAGCCATCTTCTCGTGGTAGCGAACATGGCCGTTGTGGCAGGAAAGAAGCCCAGAACGACTCCACCAAGAAGGATATGCATGAACCAGATCACATTGAGCTGCATCGTCTTCCAGATCCAGAGGCTCGCTTCTGTGAACAGACTTCCCAAGCGATTAAACATGTACATCCTCCTTTCCGTATGCCTTTCTCCACACATAGGCTGCGCCTATGAGCTGAGCCTGGTCCAAATGGGTACAGATCTCCACAGTCGGCTTCACCTTTGCAATCGGCTTGGCCCTCATGACAAGATCAAGCTCAGTCTGCAAACGCTGAAGGAAACTCGGCTGTCTTGTGATGCCTCCACCCACCAGGATTTTCTCGGGATCAAGCATATATTGAAGATTGAATATCCCGACAGCCATGGTATGGAAAAACTGTTGAAGGGAGTTCCCTGCTGCTACATGACCCTTTTCAGCCTCCTCGAACACACGCGAGCCGGTCCATGCGACTCCATACGGGGGCTCATCCTTCATACGCTTCGTCAGGGCAAATGATGATCCACGTTCACTCCACGTTTCATAGCCTTCCATCAGGGAATAACCGAATTCTCCACCATGGAGGTTCGCTCCCTTATGCAGGCGACCGTTGATGACGATCCCTCCGCCGATCCCTGTGCCACACACGATGCAGGCAAACGTATCACAACCGGCACCAGCCCCGCTCCACTGCTCTGCAAGGGTCGCACAATTGGCGTCGTTCTCCATTGTGACCGGCAACCCGTATCGTTCGCGGAATAAAGCACGCAGATTCACGACATGGATGAAATTCACCGCACTATGCCCGAGGACAAAACCAGCATCTGTTACGCTGCCTGGAGAACTGATGGCGATTCCCTCTATATGATAATTTCTCCGCCATCTTCCTAGAACCTGATCCACATGAACGCTGAATTCCTCTACACTGACAGGCGTCGGAACCTCCTCTTTCAGGACAATGTTAGCTTGACTCGTGACCAAGGCGAATTTCGTGAACGTCCCACCAATATCAATGGCGAATAGATGGTTCATCACATGCCTCCTCTCCCGGTAATCGATTCGATTCCGCCAGTTTCCTGAACCAGTCAGCACTCTTCTTTTTCCTGCGTTCGCCACTATCAAGATCGAACTCGACAAGCCCATAGCGGTTTTTGTATTCATTGAGCCATGACCAGTTATCAATATAGGTCCATACATGGAATCCATAGCAATTGGAGCCTTCACGTATCCCCTTATGGAGCCATTTCAGGTGCTCTTCGAAAAACTCGATCCTGTACTCATCCTGGATGAATCCCGCCTCGTTCCTGAAACGGTCTTCCCCCTCGACCCCCATACCGTTCTCAGCGATGAACCAAGGAATATTTCCGTATTCATCCCGGATCTGAATCGCGATGTCATAGATCCCCTTTTCATAGATCTCCCAACCACGGTGCGGGTTCATCTTTCGATCAGGCCACTCGTAAGGAAGGAAAGAACGATCTAAGACATGCTCAGCGCTCTCATCCCCTGCCTTCACCCGTCTCGGCTGATAATAATTCACCCCTAGGAAATCCACAGTATGGGCTTTGATCAGCGCCAGGTCATTGGGGTACATGTTGACATGGATGCTTTCATTCCGGATGAACTCACATAGGACATCCGGATATTCGCCCTTGACGACTGGGTCAAGAAAACTCTTGTTGAATAGCGCGTCTGCCAGTTCAGCAGCCTTCACATCCTCTACATTCTCTGATTTTGGATAACTCGGTGTCAGATTCAGTACGATGCCGATCCTTCCCCGGTGCTCATTCTTCCGGAAAGCCTGTACCGCTTTGACATGGGCAAGCAACGTATGGAACCCAGCCTGACAGGCTCTCTTGAGGTCGAACACACCGGGCAGATGCTTGTCATTCAAATAGCCCATCTCTACAGGGACAATCGGTTCATTGAAGGTCACCCAGTCCTCGACCAGATCACCGAAGCACGCAAAAGCTTTCTCTGCATAAACAGCGAACATCTCAGCGGACTCTCGAATATCCCAACCGCCTTTTTCATACAGCCAATACGGCATATCAAAATGAAAGAGATTCACCACAGGACGGATGCCTGTGGCAAGCATCCTTTCGAACACATCACGGTAAAATCCCACTGCTTCCTCATTCAACGTGTGACCGTCCGGCAGCAGTCTCGTCCACGAAATCGATGTGCGATAGGAATTGAACCCGAGCTCTCTCATCAGTAAAATGTCCTTCTTATACTTGCTATAAAAACCCGTTGTTTCCTCTGGGCCGATCCGTTGATAAAATACGTGAGGCTCTTCCTGGAACCAGTGATCCCAGACACTCGGAGACTTCCTACCCCGGCTTGAAGCTCCTTCCATCTGAGGTGCCGACGAGGCTGCCCCCCACATAAAACCTTTCGGGAATTCCATAATCCCCACCCCCTTAGAAATCGCTTACATTTTCTCTTATCCCTATCATATAGACAAAAAATCAACCATGGAACTGCCTGGCTGGAAGTCCTTTAATAAAGGCAGAAAAACTTTAATATGGACAGTTTATGAGAGCGAATAGGTGGCACCCAAGAAAAAAAACCTTCCGCCATAAGCGGAAGGTTCACTTTGATTACTACACATATTTCTAGAACGTCATGTTCTTGGAGACACATAGGGGACGGCACCTGTGCGTCATTTTTGACGCATCGGAACCGTCCCCTTGCTTCACTCTATTCTATTTTTTCCAACAGTGTGTAGGCTTGTTCTTTTGTTTGGACGGAGAGGAGCTGGTTGCGGAAGTCGTCGTCCATGAGCTGGCGTGATAGGAGCTGAAGGATCTTTAAATGTTCGTTGCCGGCGCTTTGCTTCGGTACGGCGATCATGAAGATAAGCTTGGCATCGGATCCGTCCAGGCTCTTCCAGTCTACTCCGTCCCGTTTGATGCCGAATACGACGCTTGGTTTTTGGACCGAATCGGACTTACCATGCGGAATGGCGATGTTCATGCCGATCCCGGTGGAGCTTTCTTCTTCACGGGCAATGATGGCTTCCTTGAAGTCTGCTGTTGAAGCGATGCTTCCATTGGCATGAAGCTTGGTGATCATTTCGTCGATGACGTCATCACGGGTCTCCCCGGCGAGGTCGATCTCGATCAGGTCGAAGTTCGTGATATCGGTCAGGCGGTTGATTTCAACCGGTGCTGCAGCCTGTGTTGCCTCAGGCGCAGTTTTGTGTACGGCAGGTTCTTCACCTTTCTCCTCTACAGGTACGCTTACTGAGACACCTTCAGGAGTAAGGGCTTCTTCCACAATGTCTTTTTTCAATAGATTCACGACGATGGCTGCGACGAACGAGCCGACGATGACGGCGACGAAGAACATGAATACATTATCCACGGCACCAAGTACGGCAACGATCGGACCACCGTGTGCCACGCGGTCTCCTACGTGACCGAGCATGGCGATGACGGAACCGGTCATGGATCCGATCATGATGCTCGGGATGACGCGGAGTGGATCTTGTGCAGCGAATGGGATTGCTCCTTCGGTGATTCCGAAGAGCCCCATCGTGAACGATGCTTTCCCTGTTTCTTTCTCAGCGGCATGGAATTTCTTGCGGCCGATGAATGTTGCGAGTCCCATGGAGATCGGAGGGATACAGATCGCTGCGGCAATAGGGCCCATGATCTCATAGTTTCCTTCTCCGATCATGGCAGATCCGAAGAGGAAGGCGACCTTGTTGACCGGCCCACCCATATCGAATGACACCATGGCTCCAAGGATCAATGCAAGAAGAATGGAGCTCGTTCCCTGCATACCGGCGAGCCAGTCTGTCAGGACTTCAAAGATATTCGCAACCGGCGCCCCGATCAGATAAACGAAGGCAAGACCGACGATGAGGGAGGCGAGTACCGGGATGATGATGATCGGCATGATCGGCATGATGGCTTTTGGTACTTTGATCTTCTTGATCAAGAGAGCGGCATACCCTGCAAGGAAACCGGCGATGATCCCACCGATGAATCCGGCTCCTGCTTCACTTCCATAAAAACTTCCGTTGGCGGCGATGAATCCTCCGACGACACCTGGTGCAAGACCCGGCCTGTCGGCGATGCTGTAGGCGATGAACCCGGCGAGGATCGGCACCATGAACGTGAAGGACGCAGAACCGATGGCTTCGATATGCTTCCAGAATGAATCATCCGGAATGACCAGTCCGCCCGGCGTTTTCTGGCCTCCGAGTGTGAGGGCCACGGCGATGAGCAGACCGCCGATGACGATGAACGGAACCATGTACGATACGCCGTTCATAAGGTGACGATAAATCGGGTTTTCTTTCTTATCGGACTTCTTCTCGGTCTGTCCGCTTGATTGATGGATCGGAGCATTTCCGTCAATCACCTTTTGGATGAGTTCCTTCGGCTTGCGGATCCCGTCCTGTACGCCCGTGACGAGGAGCTGCTTGCCGTTGAAGCGGTCTTTGTTGACGGTTTTATCAGCGGCGATGATGATGCCTGCTGCTTCTTGAATGTCTTTATCGGTCAGTTCGTTCTCGACACCGATGGAGCCCTGTGTCTCGACTTTTATTTCGACGCCCATTTCTTTGGCTGCTTTTTCGAGGTTCTCGGCGGCCATGTATGTATGGGCAATTCCATTTGGACATGAGGTGATAGCTAGTATTTTCATAGTGTCTGTCTCCTTTATCGAAATCGCTTACATTTACTATACACCTAGAATCCTGTCGAAAAAGGTCAAGTTGTTACCGGAGATTGTGGTAAAAGTGGATATATTGTTTTTCGCGGGGTTATGATTCTAGGTCACTAATCCATAGATGGGACGTGTCTTTCCGCTTCGGTCGACCGCTTTCCTGCGGGGCGGGCGGTGAGCCGCTTTTCCTGCTGGAGTCGGTCGACCTCCGCTGCAAGACACTTGTGGGTAATAGTAGGAGATGTTCCTACCGATTGGTCCATTTAATATCTTGTACTCAGACCTATGACCCTTTTCCCACGAGCTTAGGGCTTACTCCCCCTTAAGAAAACATAAAAAAGAGGCCGTTTCATACGGCCCCGAGATGGGTCAGGAATGTCATGGCGTCACGGTCGGAAAGGAGCTGCTCGATCCGTTCCGGGTTCTCGGTGAGGTGAGAGATTTCCTGGAAGAGCTGGCGGGATTCGGCCGGGTCGGTGCTTTTGACGGCGAGGAGGAAGACGAGGGAGACCTTCTCCTCGCCCCATTCGATCGGTTCTCGCAGGGTGGCGATGGGGATGGCCGACTGGTGGATGAGGTCGGGATGACCATGGGGGATGGCGATGCCTGCTCCGATGGTGGTGGCCGACATCCGTTCGCGGATCATGGCATTTTCTATGTAGGCATGATCGACGAACCCTTTGTCCACGAGGGTCCCTGCAAGCTTCCGGATCAACTCATAGCGAGTGAAGCCCTCCTGTTGAGGAAAGACGAGGAACGGGTTGGCGAACTTCAGGATGATTGACTCCTTCTGTCCCCTTTGCACCGGGTCCTCGAGATACTTCAATCGCTCTTTCAACCTTTCTTCATCTTGTTTCCCTAGGAGCGGGGAGACGACGATCGCCGGGACGCCCATGTCGGGAAGGCTGATTGTGGAGATGATGAGATCCGTCTCGCTTGTCTCAAGGAAGGACTGCAGCTCCCCTTTCCCGATGCTTGCCAGCACGAGGACAGACGCGAATTTCCGCTCGATTTTTGTACGAAGGAGCTGGGACATCCCCATTCCCATATGACAGACGATGACGACTCTTTTCACATCCGTTATGGGCTGCTGAAGACGTTCGAGGGACGCCTGGAAGTGAAGGGTGATATAGGCCGCTTCCTCTTCCGGCACCTCGATGCCTTCCAGTTCTTCAAGTACAAGCATGATCCGGTCGAACATGAACGGATACATCCGCTTGATGTCTCCGAGCATCACATTCGTGACGGGAAGCCCGTATGTCAGGCGATTCAACGTGGAATTCAAGTGCACGGTCAGACCGTTGAAGAGTTCCGGGTCACTGTAGAAATCCACTCCGTGCATCTCGGACAGCTTCCCGAGAAGAAGGTCTGTCACTTCCCCGAGTCGATTGTCGTGACCGGTAAGCTCGCGGATCGCTTCGTCATCCTGATAGCGAAACTTTCCGCCAAGGAAATGCAGGGCCAGGTATGCCTGCTCCGCTTCGGGAAAGCGAACGGAAAAATACGGTTCGATCCCTTCGAGGAATGCCACCGTCCATTCGTATTCTTTCTTTTCCATGATCATCGTTTTTTCTTTTTCCGAAAGGGAGATCGTCTGCTGCAGCTTCGTCCTCTTGATCATGAGGAGGGTATGAACGACGATCCGTTCGAAGGTTTCATCGGTCAGATGAAGATCGAACCTCTCCTGCAGTTCTTCAAGCCTCCGCCGCACGATGGTGATCTCATGCTGGGTAAATTGGGCGCTGATGAAGGAATCCGCCCCATCATCCACGAGCTGTGAAAGCCGCGTCAAAGCCAGACGACGGTTCAGCTCGGTCCCTTCGATCGTGAGCCCCACCTTCTGCTTTGACAGAAGCTCCAGATCAAACCGTTTCAACCAGTCCCCAATCCGTTCGAGGTCCTTCCTGATCACCGACTTGCTTACATAATACCGATCTACCAGGTTCTGCACGACGACAGGGTCTGTATTCATGAGAAGAAAGTACGCAATCTGGACGATCCGATCCTCCTCATCCACATGACCGCTTCCCCTCGTTTGCAGTTCGCGGTATAGCTCCGCACGGTCGCGTCCGTCGATTTCCAGACAGATTCCCTGACCCGGCTTCCGGATCAACTCCGCCGTCGGATAGGCTGCCATGGATTCCTGTATCACCTTGAGGTCGTTCCGCACCGTTTTTTCAGAACAGTGCAGCTCCTCACTGAATTCTTTGATCAAGACATATTCATGATGCCGGCTCACCAGCATCCGCAAGATCTCCTGCTGTCTTTCATTCATGCTCGTCACCTTCTCTGTTTTGACAGGGAGTTTTATCTATTTATGATACTTTTTGCTTACGGAAATGTAAACAAACGTTTGAATGGAGGGAGTGGATTGAGTACTGTCCCGGGTGGTGGGGTTAAACAGTTGTTTAGATTTGGTGGTGGAAGATCGGAGGGGTGGTTGTATGAGATGCTCCGTCCGTTTGTTGGGGATGTGGGAATGGAGAAGGCCTGGGCGTGTTGGCAGATCTCTTATTTGCTTCTTTTATCAAGACCTAGCGGAATGGTTCGCTTATTTGCAAATAGGGTCCAGATATCAGCGATACTCTAGGACGAAAATACTCCATCCGGCCTCTATGACATCATTCGACAGTTCTTGCAGCCACTTTTCCCTGTTTTAAGGATTCTGGCACTGTCTGGTAGGTCCAGCGAGAGCCCATACTTGCGAATTCTCAAGAAATAATTGCGAAAATCAAAAAATTATTTGCGGAACTAAAAAATTTATTTGCGAATCGGATTTCGGACCGTTTTCTTATTTTGCGAACAAAGTTGTTACCATATGATTGAATCTCAATACTTGCGCTCAACCCGGTTTCCATACGAAACCCGCCTATTATTTGCGAACCCGAATCCGCCCCACCAGCCAGCAAACAAAAAAGAAGCGCAAAACCCAAAGGTCCTGCGCTCCCCCTCTATCCATTACACATGAGAAACAATCAATTCAACCTGACCTTCCACTTCAAACGTCTCCACTTCGGCAGGGATGATGAGATGCATACCCTTTTCCAACACGTGGTCTTCGCCCTGCACGCGCAGTGTCCCCGCTCCGCTCAGTACGCTGGCGAGCTGGAACGGCTTGTCCTGTACAAAGGATGCGTGACCGTTCACTTCCCATTTGTGTACGGTGAAGTATTCCGCTTCAACGAAGGTGGTGATCGTCACACCGTCGCGGCTGTCGACCTTCGGCTCCACGGCTTCTGCCGTATGTGGGATCGTGGTCACGTCGATGGATTTGTCGATGTGCAGCTCACGGGTGTTGCCTTCTGCATCGGTACGGTCGTAGTCGTATACGCGATACGTCGTATCGGAGCTCTGCTGCGTTTCAAGGACGAGTGTACCCGTGCAGAGGGCATGGATTGTGCCGCTTGGTACATAGAAGAAGTCGCCCGGTTTGATCTTCACGCGGCGGAGTAGATCGCTCCACTCCCCTTTTTCGATCATGCTTGTGAATTCTTCTTTGGAAAGGGCGTTGTGACCGAAGATCATGTCTGCTCCTTCATCACAGTCGATGATGTACCAGCATTCAGTCTTTCCGAGCTCTCCATTTTCATTGATGTTTGCGTAGCTGTCGTCAGGATGCACCTGGACAGACAGATCGGCGTTGGCATCGAGGATTTTCGTCAATAACGGGAATACAGGTGAATCGTAATTCCCAAATAATTCAGGGTGCTGCTCCCAAAGTTCACCGACGGTTTTCCCTGCAAATTCTCCGCTTCTGACGGTACTTTGTCCGTTCGGGTGTCCTGAAATGGCCCAGCATTCGCCAGTCTTGTCAGAAGGAATGTCATAACCGAATTGATCCCTGAGGGCCGTCCCTCCCCAAATTCGTTCCTGGAACACGGGTGTTAAGAATAATGGTTGATTCATGATGGTCCTCCTATGTATGTAAGAATGAACAGAGCCATTCCTTTTTCGCTTCCCCACTATTTTCTTACATTGTGAGAAGGGTTTCAATCTTTTTTATTCCATTGCCATGCCAGAAGGCGGATGCCAGGAATTGTTCATTGACTGTTCCGCCCCTCTCCCCTATCTTGGAGCCATATAGCCCAATCATAAAATTCCGCTTGCATTGGCATTACTATATAGAGAGTTCGGGTAAGGAATACTGTCAGTCTTAAATGAGGTGAAAAAAGGTGAGGATCTTTTTGTACATAGCACTTGCCGCGGTAGCGTTGGCGGGCTTTCTTTTCATGACTGAAGGAAAAGAAGAGAAGGTGAAGGAAAAGCACTGGATGGGCGCCTGGATGACGGCGATGCAGGAGCCCTTCAAGGACGGTGAATCCCATGAAGGGTTCAAGGATCAGACCGTGCGCATGGTGGTCAAACCCCATGTGGACGGAGATCAGGTCCGCATCCGGCTGTCAAACGTGTTTTCAGATGAAGAGCTGAATGTCGACAAAGTGAGCATCGGCATAACGAAAAAAGGAGCGGAAACAAAGGGAGAACCTGTATCCGTCTCCTTCGACGGTAAAAAGGATGTGCGCATCCCGGCCGGCGAACGGACCTCTAGTGATCCGATCCCCATCAAGATCTCTGAAGATGAAGCTCTGACGGTGAGCCTTTATTTCAAAGGGGAATCAGGACCTGCCACCTGGCACCCGAGGTCGATGCAGACAACCTATTCCGCTGATGGAGACGCCACTGGCAAGGCAGGAAAAGACGGCTACAAATCCATTGAAAAAGGATGGTACTGGCTTGATGGGGTCGAAGTGCGGACAGATAAGAAAGTCAAAGGGTCCATCGTCGTCCTCGGCAGCTCAATTGATAATGGAAATGATTCAAAGATCGACTCCAATCACCGGTGGACGGACTATCTGTCTGAGCGGATCAATGATAAGGCCGATGGAAAATGGACGGTCCTGAACGCAGGAATCTCTGCGAATCAGCTCCTCGACAGCCCGGAGGAAAAAGGGGAAAAAGCCCCCGATCGACTGAAGAGGGATGTGTTTGAACAAACCGGCGTGAAAGGCGTCATCGTTCATCAGGGCATAAATGACATCCGCCATCATCCGGAGACAGATGCCGTGACCATCATCGATGAAATGAAGGCCATGATCAAGGAGGCCCATAAGAACGGCGTCGAAATCTACGGGGTCACGATCTCCCCATACAATGACTCAGGAAAATATACCGCGGAAGGCGACCGGACGCGCCGCAAGGTCAACGCATGGATACGGAACAGCGGCGCCTTCGACGGGGTGATCGACTTTGATAAAGTACTTCGGAATGCAGATGATCCATCCAGACTCCAGCCGAAATACAATTCAGGGGACGGACTGCATCCAAATGAAGCGGGGTACCGACAAATGGCCGAGACGGTAAAACTGAAGATGTTTGAGCATTGAAGTGATAGGCAGAGCAAATGACAAAGAAGCGGTCCCGCCTAATGGGGCCGCTTCTTTCGTCATCTCCTAACAAACGCCCTTCTCTCCGCATATTCAGTACACTTCCTGCACACGAGCACCGGCTCCCCACGGTCATTCTTGTAACGCTGGAACTGCACGGGCTTCCGGCCGCATACTGCGCAGCGGGATGGCTTGAACCATTGCCTGATTGTGTTGAGCATTCCTGTTCCCCCTTGTATATAATCCGTTTAATCCAGTTTAGAAAAATCCTCCTCCATTATGCAATCATTTCTACTCCCGTAGTTTAGTTGGAAAGAAATAGTGGTAGAGAATGAGAGACATATACACCAGGAGGGAATACTTATGGCAAAAACGCTGGCAGGACATGCCGCTGCAGACGTCCTTCAAAACTGGGACGTTCAGCATATCTTCGGGATGCCCGGTGATTCGATCAATAACTTTGTTGATGTACTTCGCGGAAAGAAAGACGACATTGAGTTCATCCAGATCCGTCATGAGGAAGTGGCGGCATTGGCAGCCTCGTCCTATGCAAAGCTGACCGGGAAGATCGGTGTCTGCATGACGATCGGAGGACCTGGCGCGATCCATCTGTTGAACGGACTGTATGACGCAAAGGCCGACGGAGCACCGGTGCTGGTCCTCGCAGGTCAGGTGGCGACAACGGAACTCGGCCGGGATTCATTCCAGGAGGTTCATCTGGCACGCATGTTCGACGACGTTTCGGTCTATTCAGAGACCGTAGCCTCGGCGGAAGCTTTCCCTGACATGCTGAACCAGGCCATCCGCACAGCCTATGCGCGAAATGGGGTCGCCGTCCTCGTCATCCCGGACGACATCCCGAGGGACAAAATCAAGAATGCAACTTCTTTCACATCGAGTCTGACATCATTCTCAAGACACATCCCTCAAAAGGAGGATCTCATCACCGGTCTCAACTTCATCGAAAATGCCAAGCGCCCTGTCATCCTGGCAGGAACCGGAACGAAAGCGGCAAAGAAAGAGCTCGAGGCATTCGCCGATACGATCGGGGCCCCGATCATCTTCACCCTTCCCGCTAAAGGCGTGCTGCCGGACCGGCATCCTCTGAACCTCGGACAGCTTGGTCAGATTGGGACGAAGCCTGCATATGAAGCAATGGAAGAAACAGACCTCATGATCATGATCGGAACCTCCTTCCCGTACCGGGATTATCTACCGGATGATGCCGAAGCGATCCAGGTCGATGTGGATCCCGCCCAGATCGGTAAGCGGTACCCCGTCTCCGCCGGCATCGTAGGGGATACGGCCCTCGTACTGGAGGAATGGAATAAGCACCTCCAGCGCAGGGACGATCGCTCCTTCCTGGAAGAGTGCCAGAAGAATATGCAGAACTGGTGGACCCATATCGGGAAAGACACGGAAGAAACGTCCACACCACTCAAAGCACCCCAGGTCATCCCTCACATCGAGCGGATTGCAGACGAGGATGCCGTCCTTTCTGTTGATGTCGGAAACGTAACCGTGTGGATGGCCCGCTACTTCAACATCACCAATCAGGACTTCATCATTTCCAGCTGGCTGGCCACGATGGGTTGCGGACTGCCGGGTGCCATTGCAAGCTCGCTCGCCTATCCGGACCGACAGGCCATCGCCGTCTGCGGAGACGGTGGTTTCGCGATGAACATGCAGGACTTCGTGACCGCCGTTAAATATAAGCTTCCGATCATCGTGGTGGTGCTCAACAACAGCCGCATCGGCATGATCAAGTATGAACAGGAAGCAGCCGGTCATCTTGAATACGCCACAGAGCTTCAGGAGATCGATTTTGCCCAATTCGCCAAGTCATGCGGAGGGGAAGGCTATCACGTGAAGACATACGAAGACCTCGGACCTGCCTTCGATATGGCGAAAGCATCGAATAAACCTGTCATCATCGATGTTGAAATCGACCTTGAACCTCCCCTTCCAGGCAAAATCACCTGGGAACAGGCCCAAGGCTATACGAAACATATGATGAAGAAATTCTACAAAGATCACAGCGTCGAAATGCCGCCTCTCAAGAAAGCTTTGAAGCGCCTGTTCTGACCATGATTTGGCCGGGCATCCGCCCGGCTTTTTTCCATTCAATCACTAAAGGGGGCTACCTCATGGAAACGATCTTACTCTGGATCCTGCTCATCCTCCTTGCCCTGGTCATCCTAGTTCCCTCCGCCTTTCTTTTTTACATATGGCGGGTCGATGAACGCCAGGAGGAACATGCGATTTTGCGTCACTATCCCGTTCTCGGCAAGATGCGATATATCCTCGAGAAGATGGGACCCGAGCTCAGGCAATATTTCTTCAATAATGATTCTGAAGGGAAACCCTTCTCCCGGAATGACTACACAAGCACGGTGAAATCCGGCAAGTATAACACCCGCATGCTCGGCTTCGGTTCGGAGCGCGATTTCGACGGGGAGGGCTACTTCATCCGGAATACCCTCTTCCCCATCCAGCGAGATGAGCTGAACGTGGACAATGAAAAAAAGGTGCCGACGAAAGTATACAAGATTGATAAGGACAACCTCTTCAACCGCAAGGAACATCGTGAAGAAACGTTGGCCGATCCGTTCCTCCTGAAAGATGAAGACGCTCCCATCATCGGCGAGTACACATGCCGCCATCCCTTCCGCGTCAAAGGGCTCGTCGGACAGTCGGCCATGAGCTACGGCTCCCTCGGGGGCAACGCCATCACCGCCCTGTCGACGGGACTCGGACTTGCCGGTGGAACATGGATGAACACCGGGGAAGGAGGGTTATCGAAGCACCATTTAAAAGGCGGCGTCGACATCATCTGCCAGATAGGACCCGGGCTATTCGGTGTGAGGAAGAAAGACGGGGATTTCTCCTGGGAAGAATTCAAAAAGAAGAGCGATCTGAAAGAAATCAAAGCGTTCGAATTGAAACTTGCCCAAGGAGCCAAGACCCGTGGCGGCCATCTTGACGGTAAGAAGGTCACACCTGAGATTGCCTCGATCCGTAACGTGGAGGCGTGGGAGTCCATCGACAGCCCGAACAGATTCCGTGAGTTCAAATCCCCTGAAGGCATGCTCGACTTCATCGAACAACTTCGTGAAGTCGGTGGAAAACCCGTCGGCATCAAGCTCGTCGTCGGGAACACCGGGGATATCGAGGAGCTCGCTTCCTTCATGGCCAAAACGGGCCGACACCCCGATTTCATCACCGTCGATGGTGGTGAAGGCGGTACTGGTGCTTCCTACCAAGAGCTTGCCGATGCCACGGGGGTGCCCATCAAATCGGCTCTCCCCTTCGTCCATGATACCCTTGTCAGGCACGGTGTCCGGGACAAGGTGAAGATCTTTGCATCAGGGAAGCTCCTTACACCCGACAAGATTGCGTATGCCCTCGCCCTTGGAGCCGACTTCGTCAATATCGCCAGGGGACTCATGTTCTCCGTCGGCTGCATCCAGGCTCAGGTATGCCACACGAACAACTGTCCCGTCGGGGTTGCCACCACCGACGATAAGCTTCAGGAATCACTCGTGGTCGAAGAGAAGTCCTTCCGCGTCTGCAACTACATCCTTTCTCTCAGGGAAGGGCTCTTCAATCTCGCAGCAGCGGCCGGTATCGATTCCCCGGCAAAATTCACCCGGGACCACATCGTATACAAGGACCGGGACGGCCGCCTGATGCCCCTGTCACCCGATGTCCCTCAGAAAGCCCTGTAAGCATAGCAAAGCCCGGTGATGCCACCGGGCTTTTGTTCTATTTCAACATTCCATTCACAAGCCGGAACGCTTTCTCCCACTTCTCCCGGTACGACCCCGAGAGCGTGGTGAACGTAATGCCGTTCTTTTCCAGCAGCTCCTGTAGCCTCTCGTGATTCTGCCTCCGGACTGTTTCTTCCCCGTGCATCCGCCAGCCGTCATCCACCCACTCGACGTCAGGCTCAAGGAGCAGATACAGATCATATTCCTGGGCTTTTGCGATGGAATCCAGTACCTCCTGAAGCTTCCCATTATACAGCTCAGAATAAAATTGGGTCACCGTCGCTTCCGTATCCACGAACAGGACGCGATTGCTGAAGGCAGAGGCCTTCTCTACCTGACGCTGCTGCTCATAAGCGATCATGGGGTAATCCTCATCAAGGAGCACCCCGTCATATCCACCAATCTCCTCACAGCGCGTCCGGCCGTATTCCGCCACATAATTGGTATTGAAAACCGAAGCCAGATTCCGCACGAGCGTCGATTTCCCGCAGCTCTCGGTACCGACCACTACGACTTTTTTCACGTAATACGATTTTGCCACAGACGGGATCATATCCCAGTGATGGTACACCCCGTCAGTCCTGATCCTGGTGGCAGAAATCGGGGCAGCTACCCGTTCTTCATCCAAGATGATGTGCTCGGCACCGGGGTAGCACTCCCCGAAGATATCGGTGTACCCCCGTTCCGACGAAAAGACCGCATCAATGGGCTTGCCAATTGCCTCTTTGATCAAGTCTGCTCCCTCTCTCCAGTCATAATCCTCATCTCCCGCATCGTCTTCAATCGATACAACATGAACGTAAGGCATATCCTTCGTAAGCTGATGGAGCCAGCGCAGTCGGACCGCCGCCGGAACATAGGGGAAATCCGTTCGGGCGCAGATCTCCCGGTCCCGCTTTTCCGAATGTGACAACACGACATACAGCTCCTCCACCATGGTGGACGCCTGAATCAGGGCATACACATGTCCCTGGTGAAGCGGCAGGAACTTCCCGCCGTAAAATCCGATTTTCTTCATATCATGCTGCCTCCATTCCCTGTTGGCTTCCAATTCGTCTCCAGTTGATGTACCCGTAGACGCTGTTCACAAGGAACGCACTCCACATCACCAGCATGGCAAAGTCATTACCTCCCTGGGTCATCAGGGTCGTGAGCCAAAGGACGATGGAGAGGACATTCACCATGATCCATACGAGCCACTGCTCCGTGAACCGCTTCAGCATGAGGAGCTGGGCGATGACCGACAGCACCGTGGTGGCAGAATCGACCCACACATTCCGCCCGCCGATTTCTTGGAGAATCAGGGCATAGGCGATGAAACCAACGACGAATCCCGCAATCGTCCACACCCAGCCACGCTTACTTAGGGAATGGACCACCACATCCTCCCCACGTGCATCACTTTTCACAGTATGTCGGCTCCACAAATAGATCCCCACAAACTGGAGGGGAAAATAGAACAGGCCGTTCAGCATGACCTCCCCGTACAACCCGTAGCCGTAAGCGATGTACGCATACAGCCCGGTCTGGATGATCCCGAAATAGTAATTGGCGATCTTCCCCTTTGCCACCAGCACCACACACATCATCCCCGTCAGGGACACAATCAGCCCGAGAAAGGTGTCATCGAGGGCAACGAAAAGATACAGATTGATGACCGTAAAGACCGCCAGCCAGCACTTCTCAAACAGCGTCCAGTCCTTGAAGACACTCATCTCACATCAGCCCCCAGAGTATGTTTGAAATGCTCAAGCGCCCATTCGTGCCCCGCCTGATTAAAGCTAGCAACGGCTTCCCGGTGCACGACCATGCTGTACCCGAGGTTGTAGCCATCGACCGCTGTATGGAGGACGCAGATGTCCGTACATACACCAACAAGGTGGATCTCCCAGATGCCGCGCTCCCGCAGGCGCAGATCGAGCTCCGTTCCGGCGAAGGCACTGTATCTTGTTTTAACAAATTCAAGGACCGAAGCACCTGATGCTTTCACATCGTCATACGCCGTACGGACGGCTCCGTATAGCTCCCGTCCTTCCGTCCCCGCGATATTATGAGGCGGGAACAGTCTGGCTTCCGGATGGAACTCATCCCCTTCGAAGTGGATATCATTTGCCACGACCACATAGTCACCCACTTCAGCAAACTCCCTCATGAGCCCGGCAATCTTCCCTTGGATCACCTGCCCCGGCTCCCCGCACGTAAGCTTACCTTCATCCGCTACAAAATCCACCGTATAATCGATCACGATCAATGCTCTCTTCATTGTTCTTCCCCCTAAAGATTAATAGATTGATGGTGCAGGTGCCTCTCCCCTGAAGCGGAACAACCGCGTCGCCCGCTTCGCTGTCCGCGTCGTGGTCTTCACATTCCCTTCCCTGTCCGTCACGGGCTCAAGGAACGGGTATTTCGGGGCATCCCGATTGAAGGCAGACACATTGGCAATCCCCGGGTCATCCGTCATGAGAAGAAGAAGACTCCTAAGCTCTGATAGCGTGAATGCTTCAGGCAAAAACTCTTTCGCCACCGTCGTCTGTAACATCTCCCCCTGGATCATCCGGAAGGCATCATTCAACATGTCACGGTGATCAAACGCAAGATCCAACTCTAGCGCTTCCTCCCACGTGAACAGCTCCACTTCCGCTGCATCTTCTGAGGCCCTCCGGCCAGCCAGGTACCCGGCTTTTACAATCGCAAAGAATGCATTCGAGAGGATCCACCCGCGTGGATCACGACCCGGCACATCGTACACGGCAAAATGCTTCAGATGGATGCGATCGACCCCGGCCTCCTCCTTCAGTTCTCGGATCGCCGCTTCGGCCGCCGTCTCCTCTGGCCTGACGAAACCACCCGGCAGCGCCCATTTCCCCGCTTCTATATTCGGTTCCCCTTCAAGATTGACCTCAGCCCTTTTGATGAGCAGGATCTTCAGCGTCGGAGCCGGCGGTTTATGTTCCTCCGGGTAGTGGAGGTCGATGGTGAACACCGCGATGTCGCTCGTGTATCCATCCGGAGTGATGAAAGCTGGCTGGTTGGTGCGTGAGGATGTAGTGTGATTCATGACAGGCTCCTTTTTAATTTGCAATTTGTTAATTAATAATAGTGTACGCTGTGGAGGGAGGATTTGGCAAGAGTTTTTTTGGTGTGGCTCGCAGTCTTGTACTCTATTTGCTACATTTTTTGTATCCTAGTGAGAGGGTGGAGATATCCAACTCAAACAAAAAAAGCAGAGGAATTCATCCCCTGCTTTCATCAAACCTATATCCAATTAAATCCCGCTCAACGCATCCTCTACAGAATGATCGCCGCTCTTAATGAACACGGATTTCTTCTTCAAATTTTCTTTCCCGATCGCTCCTACAAGGACACGCGCCACGTCTCCACGCGGAATCTCATAGCTTCCAGGATCACCGGTCAGCTCTGCCTTCACATCGACCTTCCCTGTTGGATCATCGTTTTTGAGTGGTCCGGGATGGACGGTCGTGTAGGCAAGTGACGATTTTTGCAGGTAGTCATCTGCCATATGCTTGGCAACGGCGTATGGTTTCATCTTGTCGCTCTCTGAATCCGGGTCAAGGCTGTCGGTTGCGCTCAGCAAGACGAAGTGTTTGACGTCATGTTTCTCCGCGTAGTTCACTGCTTTGACGGCACCCCATAGGTCAATGAGCATTGTTTTGTCAGCTCCCGTGCTTCCGCCTGATCCGGCTGCGAAGACAACGGCATCCACATTATCGAACGCATGGGAGAAATCTTCTTCAAGATCCCCCAATACGACTTTATCAGCACCTGCTGATTCGAGATCTTTGATCTGCTCTTCTTTCCTCACTAGGGCAACGGATTGATGATCCGACTCCTTCAGCTGTTCGATCACCTGGGTTCCTACTTGTCCGTTTGCTCCGATTACTAAGACGTTCATGATATCCCTCCATAATGTAATTAACTGAATATGTTCATATCCTATCTATTCCCTTTTATTTCTCCATCAAACGTCACGACTCTCTCCGTCCCTCTATCTCTGTAAAGACATTGAAAATTAATAACCTACTAAAAACAGGTAAAAGGAACGATTCCACTTTCTCTCAAAACGAAACCAAATACTTCCTGTTACCGTATGATTGGTATAAGGAGGAGATGTTCATGATATGCAAAGAATGCAACGGCACCGAATTCATAAAGGCAACGGATTTCATTAATCTTCGCCCTCTTCATAAAAGGATGAGCGTGGGAACGGAGAAGATCTTCACGATCTGCGCCGGATGCGGGGAAGTGGTTTCCATTAAAGTGCGAGACACAACCAAGCTGAAATAAACGGATGATCGGTGGTATAATCCCCTTACATGCCATATAATTTAAATTATCAGAAAATAAATGGGGGATACCATGCTTTCTCAGAATCAGATGGTGGACTGGCTAGAAGGCGTTATAGAAGCCATCCATGACGGGATATTAGTCATTGACCGGAATGGAACCGTTCAATTGATCAATGAAGAATATACACAGATAACAGGAGTCAGACGAGAACAAATCATCGGGAAACCATTGATACAGGTACGTCCCAGCGCCAAGCTCCCTCAGGTTTTAAAAGATGGACAAGCCAGGGAAGGTGTCTTTCGCAAAGAAAAATCCTTGGAATATGTAGTGGACATGGCTCCAATCATCAAGGATGATGAGGTCGTCGGGGCGGTATCCGTGTGCAAGAGCATTCCGGAAGTCTATCAGCTTTCTGAGGAATTAAAGCGAAGCCGGAAAAGGGTACAACAGTTGAAGCAGGCGTTCGGAAGGATTCATCAGTCCACCTACACGTTCTCGCACATCGTCGGACAAAACACAGACCTTCTCCACATGATCGAACGGGCAAAGAAAGCCGCAGCCACGAACCTGAGCATCCTACTGACAGGCGAATCCGGGACGGGAAAAGAACTTGTGGCCCAATCCATCCATCATACCAGTAGTCGATCCTCGTCCCCCTTCGTCCCAGTGAACTGCGCAGCCATCCCAAGTACGCTTTTGGAAAGTGAACTGTTCGGATACGAAAAAGGGGCCTTCACCTCTTCAAAGGAAGATGGAAAAATCGGCCTGTTCGAACTTGCCCATGGGGGAACGCTGTTCTTAGATGAGATTGGCGATATGCCGGTTGACCTTCAATCTAAACTGCTTCGGGTGCTTCAAGAAGGTACGTTCCGTAAGATCGGTGGCCTTGAAGAACAAAAGGTCGATGTTCGAATCATTGCCGCAACAAATAAAGACCTGCCCAGTATGGTCGCGAACAAAAAGTTCAGGGAAGACTTGTTCTATCGGATGAATACCATCCAACTGACCATCCCACCACTCAGGAAGCGCAAGGACGATATTCCTGCCATCCTGACATCTCTCCTGAAAGAGCAAGGTGACAGCGATATCCAGATTGACCCACAAGCGATGAGCACGCTTCACCAGTATGAATGGCCAGGGAATATACGGGAACTGAAGAATGCCGTCCACTACGCCATCAGTATGTGTGAAGGAAGCACCATATCGGTGGATCACCTTCCAGATACCATTCGCCCAACAGCAGGTCACCGTCAAATCGACAGCCACCGACTACTGGAAGACATTTTAAGAGACACAGAGAGAGAAGCGATTGTAAGCGCTTTAAACAAAACCGGTACCTCTGTCATCGGAAAGAAAGCCGCCGCCAAACAGCTTGGTATTTCCCTTGCTTCCCTTTATAACAAATTATCAAAACTGAATATTACTTGACTGTTCGCGCATAAACAGACAGTTTATGCGCTTTCCAGTTTCATAGAAACGCATTTCCAAGATGTTAGAATTCACTCCCCCCAATAGGTTTCTCCCCTTTTGCCTCGTTGTAATTCCAACCTTTTAGAAATCCACTTATCCGAATCCCTTATTCTCATGCGCTTTTTGTCTTGGCACGATTGTTGCGTGTATATTTGTAAGCGCTTTAAAAAGGAGGAATATACGTATGTTGGCTTTACTCGGTTTTTTAACCATAGCGGTCTTTCTTTACTTGATTCTTTCTAAAAGGGTATCGGTCATCGTCGCTCTCATCCTGGTTCCCATTGTGTTCGGCCTGTTCACGTCGTCCATTTCGGAACTTGGAGAAATGATTCTCGCAGGAATCTCTGGTGTGGCTCCAACCGGCATCATGCTGGCGTTCGCCATCCTGTTCTTCGGAATCATGAACCGGGCTGGACTGTTTGACCCGTTCATCTCAAACGTCCTGAAACTGGTCAAGGGCGATCCACTCAAGATTGTCATGGGGACAGCCCTCATTGCCATGGCCACCCATCTGGATGGTTCAGGGGCCTCAACCTTCCTCATTACAATCCCAGCTCTATTGCCGATCTATGATCGACTTGGCATGAGCCGACTCGTCCTTACAGGGGTCACCGCACTTAGCTGTGGCGTCATGAACATGGTTCCTTGGGGAGGACCGACAGCACGGGCTGCAAGTTCCCTAGGGGTCGATGTGTCGTTGATCTTCAACCCCCTTCTTCCTGCCATGGGAATTGGACTGATTTGGGTCTTGTTCGTCAGCTATATCATCGGGAAGAGAGAACGCAAGCGGGTTGGTATCAAGGAATTCAACTACGACTTCCACGCTGAACTGAGTGAAGAGGAGCGAACAACACGTCGGCCGAAGCTTATCGGGCTCAACCTATTGATTACGGTCATCACAATTGTTGCCCTGATCAAGATTTGGCTACCACTTCCAGTCATATTCATGGTGGCCTTTGCTGTCGCCCTCCTGATCAATTATCCAAAACCGAAAGATCAGCAGGACCGCATCACCGAGCAAGCTAACGGAATGGTCTCTGTCGTTTCCATCATCTTCGCTGCCGGTATCTTCACCGGCGTCCTGTCAGGATCGGGCATGATCGAAGCGATGGCGACCGCCATGGTAGGTGTCATACCAGAAAGCACCGGGTCCTTTATGGCGCTTTTCGTTGCCATTACCAGTATGCCACTGAGCCTGGTCTTCACCCCTGATGCGTATTATTTCGGGGTGTTGCCTGTCTTAAGTGAGACGGCAGCCGCTTACGGGATTGCTCCTGAAGTCATCGGCAGGGCCGCTATTTTGGGACAGATGACCACAGGATTTCCATTGAGCCCCCTTACGGCGGCGACATTCCTTCTCATCGGATTGGCCCGCGTCGAGCTCGGGGACCATCAGCGTTTCATCTTCCTGTGGGCATTCGGATCCACCATCGTGATGACGATTGCCGCATTCATTACCGGAGCCCTTTCATTCTCGTAAATTAAGGAGTGTTCATTATGCTAAAAATCGGAGCTGGAACTGGCTTTGCAGGTGATCGGATCGAACCTGCCCTTGCCCTTGTAGAGAACGGAAACATCGACTATCTGATCCTTGAAGGCTTGGCGGAACGGACCATCGCCCTTTCACAACGACAAAAACGGATGAATCCTGATCTTGGATTCAATGAGTATCTGGAAGAAAGAATTCGCCTTCTACTCCCTTCACTCCTCTCTCATAACGTTCGTCTGATTACCAATATGGGCGCGGCGAATCCTATGGCAGCGGCCAGAAAGATTCAAGAGGTAGCAAAGGAAATGGATCTGGATTGTAAGGTAGCGGCAGTCATTGGCGACGACGTTCTGTCCAAACTAAATCCTCATGCCATTGTGCATGAAACTCAAAAGCCTGTTGAAGAATACACACCTCTGATAAGCGCGAACGCTTATCTTGGTGCAGAGGCCATCCTTCCAGCCCTGGAATCAGGAGCAGACATCATTGTGACAGGCAGGGTCGCGGATCCTTCCCTGTTCCTTGCCCCTATGATCCATCATTACCAATGGGAGCAAAGCAATTATCAACTCCTCGGCCAGGGGACCCTGATCGGACACTTGTTGGAGTGTGCCGGACAGGTGACAGGAGGATATTTTGCGGATCCAATATATAAACCCGTCGATCGCCTCGATGATCTCGGCTTCCCTATCGCTTCCATCATGGAAGATGGGACGGCCATCCTGACCAAATTGCCGGGTACAGGGGGAGTGGTGAACGCCATGACTGTGAAGGAGCAACTTCTATATGAAGTGCATGACCCGACAAGCTACCTCACGCCTGATTGTGTGGCGGACTTCAGTACGGCAACCCTTGAAGAAATCGGACCCGATACCGTTAAAGTCCAAGGAGCGACGGGGCGAAAACGCCCGGATACATTAAAGGTTTCCCTCGGCTACCATGCGGGCTATCTGGGGGAAGCGGAAATCTCCTATGCAGGGTCCACTGCAACTGAGCGGGGTCAACTGGCCGCTGACATCCTCGAGAAACGGCTCGGTGGGATGGATGACCAATTCAAAATCGACTTGATTGGTTCGACTTCTCTCCATCATGGTGAACAGAAAGGATTTCGTCCATATGAGGTCCGACTACGCGTGGCTTCCCTATGCCCATTACGAAAAGAGGCCGTCAGGATAGGTCATGAAGTCGAAGCGCTTTATACAAACGGTCCAGCTGGTGGCGGCGGTGTACGCAAGCGGGTCGAAGAAGTAATCGGGGTGGTCTCCACCTTCATGGACCGCTCCCTGATCACGTCTCATTCTGAGCTATTGGAGGAATCCTCATGGCAACAATCAAACTGATCGAAGTGGCCCACAGCCGCACAGGAGATAAAGGAAATACGCTGAACTTCTCCCTCATTCCCTATAGGGAAGAAGATTACGATTTACTTAAAGCTGAGGCAACGGTTGAACGTTTTATTGAACATCTGCGGCACATCGTGAAAGGATCGATTACACGGTACGAACTACCCACTATCAAAGCATTGAACTTTGTATGCGAACAGGCCCTGCTCGGTGGTGTGACAACATCCATCGCTCTCGATACGCATGGAAAGAGCATCAGCAGCGCCGTCTTGGAAATGGAGATTGAGCGCCATTGAAACAACAAGGACCTCACCCGTCACAGGTGAGGTCCTTTTACATGCATGACGATTTCCACAGAAGGTTTCGCCTCGTCGTGGAGCTTTCGCATAAGGCGGCCTTTACATCATTTCATTCTCCTTATCAAAAGCCACTCTCTTTTCGTTTTCAAACGGGATCGTGGTCTCATCTTCCTTCGGCTTGATTTCACGGAATGCGACGGCACCCGCGGCGATATACAGTCCTGCCGGAATCAACATGGTGAAGATCGATGCCGGAAAGGTGAGAACACCGATACCGATCATGATTCCACCGAATACTTTATTGTTCATGCGATTGGCAAGGCATCCGACTACGAGCCCAGCTATTTGCACCAATAGGAAACCAATGGTCAAGAAAGTGAAGACCATTCCTGTTTCCGATTCACCTTCACTAAACATCGCCCATGACATGAAAAATCCGAAGAAGGACATACAGATCCCGATAAGCCCTCCAATCAATCCCAACAGAAACTCTGGTAGTCTCTTCATTTCCCTTCACCTCTCCGTCTTGTTAATCCATTCCACTTCATCTCTAATTTTCCCATTCTTCTACTCCTTCTAGTTGTTTTACGAGACATGATGCCATACAGTTCCTGGTCATTAATCCCTAATTATGTAAGTTTCTCATATCTTTACCCAGGTCGGTAGCTACTTAATCCCTAGGAGGAAATTCTTAGAACATTTTTTTGTCGTACTATTCTCTGTTGACTTCTTACGGGTCCTCGTTGAAAATCTGGAACTCCTCCAACTTAACGTCAGTTCCTAATACAGTATGTTTCCGTATTTATCTCCATTCTCCTCCCAACTCTTTCAAGTTCCACAGGACTTCCCTACCGATTCGGTAAACTGTAATGCGAGTTGGTTGATATCCGCATGGAAGAAGCGTAACCTTTCTCTCTGCTAAAACGTTTGAGAGGATGATCGAAATGTTGAAAGAAGGATTTGTAAACGTAAATGATGTCAATCTGCACTATGTAACAGAAGGCGAAGGAGAGCTCATGCTGTTCCTCCACGGATTCCCCTACTTCTGGTACAACTGGCATCATCAGCTTGAGGAGTTCTCGAAGGACTACCGCGTCGTGGCGGTGGATATGCGCGGATACAATCTGTCAGATAAACCCGAGGACATCGATTCGTATACCATGTCCACCCTCGTCGAAGATGTGAAACAGCTGATCGAGGCGTTCGGAGAGAAAGCCTGTACCCTTGTCGCCCATGACTGGGGCGGTGCCATTGCCTGGACATTCGCCTACACGCATCCTGAGTACGTGAAGAACCTGATCATGTTCGATGCGCCCCATCCGTACACGTTCCGCAGAGAGCTTGCCAATAATCCGGCACAGCGTGAAGCAAGCAGCTACATGGGCTTCTTCCAACAGGATGATTCCCATGAGATCCTGCTAGCCAATGACGCCGAGCGCCTCCGGAAGATGATGACGGAGCCTGGGAAGAAAAAAGGCTATCTAAGTAAAGCCGATGAGAACAAATACGTGGACGCCTGGACACAGCCGGATGCCATGAAATCCATGCTTCACTACTACCGTGCCATCTCCTTCTTCCCATTCGAAGACCATGTGCAAAAGCCCCTTGAGCTGAAGCATGACATGTTCAATGCACCGACGCTCATCCTTTGGGGAGACGCCGATCCCGCCTTTGAAAACAGCAATCTCGATGGCATCGGAGACTATGTGAGCGATCTGACCATCCACCGCTTCGAAGGCGTCGGACATGCGCCGCAGCACGAGAAGCCTGAAGAAGTGAATGCGTATATGAGGGCGTTCTTGAAGAAGGACTGAATTCAAAGGGCTGTTGCCACCAATTTGGAAATACGTTACAATTGACGTACAATTCAAACGACTGGAAGGAGTCACCTATTGGATAAACAAAGACTGAACCAAGTCCTGCTCTACGTAGCTGTCATGGTCATCGGTATGACCATCGGCCTTGTTGTATTTGCCCCCATATTCGATGATATGGTCCTACGGATTGTCATGGGCATCGCCCTCGGCGTCACGACTGGATGTTCCCTTCAGCCCCTTGCTCCCAAGATCAAGCTATAAACATGAAACGGCGGTGCCTGCACCGCCGTTTTATTTCATCTGCTTCAATAAACATAGCAATCTATCACCTCCGACTGAACCTTTATTGTTATCCCTCTTGAAAAAATACCCAGAATACGGTTAGATAATAGATAGGTATTTTATCATGCCATTATACATATCTATAAAAATCTGTCTGTACCAAGAAAGGAGCCATCTCATATGAGTGAACGCACAGTCGTTGCCGTCCCGCGTAAAAGCGTCGGCCTATCCCTCGTCCTCACCTTCTTCTTCGGATCCTTGGGAATGCTCTACTCCACCGTAGCAGGTGCCCTCATCATGATTGCCATCGAATTCGTGGTCGGATTCCTGACCTTCGGAATCGGCCTCTTCTTCACACATATCGTGTGCATGATCTGGGGAGCCGTTGCAGCGAGTAATTACAACACACGGGTGTTTGGGCATTAGGAATACGAAACGGTCACCGCGCTCTGTGCGGTGGCTTTTTTTCTGGATTTTCTCCTGCTTTGAAAACGTCGGGATCGCTATCAAACAAAAATACCCTGTAGGGAGACTTTTCAAGTCCTTTCTACAGGGTAGTGTTTAGGTACTACTATGATTATTCCTCCGTACCCGCTTCAGCTTCTTCTTTTAAATCATCCATCGCATCCGGATAAATGATTTCATCGAACTGCTTGCCTGTCGATTTATCCTCGACGGCCACTTTGATCTTGATTTTGTCACGGTCCTTCCCGTCGAATACCTGATACATCATCCCAGTCATTCCTACTGTGATGGAGGCAAATGCATCCATGCTGTTTTTGTAGGATTCCTCATCCGTTACGACCATGGTGAATTCAGTGAAGTCCTTATTGTACGTGATATCCTCGATCGACTCGAAACCGTTCTTAGCTTCATCAATCGACTCTTCCATACCCTTTGCCATTTCTTTCATCATCTTTTTATGATCGGCTTTGGACATGACGTACGTCAGGGAGCCATCATCGTTCTTTTTGACTTCCTTCACGCCTTCTTCCTTCGCCTGCTTAATCATATCATCAACATCTTGACCTTCTGTGAACTCAGCCGGTAATGTAATCTCCACGTTCAAAAGACCCTTTTTCACTACTTTTTCTTCCTTTTCATCTTTCTTTGTATCTGCTTTCCCGCTGCTGTCAGATGACGAGCACCCTGCCAACAATAGAGCGAGAACAAGCATGCCCACCGCTAATTTCTTCATATTCCTTCACTCCCTATTTTTGGTTGCATTTTACACACATTGACCATTCTAGAGATTCTGGATAGGTTTGTAAATAGGGACTTTGGGATGATTTCAGCGTTTCACTTCATCCTATATATCCCAAAATACCCTTCAAAAAGACGGAAGGGAAGGTTTCATCTATATAAGGACCGGGGAAAGGATACTAATTACTCTGTTCGTTTTTAAAGGAGGGGATTTTGTGAACAGGGAAGAAGCACTGGAAAGGCTGGAGGAAGTCGAGTACCTCCTGAAAGAAGTCGAGCACTGCGAGGCGATCATTGTAAAGAGGCGGCGCATGACCGGGATTCTGTTCTTGTTACTGTGGACAATCGGCATTCTGTCACTGTTTTATTTCGTTTTATTGCCTATGCTGGATATGCTCTGGACCTCCCTTCATGCGAGATTCTTCCATACAATGGACATCGCCCTCAGCTCGTATCCGTTCATCACCTTCACCATCGTCATCATCCCGACGATCTATAACGGACTGAAGATCTCAAGGGCCAATGAATCAGCCGTCCTGTCAGCGCAGGAAACCATCAACACCCATTTCTCACATGCTGCTGACCTGGTCCCCCTTCCGCCAGAGCTGCAGTACTCGGACGAAATCACCGTCCTAAAGGACTTTTTGTATCTTGAGCAGGCCGACACCATCGAGGAAGCCATCAACATGCGGATCAGTGCCCTTCCCCCTCCCTCAGAGGAGGAAAAAGAAATCACCGTACCCACCCTGATCGGGCAGTCCGCCCCACTGCCTGTCAGACAAAAGAATGAATGAAGGCCTCCCAATCTAGCGGAGGTCTTTTTTTGTTCCAGAGATAACGGGGGCTTCTATAAGGAGTCTTAAGATTAAGTCACGGAGATATAAAAAGCGTACCGATAGGTTTCATACCCATCGGATTTCTTTTTCACACTTTTACCCTAGTCATCAAGATCTCCCCCTCTCTTCTTCAAACCATTTTGTGGACTGAAGCGTCGAAGGAAAGCGTCCAATCCATTCTCAAGGGTGATTTCCACTATTTCAGCATTGGAAGTCTGCTCTTCCACTTTTGTAAAACCTAAAATGAATTCTCTGAACGAATCAAACACCTTAATCATTTTATTTCCTTCTCGGTCATGAAACCAAAAATAGACAGATCCTGTTTTCTTGTCCATACAAACTAAATCCCCACCTGGAAAATCTGCGATTGGGAAGACATGTTCCGGTATGATGCCTTGATGAGATTCGATCTGTTCAATTAGACTATTCTCATCAGGATATAAGCCAAAGATGGAATCAAGTTCAAATTCAAATTTATTAAAATCAGGCGGTGTTTCCTCCGGAATACATTTGTAACTCGGATCTAAATAGTCATTCCCATATTCTTTAAGATAAGAAATATAGTCCTCGGGAAAGTCGATCTGATATTTTCCCCCTAATGATAAGATTTCGTCTTTATGCAAAGCTGCTTTTTTTGCGGCCGTTGTATCAAAATCAATAATTTCATTCAATTTCACTTTTAATGGATCCACACATATTCCTCCCCTTTGGACAAATGAGTAGCAAGGAATGCTACTTGCATTCCCTTTATACCTACTGATTACCTCAGAATACTATGAAGTGGGCATATGTTTGTTTATAATCCACCAATTAAGCCAGTAGTTAAGCCAGTAGTTATTCTGTCAACCCTTGCCCAATCAAATAAACAAGAAATAGACCTTCCATTTGTTTTTAATTCTTTTTTGAATTTATGAAAATCCCTAGCTCGTATATTTCTTTATTATAGAAAAAGATTTGTTTTCATCTTATTCTACTAGTAAAAGGAGTTTAGACATTGATATACCCTCTTTGTATAGTCCAGAATTGAAGTCCGTTCAACTCAGAATTTATGCATTTTAATCTCACTTCCGGGAGACTTATTGATTAGAACGTCAGGAAGGTCTGGGTCATTCTTTTTCATCTTATATTTTTGGATTTTTGTTAATCCGGGGTCAAAGGAAATGCTTTGAGATTTAAAGTCAAGGCTTAGTAGTTTATTATAAATCTTCGCCATAAATTCTTGCCATTCCCCTAGTGAAGAATCGGAATTTTTTTCTGACTTTTCTAATAAACGATAGCCATCAGCATAATGAAACAGTAGTAAACCCGTCCCTAAATCACAAGCCTCATTATGTAAGATAACCGTTGGTACTTCAAACCCGCTATCCCAATGATAATTACCTGCAAAATGATGAAGGAATAAAGAGTCATCTACATTCTTTAATTGGCTTACTATATATTCTTTATCTGTATGATAAAGTAACTGTTCAAGGAAAATAAATTCTGTTTCATCCACAATACCCATCTCCTCGTTTTATTATCTTCTTATAAAAACTCAACTTTTGAATTTTTCCGCAACCTTCTCTTTCCATATTAGCAGTAACTCTATAAATTCTTCCGTTTCAATCTCATTTTCATAAGGTTCAGCCGTTCGATAATGATGCTCGGCCATGGTTACGTCTTTCCTGATCATCACACTTGTTGCGTTTAGTGTAATTTCAACGTTTTCATGCACCCCTTCAAGAACATTCTTGATGTAGCCTATATACTCATCGACTTCTTGTTCTGTAGAAATATCTTGAATGAAATCCGAAAAAACACTCAATTCTTCCGGTAACACAATCATCAGATCACCAAATGGATCCTCCCTGAATTCATATGAGTACTTCATACACATCCCCTTTTCAATAGTTGTAACGTGGAATAAATATACTCGCGCAATCCTTTGCCATTCCCATATATAAAGAGTATCTAAATTCCACTCCCTATTGTCCAATTTTTTCAGTAAAAAAAGCCCCCCTTCTACCAGGGAGCCATGATGAATTACCTTTCCCTCATCACCCAACCAAAGTACCCGTCAAAATAATCCGTTGGGTGCCGTCGAGGGTGCAGGTGACGAGGGTGATTTGGTTTTTGTTTGGTTGATCGTCCAGGACGTGGGTGTCGGTGGGATCGATGATGGTGGTGCTGTCGATGATGTATTCGTATGTGGTGCTGCCCTGGTGGAGGAGGACCTTTTCGCCGGCTTCGACTTCAGGTAGCTGGCGGAAGTGGCGGTCTCCCCTGTACCCCCTGTGCCCGGCGATGGTGAAGTTGCCTTTGCCGGGGGTTTGGTCCGATTTGATCTGGGTCAAGGCGATGCTGAGGTTTTCCTGGGTCGGTTCGGGCAGGACCTTTTCCTTCAGGTCGATGGCCGGGATCTCGAGTTCCAGGACATCCTTCAGCTGATCCTCTGACACCTTTAAGTTCCGGACGCTTGAGAGGTCGACCGGTTCTCCTTCTGCCCGTTCGATAAGGGAAAGGGCCTCTTCCAGGGCGGCTGCTTCTTTGTCCTTCTGCCATTCATACACGAATGGGATGGAGAGCAGGATGAGTCCGATCAGTACAAGGGACAGTCCTGCCTTTGTTTTTTTCTTCATGGGCTCATCCTCCACTAGTCAGATCACTCTTCGATTCCGCGTTTCCTTCTGGCCGTGATGACGATCGTTCCTGCCGAGATGAACAAGAGACCTGCGTACATGAGGTAGCGCATCCACTCTTCACCGGTGTACGGCAGGGTGTTGTTCGGTGTGCCGGATGGGGTTGAGTCCATCGGCGTTCCGCTTGCAGGATCGGATGGTCCGGATGGCTTAGTCGGTGTTGTCGGTTCGGATGGAGTAGTCGGTTTTTCCGGTTCTTCTGGCGGTTTTTCTTTGGCATCGTTTTTGACCACGATGGTGATCACGCCTTCTTGCCCTACTTCCACTGTGAATGGAATCGGCTCATTTGATGCGACATAGCCGTCCGGTGCTTTGGTTTCCACGAGGCTGTAGGTGCCTGGCACCAGTCCTTCGATATAGGCTTCACCCTCTTCATCCGTGGCGACGGACAGGAGGATTTCTCCGTTTTCATCGAGTATGTCGAACTCCGCTCCTTGCAGCTTGCGATCGGTTTGACTGTCGACTTTCAAGATTTTCAGGTTTCCAAGGATCAAGAGATTTTCGAAGACGATCTCAAGGGTTTCTTGCTGACCCTTCACGATTTCGAATGGAATCGGTTCGTCATCGAGCTCATATCCGTACGGTGCCTGTGTCTCGATCAGCTGGTAGTTGCCCGGCTTCAGCCCGTCGATGAAGAGTTCACCGGCTTCATCTGTCTCAAGATCCGTTGCCAAAACGTTCCCTTCCCCATCTGTCAGGTCGAACAGGGCGCCCTCAAGGAGGTAGCCTTCCTCATCGATTTTCGTCAAGAGGACCGAGCCTGTTGTCAGGTCATTGATGACCTCCACGTTCAGTGCGGTCTCTTGGCCAAGCTCGATCTCAAATGGGATCGGCTCAGATGGGAGGTCATAGCCCGCGAGCGTTTCCGTTTCCACGAACTGATAGCTGCCCGGCTTCAGGTCATCGACTTTGAGTACGCCATTCTCATCGGTGGTCAGGTTCTCTGCAATCAAAGTCCCATCGGTTCTCCACAGATCGAACTTCACGCCTTCAAGGGTGTTGCCCTCTTCCCCTTTTTTCGTCAGGATGACGGATCCCGTGGCACGTTCGTTTTCCATGGTGACCGTGACAGGGAGTTCTTGATCCGGGTCGAAGACCACTTCCACGTCCACCGGTTTGCCATCAAGTACGTGGCCGAACGGAGCCTTGGTTTCGATGAATTGGTAGTGACCAGGCTTCAAATTGTCGACGGTGATAGTGCCGTCTTCATCCGTGGTCAATCCCTTCCATTCTTCGCCTGTTTCTTTATTTCGGAGTGTGAATTCCGCTCCTTCCAGTGCTTCTTTCTCTTCCCCGACTTTTTGCAGCTGGACCGAGCCGGTCTTCAGCTCATTGACGGCCTTCACCTTAGTTGCCGTTTCCTGTCCAAGCTTGATTTCGAATGATATTGGGCCGGTTCCGAGAACATAGCCATCGATGCTTGCCGTCTCGATGAACTGATACTTACCTGGTTTCAGGCCATCGAATTGAATCTTTCCTTCGGCGTTGGTCTTCAATCCTGTTCCGCCTTGGACCGGTTCACCGTTCTCGCGGACAAGGTCGAAGGTGACACCCTCAAGCAGCTTGTCGTCTTCTCCCATTTTCTCCAGGACCACGGAGCTTGTGGAACGCTCATTTTCCTTGGTGATCTTCACCGGCTCCTTCGGATCGAATGGAATCGCAAAGGTCAGAGGGGTTTCGTCGAGTACATGCCCCTTAGGCGCTGCAGTTTCCACGAACGAATACGTACCCGGCAGCAGGTCGTTCACGGTGATGGTACCGGACTCATCGGTCTTCAGGTCGGTCTTCACCTCTTTGCCATCGGCATCAAGGAGCTTGAAGACGGCATCCGCGAGCTTTTCCTTGTCCTCACCCAGCTTGGTGAGTTCAACCGCCCCGCGTTTCAGATCGTTGGTGATGGTGATTTCAAGCGTTTTTTCCTGTCCAAGCTCGATGGTGAAAGGATGCACGGGATCTTTGCCCACGAGATACCCATCCAGTGTCTGCTTCTCCACGAGCTTGTAATTCCCTGGCTTCAGATCTTCCACGAGGAGGATGCCGTTTGCATCCGTGATGAGCCCTTTACGAAGCTCTTCTCCATTTTCTTTTTGCAGGTCGAAGGTGACGTCCTTAAGCTTCTTCCCATCTTCTCCTACTTTGAGGATCCGGACAGATCCCGTCGTCTGGTCATTTTCAAATGTCAGCTTCAGGTGCTCCGTTTGGCCTTTGACGATCTCGAATGTGAGCGGCTCGCTCTTAAGATCATGTCCTTCTGGTGCCTGTGTCTCAATCAGTTCATAGCTTCCCGGTCTAAGGTCCGTGATGACCAGCTTTCCATCCTCATCCGTTGTCAGATTATCTCTGCGCTCATCCACATCCACCCCGACGAGCTTGAAGACGGCATCCTTGAGTGTGGTCCCATCTTCACTCACCTTCGTCAGCTCGACGCCGCCTCTGATGATTTCATTGGTCACGGTGATGGTCGTGGATTCGGTTTGGTCTTTCTTGATGGTGACTTCATATTCCTTACCTGATCCTTTGTATCCGTCAGGCGCCTGTTTCTCAACGAATGTGTAGGTCCCCGGTTCAAGGTCCTTGACGACGATCTTACCAGATTCATCCGTTTTCAGGTCGGACCTGACCACTTCCCCTTTGCTGTTCTTCAGATCGAAGATAGCGCCTGGGAGGACGGACTTCGTTTCTTCATCGATCTTGGTCAATTCCACCTGCTGCTTGATCTTGGTATTATCTACGGTGATGGTATTCCCCGGCTTGGTATCATCTTTTGGATCATACGGCTGATCAATGGTCACCTCCTTGGACTCAAAGCCCTTCAGATAACCGTCTGGAGCTGATTCTTCCATGAGGGTATAGTCGCCATAGAGCAGTCGGTTGAATGTGGCGATCCCGTCTTTATCCGAGGTGGCAGTGGCAATGGTGACGCCGCTAACCGGATCTTTAAGGGAGAAGGTCGCGCCTTTCAACACATCCCCAGTCTCTTTGTCGACCTTCTTCACCTTAAGGCCACCGACTTCCCCGCTTCCGTCACCTTTTCCTCCGGTCCTCTGCACGATGATCGATGCTTCGCCTTTCTTCACATCTTCCCTGGCATTTTCACCTTTGAAGTCGACGGTGTTGCTGACTTTCCCACCGACCTTCTCCAGGATGAGTGATTGATACTCGAGGATGTAAGGGGTGGATACGTCTTCCTTGAAGTCGATCGTGAAGGAATCCGGGTCCTCCTTGAGCGTCAGGACGTAATCCTCGCCTTCCGTCAGTTCCTCCTTCTTCTTTACGTTCCCGTTCGCTTCCACGGTGGTGGAGTAGAGCTTGAAGGAATCCTTGATCAGCATCTGATTCGGACTCGGTGTATCAAGGATCCTTGCTTTTTGAACGGTGGACTGACCGAAGTTGATGTTGATCTTCCAGTCGATGACCTTGCCGTTCTGTTTCCCGGACTTGGCCGTATAGGTGTCTCCGTTCGGAATCGAAACGGAGGCATTGAGATCCGTTTCCTTCTTCTCTCCATTGTAGACCGTGGCCGTATTCTTGTAGGATGCCTGGACGAGGCTTACATCCTTCACACTGGTCTTGTAGGTGATCTTGTAGGGAGAGTCGACCGGTTTTTTGAAGATGATCTCGAAGCCTTGCTCCCCCTTGTCGTTATTGATCATTTTGACGGTATATTCGCTCGCCGGTACCCGTTCACCTTCCCTCGTGCCGTTGCCTCCACCCGTAAGATCCATCCGGTACACTGCGATGGAATCCTCCACGAGCTTCTGATTCCCCTGCATGTAATCGACCACGCGGAGCTGATCGAGCTGCTTCAGGTTATAGTTCACGCCGACATTCCAAGTCAGGAGCTTATCGACGGCATTATAGGACCCGTTCTTGAAGCCGTTGAACTGGGTATAGGAATCCGGGGTGAACCGGGAGATGGCCTGCAATGTCCGGTCTTTCCCCTGCTCATCCTTCCAGAAGAGCTCGGCTTTGTTCTCCAGATACTTTTTCCCAATATCCGCTCTCTTTTCGTAATCGAATGCGGTCGTATAGGTGATGCGGTGTGCGGTACTGATCTCCTTCAGGAAGACGATTTCGAAGCCATCCTCCACTTCTTCGAGGGTATAGTCCGTCCCTTCGACGAGGGTTTTCCCTTTGGTCTCGATCTTCAATGTATCCCGCTTGAACGTGAGACCTTTATTTGTGAAATCATCCTTGAGGACGACATTCTTCATAAGTTGCTCATCCAGGTTGAAGTTGATCGTCCATGGGATTGTTTTGTCTTTGTAATTCGGTGAGCCGTGGTGCTTGAATAGGATCTGCTGGCCGATCGTCTGGCCTGCATCCTTCCTGATTTCACCCGTCGTCACTTCATTGACGATGTTTTCATTTTCATAGACGCGGTCGATGGCTTTCGTTTGATAGGTGATCTTGTAGGCTGCGTCGATATCTTGGTTGAATTGAAGGGTGAACCCATTGCGGTTCCCATCGGATTTGTCCACGACGTCGTAGTTCGTGAACGGGGTGCTTCCTGCTTCATTTCCGTTCTCATTGATCGTGATTTCATTGACCGTCAGGGTGTCCTTGAGCAATTCCTGTGATCCATTGAAGAAATCTTCGAGGACGGCATCCTTTTGGGCGATGTTCTTTTGGTTATAGTTATACTGGACTTCCCACGTGATGAGCTGCTTGGCTGCATCATATCCGACGACACGCTTCTGAAGCGGCTGTCCCCTCTGGACCTTCACCGTGGCTTCTGCCGATTTCTCCCCGCCATCGGAGATCAAGGTCGCCTTATTCTTAAAGTCGGTTTGATCTTCATCCGTCACATTCGTTTCGTATACGAGGCGGTAAGCAAGATGGATATCATCATTGAAGTCAATGGCGAAATCCTGCCCGTTTGACGTCTTCCCGATCGTATAGTCACCCCGTGATACTTCTGATCCCAGGGTCGTTTCTCCGTTCAGCTTCGTCTCCAGATGATAGAGCTTGATCGAACCTTCCTTCAGCTCCTGACCTTCCTGGATCGGGTCTTCGAGTCTCGCATTCTTCAAATCTCCAAGATTCTTATTAAAATCAACCGTCCATTTGATTGTTTCGGCATTATAGGCGCGATTCGGCTCGCCTTTTTTGCTCACATCAGCGCCTTTTGATGGATAGTCGATTTCGATCGTAATGGATTCCTGACCCTCGATAGGCGTGATGACGATCGTCTTGTCTTCCGTCACGATCGTCTCTTTATCAAGCTCGGTCCATACTTCCAGCGTTCCTTTGATATTGGAGAACTGCTCGATGAAGTCCGTGAATTCGACGGTTGCTTCTCCCTGCTTGTTCACAGAGAAGTAGCCGACAATCTCATCGTTGAACCGTATTTCGGAACGGACGATTTCATCATAGATCTTCAGCTCCGGTGGCATGTTGAACTTGAACATGTCCCCACCCTTATAGCCATGACCATTCTTCAGGGCCCATTCGTACTTCACCGACACAAGGGAGTCGACGGTCGGCTTATCCTGTGGATTGCCTTGGCGGTCTTCGAAGGAAAGGGTCGCTTTGGTGAGGATGTTTTCTGTGATGATTCCATCCACGGCCGCGCTTTTCTTCACTTCTTCTATCTTTTCTTTCTCGTCCTCTTCCTTCACTTCCTCTTTGGCCGGTGCATCGGCTTCAGCGGTCTCGTCCTCGACCGTCTCCTCTTTCACCGCATCCTCTTCGGCAGGGGCCTCAGCTTCAGGCTCCTTCACCTCTTCGTTCCCAGGTGCCCCCGTTTCTTCTTCCACAGGAGGTTCCACTTCCTCTACCTCACTCACAACGGAAATGGAGATCTTCCCATTCGCTTCAGGATGGTCGGCTGCCGCTTCATTGAAGACCACCTTTAGCCCTTCCCCATCAGCCGTATATCGACCGATGGCCTCATCACCGGCAAGAAGCTCCCCTTCCTGAGCCACTTCCACCTTAAGAGGTTCCGGGATCTCCTTGTGATAAGGTTGATCGGCTGCAACCGTTGAACCCTCGAGGGTCCACTGGACGTTCATGCTGGTAATGTTCTGTGACCCATCGTTCTGTACGGTTTCTCCCTCATCGGTCACATATTCGACTGTTTGAAAAAGATCCTCTGCTGTTCCTTGTGCCTGCGCTCTCGGTGAAAAGATTCCTGTAGCCAATGTCTGGAGTATGAGCATGACAATCAGTGAAACGGATAAGCTTCTTTTCATCTTCCCCATCCTTTTTTTCTGTAATTTGCCTTCCTAGCCAACGACCTGAACGTGGACATCACCTGAGCGGATGAGCATTCAAACGAGTAAAAAAAAGGTTTGATCAGAGCATGGTTCTTCAGGAATATGTAATCGTGTTGACCGCATTTCCGAGAGCAGACAAGAGACACGGCAATATGATCCAAGCGAGTGATCAGTACGCACATCAGGAAACCACCATCCAAAAATCATCAACATCCATCTTACAAACGCCTTCAAAAACAAGTCAATGGACTCAACAAAAGCTATCAAAACGACTAAACAATCAACAAATACCGACGAATCACCCGACAAAATACGATAAAAAGAACATAAATCACCTCATTTTGTTCTTTATAAAGAATTAACTAGATGCTACCATCCGGTTATCCGTATTGTCAATGTTGTTTGTAGATTGATTTTGTTGGAATATAAATAGAAGTTACACATGAGGAAATGAGGGGTTTTCGAGGGTAGGGCTATAGGGAAGATCCTTACATCGATTCAGTAGGCAAATAAACCTCTCGTTACAGTGGGAAATACATTTAGATTTGGCGGTGAGTAGTACACATTACATAACCAATAAAAAAACCTCGAAAGGCAAAAGCCAATCAAGGTCTATATTTAAAGCAACGTTTTTATTTTTGAGTATCCCTTTTCCACACACTTTGTCCGTCAGTTAAAAACACTGCACTTGGTGGATCATCATATAGAGAAATTTCAACCAATGAACTTTTCTTTTGTCTCAACCAATTATAAACACTGCCTTCGCAATTAGTAGGATGGGATAAAATATTTTTCACTCTAAATACAGCTGCATCATATTCCGCATAATTTATATCATCGTCATCTAGTCCATTGTCTGTTTCAAAAACTGTATCTAATTCGCCAATAATCCTCAATTTACTTTCCCATTCTAGTATTATGTCTCTATCTTCATAATTTATTAATGCTCTAATTAAAGAATCATACCCCATATGCATCCTCTTTTCTTATGATTTCTAAGGTCTTGATGGAACTATATGAGCACCGTCTTTTCCATAATGAATCAATCCTTTAGTAGTCTCAAGGTATTCACCAGTATTGCGATCATAGTATTTCCCTATCGGTTCACCAAAGTCTACTCTTTCTCTACCGTTCTTTAATAGTTCGCCTTTCCCTGCAAACTTATCAAGCAATTCTTGTGCTGTTTTATTATTACCATAGAAGATACTCTTGTTTTTTCCATTTGCTATTTCTTGTTTATAATTTGGAGTATTAGGAATATGTTTCTCTTGAGCACCTGGCTTCACTTTAACTGGGTACCCATTTACTTCACGATAAGGTCCTTTTGGTACTGAATTCTTTCCATAATAAGGTGCACTATTACCCTTACCACCAAACCGAACAAGCGTCTCCTTAGCTTTCTCAATATTACTTAAAGCCTTGTCCTTAATCATCTCCATGATTTCTTTAGCGGACTTGTTTTTAGCGGTTTCTTCAATGATGTCGGGTCCTACTTTTTCTAATACCAGCAAATCCTCTACATTTCCCCCAAGGTACTTAAGGGTGTAGCCAATCTTCTTCATATCTTTGATGTGATCTTTCACACCTTGAGCTGTTTTAGCAATAGGACCTTTTTTGGTGGCAGTGAAGGCTCTTTTCCCCATTTCTTTCAGCACTTTAGGATTCATGACGTTTTTGGCTGAACGGATTAAATAAGCTCCCTCCCGGACAAGATAGGTCTTTACCCCTTTTATACCCATTTTAGCAGCGATCCCAAGAGCTTTGGCAGGAGGAGCCAGAGTTAACACTAGCATTAATAACGCTAAGTCCCTATCAAAATCAGAAAGTTTTTCGCCTGTTATAGGATCAAATTCATTTTCAGGATTTATTCGCTGAATATCATAATAGCTTACTAGCTCCAGTGCAAATACACCAAAATGTTCTGCCATGGAACGGTCGGCACTTTGTATGGCTGCACGGGCAATCATTACCGCTTCCTGGGTTTCATCCACCTTTTGACGGTATGTTTCAATGCTATGATTGAGTTCAGATTGTAGGTCCCTAATTCTTCCTGTGCTGCTTAGAGTCAGGGTAAGCATAAGCTCTGATGTATCCCACTTGAGTTCTTTTAACGTGTTTTCTGCTTCGTCTTCTGCCTGCTGATAAACATCTGCCAGTTTTTTGAGCTGTTCCGGATCTATTTTGATCTCGCTCATTCTAATTCCTTCACTTTCTGAGCTAGGTTGGAAATTTCTTTTTTGATCTCACTGATCAACTCTTTATGAATATCATAAACATTGTTTTCAATCATTTTCAACTCATCTACGAGGGAATCATAAGCGGATCGTGTTTCCCCAGTCCAATCACTAGCATAGGATTGATGGCCGTATCTGGTGTAGCCTACACTTTCATCAAACGCAGAGATTACCTTTTGCAGTTTTACTAGATGGTTTATAAGAGCAGTCATTTCAGTTGCATACTTTGCTTTCTTCGCCGTATTAATGACATCTAATATAGCAATCTCCTCCCTTTTACAGTATTCTTCCAATTCCACTCTACTGGAAAATCACTACCATTTGAATGGTTCATATGAACCAAATGTGATAGCTATAACATGTGAAGAACTCACTAAAATGTTGACATTCGTAGCGTTCAACGAGGTAAGGTCAAATGGACCATCTTGTATCACCTGTGTATTTAGAAGGAATATACTACACCCTCTAAATATCCAAAAATAGTCAAACCGCGCTCTCTCCTTGCCATAGACTAACCTCAATTCCTGCTGTCGAATTCAATTGAATCCCACCGAAAATTCAGTTTTTATTTTCCATAAAAGGTTTTATTCTGGTAATATTAGGTGAGAAACGAAGGAGGATGGCCCATTCAGCCCTCCCTTGTTGTGAAAGTAGTAGACAACCAGATGATTCTTGAGGATTTACATATATTTTTGAAAGCTTAGGAGGAAGTGCGATGACTCGGCGCAGACGATTGAATCGAAGGGGGAAGATTGCGGTGGGGCTTTTGGTTGCCTTGACTGCGGCTCTGTTCTTCTTCCTCGGGGGAAATGATAAGGATGAACAACGGAAGCCTGTGAAGTCGGCTTCCGCCGGTGTGGTGAGAGAGACTCCAACCGTTGAGAAAAGTGATCTTTACCTGACTTTTGACGACGGTCCGTCGAAGGAGTCGGGGCGTCTTCTTGACCTACTGAATGAATTCAATATAAAAGCCACCTTCTTCATGCTCGGGCCACATATGGAGAATGATTCCGATGTGGTCAAGCGGATGAAGGAGGAGGGATTCGGGCTTGCCCTCCACGGGACTTCCCATCAAACAGAGGACATCTACAGCGGACCTTTGGCGCCGCTTCATGAAATGGAGGATGCTCAAGCCATTCTTATAGAACAGACCGGGGTGAGGTCCTCACTCATCCGTCTGCCCTACGGGAGCGTTCCTTACCTGACGGTGGAAATGCGAGGGAATCTTGCTCAAAAAGGGTTCCGTATATGGGACTGGGACATCGACAGCCGTGACTGGGAGCTGAAGGATGAGCGATTTATTCAGTACACTATAGAAAGGATCGAGCATATGATAAATGCAGGGGAATCGCCCGTCGTCCTCCTCCATGACCGCCCCGAGCTCATCGACTACCTGCCTGAGCTCCTCCGTTTCATTGAAACCAAAGGATACAAGACAGGCGTGTTGACCGACGAGATGCAGCCGGTGACGTTTCATTGTGAGGGACGATGCCATTCTTTTGTAGCGAATGAGGGGTAGAGTGACCGGGAAAGCCGTATAGAGTCCATACGGCTTTTTTCATGGTTTTATTACAGGTTGAATTTTTGCTCTCTAGTTACACTCTCTTCAAGAGGAGCACCTTCCCTCATAACCATTTATTGCTTCCCCCTATCCCCCAACCCCAACTCGCGCATAAGACGAAGGATGGTCTTCGGATCGTGGCGGATTCCTTTCCTCATCAAATCTTCCGTTATCCTTCGGTAAGCATAAGGTCCTTTATATAAGCGGGCGACCAAAAGGATTTCTTTTTTCACTTCGGCATATTTATCCGGCCTGTTCAGACGCTTTTCCCAGTAGTAGTAGGTGCTCCGGGGCATGTCAGCGACTTCTACAAGGGAGAGGACATCATATTGATTCTTAAGCTCATAGATGACTTGAGCCTTTGTCTTGTTAGAGTAAGTCTCCTGATTGCCTGCTAGGGTAAATAACTGTTTTAAATAGGCTTCTTTCATTCCTTCTCTTGAGCGTTTGGATGATGGGGTACTTTGTGTAAACATCTTCTAATTACTCCTTAGTTATCAACAGAGGGAAATGTCATTCCTCTTCCATTTTTTGATTGTACCTTCATTCTTATATCGGTAGGTTTCTGAATACAATTAGAAGATTTCGGAAATTCACATAAAATTATATCCCATATTTATTAAACAGATAGAACATACAGGAGAGATCGAGAAAACTCCTGTAGACAGCTATTCGAAGATCTCCCTAAACTCATTTGCTTGGAATGAATATAAGCCACTGTCATTCATATAACCCGAATAGTTAATAGGTCTAGGTTGTATTTATTTAATCTTTTCCTCCTTTATATACAGACAGTCCCTTGACTGAATATCTGTAAAGGAAGGAATGGTTAGATGATTACCTTGTTCTCTACCACTTATATCGTAAAGACTGGAGATACGTTGTATGGTATTGCCCGGAACTTCAATGTGACGGTGGCCCAGCTGAAGGCGTGGAACGGCCTGACGACGGACACGATCCGGGTCGGACAGGTGCTCATTGTGAGCTCCTCCCCTGAATCGGATCGTCCCCTTATGACTTACACCGTAAAGGCTGGGGACACCCTCTACAGTATCGCAGGCCGGTTTGATATGACCCTGGATGAAATCATGAGTCTGAACAATATAACAGACCCGAGCCGCATTCATGTCGGGCAGGTACTCCAAGTGTATGAAATCAGCGGCGGTTCCACTCCAGACCTCACTACCTATGTCGTTCAATCCGGGGACACCCTCTATAGCATCTCCCGGCGCTTCGGGATGACCCTGGATGAAATCATGGTTCTCAATGGCATCACAGATCCTAGCCTTATCCAGATCGGACAGGTGCTTCAGGTGTATGCGAATGGGGGCAATGGCAACACACCAGTACGCGTGACGGCAAGTCAGCTGAACGCGATTGGATGGTCCTATGATTACCTCTCAGATGCCATCGTGGCCGATCTGAACCTCTGTCTGGAACGATTCCAGATCACGACCAAGTCCCGCTTATGCCACTTCCTGAGCCAATGCAGCCACGAATCCGGCGCCGGGCGGTACACGGCAGAGCTTGCCGATGGATGGGCGTATGAAGGAAGGCAGGATCTCGGGAATATCTACCCTGGTGACGGACCGAAGTTCAAAGGCGGAGGATATATCCAACTAACCGGACGCTACAACTACACCCTCTTCTCCGAGGCAGTCGGCGACCCTGAAATCATTAATCAGGGAGTCTATTATGTGGCCGAGCACTATCCATGGCAGAGCGCAGGCTTTTGGTGGGAACTGAACAATATGAATGCCCTTTGTGACACCAATCCGACGGTAAGACAGGTCACCCTCAAGGTTAATGGTGGTACAAGGGGACTTGATGAACGGACGAGATACTATGAGCGATGTGTAGCAATCTTCTAAGTAGAAGACATAGGAAAAAGAGCGGGCCAACAAACGTTGGCCCGCTCTTTTTCTATTAAATATGAAATAAGTACAGCATATCCTTAGAGGCCAGTTTCTTATGCATAAGAAAAAATCCCCACCCCGCTGTATAACATCATGTTTCTTTAGCATCGGGTTGTACTTCACCCTCTTCATGCTTCTTTCATTATAGGAGAACAAAAAACTTGAGAGGGGTACATTGAATGGATACTACACTACAATTAGTAAACATGAAGGAATTAGGGGCAAAAGGAGATGGTGTCACAGACGACTCTTCTGTGTTTCAAGGAGCACTGGATATGGCGAAACAACTAGATGGAATCAGGATCTTCATCCCGGCTGGTGATTACCGTCTAACAAAAGAATTGATCATTCACGAGAATACGGCCATCCTGGCAGATCCAAAGGCGAGGATGATTCGCGATCATTCCAACTACATCTTGATCAACGGGTACAAAAATAGTCAAACGGAACAACCACCCTCCACGTACACCCGCTATAACGGCGCTGGCCATATTACGATCAAAGGAGGCGTATGGGATGGGAACGGCACTAACCAGTCCCGAAAAGCGTCCATTTTTCATATTGGCCACAGCCATGACATCCGTATCAAGGGAGCCACCTTCAAAGACGTTTCAAACTCCCACCACATCGAGTTTAACGCTTGTCAGAACGTCTGGGTACAGGACTGCAGCTTCCTTGGATATGTCGGAACGGATAACTTCAATGAAGCCATACAGCTTGATCTGAGCAAGCGCAGAGTAACCATACTTGGCGTCGACGATGATACGCCGTGCAGAAACGTTTGGATCGAGAACTGTCACTTTGGAGATAGCAGGACGCCAGGAGCGAATCACATTGCCAGGGCGGTAGGCTCACATACTGCAACCATCGGGGTATACCATGAGAATATCTATATCCTCAACAATGTGGTCGAGAACTCCATCAGCTTTGCTTTTCGTGCTTATGCCTGGAAGAACGTCACCATCAGTCACAATCAGATGATCAACTGCGGTGCCGGCATCAACTGGAGAACCAACATGGTCAAGAACCCGCTTGACCACAACACGGAAAATACATCAGGCGTTCAGACTGGGAAATCACAGGTAGTGGAGAACGGAACCATCAGTGATAATAACTTCAGCGGTGGGATGGATAAAGGAAGGGCCATCGAAATCTATGGGGAATCTTCCGGCAGGGCCAAAGGCATCTCAGTGACAGGAAATAATGTTACCCTGTCTCCCAGCACCTCCATCAATGATGCCATTCTGTTGCACTACACCCAGGACTGTACCGTTACAGGAAACCGGGTATATGGAGCCGGGAAGAACGGGATTTCATGTCGGTATACGATCAGTGTGACCGTATCTGGGAATGTCATTGACACTGTAGGAGATCAAGGAATAGCCGTGTCTGGCAGCTCCGCTCATACCAATCTTTCCGGCAATCTGATTAAACGGACAGGAAAGAATGGGATTTACATCACAGAGGCGGATACTTGCACCATCTCCGGGAACACCACCGTTGGCGTAAACGGAGAGAGAAATGATTCCCTATACGCCCACCTACGCCTTACCAACAATGTAGACCGAATCACCATATCAGGGAATGCCTGCAGAAACTATGGTTCCAGTTATGTAGCAGCAAATGCTCTCACGATTACTTCAGGTACTAACATCGTTCGAGCTGGTAACAACTTTGCCGGATTTAATGTCAGTGGGGTATCGGGGATGGCTACAGGAGCGGACCTCCTATAAATAAATTATCCAAAGCGGACCATCCACTTATTGGTGGATGGTCCGCTTTTTCTCTTACTCATAGTCCATCTTTATAACATTTCGCTTTCCTGACCAGGTCATGTCGGTGATAACAGGAGGATGATCTTCTCAAGGAGAACGTCATCTTCTCCCTTGGATTTGACTACCGGTACATCGACAACTCGAAGTACTTCTTTGATTACATGATGAATCATACAGACAACAGTCACGAGCTCACCACCAGCAAAGAAGTCCCGTCGAAATACAGGGTCATTCCAAGAAGCCTGAAGTTCTATAAGATTTTGAACCAGGCTAGGATTGTCATTGGGGAGAGCTGGATCCCCCTCGATTTCTTGAAGAAAGAGGGACAGGAGTGGGTGCAGCTGTGGCACGGGACACCGTTCAAGAAGCTGTTCTTTGACAGCCACGAGCCGTTCATCACTACCTTCAACAAAAACCACAAACGGGATAAGCAGCGGGATATATCCAGATGGGACTACCTTCTTGCCGACTCAACCAAAGCAAAAGAACAATTCACCACAGCGTTCGCATACCCAGTGGAACGGATCTTGAACATCGGATACCCGAGGGTCCAATGGCTAAAGGACAACCGGTACAATCAGGAGTTAATCAAGGAACTCAAACAGTCCATGGAGATACCTGAAGACAAAAAAGTCATCCTGTACGTCCCCACCTGGAGGGATTACAACTACAAAAAATCGGTATTGGATCTGGACTATACCCTGGACATCAGCAGGATGCAGCAGCTATTGGATGAGGACTATGTCTTCTCAACAAGGACCACAGCAAGGGGCGCAACCAGTACAAATATGATCAATGTATAAAAAAGAAACGGCTTGCCTATTTTAAGGAGGCAGCCGTTTTGGACGTCTACAAACATATTCTCATATTCTTTTCATAAGCTTTACTACAAACAACTCTATATACGCTTTCAACTTCAACCAGCCGGCCTCCCATACTTCCCGACTTCCTTCATCCTTTTCAAATTATTAGGCAACTTCCCTGCCCCCATGATAAATAGGCACATTAGCGATTTCAATTTTTAAAAAACCTAACACAATTCCATTAACATGAAATAGAAATAGGGTGAGCCATTTGTACAGACTTCTGAACAACAACTAAGTACGGAGAATGAAGTCACTCAATGCATGAAAAAGATTCTTCTAGCATGAGGAAATAACGCTATCCTTGGTTATACAATATTGAAATAATCAAGCCTCCATCAAGCAAGATGGGGATTAAGGGTTCATCATTTATTAACTTTCTAGTTGTTTGCTGAAAGTATTTAGATACTCTTTAACGGACTTCTTTCCTTTATCCATTATTATTGAAATTAATAACGATATTGGTGTAACAATTAAAAATGCAGAAAATACAAACCATATTACCCCAAAATTAATTCCCAACTTTGTAATCAGCAACTTATAAAATTCTAAAACAAGCACGTGAGATAAATACATTCCATATGAGGCATTAGCAAGATATATGAAAATCGCTTTAAGGCTTTTAAAATTCCACTTTAAACCAATTGCTAAGAACATAAATGCTAAGGAAAATAATATTACGCTCGGCCTCATTGATGTTGTGGCCAATTCTACACTTTGATTTTGTAGATTAATATAGCATTCTAAAATTACAAAAATCAGTAGTATGAAGAATAAAGTTAACAGTAGCGAAACTTTTGTTTTAATAATTGCAACTTTGACTTTGAAATTTTCAGCAAACCATATACCAAATGAAAAGTAAAAGATCCAGTTGAAAATATTCAGAGGATTTGTTAAAACACTAATACCACTGTAGACACCATAATATTGACTTATTAAAGTGATCAGCAAAAAAAATATTAAGCCTATGTTGGTTCTTGATATATTGTAGATAATTGGATAAAAAATATATAGTATAAGAATTACTGGTACATAATACAAATGGTAGTAGCTAGTACCAAGTAAAATGCCTTTAGTTAAATTAATTAAATTTATATTCTGATTTGAAAAAGCAAAATATATTAAATTCCATACTAAATACATACCAAAAATTTTTGATATTTGACCTACTAAAAAATTCAAATATTTCTGACTGTATTTCTTGGTAATTGTAAGTCCCCAACCGGATAATATTATAAAAATAGGAACTGCAAACCTTGAAGCTTGATTAATAAACAAGATAATTCCATTAGAAAGGCCAGAATGGCTTTCTCCAAAAAAACTGGATGAAATATGTATAAGAATTACTGATAGGATAGCTACCCCTCTTAAGATGTCCATTTCTTCTATTCTTTTATTATGAATCATAACCGCCCCCTAAGTTCCACAAAAAACAGCCTATATAGCATTTCTAAGGCCGTTTAAATTAATTAAATAAAATGATGTTAGGTTGTTTTATTCTTTCCATGTTATTTGTATTTTTAAGCCATTCTTAAATAGCTACTTTTCTAAAAAACTATCACGCTATAAAGACTCCAATAATTCAGTCCACTTTCTCACTATATTGTCGATTTCAAATCTATCGAGTCCTAATAAAGAATTCTTCGCGAGCTTTTTTCTCACGTCTGCATTAACTATAAGGTGTTCTATTCTCTCTACCATTTCTTCAACATTAAAATCGGAAATCAAATAGCCATTTACATTTTGGTTAATAATTTCTGCAGGACCATTTTTACAATCGAAACTAATTACTGGAATTCCAGACTGAAGAGCTTCTATTAAAACCATCCCAAATGATTCTTTACGTGAGGTCATTACATAGAAAGAATATTCCTTATATCTACTATATATATCGATTACTTCTCCCTTTAAGTAGACATTATTTCTAAGATTCTTAGCATCAATAATCCCGTTCATTTCTTTTTGATAATTCCCACTCCCATATATATGCCACTCCCATTCCTTATGTTTGGCAAATACTCTTTCAGCAACCTCTAATAAGTAATCATAGCCTTTAACCTTCACAAGGCGCCCACAAGTAATAATTTTTTTTGAGTTTGAATTATAACTGAAATTCGCAATACTCTCATCAAGAGGATTGTATATTTGCTCAATTCTATTAATCTTTCTTACATTTTGAAGGTAGTCCGCTCTATCACGATTAGTTAAGACTACTATGCTATCATTATACTTTCCTGCTATTCTCCTCCCGAACCATGCTAATCCAAATACCTTTCCCCCATCTGCATAACTAGCATGTTCGACAGATACAGTCTTTATGTTAGGGAATTTTTTCAACACTCTCCATGTAAAACAATTAAAGCCTATTGCTTCAATTATTAAAAAATCGATTGAATTTTCATTTACATATCTCTTGAATTTTTTTTTGATATTAATAATATTTTTTCTTACGCTAAAAGGTTCGTCAAACAAATTTAAAATTTTAATTCTATTATCCAACGCGAACAACGGGGTTTCCGCTGTCTTAAATAGCGAAAGGATTGTAATTTCATAGTTTTCAGACGCAACTAGTTTGTTAGCCAATATACATACAGACCTAGTATCCCCGCCTTGATTATAAATGTTCTTAACTAAAAACGTAACTTTACTCATAAGAATTTCTCCTTATTTTTAGGAACTTTAATATTAAATGTGATAGATATTTAAACTCTTGAGTTTTACTAAAAGAAAATACAAAGATGAAATTTGGTATTATTAAACATATTAATACCTTGATGCAAAAACCGAACAAATCTTGCTGAGGTATAAGTTGAACTATAAACCACGCAAAAGATCCAACTATTATATTAACTATTGTGTAAAATAAAATCTTCAAATAATATTTACTAACCTTTTTATAAAAAATGTGCTTATATACTATAAAAGGCTCAATCCAGAAACTAGTTAATAACATACTAATTATTGTACCAACTAAAATACCGTTTATTCCCATGATTTTCACTAAAAGAATTGATAATACAATATTCAAGCTCCCTTCAATTAATGGCTTGTATTTATCTTGTCTAAACAATCCTGCAGCATTTTTAAACAATAGGGCAGTATTTCTAAAACAAAATAGATAGAAATTAATTACAATTAGTATTATAGTCGTAGAACTCAGCAAATACGTGTCTCCAAGCCATAGAGTAATAAAAGGATTAATTAAGATCAATAAATTGATAGAACAAAAACCTACAATCCAGAAATTAATAAATAATAAATTATTAAACACATTGTAATTTCTTTGTTTTTCTTCAGTGACTAATAAGTTTCCAACACTTGCAGTTATAGAATTATAAATTTGATTAAATATAGAAATTATTGCATTTATTATTAAAATATAATTTGAGTATAATCCAACCCAATATACTCCTAAATAAATTGAAATCACAATGTTATCGGTTCCTTGTAGAATTGCACCACCAATTTTATGTAACAAGATTGCTTTTACATTTTCAAATATACCAGATTTTTCATCTTTACTTATTTTAACTCTGTTTTTATTTCTTAAAAATGGAAACATATTGTTAGCAATCTTTGAAATAAACAAATTTTCTATAAGTGTTACTAATATTTGAATAACTAAGAATAAAATGAAGTTTTTAGTTGTTAACAATACCAATACTTGTAAAATATTCAAAGAAACTATCGATGTATAGTGAATAGTATTAATGATGTAATTCTTTTGATAAGCTATCACAATAGATCTTTTGTAAGCATAAAAATATGAGATAGTTGTATTTAATACAAATAGAAGAAAAATGAAATGGATATTTGGTATGGAGGTCGTAGAAGTAAATAATGATACAAATGGTAAGATTAATAAACCAAACACAAATACCACAATTCCAATAATTGTATAAGCTTGTTTATAAAAATTCATTAATCCCATAATTGCATTTTCATTTTTCTTGGCTAATGGGGCATATAAGCTATAAACTATAGCACTTCCTATGCCTAAATCAGCTAGTGATAGTATTGTCACAATATTAATAAAAAGACTATTTAAACCTAGATAGTCAATTCCAAGTGTCTTTATAAAGAAATACCTTGCAGGAAAAGCTATTAGCATTGCTATGATTTGACCTATAAATGAAACTGTTACATTCCTAAAGGAGTTATGAGTTCTCAAGTTTCAACCCCCCTCTAAAAATATTCACTTTTTTCTTCTCTAATTCATCCTTTCCTTCGTTTATATAAAACATAAAAATTATCCAAGTAGTGGAAACCAAAGTTCCTCCATAAATCGATATAATCAGTAAAATAACCACACTGATTTGCGAGAACCCTTGCGTATTCTTAAATAGATTTAAAAACATTAAAGCAAAAACTATGAACGTAATTATTCCTCCTGTGACTAATACGTATGCTACTGTGTTCATATATTCATAGTTATAGAGTCTTTGACCATTCGAGTTAATGCCATAAAGGTCATTCTCTGTTGTAATATTATTATCTAAAACATACGATGTTACATTACCATAGCCAGTCCCAACAAACTTATGGTAAATATCTAACTGTTCAAAAACTTGAAAACCTCTTATTACGCGGACACCTGTTGAATCATATGAAGTTCCCTCTACAAATCTACCGAGTGTGGCCTTATGTAAAGGTTCATTGTTAAATACTAAGATTACAAACGACAAACATACAAATACAACAAGAAATGAAATACCTACTTTTTTAGGGACACTTATACTTTTGCGTAATGAAAATAACCATAATGACCAAATTATTAAAGTAATAAAGATGGCTTGTGCTGAAAGTGTTGCAATTAAGGATATACTTATAAACAATGCAAATTTTACACTAATGTACTTTTTCTCTTGGTTAAATTTGAACAAGGAAAATAGTAGTGCAGGAAAAAGAAATTGAGCTAAAACACCTGGTTCTAAAAAGAAGGATTGCGGTCTAAACAACTGTGAATATACTGCATTAAAATCAATTAGACTGTAACTGGTATTATTATAAAGAGGCAGAAAATTCACAACTGAGGGAACTATTTTATGCAAAAAATAAAATGCGAAAACTTGAATAAAAAGAAAAACACATGCAATAGTTGCCAACCAACGATAGATGCGTATGGATAAATCTAAATTAAAATATAATTTCCTAATATAAACAATGATAATAAAATAAAAAAACAAGCGTGCAAATAATTTTATAGAATCATTTATATTATAGCTTCCAACTTGTGATAGTGCTGAAAGTAAACTTGTAAGTAATAAAAGATATAAAAACAAACCATAAGAAGAAAATGAAATATTCTCATTTTTTTTACTTATTTCAACTACACCTAGAACAGTAAAAAAAATTAAGCCGATTTCACCTAGCGTTATATTTGGAATTGGGGAAGCATACTGATGTAATATGGGCATAATACATACTAAAAAAGTGAAGACTTTCTCTCTACTTAATAAATATTTTTCTCTCATATTTTACCTCTATATTTTACTTATTTCCTCGTACGTTCTAGTACAATTTCTTTGATCATGTAACGGGAAAAAGTTTTTAATTCTTTCTGAATAATTTTTTGACAACCTAAAATTATCTTTGTGTCTAAGTTTAACTTCTTTTATTAAATCTTGTGAATTGTATAGTACAGGTCCAAAACCATCTCTTACGTAATTAAAATAGCCTTCTTTATAATGATTTTGTCGATATTTAGAGTCGTCAAAATGAAAATGTAAGATAGGCTTGTTCATATATGCAAAATCAAAGAAGACACTTGAATAATCTGTTATTAGTATGGCAGATTCCTTTAAAAGTTCTTGGACGTCAAATTCACTTTTCCTAGCTATAGTTATATTATTAGTTGATTCACCAAACAAATGAATATATTTTTGAATATTATCATGAGGATAGAAAACAATCTTTAGCTCATTTTCTTTTAGGTACTCATTTAAGTCTTTATCCCTAAGAAGTTTCAAATATTCTTGTAGATAATCAGACTTTTCAAATTCTTCTACTTCACTGTCCAACCAATGCCTCCACGTTGGCATTATTAAGATTTGGTTATTATTTACTTTTACATTATGTAAACCATCAAATCTACAAAGACCTATATATTTGACATGATTTTTTGGGTAACCAAATTCTTTTGCAACGTACTCATACTCGGGTGCTGCACCACATACAAAAAGATCTACTTTAGTATTTTTGTATAATGCAAAATTAAGCATGTCTTTTATTATTCCATGCTGAAGAAATACCTTTGTGTTCTTAATAACTCCCAATATTTCTAAATTTAAACACAGTTGCCCTCCAGGTTCTCCACTACCTATATGAGAACTTATATTTTTATTAGCAGCGAAATAATACAAAAAATGTCTAATACTACCAAAATTTATAGTGTTACCCAATATGGAAACTTTATTATAATCATTAGAGTCTTTATTTATTGCGTAATAAGCATTATCATTTGGATAATTTTCTCTAATATACTTAAAAAGATAATAGCCATTGTCTCTAGCATCATCAGGTCTTTCACTAATTAACCATATATCTTTTTTATAAAGTTTTAATAAATATGATAAGGGATATGCAGCCAATATTTTCAATAAACTATTTAAATCTTGTAACCTAATTTTCTTTAATTTGGTTATCCAGTACATCTAATTCACCTTTTTAAAATTATTCGCACCTTTAAGCATCATAGAAAGTGCGTTAGGCATAGTAATTTCATTTTTATATAATTTATATTTTCTAATCAAAAATTGTATTATTAATAAATACGCAAAGTTTTTTGAAAGTGCAGTAAAAAAAACACCTTTATCGTAGAAATATTTATCATTATAACCGTTAAACCATGATGATCCTTCTTGATCAACTATGGCAATTTCATCTGGATTTGTTTCTACTCTAAGACCTTTTTTCAAACATTCAAATAAAAATAAACTATCTTCTCCAGCACTAAACTTAGCCCCTCCTCCAAATAAGAGAGAAAAACTAATATTAGCGTTCCAGATACTATTTTTTCTAAATGCAACATTCACTGCACCGTACCTCATAAAATTATAGCTACGGACTCTTCTTATAGTTTTAATATTTGCAGTTGGCCTATTTTTATTAGTACTTGGAACATTGAATAGTATCACGTCAGCCTTAGGTTGTGAATTAAACGCTGCAAGGATATTTTCTTCGTATTTGGGGTTATAAACCATATCATCATCCGCAAGTAAACAAATATCCCCCTTAGCTCTCATTAAAGCATTGTTTCTGCTTAAACCTATACCCTTTTCTTTCATAGAGATTATTCTTATTTTAGAAGCATTTTTAATTAATTCTTTATATCCAAAATAATTGTTAGTTTGATTAATTATTAGTGTATCGGTTTGTAAATTCATTTTTTCAATAAAATTATCATTTTTTTGATTCATTGTTGATAATAAGACTTCAACCTTCACTATATCACCTATGTTTTCTGTTTTTTAATATTTTTATTAGCCCACTGGGACTGTAAATAAATGAGAAAGTAGAATTTTTAATAAAACCGAGATAATTTTTTCTTCTCAATTCTGTATAAGCCAACACAGCATAATGTCTCATTTTTATTACTTTTTTTTCGTTGAAATCTAACATGAAAAAATACTTTTTCTTTTGGTTAAACAGTTGGATTTCCCCAGCAATTTTCCCATCACCGCTTGATAAGCCAACCGTTTTTGAATGTTCATAGGCTTTTACATCACATTGTGGTAAGTATCCGAATAAACCGTTTCCATTTATAGCATTTAACATTAGGTAAAATTCATCCCCGATATCAATTTCAGGGAAGCATCCAATAAATTTAATATATTCCTTTTTAAACATTAGCGTATCGGTTCCTGTCAAATGATTCAATAAATGGTATTTCAAGAGTTTTGTTTTACTACCAATGATATCTTTTTCCAAGTCTAATCGCTTTCTATAGTCAACCAAGTCATTTTCTTCGTTATACAATTTTAGATCAGTAATGCAAAAATCGAGTTTGTTTTCCTGCATGAAAAGAACTTGTTTTTTTACTTTATCTTTCAAATATATATCATCATCATCTAGAAACGTTATATATACTCCATTTGCAGATGCAATCCCAACATTTCGAGATTTTGCCGACCCTAAATTTTGATTATTTACTTGGTGCTTGATATTAATAGTATTATGGTGCTCAACTTCAGATATTATATTCTTTACGCGTTGATTCCACGTTAGATCTGCATTATCATCAACTACTATTATCTCGAGGTCTTCGTAGGTCTGTATAGCTAATGAGTTTAATGCTTTAACTAAAGAGTGATCTCTTCTATATGTTGACACTATGACGCTGACTAATTTATCTGGATTCAAATTTACTACCACCAATTTTAGATTTCATTACACTCTTTTTTTGGTTCGATAATGCAACTTCTTCATCTGCACTAAGATTATTTTTGTCCTTCTAGATAACCCCTTCTATTCAATACGATTGATATAGTTCCGAAAAAACATTTTACGTCCATTGTAAGGCTTTGATTTTTCACATATTCTCCATCGAGTTTAGACTTCACATCAATTGGCAGTTCATCTCTTCCATTGATTTGCGCCCAACCAGTAAGACCAGGATACACATCGTTTGCACCATATTTATCTCTTTCCTCTATAAGGTCATACTGATTCCACAAAGCTGGCCTAGGACCTATGATACTCATATCTCCAACAAAGATGTTCCATAACTGTGGGAGTTCATCCATGCTGGATTTACGTAGGAATTTACCAATTTTTGTAATATATTGATCCGGATCATTCAATAAATGAGTTGGTGTATCACTCGGTGTATCAATACGCATCGTTCGAAACTTTAGAATATTGAAGGTTTCCTTATGGATTCCAATTCTCTTTTGCTTAAAAAGAATTGGTCCTTTAGAGGTGATCTTGATAGCTATAATGAAGACAAGAATGAATGGTGACGCTACAATCATACCTAACAATGAAAGTAGGATATCTAGCATTCGCTTGATCTTTAAGGTTTGATACAATTTCCTATCCCCTTTGAGTCAGAGGGAAACTCTGACTTAATTATTTACTTTTTCTGTTACTGTTTTCAGATAATCCATAACCTGGTCTCTAAGGTCTTCCCTTTCAAGTGCAAAATCTAGAGTAGCCTTGATGAACCCAAACTTATCTCCAACATCATGACGCTCGCCTTCAAACTCATAACCAACGACCATTTGCATCTCGTTCAACTTCTTGATCGCGTCAGTCAATTGGATTTCTCCACCTGCTCCAGGAGGAAGGTTTTCTAGAATATCAAAGATTTCTGGACGAAGTAGATAGCGACCCATGATGGCATAGTTGGATGGCGCATCCTCTGCCTTAGGTTTCTCCACAAGATCATTGAGGTGGTAGACACCGTCGTCAAAACGATTCTGATTATACGAGATAATCCCGTATTTCGAAACGTCTTGCTCTGGTACTTCCTTGACCCCGATTACAGAAGAATTGTATCGCTTGTAAACATCGATAAGTTGCTTCAAACAAGGGTATTCTGGAGAGTGAACAATATCATCTCCTAGTAGAACGGCAAACGGTTCATTTCCAATAAAGCGTCTGGCACATGAGATGGCATGTCCAAGACCTAGCGGTTCTTTTTGACGGATATAGTGAATATTAGCAAGTTTAGAGATACCTTGTACTTCTTCAAGCTGGTCGTACTTCTCTTTCTTAGCAAGCGTTTCTTCCAACTCATACGATTTGTCGAAGTGATCTTCAATGGCACGTTTTCCTCGACCGGTAACGATGATAATATCTTCAATGCCAGAAGCTACAGCTTCTTCGATAATGTATTGAATAGTCGGTTTATCGACAATTGGTAGCATTTCCTTCGGTTGTGCTTTTGTGGCTGGCAGGAAGCGGGTGCCAAGACCTGCTGCTGGGATAATGGCTTTTCTTACTTTTTGCATGGGTGACACTCCTTTTTAATTAGCACTTTTCATGAGAATGCCTTCATTCTTATTGGCAAGATCCAATACATAATTGGCAATGTACTCTTGGTTGAACCCATGGTGATTCTCAATTAGGTTACTTACGCGTTTAAAATCAAATTCCACTGTACTTCCAATGAAGATTTTAGGGAAGATTTCCTTACTATGGACCTCGTTCTCCCCGAGCAGCTCTTCATACATTTTTTCACCGGGTCGTATTCCTGCATAGCTGATGCCGATTTCTTCTAAGGTGTATCCGGATAAATTAATTAAATTTTTAGCAAGGTCGACAATCTTGACCGGTTCACCCATATCAAGGACGAAGACTTCTCCTCCACGGGCAAGGGCGCCTGCCTGCAGGACGAGCCTTGATGCTTCCGGGATGGTCATGAAGTAGCGTGTCATATCCGGATGGGTAACCGTAACCGGTCCACCAGCCTGTATCTGCTTCTTGAATAGGGGGATGACGCTTCCCCGGCTACCTAGTACGTTCCCGAATCGGACGGCAACAAAGTTGGTATCACTATCTTTGTTCAGGTTCTGAATGACCATTTCGGCTATTCGCTTCGTGGACCCCATCACATTTGTTGGGTTAACTGCTTTGTCAGAAGAGACAAGGACGAAGGTTTTCACACCGAATGTGTCGGCTGCTTCTGCAACGTTTTTCGTTCCGATGACGTTGTTCTTGACGGCTTCCCTTGGGTTATACTCCATCAGCGGTACATGCTTATGAGCCGCGGCATGGTATACAACATCCGGTGAATAGGATTCCATCACCTCAAAGATCCGGTCGCGGTCTTGGACGTCTGCGATAATCGGGATGATGTTGAAGTCATTTTTGTATTTAGTACGGAGCTCCATATCAATTCCATAAATGGAGTTTTCTCCGTGCCCAAGGAGCAACAGGGTGTCCGGATCAAACTTGCTTACCTGACGGCAGATTTCCGAGCCTATAGAACCGCCTGCACCTGTCACTAGAATGGTTTTTCCAGTCAGTTTTTCTGAAATGGTTTTTGTGTCGAGATCAACTGGATCCCTTCCAAGGAGATCTTCTACCTGCACTTCACGGAACTGATGGACCGACACCTTCCCGGATACAATGTCTTCAATCATTGGCATGATCTGCGTTTTAGCAGATGTCTTGCTGCATTCCTGATAGATGTTCTGAATATCATGCTTGCTCAGGGACGGTATGGCAATGATGATGTTATCGACATTGAGCTTTTCCACAATCTTGGGAATATCCTTTGTTTGGCCGAATACTTGAACCCCATAAATTTGAAGCTTGTATTTCTTTGGATTGTCATCTATAAAACCAACGGGAAGTAGATCGGTTTCGGAATTCTTTCTTAACTGCCTTACGAGCATAGAACCTGCAGACCCTGCCCCGATGATTAAGGCCCTCTTTTTCTCCTGCTTCGGTTTGATATAGTGGTCTCGGTACATTCTCCAGGAGAAACGGGATCCTCCGATCAGAAGAATATGTAGCATCCACGTGACGGCCATGACCCTTATGTAGACGTCCTGATTGACGAGTAATTGTATGATGGCTGTACTGGCAATGGAAAAGGTAATGGCTTTCACAATAGTGACCATTTCTCCGATACTCGCATATTCCCATGCCTTTTGGTATAAACGATAAATGAAGGCAAATACATGATGACTGATGAGCAGACAGATGGAGCTGAAGATAAGCGTTGGGATAGTGAAGACCTTTAACGTAGGATGAAGAATAAAGTAACCGGCGTAAATAGCGGTCAGGACAATGATGGAATCTAGCACCATCAAAAGCGAAATTCGCTTCGTATAGCTCAACTTGACTCCTCCTTTAAATTTTTTGACAAATTAAATACCTAAGGGAATCATATAGACTGCGCTACATTCTTCCCTTAGGCATTTAGTAGAGTATTCCACAAAAATTATTCATTCTACCTAAACCTAAATACATGAATAGATTTTACATTATTACGTAAATTTGATATCATGAAAAAAATGGGCATCAAACCCATCCTCACATCCCCCCATCGACGACTAGCATCTAAGGCTAGGAGTATTCTCCTGCCCACAGGGTGACCGAGTGCCTCCGATTATAATGGATAGGAGACATTCCCAAAATTCTACTGTTGTCATAACTCTTCATTAACCTGTAACTCCAACGACAATAGTACCTTAGGACCTTATCAAATATTCATATGAGTTAGAAGATTCCGAGGAATTTTTTCTTTTTGATCCGTTCGGGAATCTCTCTGTATATGTTCTTACCATCAATGAGAAGTTCAGCATTCTCTGTAAAGTAGTAGATCATGTCGATGCCGTATTGTTTCTCGATGGTATCCATGGCTTCTGCCATTTTAAAGGTGCGATTTTTGACGTTATGGGCATCTGATGCAATGAAATGAGTCAGGTTTGCTTCAATCATCTGCTTCGATAACCTTTGAATGTTCTTTCCGAAGTACCCAGTGAGGGAAGCTGCTGTCACTTGCGTGATGGCCCCATTCTTCACGAGCGTATATAACTTGTCCGGTCTTTCCATGATCTCAGCATTTCGCTCTGGGTGAACGATGACGGGTACAAGCCCTTCATTTTGAAGATCGTAGAATAGTCGCTCGGCGTAACCCGGTATAGCGTTTGATGGGAATTCCACGAATAGATAGTGGGATACTTGGTTAAGCGTCAGCAGCTCACCCTTACGGTAGTCCTCTACCATTTCCCCGTAAATTCTTGTCTCCTGACCAGGAAGGACCTTTAGATCCACCCGTTCCTCTTTCAGCGTCTTATTTAATTCATCTACACGGTGTAGAATGTCTGTCCGTACATTTTCATACTTCCCGTTTCGATGATGGGGTGTGGCAAGGATGGTGTGAATCCCTTCCGATACTGCTTTTTTCGCCAGGACGATGCTGTCTATGTAGCTCTGAGCTCCGTCATCAATCCCCGGTAGGATATGACTATGGATATCGATCAAAAAGACCCCTCCCCCTAAGGGTATTATCAAACCTCGTACCATTGTACTACATGTACAGAAAATGTAAATAGGTGAAATTTGTCGAAATCTAGTTATTTTTTACCGTAATAGTAATAATAGCTTGTATCCTTGATTTCACGGTTGTTTAGGATAACTCCAAGAAGCTTTCCTTTGGTTGTGTCGAGGAGGTCTTTCGCTTTCTTCGCACTTTCGATTTCCGTTGTACCGGAACTCAGTACAAGGACGGTGCCGTCGCACTGATTGGCGAGCACTTGAGCATCCGTGACAGCCAGAAGCGGAGGCGTGTCGAATACGACAAGATCGTAATCGCTATAGATGTCGACCAATAGTTCTTCCATGGACCTTGAACTTAGGAGTTCTGCCGGATTAGGCGGGACCGGTCCACATGTCAAAAGATCTAGATTTTTGATCTCGGTCTGCTGAACGACTTCACGAAGCGTCTTCTGTCGCGATAAAGCGGATGTCAGTCCAAAGGTATTGTTTACGTTAAAGGTGTAGTGGGAAGTAGGCTTCCTCATGTCTCCGTCTACAAGCAGCACATGCTTTCCTTCCTGGGCAAACACGACAGCCAGATTCGCAGCCGTTGTCGATTTCCCCTCTCCAGGTCCTGAAGACGTCACCATGATGGAACGGATTTCTTTGTCTACGGATGAGAAGTTAATGCTTGTTCGAACAGTTTTGTATTGCTCTGAAATCGGCGATTGGGGGTTGTCATGGGTGACAAGTTTACGCCTTGTCGACATCATGAGTTGTTTCAGCTTCTTGCTCTTTTTGCTACCCAATGCGCTCACCTCTTTCTTCTGTATTTCTGGATTTCTTCTCTGCTTTCGTTTCACCGATTTTTGCGATGGATCCGAGAACTGGTACACCCAATATTTTCTCGACGTCTTGTTCGGTCTTGATTGTATTATCAAGGAATTCTAGTAAGAACGAAATTCCGACTCCGATCATAAGCCCTACCACCATAGCGATGGCAATGTTTAGTAGAGGTTTAGGCTTCACTGGGGATTGCTTTTGGCCAACATCTGCTTTGGTCAGAATGGTTACGTTGTCCACATTCATGATATCGGGAATGTCTTTTTGGAAGACTTCTGCTGTTTTATTGGCAATTTGGGCAGCCTGTGCAGGATCCGTATCTTGAACGGCCAGTCTTACAACCTGTGAATCACTCTGATTCGATACGGTGATCTTGGATTGAATATCACCTGTACTCATTCCGAGATCTTCTGATACCTTATCGAGAATGACCGGACTGGTGATGATTTCCTTGTAGGTGTTGATAAGCTGGAGGTTGGTTTGGATTTGACCTGGGTTGTTATAGGCGGATTGATCGGATTTGGACTGGTTGACGAGCAGCTGGGTGGAAGATTCATAAACCGGGGTTAAAAGAAAAAAACTTACCCCTCCACTGACTATGATGGCTGTAAGGGTAATAAGGATAATCAGACTCATTCGCTTCCTGAGGGTTTGCATTAACTCACGTAAACTGATGGTTTCTTCCATGAAGTGCCTCCTGTAACTAGTGAAAAAATATGTAAGATTCTTTCAGATTTTGTTGTATTCCTGTGAAAATGTTGTCATAATTTTAAATAAAATGTAATATAAATGCCATTACTCTCTATTAAACTACAGATTTTTCTATTTGAAAAGGATATTTTCAACAATAGTAGATATTTCTTGCATGAATTCACTCAGGGGGAATGTACGATGAAACAATTCTTATTGGTGCTGTTGGCGATTGCCTGCGGTGCCGTGCTGGTCATGGGAAATCACTACTGGCAGGAACGCACCAATCAAAAAGCGGTAGCGAACGTTGAGCCAAAACCTGTTCCAGAGGAAGCACCAAAACAGGAAGAAGAGGAAAAGGATCCGGTAGCAAAAGACCTAACAGCCAACTGGCCGGACCCTGCACGTGAAACGTATCAGAAGAAAGTAAAAGAAGGATCTCCATTCAAGATTGTCATCATGGGTTCACCTGCCCTTGGAGCAAGCGAAGGAGGATGGGCCCCTCAACTGAAAGAATCTCTTCTATCAGATTACGGAGATACCATTGAAGTGAGTATCCTCGAATGGGATACAACATCAGTAGAATTTGTAAACAGCTCGGACGTGGATATTGCACTCGACGGTTCGCCCGACCTGGTTCTATGGGAACCATTCAATCTAGTGGACAACTCTAACCGTGTAGGTCCTGTACAGAATCACGAGAGTATCCTGATTTTTGACCGAAAGCTTCACGAAGTCAATGAAGAGGCGACTCTCATCCTTCAGCCCCCTCATCCGATCTTGAAGGCTACCTATTATCCGTCGAATATTGAGGACCTGAAGACATTTGCCGGAGATGAAGGAATCCCTTACCTCGATCATTGGGGCGAGTGGCCGGAAGAAGATACGTTGACCGACTACCTGGTTGAAGACCAGGATACACCGAACGCCAAAGGCTACACCCTATGGAAGGATTACTTGGTCGATTACTTTATTGCAGACTAGCCAATATGGCTGGTCTTTTTTTGAAACGTATATTATAGAAGAAAAACAGTAAGCGATTACATTTCAGTGCAAGTTTAGCCCTGTATGATAAAGGAATCAGTAGAAATATTTTCTACCCATATATGACAAAATCTGATATGTTAGTAACTAGGTAAAGGAAAAGGTAGGGAGCTAAATGAGATCAGACAAACGTAAAAAGAAACGCAAGTGGCCCAAGGTCGTCGGCATTATCCTCCTTCTTATGGTTCTCGGAGGCGGAGTTTATGCCTATACGATCTGGAACTCGTTGAATGACGCTGTCGGTGCCATGCACGACCCGGTAAAACGGGAGAAGTCAGAGAAACGGGCTGAGAAGGTCACGTTCAAGGAGAAGGATCCATTCTCTGTGCTCCTTCTTGGAACAGACGGATCATTTGAACGAAAAGGTGATGTGGGGCGATCCGATTCCATGATTGTGCTGACCGTCAATCCGAATGAGAAATCTGTGAAGATGCTGAGTATCCCACGTGATACGCGCACTGAAATCGTGGATAAAGGAACCGTTGACAAGATCAACCATGCCTACGCATTTGGTGCTGCCAAGGGCGGACCGTCTGAGGGCGCTGAGTGGTCGATGAACACGGTGGAAAATCTCCTCGACATCCCAATTGATTACTATGCAACGATCAATATGGATGGATTCAAAGACATTGTCGACGCTGTCGGTGGTGTGACAGTCAATAACGATATCGATTTCGTACAAGACGGATATACCTTCAACAAAGGCTCATTGAAACTGGACGGCAAGAAAGCACTCGCATTCTCCCGTATGCGTCATGAGGATCCCCGCGGGGACTTCGGACGTCAGTTACGCCAGCGTGAAATCATCCAAGGTGTTATCCGCGAAGGGGCAAGCCTCTCAAGCCTTTGGAACTTCGATGATATTTTCGATGCGCTAGGCAAGAACGTGAAAACCAACCTTTCCTTCAAGGAAATGGTCGACATTCAGAAAAACTACAAATCAGCTGCCGGCAATATCGAGCAGATTAAGATTGAGACTGGTGAAGGTACGAACATCGACGGAATCTACTATTATGTGATTCCTGATGCCGAGCTTGGTGAGATTCAATCCACCCTTAAAAAGCATCTGGAAATCTAAAAAACCGCTTGGGAATCAAATCCCAAGCGGTTTTTCTTATGCTTCTGCAGCTACTTCTTTCTTCTTAAGGGTAAAGAACGTGATGGCGAATCCGACACCAAGGGCGAGGAGGATCCCAATGATGGCATACGGGAAGTACGGTCCGATGTAGGCAACGAGGCTCACGATGCTGGACAGGATGTACCCATAGATGCGGACGCCCATGATGGCGAAGAATGCAGAACCGGCCATGCTGGCAAGGGTACAAGCGAGAAACGCCTTCTTATAGCGGATGAGGACACCGAATAGGGCTGGCTCCGTGATTCCGAGTAGCGCCGAGATGGCCGCTGATAGAATGATGGATTTCTCTTTCTTCCCTTTTGCCTTGAAGAAGACGGCGAATGTTGCTCCGGCGATGGCCATGTTGGTCATGAAGAACATCGGCATGAGCATGTCGAATCCATTGTCTGCGAAGTTCTGAAGGGCGATCGGCGTCATAGCGTGGTGCATGCCGAAGACGATGGCGATTGGGCGGATACCGCCGACGACGATTCCGGCTAATACCGGTGATAGTCCGAATAACATTTCAATGAAGGCAGCAAGCAGGCTTCCTACATAGGCACCCAGTGGCCCCGTTGCAATCAGGGCAAACGGGATGGTGATGAACAGGGTTAGCGTCGGGGTGAAGACGGTACGGAGGACGCTCGGCATGAACTTGTCTACGTACTTTTGGATATAGCTCATGGCCCAGATGGACAGGATGATCGGAATAACGGTGGCACTGTAGTTGATGACCGGTACAGGCAGACCGATAAAGGTGAACTGACTGACTTCTCCGAGCTTGGCGGCATCGAGCAAGGACGGATACATGAATCCTCCTGCTACGGCAAGGGCCAGGTACTGATTCGTCTTGAAGATATTCGCGGCCGATGCTGCCAGGAAGAATGGCAGGAAGTAGAACACGGCGCTTGCGACGAGATCCAGGATGATGACGGCGTCGCTTTCTTTATTGAGGACTTCGAGTGCAATAAGTCCGGCGAGGATCCCCTTGATCATTCCCGCTCCGGCGATGGCCGGTACGATCGGTCCGAACACGCCCGATACGATGTCGAGGAGTGCTCCGAAGAATCCTTTCTTTTTCCCCGGTGCCGCGCTTTTCACGTCTGTTGTCCCTAGCTCTGCGGTTAGTGCTTCGTGTACCTTCTGGACGTGGGTGCCGACTACGATCTGGTATTGATCGTTTGTGAGCTGATCCCCCATGATGCCTTCGAGCTCTTTAACTTTGGCACGGTCGATGGCGTCAAAGTCGTGGAGGTCGAAGCGCAGGCGGGTCATGCAGTGCCACACCTTCTTAATATTATCTTCTCCGCCGACAGCGGTGATGATCTGTTTGACCAATTGTTGATCTCCCATGTGAACCCCTTCTTTCTGTCTGTGGTGTTGTCGTTGATTAGCCATATCGTAGCACAGGGATTCAAAATTGAAAACGTTTTATAAAATACCAATCATAACACCTAAACCCTTGGTACATAAGGTTTTATCGTCTTTTACACTAAAATTGGTACGGTAAATACCTCCTATATCTTGTGAAAACATGACCAAATTGACCGCGGTGATTTGCCTGTGTTTTACTTGAGTCATCGTAAACGAAATGGAAGGTGTGTCCACATGGAACCGAATCTTATTACACATATAGAAGCTGTCGTCACGAACCCCCACCGTCATAACTTTGTTGTCGTGAAGGTGGAGACGAGCAGCGGCATCACCGGGTACGGCTGCGCGACGTTCCAGCAGCGTCCGCTCCCTGTCCAGATGGTGGTGGAAGAATACTTGAAGCCGATCCTCATCGGACGGAACGCTCACGATATTGAAGATCTTTGGCAGATGATGATGGTGAACTCCTACTGGCGGAACGGCCCGATCACCAATAATGCCATCGCCGGAGTCGACATGGCCCTGTGGGATATCAAGGCGAAGCTTGCCGATATGCCTCTCTATCAATTATTCGGAGGGAAATCGAAGAGCGCCATCGCCGCTTATGCCCACGCCGACGGTCTGACCCTGGATGAACTGTTCGAAGGTGTCGATGCCCTGGTAGAACGTGGATTCCGCCATATCCGCTGTCAGCTCGGGAAGTACGGTGGGAAGAATCACGCAATGCATCTCCCGGATCAGCTCATGGACGGGGAGTATTATGATCCCGATATCTACATGCGCGATGTCGTAAGGATGTTCAAGGCGCTGCGTGAGAAGTACGGATACGAACTCCACTTCCTTCATGACGTCCATGAGCGCCTGTCCCCGAATCAGGCAATCCGCCTTGCAAAAGAGCTCGAGCCGTATCAGCCGTATTTCCTTGAAGACGTCCTCCCTCCGGATCAAAATGAGTGGCTCGGGCAGCTGCGGAGTCAGACGACGACGCCGATTGCAACAGGCGAGCTCTTCAACAATCCGATGGAATGGAAGGAGCTCATCGTGAATCGCCGCATTGACTATATCCGCTGTCATGTTTCCCAAATCGGAGGCATCACGCCGGCCTTGAAGCTCGGCGCCCTTTGCGCGACGTTCGGCGTGCAGATCGCCTGGCATGGTCCGTCGGATATGACCCCGATCGGTGTTGCCGTTAATACGCACCTGAACATGTTCCTTCATAATGCGGCCATCCAGGAAGTCCAAGAGCCGGAAGACGTGATCCGCGAGATGTTCCCAGGTACCGTCGAGGTGAAGGAAGGCTATATTTACCCGATCGAACGGGCAGGAATCGGCGTCGACTTTGACGAAGACATGGCGAAGGGGTATCCTTGCGTGTACAGGAAGCACGAATGGACCCAGTCCCGCCTGCCGAACGGGACGATCCATACTCCTTAACGGAAGGAGAGGATGAGATGAAGAAGCGGGAATTCATCGCCGATGACCTGCTGAGTAAGATCTATCAGAATAAGTACCCACCTGGCGGCAAGCTCCCAACGGAACGGGAGCTTGCGGACCAGTATGGGGTGTCGCGCTATACAATCCGGGAAGCGTTGAAGAAGCTCCTCAACATCGGGAGCATCCACGTTGTACAGGGATCGGGGATTTTCGTCACCGATACGATCACCCAGAGCCCGTTGATCTCCAACTCCCTCCAGGAGAAGAAGTTCAAGGACATTGAATCAAAGGTCGTCTACTTGAAACGGGAGAAAGCGTCAGCGTCATCCCAGCGGATCTTCGACAGCCAGAGTGATGTCTGGTCCTTCAAGCGTGTGCGTCTCGTCGACTACCAGAAGGTGCAGATTGAAACGTCCCTTATTCCCGTAGAGCTCTTCCCGGATCTGGATGAAGGCGTGATTGCCCAGTCGGTTCATGAGTATGTACAGAAATGCGGATATGAGATCTCTCATTTTATCACGAGCTATAGCGCCGTGAATGTCTCGAAGGAAGATGCGGAGCTGTTGAACTGCAAGAAGGGGCTCGCCGCGATGAAGATCGTGAACCGCGGAATCCTGAAGGATGGTCAGGTGTTTGAATACAGCGAGCTGATCAATCTCGATTATTCGGTCTCCTACTTCACGCCGTTCAATACGAATAAGCATCAGTTCCGGAAGAAATGAAGAAGCGAGCCTCGTGGGCTCGCTTCTTCTATGTTCTCAAGGTAGTCAAAAAGTAGACCAGCACCGTCCCGCCCTGGATGATGGCGGGAACGAAGGCGTATTCGTTCGGCAGTACCCAATACAGAATCATGCTGACGATGAGGATCGGCATGACCGCGAACAGCCACAGCCTCACCTTCCGATTGGACAGATTGAATTCGAACCGTTCCATGCGTTCCCCTCCTTTTTCCTTATCGGGTTTCCCTGTCCTGCTCTTCAAGATACTCTTTCTCCTGTTTGGCGGATAGAAGGCCCTTTGCTTTCCCAATGTTGCCGCCCATGAGGCGCCAAACGGTGTTATGATCGCCGACGGCCTGTGAGAAGTCCCCTTTTTGCCATCGGGTGAGGATGTCCCGGTACTCTTCATCGTTCTTATATTTTTCTTCATCCAGCTGTTGCAGAAGGAAGGTGATCCGCTCATTGGTGATCTTAAAGAAGGACCATTTCTCCCCTGCCCTCACCTTCTGGTGGCTCATGGCATGGATATATTGCCGCATCAATTCTTCCGATATCGGGGTCTTGACGTCTCCTTCGAATGGATTGCCGTCCACTTTACCCGTCACAGTAGGCTTGTTCGATTTGACTTCCGCCGCCCGCGCGGCCCCTTCTTCCTGTCCTTCTTGAGCGGATTTATGATCAGGCTCGAGACTTTCAAGAGCCATATAGACACCAGCTACGGTCACTAAGAGAACCGTCCCCAGAATGATACTGATCCATTTTTTGCTCATACACGCCCTCCTCATTCCCTAATGGTATTTTATTTCTATAAAAAGGGAGTGGAATCCTCCTTATACTAAGTCAAAATAAAAAGAGCTCAGTCTGAGCCCTCCTTATTTCACCATAAGAGATAGGTTTCCTTTATTTGTTTGATAGAGGATAAACGTTCGATCGTTTCCTTCAATATGGTATTTCTCATCCGAGTCTTTCTCCACCATTACGCTTTCATAATCATCGTAACGCAAGGATAAAATATACTTACCCTTCTCCAGAAATGAGAGAGATTTTTTTGAGAAAGTCAGCGTGACCTCATTACCTGTTTGTTGAATATCCTCATCAATTATAAAGACATCCTCCAGGAAATCACGGTTCTGCAACTCGACGGCCTGAATTGTCGGATTAAGATGTCCTGAAAGATTGATGGTAAAGGAGACGTTTTTTCCAGATTGATTTTCGCTTAGTACTTTGGCTTGTACCGGGATTTCGATTGGGGTCAATGTTCCGTCCTGAAGCTTCGCAATGGTGTAGGGTAGACCATCCTTCTCTTCTACCCAGCTTTCCCCTCCTGAAGTAGCCCACTCTGCCAGTGCCGCTACGCGCTCGTACTCTTTGTTTTTCAACAGAGAATAATAGTGCTTATTCAACGGTTTCTTGATGGTCTCACCTAATGAGTAAGGGCGGTTATAGCTGGAGAAGACAGCAAGGGCCTCTTCGAATTTATCAAAATAGGCTTGACGATCTTCGCTTTTCACAAAGTGTTTCCGGTTGAACAAGCGGGTAATACTGTCGAATTCAACTAGACGATTGACGATCATCTTCTCTTCTTCAGGTGGGAGGTTCTTCTCCATCACATATTTCAACACCGTGATGTTCGTATCCATCTTCTCGATGATATCAGTCTGCCTGGTCAGGGAAACATTATCAGAGAAGCGATTGATATAATAGATCGGTGCCGTTGTGGTAGAGATGGTACCCACTTGGGTCAAGACATCAATAAAGAACTGCTTATCTTCAGCGTATTTCATCTCCGGGAAGCGAATGTGACGATCCTTCAGAAATGAGAGCCTCATCATCCTGGCTGTAGGGCCGAGGTGATAGAAGATATGGGGTATGGAATAGGGCGATACGCTTTTCCTTACCTTACATGACTCATACCGGCCAACAAGCTTTTCAGTTTTGGAGCTGACCTGGATTGTTTTCCCGACGGCATAATCTGTCTTCGCCTCTTCCATCAGTTCATATAGTTGGCGGATGGCATCGTGATCGAGCCAGTCATCAGCGTCCAAGAACATCAGGTACGTGGAATTTGCAAGATGTATCCCCAGGTTTCTCGGGAAGGCAGGTGTTCCGGTGTTTTCCTCTAGATACACGACTACAATATTCTGATATAAATCTGCAAATTTCTTCAGCATCGCCTTCGATTTGTCACCAGAACCATCATCGACGAGGATCACCGTGATCTGTGCAAACCCAAAGGTCTGGACAATGACCGAATCAATTGCTTTGATAAGATATTTTTCAGCATTATAAACAGGAATGACGATCGTTACTTTTGATTTCTTTTTTAATGCCTCATGGTTAAGAACGGTGTATGGAACTTTATCGAAGTACTTATCGTCCTTACCGGAAGCAAAAGGAAATATATTTTTCAATAGCATCATAATTCTCCTAAAGTACATAGTAGGTTTATCTTTACCATACCCACTTTTGAATGTGGCAACACGACTTTCTGCCGTGGAATATTCACCCATACAACATGGGCGTTAAGGAGAAGGAAAAGAGTCTTCCATGTATCTTGATTTTGGATAAGTACCTTCAGTTGGCTTTGTGAATAGACACACAAATCATTTTTCCAAGATACTATTCCCATCCTTTATTCTATCAAGCCTTCCCAAGTTCACAATATGAAATTGCACCCATGTCATAAAAAAAAGCTGTGCTGATGAGATCATCAGCACAGCGCTTGTACCTTTTAGAAACGTTTATATCCGACAAACTTCGGAGCCCAATACGTATTATTCAGCTTCGTCACCACTACGCCGCTGTCAGATGCATGGATGAATTCCCCGTTGCCGAGGTAGATTCCCATGTGGCTGATGCCGGCTTTGTAGGTGTTTTCGAAGAATACGAGGTCACCCGGTACCGGATTGGACACAGATTTCGCCTGGCTGTAGTAGCCTTCCGTGTTCGTACGGGAGATGGAGTAGCCCGCTTCGTTGAATACATAGTAGATGAATCCACTGCAGTCGAATCCGGATGGCGTTGTACCGGCCCATTTATACGGAGTGCCTAGGTACTTCTTCGCCACGTTAACGACTGTTGATGATGACGGTGTCTGTGTGCCCGTGCTTGCAGTGCTTACCGTTCCAGTCGAAGTGGAAGTCGAGGTCGAGCCGCTCACCTTAAGCTTCTGGCCGACATAGATCGTGTTCGACGTCAGCTTATTCCATGATTTCAATTGTGAAATGGTTACATCATATTTGTACGCGATGTAGGATAAAGAGTCACCGGATTTGACCGAATAGCTTCCGGATGTTGACGGTTTTGAAGCCGTCGTAGTCGAGGTCGAAGTGGACTTCGAGCTACCGGACACGATCAATTTTTGACCAGGATAAATCAGGTCACTCTTTAGATTGTTCCATTTCTTCAGATCCGCTACATACACATTGTACTTCTGGCCGATCTTCGACAGGTAGTCCCCTGACTTCACGGTGTATGTTGTAGTGGATGATGAGGTTGTTGTCGATTTCGACACTTCCAATACCTGATTCACATAGATTATATCGGTCTTCAGTTTGTTCATGGATTTCAGACTTGAGACACTTGTATTGTATTTAACGGCGATTCCAGAAAGCGTATCCCCAGACTTTACTTTATAAGAGGCAGCCTCAATCGAATCGACAGCCATAGATGACAGAACAGCAGCAGTTGTAAAAGCGATTATCGTTTTTTTCAAGATCTTTCTCCTTCGCAAATAATGTCGTTTTTGCACGCTTACCCATTATCTCCGAACTAGTCCGATAGGTTAATAGGCTTATTTTCTTATGTAAAGAAAAACATGGAAGAAAGCCCAGTATAATCACGTTTAGTAATTTGTGGTAATGATGGTAGTTTGGTTTGTTCATAGGTGGTTTGGGGTATTTATGGGGGCTGTTTCCTGAATTGGGGACAATATAAGGAAGTAATTAACATATTATTGGGATTTTAAGGTATAATACTAATCAGAACGGTTTACCGTATTTTGAAGCGGAATGGGGTGGGGTGTTGAAGAGGATTTTGCTTTTTTCTTCTATATTGTTTGTTGGGATTCTTGTGGGGGTTGTGGTGTGGGTACAGAACGAGGGTCAGACTGCTCCCCTGTCGATGAAGGAGAAGATCGAGGCCGCTGCTGAGGAGATTCATGTCCAGGACATTCTACAGAACCACTCGATTGATGATGGCCTAGAAGCGGTTTCATTCCTTCTGAAGGACGGCCGGATCGGATATGCCCTCGTAAAGGATGATGAAATTCACCACGTATTGTGGACGGATACAAAACAAACTTATGATCAGTATCAACATCATGTCATCTTGCTGGGGAAGAAGGAAGATCCTGCCCATACACGTCTGACCGCGACGATCATAAGGCCTCTTGACCAGCCGAAATACTATCGTACGGTAGAACTTGGAGAGGGCGAGTACTATCTGGCATCGTTTGAGATTCCGGAGGAGGATGGACAGGTACGGTTTGGGGAAGATGGATGGCGGTTTAAGTGATGTGGGCCCTGGGTGGGGCTTTTTTTGTGAAGTTGAGGTTTTTTTGAGGAATCGGGGCTTTTTTTCGCCGGGTGGGGGATTCATATGGCTTGGATTGAGACAAATGGAGTCGAACCGGTAGGCTGGCGGGGTGTTCGAGACCATGCGCCAGCCTTTTTCTACCGACTTTTGAAATTTTATTACCGACATTTTGAATTTTTCTACCGACATTGGAAAATTTATTACCAACTCTGTTCGGCGCAGTCCATTCCATTCCCAACTTGAATGACATTTCCCCAAGAAGAATGACTTATTCCCGACTACGGGTGGCTTATTACCAACTCTACCACCACATTCACAAGCTCCTATCTAATAGGAAACTCCACCACAAACATCGTCCCTTCAGATGAGCTGCGCTCCAGGCGAAGACTGCCTCCGTGGGCCTGGGCGAGCATCCGGGAAAACGGTAGGCCAAGTCCGAGACCGCGCGTCTTGAGCTTCTTCTCTTCCCCGCGGTAGAAGCGTTCAAAGATCAGTGCTTGTTCCGCTTCCGGAATCCCGCTCCCCGTGTCGCTGACCGATACGGTGCAAATATCCCCTGTCCGGTCGAGCTTCACACGTAGACTGCCATCTGCATCTGGGAGTGCCTGACGCGCATTGTTCAGGAGGTTGATGAGGATCTGTTCGACCCGCAATGGATCCACGTCTGCTTCCATATCTTCAGCGGGCGTCTCCACTTCCAACTGGAACGATTCCTTCACCTGGGTCTGCTTCCACTGATTCACGATATCCTCCACAAGGTCGTTCATGGAGACGGTCTCTTTCCGCACTGGGATGGCCCCTGATGAGAAGGAGTTGAAGTCAAGAAGGTCGCCGATCATCCGCTGCAGGCGGTCCACTTCCTTCAGGGAGATATCGAGGAATTCCTTCGCTTCGTCTTCTGTCACGACCTCGTCCTTCACCGCCTGGATGAGGCCGCTGATGGAGGTGACCGGTGTCTTCAGATCATGGGTGACGCCGGCAAGAAGCTCCGACCTGAGCTGTTCCAGGTGCTGGAGCTTCTCGGCCATCTGCTGGAAGGAGTCCACGAGCTCGTAGATTTCCTTCTCCTTCGCGGGTTCTTTCAAGCTGACGTTATAGTTCCCTTCGCTAACGACTCTCGCAGCTCTTGCCACTTCCGAGATCGGAGCCGACAGCTTCCGTGACAGATAATAGATGACGAGCCAGCCAAGCAGACCGAGGCTCACTAGGAGGATGGCGAGGAGCCGGTACTCCTGGTTCACTTTCCCGAGGTCCTTCTCGAGGTTCAGCATGACCACATAGCCAAGGACATCGTCTCCGTTTTTCACCGGCTGGCTGATGGCATACGCCTTCCCTTCTTCACCGAGATTGATCTCTACCTTTCTCTTCTCAAAGAACGTCGTCGAGATCTTTTGCGCCTGCGGTTGGGTGCCCGGTGGCCCTCCGCGGAAATGGTTTTTGTCTGAAAGGACGTTTCCTTCAGGATCGACGACAAAGGTGGACGGCGGCTCATCAAGGTTCAGGAGCTTGCTCCGCTCTTCGACGACATCCTTCAGGACGGGCGGGATGAGGATCTGTCCGTCTTCCGTCACGATCCGGTCGGCGAGCTCCTGGGCCATGACCTGGGTCAGGTTCAGGCGGTTATCGATCGTCGTCTTCCGGATCCAGATTGCCGAGATCAGGGCGATGACGAGGAGTCCGACGACAAGGGTGATGAGGTAGCGGGTCGTCCAGTAGCGGAGGAGCGTCTGACGGCCCGGCTCTTTAGCTTTCGTGAACACTGAACTGATACCCCAATCCCCTGAGCGTACGGATCTCCCCCTGCTCCTTCGGCCACTCCTCCAGTGACTTCCGGATCCGCTTCACGGCAAGATCCACGGCGCGATCGCTTCCTTCATAATCCATGCCCCACACCCGGTCGATGAGCTGCTCGCGTGTGAACGTCTGATTCGGATGGTCAGCAAGGAAAAGAAAGACGGAAAGATCCCGCGGCGTCAGGGTGATCTCCTCCCCTTTCAAGTGAACGGTATGGGACTGGCGGTTTATTTTCAGATCACCATAGAGCCTTACGCTTCCCGTATCGTACACGGGGCCGCTCCTCCTCAGGACGGCCTGGACGCGTGCGACGACTTCATCCCCGATGAACGGCTTCGCAATGTAATCATCGGCACCCGAAGTCAGACCCTTCAGGCGGTAGTCCACGTCGCCGAGGGCCGTGAGCATGATGACAGGCGTCGGCGCTAGAGTCCTGATTGACTCCAGGACCGACCAGCCATCGCCGTCCGGCAGCATGACATCGAGAAGCACAAGATCCGGCTGCACATCCCTATAATCCTTCATGGCCTCGCTGCCTGAGTATGATTGCACAACGTCAAAGCCGTTTTTCGTCAGGTACGCCTTCAGGACTCTGGATATGGTGATTTCATCTTCAACGATCTGTATGGTTTTCATATGAGAAATCCTCCTATAGAAGCATTATAAGGGAAAAACGGTTGGGGAAGAAATGCTTGGGGAAAAAGAAAGAGTGCCAGGGGGACGGCACTCTCATTTATAGGAAAGGGGTCAAAGGGTCACGCTGGTCTTGGATGCATCCAGATCGGTCTGGTCATCAGACTGACCGTCTTCCTTCAAGCTTGCAGATGGACCGTGATCACCGCCACCACGAGGTCCTTTAAACTTTACGCCGAGATCTTCAAGCTGATCATGCGCTTCTTCCCGGGTGATGGTCCCTTCGACCGCCTTCTTCAGGATGGCCTGGGTTTTTTTCTTCGTTGCTGCATCCAGATCGGCAAACGGATCCGGCATCTTATCGAGATCCAAGTCGACCTCAAGCTCATCCAGCTCCTTCTGCGCCTCTTCCTTCGTGATCATGCCGGCCATGTAGCGGTCGCGGATGTCATGGGTCTTCTGGTGAGTCTCCTCATCCATCCCGTCCGGTCGCTGCGGCATCTCGATACCGAGGTCAGCGATCTTTTCCTTCGCTTCTTCCTCCGTCAGATCACCCGACTTCACCTGATCCCGGATGTCATCCAGCTTCTGTCGCGTCTCATCATCAAGCTCCATGCCAGGCCCGCCGTGATGACCACCGCGCCCCGGAGGACGGATCCCCAACTCATCGAGCTTTTCTTTCGCCTCATCCCTTGTGATGGTACCATCCTCCACCTGGCCCTTGATTTCATCCAGCTTGGACTTTGTTTCCTCATCAAGTTGCTGCTTCTCCTCCACCTGCGGCTGCTCCGCCGTGTCCTGCGTCGTCGTATACGCAGCCGGCGCCAGGATTCCCAATGACAATGCACCCGCCACTACTTTTGCCGATAGTACATTCAACATCTTACCTACCTCCAATTCATTTTGAATTTGTAGATTTTAGCCTTGCAAGATTGATTGTAGAGGGTGAATGTGTCAGGAGGATGTCGGGGGAGAATTTTTTATAAAGCACACCAAAATGAAAACGCTCTACATTTTTATTGACAACATGTATATACAAGATTACAATTGAACTAGATCTTGTATATACAACACAGTATTTTGGAAGCGTTACCGATAGATTAGGAGTTTCTACTCATTCCATATGGGGAATGGTTGTTACAAATGTAAGCGAACACATTTCGGGAGGGATTCACATGAGCGTGGATAGACAATCGGTTAAACAGATCATCGAAGCCATCGGGGGAGCGGACAATATTTCGACCGCGACGCACTGCGTGACACGTCTTCGCCTTATTCTGAAGGATGAAGGAAAAGTCGATAAAGAGAAATTGGATGATATCGACATCGTAAAGGGATCTTTCTCTTCAAACGGACAGTTCCAGGTTGTCATCGGGCAGGGACTCGTTGATAAGGCCTATAAAATCCTTGCTGAGGAAACAGGCATCCAAGAAGTATCAAAGGAAGATGTAAAGAATGAAGCGTCCAAGAATTTGAATCCGCTTCAACGGGCCATCAAGACCCTGGCTGATATCTTCATCCCGATCCTGCCGGCCATCGTCATGGCGGGTCTGTTGATGGGGCTGAACAATATCCTTACGGGTCCTGGAATCTTTTTCGACGATAAGTCCGTCATCGACGTCTATCCACAATGGGCAGACCTCACCAATATTATTAATCTGATTGCCAACACGGCCTTCACCTTCCTGCCTGCACTCATCGGTTGGTCGGCCATGAAGCGTTTTGGCGGAAATCCACTGCTAGGGATCGTCCTTGGATTGATCCTCGTCCACCCGGACCTTCTCAATGCGTGGGCCTACGGATCTGCTGAAAAGATCCCGACGTGGAACATCTTCGGTCTTGAAATCGATAAAATCGGGTATCAGGGACAAGTCCTCCCGATCCTCGTTGCCTCTTATGTATTAGCGAAAATCGAGCGTTTCTTAGATAAACATGTTCATGATTCCATCAAGCTGTTGGTCGTAGCACCTGTAGCGTTGCTCGTCACTGGATTGCTTTCCTTCATCGTCATCGGTCCGATCACATTCTTCATCGGTAACCAACTGACAGACGGCGTCATCTGGATCTTCAGTCACTTCGGCTGGCTCGGTGGTCTACTTTACGGTGGATTGTACGCAGTCATGGTCATCACCGGGATGCATCACACGTTCCTGGCCGTCGACCTGCAGCTCGTATCCAACACAGGCGGAACATTCCTATGGCCGATTCTGGCACTATCCAACATCGCACAGGGATCTGCCGCACTCGCCATGATGTTCCTTGCGAAGAAACAAAACCAAAAACTGAGCGGCCTGGCCGGTACCTCCGCCCTATCCGCTTATCTCGGAGTGACTGAACCTGCCATGTTCGGGGTCAACCTGCGCTACAAATTCCCGTTCATCGCAGCCATCATCGGTTCCGCCATCGGAGGAGTCCTGCTCGCCACAACAGGCACCGAAGCCTTCTCCATCGGCGTAGGAGGAATCCCAGGAATCTTCTCCTTCAAACCGCAATACTACCTAACATTCGCCATCGGAATGGTCATCTGTATCATCATCCCATTCCTGCTCACCATCCTATTTGCCAAATTCAGCAAAAACAAAATCAGCTAAAACAGTTGAACCAACTTGTATATACAAGTTAAAATGAGGGAGCGACAAGGACAAACAGTCCCGCTCCCTTTTTACTAATCAAAAAGAAAGCAACCTGGATAGGTCACTACACTCTTTGGAGATAATCAGGAGTAGAGCCAGAGCGCGACTTCCAAACCCACATATAATTGCACTACTTATTACGAAGTAGAGAGGGTTTTCCACACCCATTAAATAGATGTGGAACAAATCATCCTACCTACCACCACAAAGTGCCTTGCAGCGAAGGCCACCTGACTCCTACGGGAATAGAGGCAAGGTTGAGACCCTGCAGGCGCAGCCGAAGCGGCTCAACTGACTCCCCGAGGAAAGCGGACGACCGCAGCGGAAAGGCACGAACCAATCAAATAGTCCATGAACCACACCCTAAAAAACCAAACCAAAAGGAAGGTGTCCCAAATGACCCAACAACAACCACAACCATGGTGGAAAAAAGCAGCCGTCTACCAGATCTACCCCAAAAGCTTCAACGACACAACAGGTAACGGAGTCGGAGACATTCAAGGCATCACCCAAAAACTCGACTACCTCAACAAACTCGGCGTCGACGTCATCTGGCTCACCCCCATCTACGAAAGCCCGCAGCGCGACAACGGCTACGACATCAGCGACTACTTCTCCATCCACGCCGAATACGGCACTATGGAAGACTTCGAGAACCTCCTGAGCGAAGCACACGCCCGCGGCATCAAAGTCATCCTCGACATCGTCATCAACCACACCTCCACAGAGAACCAGTGGTTCATCGAGTCACGTCAGTCAAAAGACAGCGAATACCGTGACTTCTACATCTGGCGCGACGGCAAGCCCGACGGATCCGAGCCGACGAACTGGCAGTCCAAATTCGGAGGAAATGCCTGGAAGTATGACGAAGCGACCGGTCAATACTACCTTCATCTCTTCGACGTCACACAGGCAGACCTCAACTGGGAAAATGATGCTGTCCGCCGTAAGCTGTACGACATGATGCTCTTCTGGCTCGACAAGGGCGTCGACGGCTTCCGTCTTGACGTCATCAACCTGATTTCAAAAGACCAGCGCTTCCCTGATGACGACGGTTCCACCGCTCCTGGAGACGGACGCAAGTTTTACACGGACGGTCCTAATGTTCATGATTACATGCAGGAGATGAACCGTGAAGTCTTCTCGAAACACGACATCATGACCGTCGGGGAGATGTCGTCTACGACGATCGATAACTGCATCAAATACTCGCGTCCCGACAGGAACGAACTCAGCATGACGTTCAACTTCCACCACTTGAAGGTGGATTACCCCGGCGGTGAGAAATGGACGGTCGCCGACTTTGACTTCCAGCAGCTCAAGGACATCCTCTCCACCTGGCAGAAGGAAATGCACGACGGCGGAGGATGGAACGCCCTCTTCTGGTGTAACCACGACCAGCCAAGGATCGTGAGCCGCTACGGAAATGACGGAGAGTTCCATAAGGAATCAGCGAAAATGCTCGCCACGACCATCCACATGATGCAGGGGACGCCTTATATTTACCAAGGGGAAGAATTCGGGATGACGAATCCGAAGTTCACGAGCATTGATGAGTATCGGGACGTGGAGTCGATCAATATGTTCAACATCATGAAGGAACAAGGGAAATCGGAAGACGAAATCCTTGAGATCCTAAGACATAAATCCCGCGATAACTCCCGTACGCCTGTTCAGTGGGATGGAAGTGAAAACGCAGGATTCACTACAGGACAGCCCTGGATCCCTGTTGCAAAGAACTTCCGGGAGTTCAACGCTGAAGCCGCAATGGATGATCCATCATCTGTGTTCTATCATTATCAAAAGCTGATCAAGCTAAGGAAAGAGTACGACGTGATCACGGATGGTGATTACCAGCTCATCCTCGAAGACGATCCACACCTGTTCGCCTATGTGCGCAACGGAGAGGACGAGAAACTGCTGGTGGTGAATAATTTCTACGGAACAGACGCCACATTCACCCTGCCTGAAGAAGTGAACGTGAATGGGTGGACGAGTGACATCCTGCTCTCCAACTATGAAGATACCGCCAATGTTTTTACCCATATGAACCTTCGACCTTATGAATCCGTCGTGTTCCGCTTGACGAAATGATGATGCAAAAACCGGGCAGCCCCTCCAGGCCGCCCGGTTTTTTTATGGTGTTTACATCCATTCTGGACTCAATTCGTTGACGATCCTCCTGGCTTTCGGTACCAGTGGGGATGGCAGGTCATCAAGCGGGAAGTACCTTAGCTCCCTGGATTCTCTTGTGATTTCAAGCGTACCCGTGGTCGTTCTGGCCAGGTACACCGCTGTGACACCGTAGATTTGATCACCGTTCGGATACGTGTGGCATTCCTCCTGTCCCGAAAGGACCCGAATGAACTGCAATTCCCCTGCGAGGAGTCCCGTTTCTTCATGGAGTTCACGGGCTGCCGTCTCTTCAAGGCTTTCACCATACTCCATCACACCACCGGGAATCCCCCATATATCGGCATCCGATCGGTACTGAAGGAGCAGTTCTTTTCTCTCATTTATGCATAGGACAGTGGCTCCCGCTACCATCAAGGGCTGGGTCCCTATCAACCTTCTCATTTCCTTGATATAATCGCTCATTTCCATACCCTTTTGATGACCGGGGCCTCTACCGAAAAATCCAGTCGGTAGATATCCGGATTCGATAGGGTCTTCCACTGTGTGAAACCGAATGTGTCATCGAATCGTTTCAGTAAAAGAGCCATGAGGTTCCCATGGGTGGCAATGACGGTGACGGGGTGTTGGCGTTGCAGCACGTCATCGATTACCTCCATCCCCCTCTCCATCGCCTGCCGACTGGACTCTCCGCCTGGATACGAGAGCTCCAGATCCGTGAAGGTCCTCTCCAGCATGGACAGCCACTCGGGCTGATCCTGCCCTGCCAGGACCCTTTCCGAAAGGCGTGTCTCTTCTTCAAGAGGGATCCCATGCTCCTCTGCCAGTCCCCTGACTGTATCGACCGCTCTAAGGTAAGGACTGGTCAGGATGGAGTCCACGCTGATCCCTTCGAAAAAGGCTGTGACACGATCTGCCTGTTCTTCTCCTTCTCTGGTCAATCGGGCATCAGGCGCCTGCCCTTCTGCCTTGCAGTGCCTGACAAGATAAATGGTTTTGTTCATACTCTATTCCCCCTATGTCACTCTTTGTCTATTTCATTATTCTTCTCGTGATGAATGATACCCTTTTTTGTAAAATGTTAGATTATATTTCTTGAATATGGGTATATAGTAACCTGTACCGCCTTTCCTCTCAACTACCTCCTTTTTTGGTATCTTAGACCTATTTATCTTAAATGTTTCCATTTGATACCATAACATAGGTATATACAACACATTTTTGAAGGGGCTGAATCCTTTGTCCTACCTATCATTCATGGTCACACAGATCGGGGAAAAGCGTAAGCAGCTTGAACGTCTGAGGACCTCCAAAACCAACATGAATCAACTCCAAGGTGAATTTAATCAGTATACTCAAAAAGTAAAGCAGCCCGAGCTCAGTGCAACGACCTGGCAGGGAACCCGCGCCAACGAGTTTGAAGAAGTCCGTGAACAGTTCAACGAAGCCTATCGGGATATCTCCCAAAGTCAGATGGACTCTGCCATCACATCCATCGAATCGAAGATTTCCTCTCTCGAAGCGGAGATCGCTGCCCTCGAAGTGAGTATGGACAAAGAGGTCAAGCGTCTCGAAGAAGAGAATAAGAAGGATCCGATCATGTAACGAACCTTTTTAGAAGGGATTTAATCCATGACCCCAGAACAACATTTCAAGCGGAATACATACCGCATTATTCTGCTCGCATTCGGAATTCTTGGCCTGATAGTGGGAATCATACCACTGATCACTGCCTTGAGTATGATCAGCAAGCATCCTCTTACGGATTATCTTGCCTTCTTGATCGCCGGGGGTGTGAATATCCTTGTTGTTGGCATCATCTTTTGGATACGCGCACGCTTCTTTCCAAAGGTGTCCGCGTCCGAGGTTCAGCCTTCAACGCCCGGTCCACCTGAAGAACTGACGCCACTGAAGAAGTTTTTGAGAATCGCTATTCTCGTTTATGCACTCTTCATCGTGATCGCGTCGACGATTTCTTCCGGCACTTTGTTCATCGTCTCTCTCATCCACGGCGAGCTCACTTGGAGGAATGTCGCCGGACTCGCATTCGTGCTTGTCTTATCATACGGATTTGCCGGAATCATCCTGTGGATCCGTTCGATTTTTAAGAAAGCCCGTGTAAAAAGGACTGCCCCATCAGGAGCAGTCCTCTTTCTCATTCTTCGTCATCGCTCGCCTGGAAGAAGATCGCTACAACCTTCCATCCATCGTCCTGCTTGTTGAATACCGTCACCTGACGCCCGGAGCGCGTCACTTCTTTCCCGCTGTCAGGATCCTTGGTTGTTGCGCTGATTTCAGCGTATACATCTGACTTCACTTCATTGTAGTTGATGATCTTGACGTTTTCTGCCGTACGTTTTGAATCGACTGAATCAAAGATCTGCTTCACATACTTTTCTTCATCTTCATATTTGAAGTTGATCGGTTGCTTCGAGATGAGATTCATATACGCATCATAGTCCTTCTCATTGAAGGTCTTGATATATTGATCAAACGTCTGGGTCAACTCTTCTTTATCTTCTGCAGGGATTCCTTCTGCTTCCTCCAGCTTCTGGGCCCGTTCGACAATTTTGTCATTTTCGGAGGTCGGGAGCTCTTGCTGAACTTGTTCCTCGCTCTTTTTGTTTTCATCCGCCTTGGATTCTTCGGATGTTTTTTTGTCTTCCTTCTTCTCTTCGTCTGCACTGCATGCCCCGAGAAGCAGCGTACTGATGCCTATACCCAACATGATTTTTTTCCAATGCTGTTTCGACAATGCTCTTCACCCTTATTCATTAGATTTGCACTATCTCCATTCTATTGAAAATATTCGCAACACTCAAGTCGATTCTCAATTCTTTGTGACAGATATGGTAAAATGAGAGCAGGTGATCATAATGACAAAACGGAATAAATATTATCAGATCTATACCGATTTATCGGACCATATACAGAACGGTACCTACGCACCCGACACGATCCTCCCTTCGGAGAATGAACTGTCCGACATGTACGATACCTCCCGGGAAACGATCCGCAAGGCGCTTACGATGCTTGCGCAGAACGGATACATCCAGAAGCTGCGCGGAAAGGGATCCCTAGTCCTGGACGTATCCCGTATGAACTTCCCCGTCTCGGGACTCGTGAGCTTCAAAGAACTGCAGCAGTCCATGGGCCGCGAATCGATCAAGACACACGTTCACCGTTTCGGTCTCATCCTGGCTGATGATCAGCTCGCCTCCCTCCTCCAGACCACCGTCGGCGATGAAGTATGGGAGGTGGCCCGCTCACGTGAAATCGGCGGGGAACGGATCATCCTCGATAAGTCGTACTTCATGAAGTCCCGCGTCCCCCTCCTCACCCAGGAAATCTGCGAGAACTCAATTTATGAGCATCTCGAAGGCACCCTCGGACTTCCCATCGATTTTGCCAAAAAGGAAATCGTCGTGGAGCCCTGTACGAAAGAGGACGAGAAGCTCTTGGATCTGAAAGGATATGACCATGTGGTCGTTGTGCGGAACATGGTCCACTTGAAGGACGCCGTCCGTTTTGAGTACACAGAATCACGTCACAGGCTGGATATGTTCCGGTTTGTGGATTTTGCGAGGCGGAAGCATTGATAGAGGAAGAGCCATGGTGGATGCCGTGGCTTTTTTCTTGCTTTACGTCTTGAATTCAACGTCCTTTCTATGATTAAGTAGAGATAATGACCTAAAAATACATAAAAAGGGCAATTAAGGGATTTTTACTCAGGGGGAGTTAAACTTGCTGACAGAGAAGAGGTTGACGGTTAATGGAACCGTCACAAAAGAAGAATTCACTACATTCGGGTTGTATCATTTCAAGAAGTTTCATACCATTACGTTCTATTTTCTATTGGTGGTGGTATTCCTTATCTTCGCAATCCCAACGAGTACAATGGTTGAACTCGATGTCTATATCTATTTTATTGGACTCTACGGAGTTATTTCACTGGTGAGTTCGTTGCTTGTGTTACTGATCGGAAGAACTGCCGTGAAGGTAAGGACTTCAAAAGAGTATAAAAGTGACCCGCTAATTCAGAATAAAATAACCTATACGTTTTCCGAGAACGAAATCCAACAAACGTTCGGCCGATCCGCAGGGTACTTTGAGTGGAGTAACCTCCGCTCAGTACATGAGAACAAGGATATGTTCCGGCTATATGTATCAAAATCGAAAGCGATTATCCTCCCTAAACGTTTTTTTGATTCTAGTTCAGAAATAGACCAATTCAAGAAGTTGTTAAGGGATCAAGTCGACGAGCGTAAAGTGAAGTTTATGTAAGCAAAAAGAAGGCAGCCAGAATGGCTGCCTTCTCATAATCCGTATTATCGTACTTCCACCCAACCATTTTTAATGGCTGTGACAACTGCTTGCGTTCGGTCGTTCACATTCATCTTCTGAAGGATGTTACTGACGTGGTTCTTGACGGTTTTCTCACTGATGTAGAGGGCTTCACCGATCCCACGGTTGCTCTTCCCATCTGCAAGCATCTGCAGAACTTCACACTCACGGCGCGTGAGGAGGTGAAGCGGGCGGCGAACTTCGGATTGCTGGAATCCGCCTGAATTGGATGCATTGGCCAGGCGACGGTATTCAGCCACCAGGTTGTGCGTCACTTTAGGATGGATGTATGATCCACCTTCAGCCACGATTTTGACTGCGTCCACAAGGGCATCGGAATCCATTTCCTTAAGCAGGTAGCCAAGGGCACCTGTTTTCAAAGCATGGTTTACGTAGTTCTCATCATCGTGGATGGAGAGGATGATGACTTTTGTCTCCGGATATTTATCCATGAGCTCGCGCGTTGCCTCGACGCCGTTGATTTCAGGCATATTGATGTCCATGAGGACGACATCCGGCTCGTGCTCTGCCACAAGGCCTGAGGCATCTGCTCCGTCATCCCCTTCTGCTACTACGTTGAATGAAGGTTCGAATTCCAAAATCCGTTTTACCCCTTCACGAAATAGCTGATGATCATCGATGATAACGATATTAGTTGTTGCCATGTCATTCGCCTCCCTAAACCTTAGAAAAATTTACATATTCAGAGGTACGCGGATCAGTATGACTGTCCCGCCTCCTACTTTTGAGTCGATCGTGATGTCTCCTTCCAGAAGGTCGACACGCTCTTTCATCCCCATGATGCCAAAGGATCCCGTTTTTTGTGTATGTAGATCGAATCCCTTGCCGTTGTCTTTGATGACGACGGTTATATTGTCTTTCTTTACTTCCACTTTTACTTGAATGTGAGTGGCCTCGGCATGCTTGAGCGAGTTCTGGACGCTTTCCTGCACCATTCTGAAGAGGGCGACTTCGAACTTCGGCGGGAGCCGGATATCGAGACCCATATTGATGAACTGGATGCTCGTCTTATCGTTGTATTCTTCAATGGTACTCAAGTATTTCTTGAGCGTCGGCACGAGTCCCAGATCATCAAGTGCCATGGGACGCAGGTCGTAAATGATTCGACGGACCTCATAGAGTGCCGAGCGGACCATGCGTTTCAGATCGCGGATTTCTTTGATCGCATCATCGGTGGTCTTCTCACGGAAGACCCGTTCGATGAGATCGGAACGGATGAGGACGTTTGCCATCATCTGGGCCGGTCCATCATGGATTTCTCTGGAGACACGCTTACGCTCATCTTCCTGGGCTTCAATGATCTGGAGGCCGAAATCCTGACGCTGCTTCGCGTCTTCAAGGGCTTCATTCACTTCACGTAAATCACTGTTCAAATAATTGAGAACCACGGAAATCTGCGAGCAGAGATTCTCTGCCTTATCGATCGTCTCCCCCAATGACCTCATGCGTCGTTCGAGTTCATCGCGGCGGTCGCGCAGCTGTTTTTCCTGCTGTCGGTTCATAAGAAGTTTCATTTGGAAATCGTGGGCTTTTTCATAGGCGTCCCTGACCTGGTCTTCCGAGTAGGTCTGAAAATGCTTGCTCACTTCAGAAAGCCTGAGGCGTGCGAGCCTTGACCTCTTGTGGAGCTCATCCCCCTCGTCGATGACCTTCAGGACCTTATTCTTAACATCTAATAGTTCTTGCATTAAGTCTTGGTAATCATTCCGGCATTGCTCACCGATCTGAAAGATTTCACCCTTGCTCTCATCGACCGTGTCGATCATCTTCTCAAGGATTCCATCCAGGATCTTGGTGTCGATTTTTTTCAGTGACACGGTACACCCCTCTTTTGTTCCACGATAATCATGGACTTCGATTAGAGTTGGAAACGCTATACTTCTATACTAAGTACACATCCAACAATGTTCAACACGTTTCGGTCGAAAAGATAGTGACCTAAGTCCCAATCAGCATTGAAACATCGCATTCTCTAACCATTTCCATAGGGATAGTTGAAACTCCTTTATTCATCTAGGCATATTCCTACATCCTTTACATACCCAAGGAAGGCATTGGCAAAAACCTGTACCTTTCCAGGAGGTAGAAAGTATGACTATCAGCGTCCATTATACCATGACGCCTATAGGAGGAGATTAAAGTTTCATTACATTGTATTACCATTATTTCATGTAATACCAACTATTCCCTCGAATAAAGTCTTTCCCTTGTGCATTATGATTCATTTTTTTATATAGTAGGAATAGAGTATTCACGCCGTTAGGAGGTAAGCGAATTGCTTCATAAATATTATACTGTAAAAGGACCCGGCGAGAACGAGATCGTCATCGAACGCTCCCGCTTCATCGCCCATGTAGCCCGTGTCGAAACAGAAGAAGAGGCACAGGCCTTCATCGCTGATATTAAGAAGCAGCATTGGAGCGCAAATCATAACTGCTCAGCTTATATGATCGGGGAAAACAACCTCATACAGAAGGCCAATGACGACGGAGAACCTAGCGGAACGGCTGGCGTCCCTATGCTTGAAGTGTTGAAGAAGCGCGACTTGAAGGATACCGTCGTGGTCGTCACCCGCTACTTCGGCGGCATCAAACTCGGTGCAGGCGGCCTCATCCGCGCGTACGGTAAGAGCACGTCTGAAGGCTTGAATACAACAGGTATCGTCGAACGGAAGCTCATGCGCATCATGAAGACAAAAATCGACTACACCTGGCTCGGGAAGGTGGAGAATGAAGTCCGCTCCTCCCACTACGAGCTCAAGGAGATCCACTATCTCGATGCTGTCGAAGTCGAAGTCTATGTTGAAGAAGCTGCCAAGGATGGCTTCACTTCCTGGATGATCGAACTCACCAATGGACAAGGTGAAATCAGTGAAGGCGAAGTGGAATATTTGGAGACGCTTATATAAACACTAAGGAGGCAGATTCCACGGAATCTGTCTTTTTTCATCATAAGGTGTAGGATGAATGAAAAACGGGTATAGAACGATGTTAAGGAATATCAAAATCGGCTCTAACGAGTACCTACTATCTTGAGGATTGCAGCGGCGGGGTCTGTCCCGCTTTTTTTGTAAGTGTACTGTAATAAAAATTTCATTTTACGGTGGTTATGTAACATAGTACAATTGAGCTTAGGTAAAAAACGCGAATATTCTTAGATATTGTAGGTATTACTCGAAAAAAGGAGCTTCTTAAATATGTCGCATAACGGAATATATCGAGATGATCAGATCATGAAAAAGAAGAAACGCCGCAGAAGAATCTTCTTCTTCCTCATCATCCCCCTTCTCATCGTCACCTTTTCAGCCGCCGCATTCGGTGCAGTCGTTCTTAAAAAAGCAGAAAACGTATTCAATAAATCGTACGATAACATCGACGGCCGCGAAAAATCCAACCTCCGCGAAACCGCAGTAAACCCCGACGTTGATAATGTATCCATTTTGTTCATCGGTGTTGATGGCAGTGACGTACGTGGAAACACGAAAGATCGCTCAGATGCCTTGATGCTTGCCACCTTGAACGAAAAAGATAAATCGGTGAAGCTGGTCAGCATCCCACGTGACTCATATGTCTATTTGGAAGACGCAGGCTATAAAACGAAAATCAACCATGCTCACGCCTACGGAGGACCGAAAGCCTCCATCGAAGCAGTGGAACAGCTGATGAACATCCCGGTTGACTACTACGTGAAAATGAACTTCAACGCCTTCATCGATGTGGTCGATGCCCTTGAAGGAATTGATGTCGACGTACCATATGAATTAAAAGAGCAGAACTCCAAAGATAAAGCAGAAGCCATCCACCTGATGCCGGGCGAGCAGACCCTGGACGGGGAACAAGCTCTTGCACTGGCAAGGACGCGACACTACGATAACGACATCGAACGCGGTAAGCGCCAGCAGATGATCCTCCAGGGAATCGTGAAGAAAGCTGCTTCGGGCAACGCCATCACGAAGTATGACGACATCCTTGAAGCGATCGGAAACAACATGGCCACCAACATGACGTTCGACGAAATGAAAGCTTTCTCAAGCTACGGATTAACCAAGAAGCTATCCATCGAGAACATCACCCTTGAAGGGGAAGACACTTACATCGACGGCGTCTACTACTGGCTCCTCGATGATACAAGCGTCGCCAACACCAGCCTGGAGCTAAGAAACCATCTGGGACTGTCCCAATCGCAGACAGCGGATAACATTAACACCGAAGAAAACGGTGAAGAAACCGACCCTTATGGCACTGAAGATGATGCTACGACTACTGAAGAAGAAAGCGACCCCTACAGCGAGTCTACCGATGAATCCGGAACGTACGATGATACTTCGGACGACACTGGAACCTATGATGAAACCGGAGAAGATACGGGCCCTGCACTGGAAGAGATTCCTCATGCAGAAACCGAATCGGATCCTTATGCAGAACAGTGATGGAAGAGCACCCGCCTGGTTGGCGGGTGTTTTTTTGTTGGATGCGGTGGTGCCAGGCACCTTTTACCGTTTTTGTGCCTGGCACCATTCCCCCTTTTGTACCTGGCACCATTTCCCCTTTTTGTACCTGGCACCATATCGCCATTTGGTGCCAGGTACAAAAAATCCTCCCCTCACCACACCTAACGCAAAAAAGCAGCCAACCCGATGAGGTTGGCTGCTTTTTGCAACAATCATCTTATTTCCTACTCGTCCGTGCCTTTACGAACTTGATCAGCGGTTGGTAGTTGGAGTTGACCAAACCGATGCTCTCGATGAACCATTCGATGGCGAAGAGCAGGATAGTGAGGAGGATGAGGCCTCCCCAGACGGTGGACATGGAGAAGATGATGGCGGCTAGGCTGAACATGGCGGCCATGGCGTAGATGATGATGACCGTTTGTTTGTGACTGAAGCCCGCCCTCAGCAAGCAGTGATGCAGGTGGGATTTGTCCGGTGCGGACAATGGGCTTTTGTTCTTGTACCTTCTGAGTATGGCGAAGAAGGTATCTGAGATCGGTACTCCAAGGATGATGAACGGGATGACGAGTGAGACCATCGTGACGTTCTTGAATCCGAGGAGGGCCAGTACGGATATGATGTATCCGAGGAAGAGGGATCCGGTGTCCCCCATGAAAATCTTGGCCGGATGGAAATTGTAGTACAGGAAGCCAAGGGAGCTTACCAGTACGATCATGGCGAGCGTCATGACGAAGATATCGCCTTTCAGCATGGCCATGAAGCCGATGGTGGCAAGTCCGATGGTGCAGACACCTGCTGCCAATCCGTCGAGGCCATCAATGAAGTTGATGGCGTTTGTGATCCCGACGATCCAAAGGATGGTGATCGGGATACTGAGCAATCCGAACTTCAACTCTGTGTCGAAGAACGGCACGTTGATGAAGTTGATTTTCACACCGCCTAGGACGACGATGAGGGCCGCAGCAATTTGTCCGACGAACTTCCATTTTGCCGATAGCTGGAAGATGTCATCTGCCATCCCCGTAAGGAGGATCACGCCGCTTCCGATGATGATCGGAAGGGCATATTGATCTTCTGGACGGAGGATGAGATATCCCGTGATGAATCCGATATAAATAGCCAGTCCGCCAAGGCGGGGCATGATTTTGCTGTGCACCTTGCGATCCTCCGGTTTGTCGGTCGCGCCCACTGCGAACGCAAACCGCTTAACAAGGGGTGTGATCGCGATGGTGAGGGCAAAGCATATGAGTAATGTCAGAATTAACATTGGCATTGTCATTGTACACCTCTTAATCGTTAATCTACCCGGTTGGTCGATTGATGAATACAGGTAATTCTTAGATGCGGCTTATCCGAGCAGCCTCAAATATACATTATAAACGTTCTTGGCGAAATGCTCTACTGAAAAATTGTCCCTGCTGTGCATTCTTAACTTTTGTCCTATTTCACGGAGTCGTTCATTCCGCTTCAGCTCAATGGCAGCGAGGAGCTTTTCCGTCAGGCTCTTCTCATCATCGATGGGGACGATCCATCCGTAGTCATCTGAGGGGATCAGTAGGTCGACCCCTCCGACGTCCGTGGTGATCACGGGGACGTTGGATCGTGCGGCTTCCAACAGGACAAGGGGAAAGCTCTCGCTGTAGGATGTAAGGAGCACAAGGTCCGATAGAGGGTACAATCGCTCTACATCATTACGGTGACCGAGGAACCCTACGCAGGATGAAAGTCCATTAGCCTTGACGAAGGATTCAAGTCCTTCCCGTTCCGATCCGTCACCGGCGATGAGGAGCTTGATTCCGGTCTGGTGGTGGTGTTGAATCAGGTTTCGAAGGGCAGTGAGCGCCAGCTTATGGTTCTTCACCGCTTCGAGCCTGGCCACCATCAGCATAACGAAGTCTCCTTCTTTTACCCCTATTTCTTCTCTTTCAAACGGTTTCGACAGCGGTTTGTCGAAGTCGATCCCGTTCAGGATGACGGTGATCTTCTCTGACGGGATGCCGAGATCCATCAGGATGGTCTTGAACCGCTCCGAGATGGCAAGGAAGTGGTCTGCCTGTTTGAGGGCATTCAGGTTCGTCCTGGTGAAGACTTTCCCGGTAATCCCTTGGCCCATGAAGTCATCTCGGGGATCACTATGTACGGTCACCACCCACTTCACGCCCGTCCTTTTCCGGATGAAGGGCGCATAGCAGTTCGCTCTTGCTCCGTGGGTGTGAATCATGTCGATTCCATGCTTTTCTATAAAGGTACCAATTTTTCTGACAATCGTAAAGTCGAATCTTGACTTTTGGTTGAAATTTACCAGTTGGATATTCTGCTCAACCCCGCGCTTATACATTTCCCCTTCTTCAAAAACGCCGAGAAAAAATTCTTCCCGGCTCAGTTCATTTAATAAGGACAGGATGTGAAACATGCCTCCGCCGCTTTCGTTGCCGGCATTCAGGTGCAGGATCTTCACGATGGGACCTCCCAGCGTTATTCTTTGGATTTCATGACGGTGATGATGAATTGTGGCAGCACGAGCATCCTCCTCCAGCGTGAAGGCTGCTTCAGGAGACGGTAGAACCACTCCAGGTGCACTTTTTGGAAAAAGACCGGGGCTCTCTTTACATGGCCTGCCAGGACATCGATGCTTCCGCCGACTCCCATGAAGACCCCTTTTTCTACCTTGGGCAGATTGGCCGCAATCCATTTCTCTTGGCGCGGGAAGCCAAGGGCGACCAGGATGACATCGGGTTTGGTACGCTGGATGTCTTCAAGGATGGTTTCATCGTCATCTTGGAAGTACCCATGATGATGACCTGACAGGTGAAGATTCGGATATGTGGTGTGTAGGTTCTGAACGGCTTCTTCAAGGATCTCAGGCTTTGCTCCCACTATATAGAAGGAAATGGGGTTTTCATTCCCAAGGGCAAGCAAGTCCTCCATCAGTTCGAAACCAGGCACCCGCTCCATCAGGGGCGTCTTCTTCATCTTGGACGCGATGATCACACCGATGCCGTCGGGGACGATGATGTCGGCTGTCTTAAGGATGGCGTGGTATTCCCGGTCTTCCCTCGCCTGCATGACGATTTCAGGATTGGCCGTGACCACAAGAGCTTTCTTTTCTTCTTTTATATACTGTTGATAGAGGTCTTTTACGACCTCGGATTTACGTTGATTCACAAAAGGTACGTCGAGTATGGTGATGGTTTGGTTTGTCATTTCGTGTCTACCTCTCTTGTCGATTCTCCCCTTTATTCTATCCCAGCCGCCCCGTTACTGAAACAGTTATTGTGTTACAACTCCATGACGTTGGAGGAATTTCCGATTCGATTCTATAATAAGATAGATTGTCGGCGGATGGTTCCATGTCATCAATTTTTTACCATCCCTTTAGGAATCTTTACAAAATGTTAAATAAAACAATAAATTCGTTTATTAAGCTTATACTAGGAAATAACCTCTCAGAAGGGTGGTCATGTTTTGTTGTCGAAGCTTCAGCATCTGGTATTGCTTGCGGTCATTGCGCTAGTGGTACCTTCCGTATTTACACATCCGGTGGTTGCCTATCTCTCCACCCTCCTTAGCTTATTCTTCATCGCATGGAATAAGAAGAACGGATTGTTGCTCTTATTCATATACTTCCCAATCCGGCCGTTCTTACTAGAATTGAATCCGGGCTTCAAGCTCATGGGCGACTGTCTGTTGATCGTCTTGTTCCTTGCCGCCCTTTACGGGTTCATCCGGGACCGGGGATCATGGAAGACGTATGCCTTCACGGGCTTCATCCTGCTGTTCTGCCTCGTCGGGACGATTGCAGCCTTTCAGACGGGCGTCGGCCTGTCTGCCATTATCTTTCAGAATCGCGCCTATTTCATCACCTTCCTGATCCTCTTCATCGTCGGTCAGTGGAAGATGAATAAAGAAGATATCGGATATTTCCTCCAACTCTCTATCGTGATGGGGTCAATCCTGTCTGTACACGGAATCATCGAGTACCTCTTTTCTAGGACATTTCTTGTTCCGGAGGCATGGACGAACTGGAATCTGTCCTCTGTAAATGAGATGAGGGTGTACGGCCTGACGGCGAATCCGAACGTACTTGGTACATATTTATCCATCTGTCTCTTTATCACCCTTTATGTCCTGTCCGTTGCGAAGCGATGGCGGATCCTTTACGTCCTTGCCTCCATCCTGATGCTCGGCACCCTCTGCCTCACCTACTCCAGGGGTTCGATTCTGGCCTTCGGGGTTGCCTTCATCGTGTATGTGCTCTGGAAAAGGGCTTGGAAAATGGGAGCGGGACTGATTCTATCCATTGTATTGGGGCTCTTCCTGATCTATTACCCTGCCGGTATTGCACGGGAGGAGATCGACGCCCATACGATCAGCGATGGGCATATGCCCGATGTTCCACAGGAAGATGTTGAGCCTGACAGCGCACCGCCGCCGAATGAACGGTCATCCGCATTCTCCAATCGCTTCAAAGAAATTTTCTCTGACGACATCATTGAGAAAAGCAGTCAGTGGGGCAGGCTGTATGTGGTCTTCAAGGGAATTGATATCTATCTCATGAATCCTGTGATCGGGACGGGATTCGGGACGTTCGGGGATTCGGCGACGCTGAGCTACGGGACACCGATCGCCGAGAGGTATCAGCTGCCGGACAGGATGTACTCGGATAATCAATACATCCAGCTCCTCGTGCAGACCGGGACACTGGGGACAGTGAGCGTCCTCGCATTTGTGGTGGCGGTCTTCATCATCACGTGGAAGAGGAGAAAAGACCCCGTTGCTCCGGTGCTTTTCTGCCTGATCCTGGCGACATTGCTCACGGCCCTGTTCTATAATGTACTGGAGGAGAAGATTCTTACGCTGTACTTCTACTCCCTACTGGGCTATTTCCTTACGAAAGAAAGGACGCCCCATTCTCTTAAAAAATGAGGAATTCATATGAAATCGCTCATCAAAGCCGTCGGGCTTGTCACGATCATCTCCGGTCTCGGAAAACTGCTCGGATTCGCAAGGGAGAGTATCATTGCCGCGTACTTCGGCACATCTGACGTAGCAGACGTGTTCTTCGTCTCGAGTCTTGTCCCGACCCTGCTCTTCACAGCGATCGGGACGGCGATCCAGGCCGGGACGATTCCGCTCTTCATGGAAGCACGTGAGAGAAGTAAGAAGGAATCACGGGAGCTCATGAGCCTACTAGGCACGTTTTTCCTTGTCATTTCCCTCGCCTTCATCGCTGTTACGCTCCTCTTCACGGAGCCGCTCATGAAGATGATGGCACCGGGCTTCACCCCGGGTCAGCTCGATCTTGCCGTGGAACTGACGCGCATCATGATCCCGAGTATGATCTTCCTGACGTTGACCGCGATCTCCACAGGAGTGCTGAACGCGAACAAGCAGTTCGTCCTCCCGGCGTTCACGTCGACGGTGCAGAATGTGGTCATCATCCTGGCGACCGTCCTCCTTACGAATACATACGGTGTGTACGGGCTCGCTACCGGTGTCCTCATGGGTGCTGCCGGACAGTTCTTCCTCCAGTATCCTTCGTTCAGGAAAGAAGGAATCGGATTCAATTTCGCCTTCAAGGAAAACAAGGAGCAGATCAAACGGATCATGATCCTGTTCTATCCGATCATCATCGCGGCGATTTCCATCCAGTTGAACAGCCTGGTGGACCGCATGGTTTCATCGGGACTCGAAACGGGAAGCGTCTCGGCTCTGAATTACGGGAACCGGCTTCTCTGGCTCCCCCTCAGCGTGATCCTGACGCCGCTCATCACGGTACTCTATCCGTCACTCGTAGAAGGGGCACTCGAGGGCTACAAGCGATTTTTCACCATCATACATAAAGGGACGGCAATCATCCTGTTTGCCGGACTACCCTTCACGGTGCTCCTTGCCGTGAGCGGGGATGACCTGATCCGTCTCGCCTTCGAGCGGGGAAGCTTCGATGCAGGCGCGACCTCCATCACCTTCCAGGCCCTCTTCTTCTACGGGATCGGCCTTGTCTTTTTCGCCCTCAGGGACTTCCTGATGAACGGGTTCTATGCCCTGAAGAAGACGAAGATCGCCATGTACTCCTGTCTCGGTGCCGTCGCGGCCAACGTGATCCTGAGCATCATCCTGGCACGGTTCATGGGTGTCGGGGGGATCGCCCTCGCATCGAGCATCTCCATGCTCATCCAGTGCATCGTGCTCTTCAGCTATTTGCTGAAGGGCTTCGAAGAAAAGAAAACCTACTCAAAACGACTCGGTAAAGAATCGGGCAAGCTGATCCTGGCCACGGCAGGAGCCGTAGCAGGAGCGCTTGTGACAAAGTCCTTGCTCGCAAATGACTTGAACATCATCATCCATACGGCGATCATGACCGCCGTCATCTTCATCATCTATTGTATGCTGGCCTTGCTCTTCAAGGTACAGGCCGTATCACCGCTCACCCAAAAGCTGAAAAGGAGCCGATAACCATGAAGATCCTTTTATCCACCATATTCGAATACCCCCATGAAGGCGGCCTCTCCACCCATGTAGCGACCCTGAAGAATGGTCTTGAGGCCCTCGGCCACCAAGTGGATGTCCTCTCCTTCACCGATCTGAATCCACTCGTGCGAAAAGCATACGCCCAGGCACCGGGATTCATCGCTAGCAAAATCAAACCGGGATCCGGCCAGCTCATGAACGATCAAAACCGGATGACGCTGATCCACAAGGAATTGATCAAGCTCAAGGGCAATTACGACGTCGTGAACACCCAGGATGTTTATGCCACATTAGCAGCAGAAGGAACCGGAATCCCCGTCGTGGAGACGGTACACGGCTACTATTCTTTCGAAGCCATCAGCCGCGGGGCAATCGCAGAGGGAAGCAAGGAAGACATCACTGTCCGCGAGCGCGAAAAAAGGGCCTACACCCTAGCCGACGAAGTGGTCACCGTCGATCAGCGGATCAAGGATTATGTAAAATCCATGTCTGGTGTTGAAGCGACAGCCATCAAAAATTTCATCGACGTAGAAGACTTCGACCCGGGAAAACTTGATCTATCGGGCATACGGGAGGAATTTGGTATACCCAGAGATAAGAAGATGCTCTTCGTCCCAAGAAGGATGACGGAGAAAAACGGGGTCATCTATCCGACCCTCGCCCTCAGGAAGGTCCTCGACCGCCATCCCGATACCGTCCTCGTCTATGCCGGGACTGGTGAACAGATGCCTGCCATCAAGAAGGAAGTCGAACAGCAGGGCCTTGAGGGTGATGTCCTCTTCCTTGGCACGGTGCCTCATGAAAAGATGAAATACCTGTACGGGACGTCGGATGTCGTCCTTGTGCCGAGCGTCCATTCCTACGGTGTCGAAGAGGCGACCTCGATTTCCGCCCTGGAAGCGATGGGTTCAAGATCCCCTGTCATCGCAGGCGCCGTCGGCGGTCTGAAGGAAATCATCGAGCACGAGAAGGACGGTCTCCTCGTGACGGAGAAGGATGTGGACGGCCTTTCCGAAGCAATCCTGAAGGTATTGGACTCCCCCACATTCGCCGAACAGCTCGCCCGGAACGCCCGGACGAAGATCGAGCAGATGTACTCCCACCACTCCGCCGCCGCACGGTTCGAAGAGATTTATATGAAAGCCGCCAACAAGGCTTGAGCCCACCGCTCAAGCCTTTTCTTATGGCGTATAATCCCACAGAGGGAATCATACACTAATTCCTATACTCTACTAGGATGTGACTGTATGCATACGCTTCGAAACCCACTCACGTACATAAATGAACTCCTTTATATCCTGCTCTTCTTCAAAGTGATCCTGTTTCACTCGTTCACCGATACCCCCTTATCAAGCGGAGTCTTTTCCACCTCCATCGGCTTCCTTCTTGCCTGCTACGGCCTGTCCTTTCTGTTCAGCGGAAAATGGCGACTTGCATTCAGTGGACTGATTTCCCTTCTTGTATCCCTTGTCTTCCTTTCGAATGCCGTATATCTCGATTATTACAGTTCCCCCATCACCCTATCGATCTTCGGACAGATGGCCAATCTCGGTGGACTCGGAGATAGCATCACGTATCTGTTCAAGCTCCGGTACCTACTCTTTGTAGTCGACCTGGTCGTTCTGCCTTTCTTTCTATGGAGCAAGTTTCCATACACGAAAAAAAGATCCATGGTGAAGGGCGTCATCCCCTTCCTCACACTCGGTCTCCTCTTCCTGGTCATGAAGCCCGCAAAGCTCATGTTCGTTGACGACATGGAGAACCCTGTCCAGGCCTACGATTCTCTGGATCACGTTGTCCAATACGGCCTCATCGGCCATCACATGCTGGATTCGTATTCCTACATCAGGGACCGGAACTACAAACTGAGCGATGATGACAGGAAGCGGATCGGAACGGCCTTCGCTGCTGAACGGGACCCGGCCGATCACCCTTATAAGACCTATGGAAAAGGCAAGAATCTCATCATGATCCAGGTGGAGTCCCTCCAAAGCTTCGTCCTGAACGAAGAGATCGGGGGCAAAGAAATCACCCCGACCATGAACCGGATGATGAAGCACAGCCTGTCCTTCCCGCACTTTTACGCCCAGACGATCGCAGGGAACAGCTCTGACGCCGAATTCCTGACGCAAACCGCTCTATACCCTTTAAAGTCCGGATCGGTCTTCTTCCGCTATCCGTCAAATACGTACCACAGCATCGGAAACTCACTCAAAGAGGACGGGTATTCGACCCTCGGAGTCCACGCAGACGAGAAGACATTCTGGAACCGTCATTTGATGTATCCATCACTCGGCTTTGAGAACTACAAGACCATTGAGCAGTTCCCCCAAAAAGAACTCGTCGGAATGGGCGTCGGCGATAAAGAAATGTTCACGGAGACAGCGGGCACATTGAAGGAGCAGCCCTCCCCCTTCTACTCCCTGATCGTTACCCTGACCAATCACATGCCGTATGACCTTCCTGTGGAGAAACAGTCCCTCTCCCTCCCCAAAGAAGTGAGCGGCACCCTGCTCGGTGATTATCTCCAGACCGTGCGCTACACCGACGAAGCCATAGGGTTGTTTTTAAAGGAACTGGCATCCGATGGACTGCTCGAAGACTCCATCATCGTACTGTACGGCGACCACAACGGGATCTTTGAACGCGACAAGTCCCTGATCGAGAAATGGAAGGGCAAATCGATCTCTACCGAGGAATGGTACCGGGAATACGCCACTGTGCCGTTCATGATCTACAACCCAGGGATAAAAGGAAAGGAAATCGATGCGTATGGCGGCCAGGTGGATGTGTACCCGACGATTGCCTCCATCGTGGGGACATCCTATACATCGGGGCTCGGTGAAAACCTTCTTGCTTCACCGTCCGGGACCGTCGTGATCCCGAGCGGCGGGTATGTGACGAAGTCTTTGATGATCGGGAAGGACGGGATTGTTGAAGGACTGGGAGCGGAGAAACAGGAAATGCTGAACACTTCGGAGCTGATTATCAAAGGGGATTATTTGAAATGAGATATATGTATTTTTAGACAAAATAAAAAGACAGACTGATTTAGATAAGGGCAGTCTGTCTTTTTTACGAGGTTACACTCTGTTTTTCTTTTTTCTGATTCCAATGATTTTACGTTTGAACGTGCCAGATTCGATAGATACATTATTCTTATCCGTACGATATAATTTGGCAGACGTGTCATCCCAATCAAAGATCTTCTCTTGAAGCTCTGCAATTCGCCCTGCGGATAACCTGAACTTATGGCCGTGTATTTCATAATAGAGATTATACGTAGCGTTTTCATCCAAGAAATGAATCCAATTCAAGCTGAACGCACTTTCTTCTGTTTTGAAGTACACCTTGCTTTTTGAAACACGGTTTTGGACGAATAGCTCAAGTGATCTATTCGCAGGGTATTGATCCACACCTACATGAATTTTCTCTTCATCTGCTCTCAACACATTAAAATGAATGCTTCTACCCAATAAAGATAAGTTATTTTTCTTCGTGAAAAATAGTTTGAACCATTCATTAGTAATGTTTTTGACTACATTTGTGAACATTCTTGAAGTAATCCTGAACATATCCACACTTTTATCATAATGAACAGTCAAATAGATATCGTAAACATCTGTATTGTCAAAGTCGCTAAGATTAATATTTACAGAAGGGTCTTTCAGATTAATATCATATATCTTTGTTTCTTCGATGTTCATACGAGACCGAACATGCAATTCAAGTTTTTTAATCTCAAAGGCATCTGGGATTGTAAGATTCACCAGTTCAAAACTGGTATCATTCATCTTCACATCATCAAATTGAATCAATTGTGGTAGCAATTTTCTCAACTTAAAGAGATCGTCCGGGATGTTAAATTGATTGTTCCTGAACGAAGGAAGCGCCCAGTAGTAGCATCCTTTCTCTTCTAGGATACTTCCCTTAGGCTCGACCTGAAGAAACTCGATCAATTCATCTGACATCCCATTCAATATCATATAAATGTAAAGATTTTTGATGGTTCCAAGATCATTATCATATATATCATCGACCATAGAGAAAATCCGCTCGACTTCTTTGAAATACACCTTTTTGAACTTTTCACTCTCGATTACGCCGGTGATTGGGAATAAGAAACGATCTAAATTCCTTTTTAAGAATTCATTCTTCACGTAATCATTTCCGAAAGAGTTAAAGTAGTTCAACTGATAATCGTATGATTCAATTCGGTCAAGGAAGTTTTTAATGTCACTATTGGTTTGAGATATGGATTTATGAACGGCTTCTGAACCCCTCTTTCTCCATAGATACACCAGATCAGTGATGATGGCTATACGTTTTGCATATAAGAACGCTTTATGGACCATTGGTCTATCTGCATATAACATGCCTGGTGGCATCAGTGAATCCGTTTCTAATAGGAACTCCCTCTTAAAGATCTTATTCCAATAGAAAGCATCATAAAAGATATCCAAGTAATCTTCTATATTCTCGATTACCCTATTTTCTTTCCACACTTCTCGTTCTTTTTTATAGAGTATTTCCTTCTGCAAACCATCCATCAATATATTTGCTTTACCGATAACAATTTCAGAAGAAGTTCTTTCAGCTTCATTATAGAGCTTTTCATAGGCATCAAGGGGGACAATATCATCAGAATCTACAATGGCAACGTACTTCCCTTTTGCCGTTCTGACTCCCTTATTACCCGCAACCGCACCACCGCTGTTTTTCTGATTAATGATTGTCAGGTTTTCGTATTTCTCTTGGTACTCTTCCAATATTAATAGACTGTTATCGGGACTCTCGTCGTTCACTGTAATAATCTCAATACCTTTAAGTGTTTGGTTCACAAGAGAATCCAAACAGTCTCTAAGGTATTCTTCTGTATTATAAACAAGTACGACTACACTAAGTTTTATTTCTTCACTCACTGATATCACCTAATTCGAATTGAATGATGTCGCAAATTTGATTTGTTTCTTCAACGGTTAAGTTTGCATGCATTGGAAGACAAAGGATTCTTGTGCTCACCGTATGAGCTACCGGAGTTTCATCGGCATTAAAATCATAACAGTTAAATTCATTACAAAGGGGATAGAAATATTTTCTGGCAATCACATTATACTCTTTTAATTTCTCAGCTAACTGATCTCTTACCTTTTCACTTTTCAGCAAGATCGGGAAGTATGAATAATTCCCTTTCACACCTAGTGGAATCGTCGTTGTTTGAAGACCCTCAATTCCTGACAGATGCTCTAAGTATGTTTCATAAGCAGCCTTACGAATCTCGATATTCTGATCGACTATCTCCAGGTTGCTCAAACCCATAGCTGCTTGAAATTCGTTCATCTTTGCATTCGTCCCTACGTAATCCACCTGATCGGGGGACGCCATACCAAAATTTTTCATTGCCATAAGTTTAGTTGAAAGGGCTGCATCACGGTAAGATAACATTCCCCCTTCAATAGAATGGAATACTTTTGTCGCATGGAAGCTAAACATGGAAACATCCCCAAAATTCGATATGCCCTCTCCGTCAATTTCCACACCAAAAGCATGCGCTGCGTCGTAGATGACTTTTAACCCGTGCTTATTAGCAAGTTTTTCTATTGCTTGGACATCACAAGGAATTCCAAACACATGGACCGCAACGATCGCTTTCGTATTAGGGGTAATATATTTCTCAATCTTATTGACATCAATGTTATAAGATTCCCGATCTATGTCGCAAAATACGGGTTCAAAACCGCTATTGACGATTGCATGTACGGTAGAAGCAAATGTAAACGGAGTGGTGATGATCTCCCCTTTTTCTTCTATAGCTGTTTTCAGTGCAATTTCCAGGGCGAGATGGCCATTGGTAAATAACTCAACATTTTGGGTACCCAAGTAATATTCCAGCTTACGCTTAAACTCATCGTGTAGAGGGCCATTGTTTGTCAACCATTTCCGCTCCCAAATATCGTTCACATATGAAAGGTACGTGTCCTTATCAGGGAGCGTTGGTTGGGTAACCGTAATTGGGGTATTAAATTTCAATTCCGATTTCATGCTCAATACCTCCAATCTATCAGGGATTCAACTGCATCCAGGTCAAACACTGGGATATTATGAGTTTCATGGATTTGCTTACGCTCATTGTAAGAATCGTCTATGAATATTGACGACTTATCCATCTTGAAATATTTATGTTTAATATCCGATTGTGAAATATGGAAGATTTCGTCAAAGATGTTCCTATCGATTTTGAGTTTACTCAAAGTTTCTTCGATTTTGTGAATATGCTTTGTAACCAGAATCATTTCTTTTTCTTTTGAAAGACACTGGTAGATAAACATCATGACAAATGGATTGACCTTGTCCCCATGGGTCACTGTATCATCGAAATCGATATAAACACGTTCATACTCCATATCAAGAGTGAAACGGTTGGTCAATGCCCGATCTACCTCTACTGAATAATCATTTTCAATGATAGAGATGTCATACCCCATCCGATCAAAGATTGTCAGTAGTGGGAAGTTTACTCCTTTATTTCGATACAGGTTCATAGTTCCTGCAATTCTCGGCGCAATTTCTAATAATTTATAAGAGCCATTTGCATCCTCTTTTACTTGGAAGAACCACATTCCACGGAAAGGGAGTTTTTCATTGATTATCTTTGCAATCTCTTTTACGTCTTCTTCAATTTTTATAGTTTGTGAGTTTACACTGATTCCGCTCTTGATTCGCCTACGCTCCCGCATTCCAGTGAAACGCAGCTTCCCTTCTTTATCCGTAAAACAATCAATCGTGTATTCCTTACCCGGTAGATACTCAAGAATCAAAAGATCTGCATTTTTATCAAGATGGTATTCTGCTTCTTCCTTTGAATTGGCAAGAGCAACCCCTTTTGACCCTTGACCCACATTTGGTTTTAAAAACACGGGATATTCTCTCACCTGTTCAAGACTTGAATACATCTCGGGATTAAATGACTCTCCATTGAACAATTCATACGTACTTTTCTTTGAACGGCTGATTTCACATGTATAAGCGGATGATGTTAGAACTTCTGCAGGTATTTCTTGTTGATGCTGTGCTAGCTTTAAGACAACACTATCGTGAGCAGGGAAAATATAGTCAATGCCCTCTTCAGAAATAACTTTATTTAAATAGGTGATAAAATCATCGTCATCTATGTTTGGGAATCCATCCACATATTCTTTATACACAAATTTCCCGTGATCCTTCACACTGGATCCTCCGACAAGGGTTACACCTTTGACGAACTTAAGGGCATTGTTAATTTCTAACCCTATTTCTGATCCACAAGGAAATACCAATACCTTTTTATTCATTCCTACCTCATCCTTACCTGATTGATATAAGTTATTTAAATACTTTTTCAACTACCTTATCGGCCGCTTTTCCATCTTCTAATCCGCAGAACTTCTCATAGAATTGATCGTATTTGGTCGCATAATCCCTTTTAATTGAATCAATTGAACGCACGGCTTTCACTAACTCTTCGCTATCTTTCAAGATGGGACCTGGTAGGTCTTTCTCCATATCCAAATAGAAACCACGAATTTCGTCTTTATATTTTTCAAAGTCATAGGCGTAGAAAAGAATCGGTTTCTTGGAATTAGCATAATCGAAAAATACAGATGAATAATCTGTAATGAGAAGATCGGCTTCCAAGTAAAGTTCTTGTATATCGTCATACTTTGAACAGTCATATACAAAGGATTGATATTTATCGTCAATCTCCAGTGAGTCACTCACAAGATGGTGCATCCTTAATATCAACACATACTCATCTTTAAAGTTTTGATAAAAATCTTCAAGGTCGAATTTTAATTCAAATGAATGATTCCATGATCCAACCATTTCATCATCTCTCCATGTTGGAGCATAGAGAATGACCTTTTTGTCTGCTGGAATCCCTAACTTGGCTTTTAACTCGACATTTTTTTTGTCGTCGCTGTGGAAGACATCATTTGCAGGATAACCATATTCCAGTACTTCTTTTTCAAATTTAAACGCTCTTTTGAAAATCTCTGATGAGTATGGGTTTGCTGAAATTAAATAATCCCAATTCCTTGACTCAGTATAAAAGTTTTCTCTCGCCAAGGTTTCCGGACCTTCAATTTCAATATCGTACCCAAGCTTTTTCAATGGCGTCCCATGCCATGTTTGAAGATACACATTTCCTTCACGTTTATGATGCACCGGAAAGACAATATTACTGACCCAATACTTTGCCTTTGCAAGGTATTCATAATATTCTCCAGATTGTCTGTCTACAATAATTGGAGAACCTGGAATAACCGAAGCCTCCTGACCTGTATAGGACCATACAAATGTAAAATCCTTGTAGGCTGGGTTTTTCAGCATGGCTTCATATACATACTTAGGATTTCCTGAATAATTCTTACCAAAGAAGCTTTCAAAGAATACCATCTTGCTATTTAATGGCTGAGATTCAGACACTTGATTAAAAATGGTTTTACCTTTTGCTATATTATATGTCCTCGCGAATTGAGCAGTATCTGTGTACCAAAGAGCCAAGCTGTTTAACCCCATTGTTGCATATGCAGCTGTGAGGTACTCTTCCGTGTTATTAACATTTACAAGATAGCGATCTTCTTCTCTGTCAAAACTAGAATAACTCTGTAAATTAAGAGGTCTGCGGAAGATAACATCTCTTGTGATGTTTCGTAATTGAATCAAGGCATCCCATCTGGAATTAACAACCATGTGCTCTTTGAATCGATCTAGGTAAATCAATCCGCTGTAATCGTAAATTCCAGGGGAGTGTTCTTTCAATTCTAAGTTAAATCCTATGAACTTGTTGTTATCTCTCCGCTTAAAAATCAGCTCCGCTTGAACAGGCTTCTGGTTGTTAAGATCTTCTATCGTCCCAGCGATGTAAAAATTCTTTCCAATGCCTTTAATTTCTTTTGTATCTTGTTTAAAAGATGTCTTAAGAACATTTGTCGTTAAATTGTTTTTTGTGGTTTTCACTACTTTAAATTCTGTTTTTGAATTGTCGTCAATAAAATGAATTTGCTTCAAGTTTGAGTTGAACCCAATTCGTCTATGAATCCTTCTTTTCCCTATTTTTCCGATGAGATAAAAGTCCAGTTTTCCGTCTGAAGTAAGATCAGAAAGATGATCTAAAGAAAATGTTGTAGTTCCTTCTACTATTTCACTCAACAACCTTCGTCCAGACTTTCTGTCTTTCACCATGACCAATTTTTTAAGAAGTACTCCCATATTCGTTAATGTTAGCTTTAACTGCCGACTTTCTTCGTCAATTTCTACACTCTTGACGTTATGTTTGAGTGAAACATTCTTGAATACTGCTTTCACTTTAGTTTTCATTGTCTTCTCCTTGTACTGTGGATTTAATGGAAATCCTTAAAAGGGTATAAAGGGTTTGCGCAAGCAAACCCTTTATACCAATTCCGATTACTTATACATGTTTGTATAGTAATCTTTATACTCACCTGAAGTAATGTTTTGAGTCCACTCTCTATTCTCCAAATACCAATCAATCGTTTTAATGATTCCCTCTTCAAACGCAGTATCTGGAAGCCAGCCCAATTCATCTGAAATCTTCTGTGGATCAATCCCATAACGACGGTCATGGCCTTTTCGATCTTTCACGTAGGTTATTAAATCTTCTGTAATGGATGCATCGACTTTTTCATTCAGGTGTTTAATGATGGTTTTAATGATGTCTATATTCGTTCTTTCGTTATGTCCTCCGATATTATAGACTTCCCCTTGTTCTCCATCATTGATTACCATGTCGATTGCCTTACAGTGATCTTCAACATAGAGCCAATCACGTATATTCAGGCCGTCACCATAAACAGGAAGACTTTCTTTGTTCAGGCAATTATTAATGACTAAAGGAATCAGTTTCTCTGGGAACTGATAAGGGCCGTAATTGTTTGAGCACCTTGTAATGTTCACAGGGAATTTATACGTGTCAGCATATGCTTTCACCATCAGATCACCGGAAGCCTTACTCGCTGAGTATGGGCTGTGTGGGTCTAATGGGGTAGATTCAGTGAAATATCCTGTATCTCCTAATGAACCATATACTTCATCCGTGGATACTTGAATATACTTTTTACCAGGCTTGTATTGATCTTCCCCGATAGTCCAATATTTTTTTGCAACGTTTAGTAGATTCAATGTGCCATTTACATTTGTTTCTACAAATACAGATGGATTTTCGATGCTGCGATCCACATGTGATTCCGCTGCAAAATTGACAACATAATCAATATCATTGTTCTCGAATAGCTCACTGATTTTCTTCTCATCCCGGATATCAGTTTGAACAAAAGTATAGTTTGGATGCCCCTCTACTTCTTTCAAATTCTCCAGATTACCTGCATATGTAAGGGAATCAATATTGATTAGTTTGATTGCATCGTATTTCTTCAGCATGTAAAGCACAAAGTTTGAGCCGATGAATCCCGCTCCACCAGTTACCAAGTATGTCTTCATTGAATATATCAACCTTTCAATTATCTAGTTTCAGCAATTTGAACCAAATATTTTCCGTAATCTGTTTTTAACAACGGCTCCGCCAAAGATAGTAATTTTTCTTTTGTAATGAACCCTTTCCTATAGGCGATTTCCTCGACACATGAAATGTATAGCCCCTGCCTGTTTTGCACGACTTCTACAAAGTTGCTGGCTTCCAGGAGGTTGGCATGCGTCCCCGTGTCAAGCCAGGCCATTCCCCTTCCAAGCGTTTCAACTTTAAGGGTTCCCCGCTTCAAGTATGCATCGTTGATTGAGGTGATTTCAAGCTCTCCTCTATGAGAAGGTTGAACGTTCTTTGCAATCTCAACCACATCATTGTCATAAAAATAAAGACCGGGCACTGCATATTTTGATTTAGGCTGTTCAGGCTTCTCTTCAATACTGATCACATTTCCTTCGGCATCGAATTCCACTACGCCGTATGCTTGAGGATTGCTGACATAGTATCCAAAGATGACAGCTCCCTCTTCTAAAGTTACCGCCCGCTGTAACGCTTCCATGAACCCTTGGCCATAGAAAATATTATCCCCAAGTACAAGAGCTACATTGTCATCGCCGATGAAGTCTTCACCCAATATGAACGCTTCCGCTAACCCACGGGGCTCTTCTTGAACCTGGTATGAAATCTCGATACCAAGATCTTCTCCGGTTCCTAATAACCTCTCGAATTGGGGTAAATCATTTGGTGTAGAGATAATAAGAATTTCTTTGATTCCTGCAAGCATTAATACCGATAAAGGGTAATAAATCATTGGCTTATCGTAAATCGGGACCAATTGCTTTGAAATGGCTTTTGTAATCGGATATAACCTGGTGCCGGACCCTCCGGCGAGTATAATTCCTTTCACTTCTGAACACCTCTATGCTTTTTACATTCTAGTTATTTTGTCCTAACGCTTCCAAATTTCATGAAACTACTCATCTTATATATACTAAAGAAAATATTAACATAATTCAACATATTCTTATATACGTCGACAGATAATTACAATCAAAAAAGCGGATGAGAATTCACTCATCCGCCATTGCTTAATTAATGACTTTCACGTAATCACCGGATAGCCAGCCTGTACTTGTAGAGTTAGGGAGATAAACTTGATACCAACCATTCTGCTGAACCGGTTTTCCGGATTTCACTACCAATTTTAATGTAGTTCCTGAATTGACTGAAGTGATGATGCCATAGGTGGTTGCAGGACCTTGCCTGATTCTCAGACCGTCCTCCGTCACCATGACCATCGGTTCTTTCGTTTCACCTGAATTTCCGAAGTCAAGATACGCTCCGCTCATCCATACACTCTTGCCATTTACTTTCACACGATACCAGCTGCCGCGAACATCCGTATTGTAACCCAACACCTCTACTTTTGCGCCTTTGTTCAGCGTTCCGAGTATCGTTGATGAACTTTCGTACGGAATGGAACGATAGTTAGTATTGTTTGTAAGGACCGCCTGCTTGGAAGGTGAATAATCTATGAAGATATTCGATGGGTAAGGTTGCCCACTTGGTATATCCCTTCCATAGGTCGGTGGCGTCGCAGGTACCTTGGTCGATGGATTCAGACGATCATAATACGCGGCATCAAATGGCTTTATGGACTCCATCAGGTTGGCGATTCCATTCTTCCAATTCTGATCCGTTGCATATCTGACGTTCATCCCGTCCAAGTTTGGCCCGTTGTAGTATCTACCACCAGGGGTAAGGTAATCGGTCTTTACCTGATACGCAACAAAACTAATACTGTCGTCCCCTGTAGGGAAGTAGAATGCACATGTGACCGGACAAGAATCATAAGCTCCGTAGCCAAAGAAATTACGCTTATACTTAGCGATTGCTGAATCTCCCCAGCCCGTTTCCCAAATGGCGTGGGCAACTAGATACTGAGCATTTACCCCCGTCTTATTCTGGACGTTGATAAAGTCTTGCGCGTATTGTTTCAGCGTGCTATCAGGACGTTTTTTATTGAAGAAGTTAACTATATCCTGTGCTGTAATATTAGACGGCTTCCTTAAGTCTAAATCTCTATACGATATTGCTGAAACTTTTTTGATATCGAATTGAAGCTTGGCACCCAACGTTCCTTCATGGTATTCAATTTCAATATCATGAACACCTGAACTGATATTAGGGACTGTTACTTGACGTTTTCCACCAGCAACATAGCTCCAAGAGTCGATAACTGTCTTCCCATCCATTTTAAGGCGAAGACCATCATCTGCATATACTGTAATAACGTAATCACCCGACTCATTAAGTTCGAGTTTTTTCGTCAATCTTGCACTGAAATGATCAACTGGAAGTAACGGTGAAGGTGAACCTTGGCCCCAGTTGAAGTTCACTTCATTTAAAGGTACCAGAGCACCCTTTCCACCCATGATGACAGATGGCCCCGAGAGACTCTCATTACTGAAGAATTCCGCGAACCAACCGTCATTCTTTGTAATCGACTTTGCTTCATTATATGGTTGAAGGACAAAGTCAACCTTACTTGCGTCAGTGGATTCTTTGTAACGAACTTCAATCCAGTGTACGTTTCGTTCAGAGGCTGGGGCACCTGCCCTGTCCTTGATGTTGACTTTAACTGCGTCTTCACGGTATGCACCGTTCGTAAATCGGTCGAGTACCATCTCTCCATCAATCAGGACTTGAATGCCATCATCTGCCCCACCACGAACAATATATTCTCCAGCAGGAACACGTTTAGCAGTTACATACTTTGCAGAGAAGTGATCAACTGGCACAACACCCGGCATAGGACTGCCGTACCCATTATTCTCACTTAAAGCACCATATGCTCCGGATCCTTTAATGACTTTAGAGCCCGCTGGCGAACCTGAGACTGTCTCATTTGTGTAGTAATAGGCCAACCAGTCATTGAAAGGAACAACATGAGAGAATAAATAGGCTGTTTTAACCCCTTCTCTATAGTTCGTCATAATGGAATGATCCCCGGCCGAAACACCTGTCAGGAGGGCACGGTCAATGAGAGAATCATAAGAATAATTCCATCGATCGATGATCCGTTTTCCATCAAAATCAACCTTTACTCCATCGTCAGCCATTGTCTGGAAGAAATAATCTCCTGCTGCTAGATATTGACTCTGGTTGAATAACGCAGTGAAATTATCAGGTTGGACTTCCACGGAAGGACTTGAGAGTCCCCAGTTATAACTTACCTGTTTTTCTACTGCTTCATAATACGTTTTTCCTTTTTCAAGTTCAAACTTAAGTCTTGCCCCTTTAACCTTGTCAAAATGCTCAACGATGATTTCATGTTCACCTTTTGTCAATTCAATGCCTGCTTGACGCAGATGATTGGATTGGTAACCCCATGAATCTATCATTTTCTTCCCATCAACGTACACTCTTACACCATCATCGGCCCAGGCGTTTAAAACATAATAACCTGGATCTGAGATGTTGACTTTCCGTTTAAATCTCGTAGAAAAATAATCATTCGGAATGAGTGGGCTTGGGGAGCCTTGACCCCAGTTGTAATCTAGATTTTCAATCTTTTTGGAAGACGATTTTCCTCCAAGGATGATCGGTGTTCCATTAAAGTCCATCGTAGGATAGACCTCACCAACCCAGCCATCTCCTACTGCAGGATCTGTCACTTCTTTATAAGGCTGCACTTGGACATTAACCCTGCTGGATAAAATACCTTCTCGGTACTTCACTTCCACCCAGTGAACGTCTTTGTCAGTACCCGTGCCATTGTCCGAAACCGAAAACTTAATATCATCTTCCCGGTATCCCACGGGGGTAAAACGAGCCAGCACCAACTTACCGTCTATGTAGACTTGCAAACCATCATCGGCACCTGTTCTTAGTACATAATCGCCGGCTTCCAGTTTCATAGCAGATGTGTAGAGTGCAGAGAAGTGGTCAACTGGTACTACTCCAGGGACCGGACTACCTTGTCCATTTACCTCATTTAGTTTATTACCGCTCCCTTGGCCTTGTATAACCTTTGATGTTAACGGAGCCCCGCTGAAGTTCTCATTTCCATAATAATAGGCAAGCCAATCTCCATAAGGAACGATATTGGAGAAGATCGACGCACTCTTAGTCCCTTCATTATAGAGGGTGGTTATTGAGTGTTTACCTCCATTCATCCCAGGCAACAATGCTCTGTCGATGTATTTAGGAGAGTATTTCCAACGATCAATGATTGTCTTCCCATCTACTTCCATGATCAACCCATCATCGGCATATGTCTGAACGAAGTAGTTACCTGCCTTAAGATCCTGACTCTGATCGAATTTGGCTGTGAAATGGTCATACTTATCTTTGATCGGCCCTTTTAATCCCCAATTGTACTTAAGAGAAGGACTTTTCGCTGTATAGTCTGCTTTTTCCTTTTCAAATTCAACCTTAATCCTAGCATTTTTTATCTTTTCCAAATATTCAACACGTACATCATGAATTCCTTTGGTCATGGGAAGTGTTACGGTCCTATTCCCACCGACAACGTACTTCCATGAATCTATGACCTTTTCTCCGTCCACATATACCCTGACTCCATCATCGGCACTTACATTAATTGAATACAGGTCCGTGGAAGCCACGTCCCATTTCTTATAAAACTTAGCCGTGAAATTATCATTAGGAATCCATGGATGAGGAGAGCCGCTGCCCCAATTCAGATTAAGCTCTTTTAAGGGCTTCAATGCATTCTTTCCGCCAAGAATAATGGACTTTCCTTTGAAATCTTCCCCGGAATAAACCTCACCGACCCAGCCATCTGAGGGGCTGATGTCCATGACTTCCTTATATGGTTGGATTTGAACATCCATTTTTGAATTACCAGATACATGTTTATATCTGACCTCGATCCAATGTGTACGATCTCCATTGGTTCCATTCTTGACATTAACCTTAACGGCTTCGTCTTTTATTGCTGAAGTTCCAAAACTGTTGATAACCGTTTTTCCATCAAGAAGCACCTGCACTCCACTATCAGAGCCGACTCGGATGATGTAGTCTCCAGGATCCAGATTCTTCGCTGTTACATACCTGGCGGAAAATCCATCTGCAGGGACTTTAGTGGCCGGGCTGCCTTTGCCGAAATCAGCGACAAATCGTCCATCACTTTTTTCAGACATGATCTTGGCTGCCTCCGGAGATCCACCGGTGGTTTGATTTGAATAAAAGTAACCTAACCAGTCATCAAATGGAACAACGTGGGAGAAGACATAGGCTGTCTTTACCCCTTCACGGTAAGAAGTCTGGATATCGTTAAGACCCTTTTGCGTATTTTTCAGTACTGCCCTATCTATAAGAGAAGTATGAGAATAAGAGAGCCTATTGATCACATCAGTACCATTCACTGATACTTTTATTCCATCATCCGCCAACGTTTGGATGAAATAGTCCCCTCCATCCAAGTTTTGGGATTGATCGAAGTGAGCTGTGAAATTGTCTACCAAACCGTTGGGCCCGCCAAGCCCCCAATTGTATTCCACCTGAGGTGTTTTCTCTGTATAATCAGCGTTTTCTTCCGCTGAAATACCTTTGCTAAAACCGAAGAATAACAACAAAGCCATACTAGAAGCTATAAGTTTATTAATTGCTTTCGCTCCTCCTTTAGTAGTGATTATTTTGTCCTGCTTGTAACATTAAAGTTACATTGTAATACTATCATAAAATAATTGGATAATAGAAGAATATTAAACAAAATACTCCATAATACCCTATAATTTCTGATACTTCACGAACATTCGCCATTCGTATTAAATGTTCATAATCCTTTTTTCGACAGGAATCCCACTTCACTTAATAGGTATTTATAACTATTTGAATAACAAAAATAAGCCGAGTGCTGATTGCACCCGACTTAACGTTCATAGTTTTTCTTTCAAGAATTTCACAAGATTTTCGCTGGAATATCCTTTTGAAAATTCATTCCATTTGTCAGAGAAACGTTGAATCTTATTTAAATCAAAATGACCGTTTTTTATAATTTTTATAATTTCATCTGTCTCATACGCAATAGGTCCAGGTATATCCTCTAGGAACTCTTCCCAAATACCCGGTTTTTGATTGTATAAGTGGTAATCATAAAAATAAAAAATCATTGGTTTTCCTAATATGGAGTACTCGAATGGAATAGAAGAATAATCTGTAATTAAAATATCCGTCACGAACAAAATATCATTTAAATTATGGTGAGAGGATACATTAATGACGCCTTCATTGCCTACTCCCATGTTTAGTGACTGCCTGACCGCAGGATGAAGTTTGATCATTAAACGATAATCATCACCCAGTTCGCTCATCACCTTGCTCACATCTAATCTCAAGGATTGTTCAGTCAATTCATGATCTCTGTAAGTAGGTGCATAAAGAATTACCTTTTTACCTATTATTTCGGGATAACGCTTATATAGCTTTTCTTTTGAAATGCCTTCATTCCTATGCGAAAAGAAAGGATCTGTCCGGGGAATTCCGGTAAACAAAAATTTCTCAGAAGAAATATGAAATGCTTTTTGAAAGATATCGGCCATTTTTCTCGACCCTACAGCTATCCTGCTAAATCGAGCATATACTTGACGGAAACGTCGTATAGCCCTATTCCCTCTGATTTGGTTGGAGGAATCTCCAAGCCCGAACTTTTTTGTAGCACCATTAGCATGCCACAGTTGTATGCACTCTACACCTTCACGAAAATCCGAAGCAGATAAGAAACCATAATAATTATCCACGAATATAATTTTCGAAGTAGCCAAATGATAAATAGAACATAGAAATTCATAGGGCCTTTTCACGTGAAAAAGAAAGGTATCACTGCCGTCCAATTTCGAGAATATAGGGTACATTTTTTCAGTCGTTAAAAAAAGAGTACGACAAGAAAGATCTTGTCGTAACATCTCTTCGTATACTTTTTTATTGTTTTCACTAAATGACACTACAAAAACAACCTTGGATTTTAAAGGGAAAAGCTTAAACAACGTAAATATGGTCTTAAAGAAAAGCAGATATGCCGTTATGGCAATCTCTCTAGCCATTATTAACTGTAAAAAGGTCGTTTTTAATTTTCGAAGTAGAAATTCCGATGGTTCTTGGAAGATAAACAACTTCGCAATGTTCCTTCAGGAAATCAAATTTTCCTTCCCAATCGTCACCCATTACAAAAACGTCAATATCACGATCGATTACATCACTTACTTTTTGCTCCCAATCATTTTCCGCAATGACTTCATCCACGTAACGAATGGATTCAAGGATCATTTTTCTATTTTCAAAACTATGGTATGACTTTTTATTTTTTAATTCATTAAACTCGTCCGAAGAAATGGCTACAGTCAAATGATCACCAAGTTGTTTCGCGCGTTTTAATAAGTTTATGTGGCCCCAGTGAAGCAAATCAAACGTACCATAAGTAATTACTTTCTTCATTACTGATTCCTCCCGGATATATAACTTTATAGATTAATTTATGATGACAGTGAAACCCTGTAAAATTTCGAACAATATAATCGTATTATACACGTGCTAGTTTACAAGAAGTTTATAAGGAATTTACAATTGTGTAATATGCGGATGATGTAAAAGATTGTAATATGTTATACCTAACCATTCTATAGTAGTCCATGGTACTATTTCAATAGCGGACATGTGAATTTTAATTGAACGTTAACAAACCAATACCCTTAAACTAATACAGTTAACCCACATTTACAATTATAATTTATTCCCAGTCTCTTGGGTTTAGCGGCCCTATTCAGCTTGAACTATGCCTTCAGGTTGTGACTACTGTGAAAGTGGGTATACTTCTGGATATGAACGACCTTAATATATCTATTGAACAATATTCATTTTTATTGCAGAATAGTCTTGTCCCAAATAAGGAGTATAGAAATTTCTTTTATAAATTCGAGATGGCTCTAAGAAAGGAAAACCTATGAAATCTGCTCTTACCGTTTTTAAGGAACAAATTACAAATTTCTATTTAATACAAAGACTTTCATTGTATGAAATAAAAAGCAATAATAAAAATAATTACCTTGGCATGCTCTGGGAGATTTTGAATCCCGGCATTCAAATCGCCATCTATTGGTTTGTATTCGGGTACGGAATTAGAACTGGCGGCGAAGGTAGAGGGGCCGTCGGCGACGTTCCCTTCATTGTCTGGCTCCTTGCCGGGATGGTTGTCTGGTTCTTTATCAGTCCGGCCATTACACAGTCCTCCAAGTCAGTGTACACACGGATAAGGATGCTCTCTAAGATGAGTTTTCCAATGAGTGCCATTCCTTCCTATGTAATCATGTCTAAGTTTTACCCTCATTTATATTTAACAGGTATCACAATTGTAATTTTTCAATTCATGGGGTATACCATTAACATTCACTATTTGCAGCTACCCTATTTTATGCTTGCCGTTCTCGCATTATTATTCGCATTGTCCTTGATTACCTCAACACTCTCCACAATGGTGCGAGACGTACAGATGGTGGTGCAATCCATTATGAGGATGCTTCTATACCTCTCACCTATTCTGTGGAATATGGAAGGAATGCTTAACGATAAGCTGGTAACCATAATGAAATTAAATCCTTTTTATTACATTGTAGAAGGATATAGAAGTTCTCTAATTGGCGACAGCTGGTATTTTATTGATCATTACCAGTATACACTTTACTTCTGGGGTCTTGTCTTGGTGTTGTTCTTGTTCGGCTCCTTTATACACGTGAAATTCAGGAGACACTTCGTTGATTTCTTATAATAGAAAGTAGAGGATGAAATGTCAAAATCAGTTATTGTCAGTAATGTAACGAAAAAATACAAGCTTTATTCCAAGCAATCAGAACGAATCTTAGATATGATTACCCCCAAAAGCTTCGGTGAAGATTTTTATGGTTTGCGAAATGTCAGTTTCGAAGCTGACAAAGGGGATATTATTGGATTTGTCGGTGTAAATGGTTCAGGGAAATCAACACTCGCCAACATAATCGCCGGGATCATCCCTGAAACGTCCGGTGAAGTCGAAGTCCGAGGGAAAACTGCTTTGATTGCTGTTTCAGCGGGTCTTAACGGTCAACTTACAGGTCGTGAAAATATTGAGTTAAAGATGCTGATGTTAGGATTTAAGAAAAGCAAAATCAAGGAATTAGAACCTGAAGTCATTGAATTCTCGGAGTTAGGGAAGTTTATTGATCAACCAGTGAAATCATACTCAAGCGGGATGAAATCACGTCTTGGATTTGCAATATCCGTCCATATCGATCCCGATATTTTGATTATAGACGAAGCACTCTCTGTGGGTGATAAAGCCTTTGCTGAAAAAAGCTTAGAAAAGATGTATGAGTTTAAAGAAAACGGTAAGACCATGTTCTTTGTCAGTCACTCCATTGGTCAAATGAAAAAGTTCTGCGAAAAAATTCTTTGGCTAGAGTACGGAGAAGTTAGGGAATTCGGTCCTGTTGAAGACGTCATACCGAAGTACGAAAAATTCTTTAAAGATTACAAAGCAATGAGTAAAGCTCAGAAAAAGAAATTCAGAGAAGATGCCATGAAAAAACAGAGTGGGATTTCCTTAACTACTTAATTTAAACCTGCATATTCTGCAGGTTTTTTTAATCTTTATACTGAATGGGTATACTATTCTTAACTTGCTGATTCATATCTTTCTTTACAATTGGAATAGGATTATATTACAACTTTTTATTCATCCAAAACATCATATATAATACCTTTTAGAACAATTTGTTCTTATTTAGAGAGGAGCAGAGGACGTTAATGAATGACCATGATTTTCACCACAGGCAGATTACACTATTATCGATTAAAGAGACCTCCAAAGGTCGGTATCTGTCTTTTGAAGCGAGCTTTTTAAAGACTTTTTTAGATTCCTACACACGTTTCCATTTTTGCATCCTGGAAAGAGGAACAGAACACCCGATCCGACTCTCTGCAAAGAGGAAGCATTGTGAAGATGAATCAATGGATTTACTGGAAGGTGACTTCCCTCTGGAACCGCACTTAAAAGAGCTTAAACCTGGGGTCTTTTGGGACCTTTACTTGGTTGGGATCATAAATGATGAAGAGGAGTACAAATATACAAGGATAAAAGCTGGTATGGAGGATATAAGGCTTCACTCTTTCCTTTACCAGGACCATTTGTTTATTCCTTACCGAACTAAAAAAGGAAATGTCTCCTTCAAATTATCTCCTTCAGCTCCCATCGCAATGATTGAAGATCTTAAGCTGACTGATAATGGAATAATTAAACTTAACGGCTATGCCGTTTATATACCTGAAGCGCAGGGCAATGTTGAGGTTGTATCCAAAAGACTTGTGATCACGAATAATTTGAATGAAGAAGAGACCTTTATACCTCTTCAAAATGAAATTCGTCATGACCTTACTGAACGATATGCTGCAGGGGGAGAAGATTACTCTTCAAGTGGATTTTATGGCGAGTATAAACCTGATTCCCTTCCTATAGGTTCAAGTAATAATTATTATAAATTCTATATTGAGGTTTCAATCCCCACTTCTGAAGGGGTCCAACATATTCGTAGCCAGCGTCTGAAATTCCAACCTAGAAATGCAACTTCCCGCTATCAGGAATGCACATTGAGGTTAAAGAACAGCACATGGAAAATGCGTTTAAAACCAACAAAAAAATCCAACTTTCTTTCAGTGCGGATCTATCAGTACAAACCATTTCGCCAGTTAGCTGGAAAAGCTAAAAGATTTATTCTGCGTGTAAAACAAGGCAAAACGGTTAAAAAGGCTTATAAATCTGCCTTCATCCTCTTTGGAAAACTTCCTGCCAAGAAAAAACAGGTTGTGTTTGAAAGTTTTCTTGGGAAACAATACAGTTGTAACCCTCGGGCAATATACGAGTATATGCTAGAACATTATCCAGAATACGATATGTATTGGAGCATCGATCCTCGAAGCGCCGGGGTATTTAAAGGAAAAGGGTTGAAAACCATCAACCGTTTCTCGATCCCTTGGTTGTTTAAGATGGCCCGCTCAAAGTATTGGGTTTCCAACAGTCGTTTACCGCTTTGGATCCCAAAACCAAAACATACGACATATCTTCAGACTTGGCATGGAACTCCCTTAAAACGTCTTGCAGCTGATATGGATCAAGTGCTAATGCCGGGGACGAATACGGAGAAATACAAAAGGAACTTCTTAAATGAATCAAGCCGCTGGGATTATCTAATCTCTCCGAACCGTTATTCTTCTGAAATCTTCGCCAGGGCATTCGGCTTTGAGAAGGATATGATCGAATCCGGTTATCCGCGGAATGATTTCCTTCATAATGCGAATAATGCTGAAACGATGAATTCGTTGAAAGAACGCCTTGATCTTCCGTTGGATAAAAAGGTGATTCTCTATGCACCTACGTGGCGCGATAATGAGTTCTATGCAAGAGGTAAATACAAGTTCAATCTCAAGCTGGAGCTTGATAAGATGCAGGAAGAGCTTGGCGATGAGTACATCGTGCTTCTCCGCATGCACTATCTGATTGCCGAGAACCTGGATATCACTCCGTTTGCCGGATTTGCGTACGATGTATCGCATCATACGGATATCAGCGAGCTGTACCTCATCTCTGATCTTTTGATTACCGATTATTCGTCTGTGTTCTTCGATTATGCAAATCTCGGTCGACCGATGATCTTCTATGTGTACGATATCGAGAATTATCGCGACACGCTTCGCGGGTTCTACTTTGACTTTGAAGCACAGGCACCAGGTCCACTGGTAAAGACCACCGAAGACGTGATCCGCCATATCCAGCATCCGGATCCAGCATCCCAAGCGAACTTTGACGCATTTTATCAGAAGTTCTGTTACCTCGAAGATGGAGAGGCAAGCAAACGAGTTGTCGAAAAAGTGTTTAAAACGAAATAAATCTGGGTAAAGGACGCAGGTGATCCCTGCGTCCTTTTTTGTCGATTTTTCCCGTTCCCCTCCCAATTGCTCTTCCGTCATTCGGCACGTTGTGATAACACAGTCCAAAGTACTATTTCTTTTTACATTTTTGGTGATTTTACTCCCTTTTTTCTATTAATTTATGGTAAAATGACAAAAAACTATCAATCTATACATAGAAGGAGAAACCCATTGAAAAAAACGATTGTAACATTTGCTGCTACCGCCGTTCTGTCTTCTACCTATGCATCTGCTGCCGCGGCAAGTTCGCACAAAGTAGAATCAGGAGACTCCCTATGGAATATTGCCCGTAAGTATAATACGTCTGTGTCGAACTTGAAATCGCTTAACAATCTGAAATCAGACATGATTTTCCCGAATCAGGTCCTGAAGGTGACGGCAAAAGCCTCCACTGCACCGTCTAAACCTTCAGCGCCAGCGCCGGCTCCGTCTTCGCCAGCTAAAACGTATACGGTCAAATCTGGGGATACGCTGATTGCCATTGCCAACCGCCACTCCATTTCACTCGGCGAACTGCAGAAATGGAACGGGATCTCAAGTCATCTGATCTACCCAGGACAAAAACTATCGGTTTCATCCGGTGGATCCGGCTCTTCTTCTCCGGCACCAGCTCCTTCAAAGCCTGCACCGGCACCAGGTAACAGCGCAACAGGCTCTTACAAGGTTGTATCAGGGGATACGCTTTCCCACATCAGTCTCCGCTATAGCATGAGCGTGAGCGAGCTTAAGAAACTCAACGGACTGTCCGGGAATATGATTTATGTCGGTCAGACACTTAAGGTCAACGGAGGTTCTTCTTCCTCTCCGGCACCAGCACCTTCCAAGCCTTCACCATCTGCTCCTAAAGAAGATACGGTTACTTCCTTTGACGTCAATCGCCTTCTATCAGCGGCAAAAGGACAGATCGGTAAACCTTACGTATGGGGTGGATCCACCACTGCAGGCTTCGATTGCAGCGGATTCATTTATTATGCCTTCAACCAGGCAGGCGTAAGTATGTCCAGAACGTCTTCAGAAGGATACTACAGCCGCTCGTACTATGTCGACAAACCAGCAATCGGCGATATCGTATTCTTCTCGAATACATACAAAAAAGGCATTTCTCACCTAGGAATCTATGTCGGCAACAATCAGTTCATCCACGCGGGTGACAACGGGGTAGAAATCTCCAGCCTGAACAATTCTTATTGGAAATCAAAATTCGACAGCTTCAAACGCTTCTACAGTCTTTAAACACTACCCGGTACTATGTTCCCAACAGGGATGGAAATGTACTACTCGGCAGTGCAAACCGGTTGCCCCCTTGGCAGCCGGTTTTTTCGTGTGCGAAGGTGTCAGTATTTGCCGAATAATATTTCGCTTTTGCGTCAAGAAATATATTCCAATTAAGAGAGTTATGTGGTTTAATTAATTGATTTTACTAATAGGATATTGGAGGATACTATGAGGAAAAAGTTGATCAAGAGTTTACTAGCTTTGATTGTGATTTTCAGTGTTTGCCTGCCACAGCTCCCTCAAGCAAACGCCACAACGGTGATTGAAGAATTACCGCTTGCCATGTCGGAATTAACAGAAGGGAGTTTTACTGGTGATGATCATGTTCAGTGGTATAAAATCACCCCTGGAAATGATACTGTCGAACAGTTCACTCATCTGAGAATCAAGCTTGAATCTCAATCTGAGGTGAACATGAGTGTTTACTCAAGCCTCGAAAATGCCACCGATGACAATACGTTCGAACAATATAGAGGCTATTCCTATAATCAGGAAACCGCGTCCATCGACTTCCCGATCTCGTGGGTCGGTCCTTACTATATCAAACTCGAAAGCTATGTAGAAGAGGATGAAGACGGCAATCTGCTGCCTAACCCTTATAAAATCAGCTACGACGGCGTATCACTCCCACCTTCTAATGGGGCCGTAGGAGAAGAATGCCCTGCAGAGCTCAGCGTCGAGAAAAAGAAAAATGGAAAAATGATTTTATCCGACCTTCGTTCGATCCGTGAGAACCTTCTTTCTAAAACAGATAATGGAAAAGAACTGACGGCCGTTTATTATAAGTCCGCTCCATTCATCACGTCCAAAATGCTGTTTGATAAAAACCTGCGTGAAGACGTGTATGCAAACCTATCCACCTTGAAAAATCTTTTGAGTGATACCGCGAAGAACGGCGGATCAAGTGCGTACGCAATCTCTGACAAAGAGCAGGAAGCCATCAGCAACCTGTATACAATCGCCCATGATACCGTACCGGGTCCTTTGAAGACACAGCTTGAAAACTCCGTTAAAAATGTTGATCTTTCGAAGTTAACCGGCACATCCGTTTCACAGGTAGTCTCAAAAGCCGGACTTAGCACGTCAAGTTCAACCGCTGATCCTTCCCGCCTGATCGTGAAAGTAAAGGACGGTCAGCCAACAAGCCGCGTAAAATCCAAAGTAGAGACTTACGGAATCAAATCCGTGGACGACCTGTCCAAAAAAGAGTTGAAATCAAATCGCTTCCTTGTCGTGGAAGTAAAGAATAATGGTAAAGGGTTCTCGGCTAGTTCGAAAACAACGGCCAATCAAATCGCCAAACTACCTGAAGTCGAATTCGTAGAGCCGGTACAGACCTACAAGGCTCTATCCGCAGACGTTCAGTATGAACATCAATGGTCGTTAAATAACGGCGAGAAAAAAGGCAGCGATATCGGGTTTGAAGCCCTTGAGAAACTGTTGAAAAATAAGAAACTAGACAAAACTGTGATTGCCGTTGCTGATACTGGTGTCGATCACACCCTTGCAGACCTTTCAGGTAATGTCCTTGTAGATAAAGGATACAATTTTGTGGATCGTAACGATGATGCCATGGATGACAATGGCCACGGGACACATGTATCTTCCATCATTGCAGCAAAGTCCGATAATCATTACTCCATGGCCGGGATCAATCCATATGCTGAAATCCTGCCAATCAAGGTCCTTGATTCATCTGGTGGCGGGGATACCGAACAGATCGCTGCCGGGATCATGTATGCGGCCGATAATGGAGCCAAGGTGCTGAACCTTAGCCTTGGAGGCGGATACAGTCGTACGATTGAATATGCCCTGCGTTATGCAAGTGACAAAGGCGTGACCATCGTAGCCGCAAGCGGTAATGACGGGATGGAGGAACTAAACTACCCTGGTTCTTCTAAATATGTAATCGCAGTCGGTTCTACCAGCAAATTTGATATCGTTTCTGATTTCTCGAATTACGGAAAAGGGTTGGATCTTGTAGCGCCAGGCTCGGACATCCCTGCCCTCCTTCCAGACGGGAACGTCACCTACATGAGCGGAACATCCATGGCGACACCGCATGTTGCCGCAGTAGCCGGTCTGCTCCTATCTCAGAAACCAACGATGAAGACTTCTGAAGTGCAAGCACTCTTAAACAAAACAGCGGTCGATGTCGCTTTCGACGAACAGGATAACCCGTATACTGGAGAAGAAGACTATTGGGATGAAGAAGTAGATGGTCCATACCCTGTCGAGGTCTTACCGCCTGGATACGATCACGTATCTGGATATGGACGCTTGGATGCGTTCAGTGCCGTCAGTACACTTGACCTGGGGGCAACCATCAATCCGATCCTTAATAACTCAAAAGCCGTTACAGGGAAAGCCAAGAACGGATCTACAGTAGAAGTATGGAACGGGAAAAAGTCACTTGGCAAGGGAACCGTCAAATCCGGCTCCTACAGCGTGGCCATCCCGGTACAAAAAACCGATCAGATCCTGACCGTAGTCATTACAAATGGCAATGCTAAGACTTCTGTAAAACAAGTCGTAGAAAAAGCACCGAATAAACCAAAAGTGAAAAAAGTAACCAATAAAGATACCACCCTGTCAGGTACGGCCCAGGCAAACCTGAAAGTGAATATTAAAAATGCTTCCCGCAAAGTCATCGCAACAGGGAAAGTCGATAAAAACGGTTCATTCAAAGTGAAGATTCCTAAACAAAAAGAGAACGCGGTCCTCTACGTAACCGTACAGGATGGCTATAAAGAAAGCTCTGAAACAAAAGTGACCGTCATCGACGTCATCCCACCGGCTGCTCCAAAAGCAATAGCAATCAGCGATAAGAGTACTTCCATCACCGGCACAACCGAAGCAAAAGCCCAGGTCGTCGCCAAGGTGAAGGGTAAACAGATCGCGAAAGCCAAAGCGGATGCAAAAGGGAAATTCACCCTAAAGATCAAAAAGCAAAAAGCAGGTACCACTGTAGTCGTGACCGCGACCGATGCCGCAGGCAACACGAGCAAAGGCACAAACTTGAAAGTAGCAGACAAAACACCACCTTCTGCACCAAAGGTGAACAGCGTCAACAACAAAAGCACTTCCGTCAAAGGTAAGACTGAAGCCGGTGCCACTGTCACCGTCAAAGTGAAGAACAAAAAACTCGGTGAAGCCAAAGCCAACAAAAAAGGCGAATTCACCGTCAAAATCAAGAAACAAAAAGCAAAGACCATCCTATCTGTCACAGCCAAAGACAAAGCAGGCAACGTAAGCAAGGCGAAAAACGTGACTGTGAAGAAGAAATAATGAGAAAAACCGCTCCGGGAGTCATACCCCGGAGCGGTTTTTTGCATAAAAAAAAGACACCGGACCTTCTTCCTCCGATGTCATGCTGCTTCGTATTTCTTTGTTCTCTCCCGTTTTCGTAAACGAAGACCTACAAATAGTGAAACTAAGCCGGCAAATGCTGTTGAAATCAAGGTCAACACCGGATGGTCTTGGTATGGAAGACTGGTGTGGTAGCCTATTTTATCTTCTGTCAGCCCGCGAATCCACTGGGTCTCGAGCTTGGAATTCTCCCCCGACGGGAAGGTCGACTTTTTCACGACACCATTTTCATTGATCCGGAACGTCTGGAACTTCTGATCCCCTTCTTCCATCACTCCTGGCTTCAAACTCAGGGCGGCAATGAACCACTCTTCCCCCGTTTCCTTTTCCTTCATCACCTTGTACTGGACAATGCCCTCGAACGCCTTCATGTCGCTCTTTTCATCTGTTTGGACTCCTGGCACCTTCACCTTGGCCCGCTCCTCTTCCTGAAGCTCCAGGAGCACCTCAGGACCATCCCGGTACGTCTGCACCTTCACCCCGTGGAATACCTGAACCGTTTCCGTATCCTCAGGTGACTGGAACGAATAGTGCTTTTCTATTCCATTCTGATACAAAAGTTCCCTAACTGACTGCACGGTGAAATAAAGGACGATGGTGAGCAGGACGGCTCCTGCAGCGAGTAGTAAGACTGAGATGAGTTTTGATAGATTGAAGGGTTTGTTTGGCATTGGGATCACTCAGATCTGATTTAGAATATCCTTACTCTGATAATTCCTCTATTTTGTTCTTAATTAACGGGGAAAATACATGGTCATTTTGCAGTTCAAAAACCACGAGTGCCTTTTGCATATACTTCCTTGCTTCTTCGTTATTACCTAATAGTTCATGATTATATCCAATTTGATAGTGAAGCTGCCCTAGAAGATACAATGAGTCTTTTTCAAGACACCACTTAATCCCTTTCTCACAATAAGCACTCGACTCTTTTAGTTGGTTTAGTCTAGTGAGCACTCTAGAGTAGTTATATAAATGCCTGGTCTTAATAGTGTAGTCGTTGAAATGTGGTAAATGTTTTAGACGCTCACTTATTTCTTCAAAAACAAGTAAAGCCTTTTCCAAGTTTTCTTTTCCAAGTATTGCGCCTATTGAAAGCAGGATCTCAATCTCTCTTTCAGTATACACTTTGGTGACTGAATGATTAATATCAATTGCTTGTTCCATAGTCTTAATAGCCTTATTAACATCTTTTTCTACTTCATAAAAGTAAATCCCTTTATGCCATAGTAAATTTTGAGAATTTTTTGTGTTTTGTACGAATAAAGGGTTTTCTTCCTCAGCCTTAACGATATCCATCATTTCGATAAAACGATGTTCTCTTCTAGCTATCTTCAACTGCTTTTCAACCTCTTGAACATAATCCAATCGAGGTGTCATACCAATATCGAAAAAATAATTAACATCGACACCAAGTTTTTGTGAAATAAGGTATAATGTGGAGGCATACGGAAAAACAATTCCCTTTTCAATTTTACTGATTTGAGCTTGGGTACAGATCCCTTCAGACAGTTCTTCTTGGGATAGGCCTATATTTTTTCTCAACTCTTTTATTTTTTTTCCCACCGCTGAAAAATCCATGACATTATTCTCCCCTAATATTATTCCTAAAGTTATATTTTTAAAGAATTCTTATGAAATGATGTCTGAAAGCGACTAAAAATAGGCTATAAGACCTCTCAATCGAAATGTTTTTTTTTTTATAATATGCTTTAATAATAATAACACTTATATAATTATCATAGCCAAAAAAATTCTATTTACGAAAGGGATGAAAGACCCATGAAGAAACATTTGTTCGTATTTTTAACCGCTTCCATCTTGGTATTTAGTTTTGCAGGGCTTACTTCTAGTCCGGATACCGCTCCAACTTTTCAACGCGAACTTCCAATTAGCTACTAACTATAAGGATAAACCCTTCTGCTTCCTTTGTGGAAGTTTTTTCTTTTCTAAAAGGGATTAATTTGTAAATATGCCCAAAGTTATATATTTACTCAAAAACAGAACATATTTACCCAAAATCAAAGATGCATCCATTATATACCTTACTGAGCCAAAATCCCCTTGTTTTTAAGGTATGGTAGTATAAAAGTACAATAAAAGAAAGGGGGCTTCATGATGAATAGCATAAGCATGAAAGTAAATCCTCTATATTCTGAAATTGATTTGTCGATTCAGTTCCATTTTGAGTTCTTGCAAGGTGATTGCAAGGTCGGGGAGGCACTCGCATCCACGTATCCGATCGAGAATCATCAGCAAGCCCTCAAGCCTAAGCATTTGTCGTTTCCAAAGGTAGAAAAATGTGCAGTCATTGATTTGTTTGATGTCGTTGGGGATTTGGAGAAGGGCTGTCTGAATAAGCTCCACCACTTCCTGAAGGTAATCGGAATGAAAGAAGTCCATGCAGGTTATGACATACAGCAAGGAAGCATGATTTAACAAGCAATACTAAAAAAGAGTGACTGGATTATCAGTCACTCTTTTTTATGTTCTTTATTTTTCAAAGTCATCCCCGCCTTTTTGTACAAACGGGGATACCCATATTACCTACTCAGTAGATAATCAATCACCTTGTCCGTTGCTTGGCCGTCATGCATAGCACAGAACTTTGAATAAAAACCACTATGCGATGTTTTCTTATCAGGAAGGGTTTCTTTAAGTGCTTGATGCAACTCTTGTTCCGTTTTGCAGATAGCTCCAGCGTTGTGTTCTGAAAGATCGAAATAAGAACCTCTCAATGGGCCAACATAATGCTCATAATCTGGGACATAGTAAATGACCGGTTTCCTACTACAGTACCAATCGAACACGATTGAAGAATAATCAGTGATCAAAACATCTGATGCACACATAAGTTCTACAGCATCATCATAACCACTGACATCAATCACTCTTCCCTTAAGTTTAGAAAGCTCTTGATCCGAGCTGCTCATATGATGAGACCTGACGAGCAGGACAGCATTATCCGGTGCTTTATTTAGAAACTCTGCAGGATCGAAAAGCAAGTTGAATTCAAACATGGCATTCCCTATATGCTTTCCGTCTCTCCATGTAGGTGCATAAAGATAAACAGGGGTCTTTTCGTCGGTAACTCCAATTTTTTCACGAATTGAAGAACGTACTTTCTGATAGCGGGATTCATCGTAGAAAATGTCATTGGCAGGATATCCTGATTCAATTATCTCTCCCTTGTATCTGAATGCCGTCCTGAACTTTTCAGTTGAATACGGATTTGGGGAAAGTAACGCATCCCATTTAGAGGATTTGGCATAGAAGTCAGGTGTCGACCTTTTGTGCAGGGGACGAGAAGTCATATCCCAATGCAATTTTTTAAATGGTGTCCCGTGCCAGGTTTGTAGATAGAAGGTTTCTTCCCTGTGGTACCACAATGGGAAAGTCGTGTTGTTAATAATATATCTGGATTGTGCCAAAAGACGATAATACTCCTCAGATCCCCTTTTAACTATTAATGGATTGCCGGGGATGACTGCTTCTCCTTGATAACACCAAACGTACGTATAGTCAGGATAGCGTTCAATCATTCTTTCATAGAGATACCTAGGGTTGCCTGTGTATTGCTTTCCAAGGTTGCTCTCGAAAAAGATCATCTTATCGTTAACGTTGCTGGCTTCGGATTCTCTCTTGTATTGCCACTGGATACCATAACCTCTGAACTCCGCTATAGCATTAAACAAGTCAGGGAACTTAGGGAAAATTTCATCCTGCAGTTGCTGTTGTGAGTATTCTTCAAAGTAATCATTTATTGATGATTGTAGCTCTTTATAATCTTTTTTCATAGCTTCATTGCCTCCAAGACTTTTAGAAGTCGCGCTAATATTAGCGTAATTTGATTATACTATAGCGACTTCTCACATAAAAGAAATATGTGGAAATGGAGCGTATCCTATCCTATACTCTCCACCACGAGTAGCGCCGCGATCCGGCTCGTCATATCCCTGAAATCAAGTGTAGGGTCAATCTCCACGATATCCATGGCCATGACACCAGGATGCTTCAGAGCCTCGTGGAGGCCTTCCAGAAGCTCTTCTGGGCTCATGCCTCCTGGACTGATGGCAGGGCAGCCCGGGGCGTAGGATTGATCGAGGACGTCCATGTCTACGGACAGGTAGATGATGTCGACCCGGTCCTTCAGCATCGCGATTCCCTGGCGGACAAGTTCTGCCGTCCCCCTCTCCCTCACGTCCTTCATCGTATGGACCGTGACACCTTGTTCGAGGGCATAATCATGATAGGCTTTTGCATTGCTGTAGTTGCGGATTCCGATCTGGATTAGGTTCTCTCCCTTGATGATCCCTTCCTGTAGCAGCCTTCTGAACGGGGTGCCGTTGGTGGGTCCACCATCTTCTGTGTTCCGGAGGTCGTGGTGGGCATCGAATTGGATGATCCCCACCGTCCCTTTTTCTTCACAGAAGGCTTTGACTGCGGATGTGGTGATGGAATGATCCCCTCCGAGCAGGATCGTGAACGGTGCCGCTTCCTGAGTCAGTACATGACGGACGGCCGTGGAGATCCGTTCATGGCAGTCAGTGATGGAGGTCGGGTGCATGACGACATCGCCGAAATCGACGAGGGGGGAAGCGAGATCTTGCCCGCTCTCGATCTGGTAGGTCGTGAATCCATTCAGTGCGTTCCGGATCGCACCAGGTGCGAAGCTCGCCCCTGAATGGGAAATGGACGGCTTGGATAAGGGGACGCCCAGGATGGCGACCGCTCCCCTTTCCCCTTCTTCCCACGGCTTCAAGAGCTCGGCGACCTTCGTCGTATAGCGGTCCTTGAATACCGCCTGACCTGCCGGTTTAATAGGCATATTCATGATCGATTCTCCTGCGGTACACGACTCGACCCGATTTCACGACGGCAGCCGTGTGATTGACTCCGTAATGGTACGGGATGTAGTGGTGATTCGGCGCATCCCATAGGACGATATCCGCCTTCCTGCCGACGGCAATCTTCCCTGCCATGTCTCCTCGATTGATGGCATAGGCCGCGTTGACGGTGACAGCATTCCAGATCTCTTCAGGCGTCATCTTCAGCTGCAGGGAAGCGAGATTCATAATGAGCTGCAGATTTTCCGTCGGTGAGCTTCCCGGGTTGAAATCCGTTGAAAGCGTGACGGCGGCCCCTGCCTCGATCATGCCTCTTGCATTGGCGTATTTCCCTTTGTTCAGATAGAACGACGTGCCCGGCAACAGGACAGCAATCGTATTCCCTTCCCCGAGGGCCTTGATGCCTTCAGGGGATGCCCCGACGAGGTGATCACCGCTGACGGCACCGATTCCGACGGCCATTTCCGTACCGCTTAGAGGATCGATTTCATCTGCATGGATTTTCACGGAGAATCCCTTCTCCTTTGCTTTCAGAAGGAATGCCCTGGACTGCTCCACGGAGAATACCCCCGTCTCACAGAAGATGTCGACGAATTCAGCAAGCTCGTCTTTTTCGATGTCCTCCAAAAGATGAAGCATGACATCCAAAAATGCCTCTGGACGCCCTTTGTATTCAGGCGGGATCGCGTGGGCTCCGAGGAACGTCGAGACGATTTCGACTGGATGCTCATGGTTGAGCTGTTTGGCGACCCTGAGCTGCTTCAGCTCGGTTTCCTTATCCAGGCCATAGCCTGATTTTGCTTCAACGGTGGTGACACCATGGGAGAGCATCCGGTCGAGATGGAATTTGGCCTTAGATAGGAGTTCTTCTTCCGTCGCCTGCCGAGTGGCTCCGACGGTGGAAAGGATGCCTCCTCCCTGCTTAAGGATTTCTAGGTAAGGGACTCCCTGCTGCTTCAGGGCCATTTCGTGCTCCCTCGATCCGCCGAATACGAGATGTGTATGGGGATCGACGAGTCCTGGCGATACGAGCTTCCCTCCTGCGTCCAGCCGCTCTTTTGCATGAAGGCCTGCTGCCTCTTCCTGTGTCCCGACCCAAGCAACGAGGCCGCCCTTGATGGCAATGGCTGCATTCTTTCTCAGTGGGAGATGCTTCATGTCTTCTCCCCTGACCGGCCCCTCTCCATGGTCCATGGTGAGGAGCTCGCCAATATGTTCGATGATCAGATCGTATGTCATTCTTCATTCCCCCTCTTCATCGGGATATGGATCCCGTGCTTTTCCGCGGTCTCGTTGGCGATGTCATACCCTGCATCTGCGTGACGGATGACGCCCATCCCTGGATCCGAGGTGAGCACCCGCTCCAGCCGTTCCTTCGCGAGGTCCGTGCCGTCTGCGACGGCAACCATTCCCGCGTGCAGGGAGTAGCCCATCCCGACTCCTCCGCCGTGATGGAAGGAAATCCATGAACCACCTGCTGCCGTGTTGATGAGGGCATTCAGGATTGCCCAGTCACCGACGGCGTCGCTTCCATCCATCATGCTTTCGGTTTCCCGGTTCGGTGAAGCGACGGACCCACAGTCGAGATGGTCCCGTCCGATAACGATCGGCGCTTTCAGCTCCCCGTTCTTCACCAGCTCATTAATGGCAAGGCCCATCTTCACGCGTTCTCCGTATCCGAGCCAACAGATCCTTGACGGGAGGCCCTGGAATGCCACCTTCTCCTGGGCCATATCGATCCAGCGATTGAGGGCCTCATTCTCTGGGAAGAGCTCCTTGATCAGGCGGTCCGTCCGGTGGATGTCTGCAGGGTCACCTGAGAGGGCTGCCCAGCGGAACGGTCCTTTCCCTTCGCAGAAGAGCGGACGGATATAGGCTGGGACGAAGCCCGGGAATGCGAAGGCATCCTCGACTCCTTCATCCTTCGCGACCTGGCGGATGTTATTGCCGTAATCGAATACGATGCTGCCGCGCTTCTGGAACTCGAGCATCGCCTCCACATGCTTCGCCATGCTTTTCTTGGAAAGATCCGTATAGCGTTTGGGATCGGAACTCCGCAGCTCTGCTGCTTCCTTGAGGCTGTAGCCTTCCGGGACATACCCGTTCAGCGGATCATGGGCCGACGTCTGATCGGTGACGATATCGATCTTCACGCCGCGGCGGAGCAGTTCATGATGGACTTCTGCGGCATTACCGAGAAGGCCGATGGAGAGTGCTTCCCCTTTGTCGCGGGCTTCATGGGCCATGAGGAGGGCTTCATCGATGGAATCTGTCTTCACATCGCAGTACCGGGTATCCAGACGCTTATCGATCCGTTCCTCATCCACATCGACAGCGATGACGACCCCTCCGTTCATGGTGACGGCAAGGGGCTGAGCCCCGCCCATCCCGCCGAGCCCGGCCGTCAGGGTGATGGTCCCTTTGAGGGATCCGTTGTAATGCTTTTTGGCAAGGGCAGCGAACGTCTCGTATGTTCCCTGAAGGATTCCCTGTGTCCCGATGTAGATCCAGCTTCCCGCTGTCATCTGGCCGTACATGATGAGCCCCTTCTTGTCGAGCTCGTGGAAATGATCCCAGTCCGCCCATTTCGGTACGAGGACGGAGTTGGACAGGAGCACCCTCGGGGCTGCTGTGTGGGTCCTGAATTTCCCGACAGGCTTCCCGGACTGGATCAGGAGGGTTTCATCATTCTCCAGTTCCCGCAAGGAACGGACGATGGCATCGAAGGATTCCCAGTTCCGTGCAGCCTTCCCGATCCCTCCGTATACGACGAGCTCCTCAGGGATTTCCGCCACTTCTGGGTCAAGATTGTTGTAGAGCATGCGGAGGACCGCTTCCTGCTCCCACCCTTTGCATTCGATCTCCGATCCTTTTTTCACACGTACGATTCGTTTATCCGCTTTAACCATTGGTCGTTTCCTCCTTCGTCCCTGTCGAAATGATGGTGTGCAATTGAATGGATTGTAGCCATGAAGCTGCGGCTTCGATATCTTTCGAGAATATACGGTCCTTTGTGATGCTCGGGATGATTTTGCGTGCTTCATCGTAGAATCGCCTCGTGCTCGGAGCCATGAGGGCCACTCCCCGGTACTCCACTGCCTGAAGGCTGCAGACGAGCTCGATGGCCACGACACGCCGCGTATTCTGAAGGATCTGATAGGCGTGGCGGGAGCCGATGGTCCCCATGCTCACATGATCTTCCTGATTGGCCGACGACGGGATGGAATCGACGCTCGCCGGATGGGCCAGGGTTTTATTTTCCGATACAAGGGAGGCGGCACAGTACTGCATGATCATCGCTCCCGACTGAAGACCGGGCTCGGGACTGAGGAACGGCGGCAGGTCGTTCAGCTGCGGGTTGACGAGGCGCTCGACCCTCCGCTCAGAGATATTGGCAAGCTCAGCGACGGCGATTTTCATGAAGTCCATGGCAAAGGCGATCGGCTGACCGTGGAAGTTTCCTCCCGAGATGATTTTCTCCCCGTCCTCAAAGATCAGTGGATTATCCGTGGCTGCGTTCATTTCGATCTCGAGTTTTTCCTTCACATAGTCGAGGGCCTGCCACGAAGCGCCGTGCACCTGGGGGATGCAGCGAAGGGAATAAGCATCCTGGACCCTTAGCTCTCCCTGTCTCGTCGTGAGTTTGCTTCCCGTGAGGTAGCCGCGGATCCGCGAGGCAGTGTCGACCTGCTGCGTGTAGCCCCTGGCGAGATGGACATCTTCATCGAAGGCATCAGTGATCCCCCTCAGTCCCTCCATCGTGAGGCTTGCGATCAGCTCGCTCTGATGGGCGAGTTCTTCTGCTTCCAGATAGCCGATGACCCCCATGGCCGTCATGGCTTGGGTGCCATTGATCAAGGCAAGGCCCTCTTTTGCCTGGAGCTGGATCGGGAAAATGTTCTCTTTTGAAAGGACGGTCAGGGTGTCATGGATCTCGCCGCGATAGTGCACCTGCCCTTCTCCCATGAGGGCGAGGGCGAGATGGGAAAGCGGGGCCAGATCCCCACTTGCACCGAGTGATCCTTGCTGTGGTACGACGGGGTGGATCTCTTTATTGAGGAACTCCACCAATCGCTCAACGATGACGGGCCGCACGCCCGAGTATCCTTTCAGCAAGGCGTTCGCCCTCAAGAGGAGCATCGCCCTCGAGACGTTTTCAGGGAACGGATCCCCCACTCCGCATGCGTGGGAGTGGATGAGATTCAGCTGGAGTTCTTCCACATCCTCAGGGTCGATGAGCACATCGCTGAACTTCCCGAATCCTGTGTTGATACCGTAGACGACCCGCTTTTCTTTCACGATCCGCTCAACCTCTTCCCGGCTCTTCTTTACCCTGTCCATGCTTTCCTGCGAGAGGGTGACGAACACCTTCTCATCGATCACCTGCTTCGCCTGAGCCAAGGTCAGGGAGCGTCCTGTCAATTCCACCATCATGATCACCTCGTTATAATTGTTTGTCCACATGAAAAGGAGGCTCGGTCAAAGACAGAATCCTGTCCTTGACCGAGCCTCCTTTTGACTGATTTCTATAGGCTCTTATTTACATATGATTGATTCCGAGACCGATCGTCTCATGTTCAAGTCCCTTCACCGGAGCACCGATGGTCCCGTAAAGAGCGACGGCGATCCACTCGCCTTCCTCTTCCTGGGGATAGGGCGTTCCCCTTACGACCGAAAAGCTCAGCCCCACTGTCCTGAGGATCTCCCCCAACTGGGTATGACCCCTTGTGACGCCCGTGAGTGCTTCCATGATGGCATGGTAAAGAGAATGCATCTCGCGGTACAGGTCTTCACGGACGATATCGCTTCGCTTTGCAGCGGTCTCGATGGCCGCGACGATCTTTTGGCTGTCCATCGATCCGATCCTGCCGGTGCAATAGCTCCAGTTCAGTTCGTTGAAATGGCGATTCCAGTCCTCTTCAGACCTCTCGGTGAGGAGAAGGAGCATAGCATTCTTGCCGATCCGGTTATTCCCTGCTGTTTTCATGGAGTCATCACCTTGAGAGAAAATTCTAAACATACTAATAACTATCTTCATTGTATGTAGGATATCGGCCTGGGTCAACGGAAATCATCAGGATTTTAGAAACTTAGAGAGGTAGTTCGGTAGCAGAATAAAGCCTTATTCCCCTACGCTTTTGCCCCTTTTATACACATTGGGCTTCCATTGGAAGGTGACCGTTCTGGCATCGGTCTTCAAACTGAAGAATGAGAGTATATCACTTTTCATGTCGTCATCGAGGGGTTCTTCATGCGGGTGGGAAGGCAGGATATTCAACCGGGTCATCGTATGCGTTTTCTCCAAGATAAGCTTGCACGTGATGATCGTGTTTGCGTCGATATCCACACATTTGAATGAAAGGGAGCTTCCTTCAGCGATCGGGAGGGCATACAGGGTGCAGCCCATCGTTTCCATCACGAAGTTTGAGTATAGGATCCCTTTAAGAGGATGTGAAAATCCGGGAGGCCGGCAGATAGCGACAATCCCTTCTTTGTAGTGCTTTCCTTCAAAGAGAAGCAGGTGCTTATTTTTCCAATCGGCTTTGCGTCTCGTCAGGTCATACTCTTCGAAAACAATCAGATATTCTCTTGCCATTGTATCCTCCTTTATAACTAGTAATATTTTACTACTTTTGGTTTATTCTACATATTATGCGTTTTTTCCTCCTGCTTTTACAAACATACTAGTATTTTTTTACTTTATAATGCTATTTTCGCGACCAAATATGAAAAATGAATTGGGAATAAAACATAAAGGGGACATTTCATGGCGAACATGATCCTTATAGATTCTTTATACCACTCATAATTCCCTTGCAGACTCTGCTTCCCGCGGGTAGCCCGTGAGCTTCCTCGGCAGGCCTTCTCACATCAACTACTCTTCCTGAAGGAACCGTCGTCATGCACTCCAATCAACCGCTGGACACAATGAAATCGTAGTGTTCATGAAACGAATGAAAAACCCGAATTCTTTGCCTTACCGTAGGCAATTGAATTCGGGTTTTACCATGACTAAAACACTCTTGTCATAGCTTCATTTTATCACGTGTACCTCAGTCAGATGCTCTCATCATTCCCCTTGACCATAACTCAGGAGATTGGTAAAGATGCGATAGCCTCCGGGAACCTGACCTTGTATCTGACGGTAGAAGACCAGATTGGTATAAAGATAGGTACCTTCTCCGTAAGGCGCCATGAGGATCCCTCCATCAAATGATTCTTCCCCTGGATCGTTCATGCGGACGAATGTCTCATACCGATCATCCCAGTCCATCGGGTAGTAGAGACCCCTTTCCTGTACCCAGTTGTCCCAGTCGTTCTCAGAAAGGGCATTCGGATAAGAGAAGAGACTGGATTCAGGCTTCAGGATCTCGACGTCTGCGTTTTCATCCGTCACCCTCCAGCGAATGGATGGATTACCGATCGTGAGCGGGTATGGTGCCGTTGTAGCTGCATCCCATCTATCATTCGGTTTGTGATACTGAACGACAAGATGTCCCCCTTCCTCCACATATGTCTTCAACCGGTCATTATTCTCGTTGAGTGCATCGCGGGAGAGATAAGCCCTGATCCCTGTGACGATCGTATCAAATTGGGATAGATCGCCGGAAACGAGATCCTCATCCGTCAATTTCGTTATCTCCATTCCGACATTGGACAAGTAGTCAGCCACCTGATCGAAGCCGCTCTCGATATACCCCACCTTCATGCCTTCAGGGGTCAGGAGCTCGAACGAAACCCCGTTGATTGCTGCGTCATACAGATAGTAAAACGTACCGATATGACTATAGTTGATTTCCTGGACAGTGGTTCCGAACGTTTTCCCGTCGACGTTTGCATGTGCCTCTACCTTGAAATCTCCCTCTTCGATTTCTGTAGGAGGGTGAAGGACAAAGTCGGCTGATTTTTTCTCTTTATGATCCGTTAAATGGATATCTACTGATGAAGGCGTGACCGTCCAGCCTTCAGGGACGTCTAGGGATACCCCGGCAGTTGATTTGCCCTGCTTGTAGTTTGTGACTTCGACACTCACCGGTACGTCTGTCTTCACATCCGCCGTGTTCACGACAAGGTCTTCCGGGCTCATGGTGAGACCGACATCGGGAAGGACGGCGATGGTCCCGTTCAATTCTTCTTTTTTCACCGTTTCCACTGAACCGGAACGGAATTTTACCAATGCCTGAATGACCGGCTCTTCGTATGGATGGTATGTTTCCGCTTCTTCAGGCACATCCACTTTGAAGGTGAACGTTCGTTCTTCACCCGGTTTCAGGTTCTTTTTCTTTGTTTTTTTGGAGAAGTGGAAAGGCGTGTCCAGGGTGACGTCTGCATTCTTCAGAACATGCTTGCCACCATTTTTCACGTTCACCTCCACTTTCACTTGCTGCCCGCCTGTCAGCACGTCAGATTCCGACGTTGCCTGGACGTCAAGGTCAGAAGACAAGTAGCTTACATTCATGAGCTGTTCTTCCTTCAGGGACAGCTTATGAAGGAGGTCTTCCTTCAACCCTGAATCCAACTTGGCCTTCTTTGTCATCTTGGTGGCCTTTTCTACTAGCTTCAAGGACTTCTGAGCCTCCTGGAATGCTTTAGAACGATCCGGATAGCTGGAAATCGTCCGTTCAAGCTGACTTTGAAGCTGACGGTATCCCTTTACAAGTGACTTTTCTTTTTGAGGAAGCTTTACAGCCCATTCGTTGAAATCATAAGGAATCCCTTTAAAGAGCTGGTCCGTCCCGGAGGACGAATCACGAGATTTCACCAGTTCAAGGTGTACCTGTCTTGGGGCCACAGGGATCTCACTCCCCATCCCCTGGCTTTTATGGAGAAAACGGGATTCTTCTCCGATCTGAGGATATGATTTCCCGTAGATGTCATCGAGCATGCCGATTTCAATCGATGATGTGGCGCTCTCTTTCGATTCTGCTGGTAAGTATAGTTTTTTGATTTTCCAAGGGGACAGACCTTCTTCAAGGTGTTCTGGGTAAACTTTAGGATCAGCTGCATCCTCGAATGCGCGCTGGGTCAAGATCGATATCGCCCTGTGATGTCCATGCTGGGAATCGACATCACGGAAAGAGGGCATCACGATATCAGGCTGATAGGTACGGATGAAGCGGATCAACCGCTCGTAGGTAAGCCCTTCCCCCCATTTGGAGAGGGTTTCGTTTGGAGTCTTCGAAAATCCGAAGTCATAGATGGGATCAGAGGTGGTTTCACTGAGGTGGTATGCTTTTACGCCTGTCACTTTTGCTGCTTCAATCATTTCCCTCGAGCGGATGATGCCAAGGGCATTGTCGAGCTCTTGACCGATTTCATTTTGACCGCCTTCACCCCGGTTGGCAATGAGGCTGGATGTCTTCACGCCCAGACCCCTGGAGAGATAGGCTAGGAAATCACTCCGTTCATCGTCGGGATGCGCTCCCGTATTCAGGAAGGTCACAGTGGTTTCAAGTGGTTTGAGGGCACTCCAAAGGTCTGGATCCTCATTTTCGCGGGCCATGGGATTCATCGGAAGGACGAGTAAGAAGGCGATTAGGAGGCAAATCAGTTTCTTCATGTTCATGCTCCTCTCAAATTGGATTACCGTGTTCGAACTGCACCCCTCCTTGTGGTTAGTTTGTTTATCTTTTTAACGAACTGAAGGTCGTTTTTCCCGTTCTTTTCATTAGTAGCACAGGCATATATTTCCTGTAAATGGGTCATTGACCCGATTGGAAAAACGCTTACATGTCATAAGGAGGAAAAATTCGACAAAATCGTTGCAGACCATACTCCATCCCAGTAGCTCGGTAAACAGCTTCACGTGTTGATATGACGGGGTTTTCAACGATTTCTATCTAATAGGTACAAAGTATGTTGTTTTATCTGTGTATTCTGAATAATAAAAATATTAATTGTGAGGTAAACGGAACTACTGTATATTTTTAGTTGATTAGTTAGGTTCACTAACAAAATACGAAAGCCGTGATGCAATGAATCAACGTGTGCAGCAGTCGAAAGTGATCAACAAAAAACGAGTATTGCAATGCATTCAGCAAGAATCCCCCATCTCCAGAGCCGATATCGCCGCAAAAATCCATCTCAGTAAACCGACCGTCTCCCTTCTCGTCGATGAGCTCCTTCAGGAAAACAAAGTGTATGAAAAGGGAATCGGACCGTCCTCTTCTCAGGGGGGAAGAAAGCCCATCCACTTATATTTCAATGAGCGGGCAGCCTACGTCATCGGGACGGACATCGGTGGCACAAAAGTCAAAACCATCCTCTCAGACCTTAATGGCACCATCCTCCACACCAAGAGCTTTTCTACTGCCAGCCACCTTAGAACCGGTTTATTTGAACAACTATCGAGGGATGTCTCCTCCATGTTATCTGCTGAAGGAATCGATGTGACAAATGTCCTCGGCATGGGCATCGGCGTACCCGGAATCACGAAGAACGGAGTGGTCATCGATGCCCCGAGTCTCGACTGGGTCCGCTATCCCATTCAAACAGAAGCCGAGCGACATTTCCCCTTCCCCGTTTACGTGGAAAACGACGTGAATGTAGCTGTCCTAGGGGAACAGTGGATCGGAAATGCCCGGAATAAACGGCATGTGCTTTTCATCGCTATCGGAACCGGGATCGGCAGCGGGATCATCATCCATGACCGGTTATACAGAGGGGGCGCCCATGCTTCAGGAGAAATGGGTTATATGGTGACGGACAGACGCGACTTCGAGGGTGACTTCCAGCCGATCTTCCATCGATATGGCTATCTCGAGAGTGTGGCCGGAGGAAAGGCGATCGGGGCAACATTCACCCGTTCCGTCGTTCTCGATCCTGGCCACCCTGCATACCAAGCGGCCCTGACAGGTGAGCTGTCAGGTGAACTCGCCTTTCGGTACGCCTCTGAAGGCGATGCTGTTGCCATGGCGATCGTGAATGATGCCATTACGCAACTGGGGTACGGCATCATCAATGCTGCAAGTGTTTTGAATCCCGAGGTCATCATTTTAGGGGGTGGTGTCTTGAAATCGGCAGATTATATCTTGCCGAAGCTTGAGCGGATGGTCAATGAATATTTGCCCATTCCAATCGAGCTGAAAGTGTCTGAATTAGGGTCGAATGCCGGTGTGATCGGGGCCGTTTCTTTATTCCTACGAGAGCATGAAGGCACGGGCCACTTATTATGATCAGGGGGAATGAATAATGGGATCAAAGAAGAAACAATCGGCTTTTGCGGTGTTATCACTATCAGCGATGCTTGTCCTTTCCGCATGCGGCGGATCAGAAAAAGGTTCAGGAAGCGAAAATAAAGAGGGCAAGGACTTCGAGGATAAAATCGTCGTCTACTCACCTCACGGGAAAGATATCCTCTCGAAGTTCGAGCAACAGTTCGAAGAAAAGTACAACATCGACGTGGAATGGCTGGATATGGGCTCCCAGGAGATCCTTGACCGGGTCCGCTCTGAAAAGAATAATCCTCAAGCCGATGTATGGTGGGGTGCCCCATCAACGAACTTCGACCAAGCCAAGGACGAAGGACTGTTGACGCCCTATGAACCGACCTATGCAGACAGTCTGGCAGACGGCTTCCATGATCCAGACTGGAACTGGTCCGGCACAAGCCAGACGCCTGAAGTGATCATGTACAACAGCAAGAAGGTCTCTGCTGATGAAGCACCGAAGGATTGGGATGAACTCCTTGATTCCAAATGGAAGGATGAAATCATCATCCGCTACCCGCTCGCCTCTGGAACCATGAGGACGATCTTCTCTGCCATGATCTACCGCGACTTCAAGGATTCCAAAGATCCAGCCAAGGGCTATGAGTGGCTCGAGAAGCTGGATGCCAATACGAAGGAATACTCAGCCAACCCTGAAATGATGTACAACAAGGTGGCCAAAGGCGAAGGGACCATCTCCGTCTGGGCCATGCCGGATGTCGTCATGCTGAAGGAAAATAAAAATTACCCATTTGAATTCATCATTCCTGAAAGTGGGACACCTGTATTGACTGAAGGGATCGCCCTCGTCAAAGATGGTCCGCATCCGAAAGCAGCTGAAGCCTTCTATGAATTCGTCAACACACCGGAAGCCGCTAAGCTTTTGGCTGAAGAATTCTACCGTATCCCGACCCGGGACGACGTAGATGGACTTCCTTCATGGATCACGGATACCGAAATCAAAAGCATGGATATCGATTGGAAGGTATTCCAGGAAAACAGCGATGAATGGATGAAGCATTGGGATGAAAACATTAAAAACGGGGACAAAGAAATCAAAGAATAGGAAGTGTAAGCGAAAATGGCGTCCATACAAATAGATAGCGTCCAAAAGACCTTCGGAAAAGTCACAGCAGTCGATCACCTGGATCTCGCCATCAAGGATGGAGAGTTCTTCACCTTCCTCGGACCGAGTGGCTGCGGGAAAACGACAACCCTGAGAATGATCGCGGGATTCTACTATCCTACTAAAGGGGTCGTTCGATTCGGGGACAAAGATATGACGCGGGTGCCACCTGAAAAGCGGAACACGGGCATGGTTTTCCAAAACTATGCCCTGTTCCCTCATATGACGGTCTTCGAAAACGTGGCATTCGGCCTCAGGGTCCGAAAGCTGAACATCAAGGAAGTGAAGGCTCGGGTGAAGAATGTGTTGGAGAAAGTCCGGCTAGACCAATATGGCGAGCGCCAGGTCAGCCAGCTCAGCGGAGGCCAGCAGCAGCGGGTCGCCCTCGCCCGTGCCCTTGTCATCGAGCCTGAGATCCTCCTCCTTGATGAACCGCTCAGTAATCTGGATGCAAAACTCAGGGACGAGATGCGGAGCGAGATCCTCCGGTTACAGAAAGAGTACAACATCACGACCATCTATGTTACCCATGACCAAGCGGAAGCCCTTTCCATGAGCGACCGGATCGCCGTCTTCAATTACGGTGTTTGTCATCAGGTAGGAACGCCTGCTGAGATATACAATGAGCCTGCAAACGATTTTGTAGCTAGTTTCATAGGGGAAATCAATCTATTGCCGGCCTCCATCGAGGAGCGTGAAGGGGGGATGGCGCACGCAACGGTGCTGAACGGGGCCCTCCCCCGCCCCATTTTGGTGCGAGGGAATAACATCGTCACTGGCGATTCTGCAGGCCAAGGCACAGCACTTTCGATCCGGCCTGAAGCAATCAATCTTGTTGATTCTTCAAGAAGTGAGGATGAGAACGTATTTCAGGGCATCATCAAGGAAATCCACTTCTTCGGATCCGTTATCAATGTGATGGTAGAAGTGGACAACCAACTCATCCGCGTGCACACGCTGAATGGCGAAGTGTCACGCTCGTTGCATGCGGGCTCCCCGGTTTTCGTCGAACTTCCTAAGGAGCATATCCGGGTGATTCCCATAGTGAGCGGTGATCCATCATGATAAAGAACCGCGATCATCGTCTCACCCTATGGCTGCTCATACCAGTCCTGCTCGTCTTGATCGCCTATGTTCTCTACCCGTCGCTCCGGACATTCCTTGAGAGCATGAACACAAAAGAAGGAGTCGGCCTCGGGAACTACGGGGATTTCTTCACCCAGGAATCCAAGACGAATCTGGAGGCATTATGGAATTCTGTGTACATTTCCCTATTGAGCGTCCTTGCAAGTGCCATCATCGGGGTGCCCCTTGCCTTCATCTTCAATCGGTATGACTTTCCCGGCCGGGGGTTCTTCTCGACGGCAGCCATCATGCCCATCGTCCTTCCTTCCCTGGTCGGGGTCATGGCATTCATGTTCCTTTACGGGGAAACCGGCCTTATTCCGAATGCCATCAAGGATTTATTCCATCTTGATGAAGTTCCTTTCAAGATCGGAGGCGTCTCCGGCATTCTCATCGTCCATGCCTATACGATGTATGTGTACTTTTATATGACCGTGTCTGCGGCTATCAATAAAATCGACCCTTCCCTCGAGGAAGCAGCCCATAACCTTGGAGCCAGTCGATTCAGCGTGTTCTGGAAGGTCACCTTCCCATTGCTCACACCTGCCATTGTGGCCGCTTCCCTCTTGGTGTTCATGATCTCCATGGCATCATTCAGTGCCCCTTTCCTTCTTGCAGGAGGATTCAGGGTGCTCAGCCTGCAAATCTATTTTTCTAAGATCAATGGCGATATGGAGGTCGCAGCGACTCAGTCTGTTATTCTGTCCATCGTTTCGATCAGCTTCCTCCTGTTCATGAGGTGGTATCAGAACCGTAAGGACTACCGTATGGCCTCAAAGGGTATCGGCGCTCACCGGAGCGAAGTGAAGAATCCCTTCATGAAATGGGTGCTGGTGGCGACCGGGATCATCGGGGTCCTCATCCTGCTGCTCCCTCATTTCACGATCCTTCTGCTCTCCCTTGTGCCTGATGGTACATGGACCTGGCAGACCTATCCGTCCGTATTCAACGTCGAAAACTACCGGCTCCTCTTCGAAGACCCAAATATCTTCAAGCCGCTGAAAAACAGCTTGATTCTATCATTTATTGCCACGGCGGGGAATCTGGTTTTCGGGGTCCTGACTTCCTACCTTCTCGTGAAGCGAAGATTCATAGGGAAGGGATTCGTCGACGTTCTTGTCATGATTCCCTGGGCGCTTCCGGCAACAGTCATCGGGATGAATTTGATCTTTGCATTCAATGAACCTTCCATTTTTTCTTTCGGGAACATCCTGGTCGGGACGTTTTGGATCCTGCCTCTTGCCTATTTCGTCAGACATATACCGCTTGTGGTGCGCTCGACAAATGCCGCACTTGAACAGCTCGATGATTCCATTGAAGAAGCAGCCAGGAGCCTCGGGGCAAAATGGTTCTATACGTTCCGCAAGGTGATTCTTCCCATCATCATGCCCGGTGTCCTTGCGGGGACATTGCTCGCCTTTGTCGAATCAGTAGGGGAATTCCCGACATCGGTGTTGCTATACACCATTTCCAACCGGCCCATATCCATTGAAATCATGAATCAGCTCCGTATGTTCAACATGGGTCAGGCGGCCGCCTACGGGATGATTCAGATCTCCTTGATCGCCGTCGTCCTCTTGATCTCGAATAAGGTATTCGGAGTAAAAGCTGAGAAATCTTTATCCTAGGAGTTGATCAATATGAGGAATATACAAGAATTCATCCAGAATGAGGGGGATGCGTTTCCGGGAAAAACGTATGTAGAAGAATTGTTGAAGCCCGTTTTCAACGATCAGCGGGACTATCTGTTCCATGTGATGTTCGATATCCACCGGGCCCACTGTATCATGCTCATGGAGCAGGGCATCATTCCAAAAGAAGACGCTGCATCGATGCTGAAGGGCATTGATGCCGTCTCCAAAACCGATATCGGAAGCCTGGCCTATGAGCCACAGTTTGAAGATTTATTCTTTATGATGGAGGCAAGGATCGGTGAAGAGATCGGGAGCGAGCTTGCCGGGAAGCTGCATATCGCAAGGAGCCGGAATGATATGGGGGTGGCCATGTACCGCCTCGTCCTCCGTGGGCATCTCCTACAAACGATTGATGCCGCCATGGATCTAGGAGATATCCTTCTGCGCCAGGCAGCTGCCCACAAGGACACGGTCATGACGGCATACACCCACACCCAGCCTGCCCAGCCTACCACTCTGGGTCATTACCTTCTTGCCGTCCATGATGTACTTCAGCGTGACATCATTCGGCTAAAAGCCGCTTTCGACACGGTGAACCGCTCTCCTATGGGCGCTGCAGCCCTGACGACAACGGGCTTCCCTATCAATCGGGAGCGGGTGGCGGAGCTACTGGGTTTCGAAGGCCTTGTGGAAAATTCCTATGACGCAATCGGCGGGGCAGATTACCTTCTTGAGACAGGAACTGCCCTCATGACCTGCATGGTGAATACGGGCAGATGGATTCAGGACTTCCTCCAGCATGTCACAAGGGAATTCGGGACATTCAAGGTTGCTGATCCCTATGTACAGATCAGCAGCATCATGCCCCAGAAGCGGAACCCGGTTTCCATCGAACATTCACGATCGATTGCAAGCAGCGCCTACGGAGATGCCCTTGCGGCTGTCAATATGATCCACAACACGCCGTTCGGTGACATCGTGGACACCGAAGATGATCTCCAGCCCCATCTCTACCGTGCATTCCACAATGCCAATCGGGTATTGAAGCTCATGTACGCCGTCATCGCCACCATCTCAGTCGATAAGGAGCATGCCAAATCCATGGCGAAGAAATCGAGCATCACCATCACGGAACTTGCCGACACCCTTTCCCGGGATTACGGAGTCCCATTCAGGAAGGCACATGGCATCGCAAGCACCATCGCTAAGCGCTCGATTGCGGAAAGAAAAGAACTTTATGAATGGAAGGTTGCCGACATTAATAATCTGATCGATGAGATCCAATTGTCGGAGAAGGATTGGCAGAGGATCATTTCACCTGATTACTTCGTGGAGATCCGCTCGGTCCGTGGAGGCCCGAATGGTACGGAGGTAGGAAGGATGATCGAGGATCGCATGGAGAGGATGAAAGAATGCAGAAGCGCGTGGGCTGAGAAAAGGACATTCGTCGAAGAGACGCATGAGGCCCTTCACGCGTTTATAATATGATGATGCGCCGCTGAACGACTTCCCCGTCGTTCAGCTTTTTTATGGAGCATTATGATTGGAAATTGTCCTGTGATTCCATATATAATGATCTCACTCCCATCTTTTAATAATGGGTACCTCATATGAAAGGAGGGCCGTAACAGAGCCACGCTTCCCTTACAGTGTTTTCCCCCGTTGATTGATTCCCGATTGAAGCTCCTGCTGAAGCCACTGAATCATTTTCGTCGTATCCATATCCCCCTGCTGGCCCTTGTCGAATGCCTTCTGCAAAACAGAAAGAACATGTTCCCTGGATTTATTCTCCATTTATATTCCCACCTTCTTTTTTGTCATTTCCCGAAAACCTAATAACCACATGCTACCAAAATACTGTATCATTTGATAGATTTTTTAACATATTTACACAAAAAACACATACTTATGCTTTATTTACAGTCTGATTCTTAAAAAGATTAGCGAATATTGTCGAAATGTTATATCATTTTAGATAGTTAAAAATAGTGTCGAAAAATAGTTCGTTTTTACTATTACAGTTTACAGTAAACAAACCGATAATGAATATGTGTCGATTTGTCTAATAGCAAAATCATCGAAAGGTGATGACGCAAAGCTACAGGGGCTAACCATGCCAGCCAGCTGCCAAATCAGGAGGGATTGTAATGTCGTTTTTAACACCTGAAGAAATGATTTTAAAGAAAAGGGCCAAAAAGAAGCTCATGTATGCTACCCTTTTCATCTTCACCATTGCTATCATTGCAGGGACCACCGTTCTTGCATACAACATGTAAAAAGTGTCCTCAACGGGCACTTTTTTATTTGCCCTCTGTTCCTTACCCTAAATTCTGATTCAATAGTCCACTCTTCACCAAATGCCTTCGACAATTTATGGTAATATTTCAGAAATTTCGATAGAATAAGAGAAGGATTATCACTATGTTGGAGGCTACTTGTCTATGCACACAGAAGCAAAGCTCATTAAGGGGCTTACATCCCCATCCACCTTTTTTTATCGCCTCGGTGAAGCCGAGATCGTGCCGCGTTTTGCAAAGCAGATGACCTGGCTATTTGTTCTTTCCGCATTGGTTTTCGGATTTGTGGCATTCTTCGGGATCGGAATGGATTCCCTCGCGAAAGAAGCGACTTCCCTTACCCCTTTGGAGTATGAACTGGAAAAGACCATGTTCTTCTTTGGACGTCTGATTGCGGGTCTTCTTTACGCCGCTTTGATCCTTTTCTTTTCATCCCTGGTGTTTTGGACGATCTCCGATCACGGCGAATACCGCAAGATTGTGATGGTGCAGGGATTGACGCTTTTGATCCTGCTCCTGGAGAAACTCACATTCGTGCCGCTATCCTTATTCTTTTCTATTGAATGGTATTCATCCCCCCTATCTCTAGGAGTCATCGCCCAGGCCATTACCTCAAACTCTTATGTGGTGTACCTGCTTGGCGCCATCTCCCTATTCAAGGTGTGGATGATCTACCTTCAGTATCGTGGGATCAAGTATTTGACACGGCAGAAGAACTGGCTCATCTGGCTTGTGATCGTACTCGTCAACGTGCTTTTCTGGGCATTGAATGCCCTGCTTGCTTATCTTGATCTTTCAACGTTAATTTAAAGGTGATGAATGATGAAGAAACTTATTCGCTACAGCATCGTAACCGTGAGCCTGGTTTTCGTAGGCGTGAATACATATCTAATTGAAAAAGCCGACAGCCGGGTCGACCGGGAAGTCCGCATCAACCACTGGGAACTGAGCCGTCAGGAAACCCTCAGGGACATGCTCTACAAGCCTGGAGTGGTCATTCCAGAGGAGGATCAGTATCTCTACTTCAATGATGAGTCTGCCACCTTCAAAAAGTTCCTAATAAAAGAAGGGGAACAGGTCAAATCAGGAACACCCCTATATGAATATGAGGTCACCGATCAGTATCAACAACGCGACGTGCTGAAATCGGAAGTGGAGAAGCTGGAAGAAGATGCTTCCAACATTAAAGATGCCATTAGCGAACTATCCAAGCTGGTCACTTCCCTTCCATCCCCATCCTCCGATGAAAAAGATGCTCCCATCGAAGCAGGGGCCTTACAATCAGAGTATGATATCAAGCGTGAAATGGTTTCTAAACAGCTTGAAGCCGAGCAACTTGAGAGCCAGATCAAGAGCCTCGAAAAGCAGATCGCCGCTATCGATTCATATGAGACGACCCTTACAGTGGAGAGCAGCGTGAGCGGGACGGTCAAAAGTCTGTCACACGAAATCCTGAATCCCCTCGTCACGATCGCTTCGGATTCCACTGTCGTCACGACCGATCTGACAGAGCAAGAAGTCGATGAGGTGGAGGAAAACTTGAATGTCCGGGTGAAGCATGACGGGAAGAAATCCCTTGATGGGGTCATCACCAAAGTGGACCGCCTGCCGAAAGCCGACCCCCATCTGAAGACCGAAAGCCTTTATCCTGCGGAGGTACAAGTGCAGGAAGCGCAGTGGAGACCCGGTCAGCACGTGTCCCTTTCCATCATCATGGAGGAAGCGAAAGATGTCGTGACGGTCCCTGTCTCCGCCATTGAGAAGATGGACGACCAGGCGTACCTCTGGATTATGACGAAAAACGGCACCGTCAAAAAGCGCAAGATCGAGACGGGTCTTGAAGTCGACGGGCGTCAGGCCATCACCTCAGGCGTAAAAGCCGGAGAAATGTATGTGGAGGAACCGGAAGAGATTACAGCCCTGAAGGATCAGACAAGATTCATCACGGCCCTTGACTGGCGCCGGTTGAAAATCCGTGATTTCAAGAATCTTGACCGCGCTGATGTGTACACTAACCTGATGCTTGGAATACTGGAGCGAAAATAAATTGACTCGAGAGACTGGGACAAAAATGTTTCAGTCATAGTAGAACCCGAATTCATTTGCCTAAGATCAGGCTAATGAATTCGGGTTTTCACTTTGTTTCATGGCTATTTTCCAACGGTTGATTGGATTGCAAGACGAAGCATCCAGCGGGAAGAGTAGTTGATGCGAGACCCGCTTGCCGATGAGGCTCACAGGCTACCCGCGGAAAGCGAAGTCTTGCACGGAAATCATGAGGGGTGTGATGAATATACACGGTTTGTGTTCTTGATTACTCTCTTTCGTTTTGCCTCAACCTCTTTTTATCCCTCATTATCAGCCCATCCTTTGTTCATACTAAGATCAACGATGAACAAAGGAGACGTCTACTATGAACGGATTGAAAAAGATCGCCTGCATCCTGCTTCCCCTTGTCCTTCTGGCATTCACGGCGCCCACTGCGTGCCTTCATGCCGCTGCCCCCAAAAAGAATGTCATCTTCATGATCATGGATGGCACGAATTCAGATGCCGTCACCCTTTCACGATGGTATAAGGGGTCACCTCTCCACCTGGATGGCATCCTCACGGGCGGGGTGAGGACCTACTCCGCCGAATCGGCCATCACGGACTCTGCCGCAGCCGGGACGGCCATGGCGACAGGGGTGAAGACAAAAGCCGATTACATCGGCATGGACCCCGAAGGCCGCCCACTCATCACGGTACTTGAAACCGCTAAGCTGAACGGATATGCAACAGGGATCGTCGCCACATCCCCCGTTCAACATGCCACACCCGCCGCCTTTACTTCCCATGCCATCACACGGGAGGAGTTCAGCTCCATCGGCGAACAGCAGGTATATCAGGATCTCGATGTTGTCCTTGGAGGAGGTTCCGCATGGCTTGCACCGAAGGAAAAGAATCTTCCCCAGGATGACGGTATGCTGAAGACCGACGAGGTCACCCGCAAGGATGGAGAGGATTTAAAAAAACCTCTTCGAGACGCTGGATATGCCTACATAGATACCAGGAAGGAACTGCTCTTGGAGCCTTCTGCCGGAAAGCTGTGGGGAGCGTTTGCTTCAGAGGACCTTTCCTACGATCTGGACCGGAGCGAGCTGAAGCCGGATGAGCCCACCCTGAGCGAGATGACCCGGACGGCCATCTCCCACCTGTCCAAGGAAAAGACCGGCTTCTTCCTCATGGTTGAAGGAAGCAAGGTCGATTGGGCCGCTCATCAACATGATCCCGTAGGTATGATCAGTGAAATCCTGAGCTTCGACCGTGCCGTCGGCGAGGCCTTGACGTTTGCAAAAAAAGATGGGAACACAATGGTCGTCGCCGTGACAGACCATGGCAACAGCGGGCTTACAATCGGAAATACTGACCTTGACGGATCGTATAAGCACCAGTCCATGAAACGCTTCATCGATCCTCTGAAGAAAGCGAGACTCACCGTCGAAGGCGCTACCTCCCTTCTTGAAGGAAAAGATGCCACGGATGCCCTCGGTGCATACGGCCTGGACTCTCAATCATGCCGATGGAGCCCTTCCAAGAAGGAATTGAAAGCACAGATGACCTCCTCCCTTTCACAAAAAGCTGGACTCGGATTCACCACCCATGGACATACAGGTGAAGATGTCTTCCTTTATGCATTCGGTCCCGGTAAGCCTTCGGGACTTCATGAAAACACCGATCTCCCCGGGATCATGGCTGACTTCCTCGGCTTTTCCCTGGACACCTATCGCTCCTGGTATGTAGATGGAAGAGATTCCCTTGAAAAACAGGGATACGAGGTCACGTTGAAAACAGGGACAGCCAACCCCGAATTGCTGGCCAAGAAAGGGAAAACGATCCTCCGATTCCCTGAAAACAAGAACTACTACATGTCGAATGGTGACAAAATCCCATTGAAAAGCGTCACGGTTTTCAACGGGAAGACCTTCTATATCCACTTGGATTCCATGTAGGGCACTTCGACAAAAAATACAGCGGCCCCTCTTCCCTCCTCTTCGCACCCGATTTGCGTTATAATAAAAGAATGCGATTTTATAGATTGGAGAGGTTAGCTGATGTCGATTCGTATTGAGGAACTGAAGGAACAACTTTATCACGTGAGCGAATCCCTCGAGGAAGTACTTGACCCTAAACGTGAAGCGGACCGCAATATCGTTTCCAAAGGGCTCATGCTCTTCAGGCAGAATTCGGTCTCACAGGTGAAGGTGCGCGATGAAGAAGTGATGGCCCAGGTCCAGGATGTGACGCCTGTCTCCGTGGAGCTGAACTTCACCTTCCCCCTCATCTCTTCCTGTTCTTGCCCTCAGGACGTGTTCTGCCGCCATCAGCTGGCCGTATTTTTGTTCTTATTGAATAAGACGGGCAGCGTCAGCGAGTGGGTCGGCAACTGGCGGAGCGGAAAACCCGATACAGCCGGCGGACTTGAAGACCTGATGAAGAAGCACGGGGGCTTGAAGAAAGCGAGCGACCTGCTCAAAGAGCGGAAAACACGGGGAAACACCCCTGAGGAGTGGTGGGATTACTTCCATACCCTCCTGAAGCCGGATGACTTTGAGCTTCTGCAGAGGCAGCCTTATATCATGGATGTGCTCGTACAGAATATCATGAAGCGTTTCATGAAGGAGTCACCCTTCGAGCGTGAATGGAAGCCCCTTTACAAGCTGTATGCCACGCTCTACCTGACGATCCATCTCGACCGCTTCCTTCAGGAAAAAGGCGTGAAGGCCGGTACGGAGCAATACAGCATGTATGATTATCTCCTTGGTGAAATGGAGGATGCATTGGAGAAGATGTCTGTGCATGCCATGCCGTTCAGCTTCGATCCATATATTGCTTTCTTGAAGGAAAAAACCGTGTGGCTCAGTGACTCCACCAAAAACAGCACCTTGATCAAGGCCGAAGTGTATCGTTTCCTCTGGTACTTCCTCTTTAAACAGAAGGCTTGGAGACAGGAGGAAATCAAACGGATCTCTGAGTCGGGTGAAGACCTTGAAACGTTCGGTCACCTTGCCCTCCTGCACCACTATCTGATGCTTGAAGAATTCGACAAAGCCGATAGAGTGGCAAAGGGACTAGGAAGTGAACTGGTTTCGTTCTCTGAATTCTGGCTGCGCAAGTTCTTCACCGGCAGACGGTACGAAGCGGGACTTTTCCTTGTCAGGCACCTCCTTGAGCGACTCCCGGAACATGTCGGATACCTCGATCAGTTCGAAGCGTCCCGTTTCGTCCGCTGGTTCATCCGCATCATGCCCATGGACTGGCTCACGGAAAAAGATCCGCTGCTCGTCAAGGAACTTCTCCTTGCCATGCTTCCGTACAGCTTCTTCCATTACAATGAATATCTGATCAATGTAAAGGAGTACAAGGAATGGGTGGAGCTGCAGCGTTATATGAACTACAGCATTCCTGAAATGGAAGGGATGGGACTGAAGGATCTCACGAAGGAACAACCGGAACTCGCCCTCCCCCTTTATTTCAGCGGGGTCATGAACGCAATCGAGCAGAAGAACCGTGATAGCTACAGGCAGGCGGTCCGCTACATGAAAAAAATCCGGACCATCTACCGGAAGCTGAAGCAGACGGATAAGTGGGACCAATTCCTGTCCTATATCCTAGATAGATTCAAACGCCTCCGGGCTTTCCAAGAAGAATGCAGAAAGGGTAAGTTAATCGATGCTTAAATTGTCTTCCGTCAAGATTAATGTTGAACCATCTGAATATGGCGAACGCTTTGTGCTGACCGCACAGAATGAAAACGGGGAATGGATTCACCCTGTTGAATGGAAGAGCCAGCTTTTCCTCTGGCATGAAGAGAGCTACTACGGGACCCTCATCGAAGAAGATGGGATGAGTGTATCTGCAGGGCACTGGGATTTCCTCACCTTATTGGCAGGTGAACGATTCAGCTCCCTTGTAAGCTGGGACTGGAATGAATCCGGGCAAGCCTATCTTGCTGTCGCACCGGTCCTCCTCGGAGCAATCGAAGCGGGAAAATGGCTTCCCCGCTTCGATGAATGGCAGGAGCAGGGGCTCCAGTTCCACGTTCCCGATGAAGTCTGGGATAATTTCAACAGCGAATTCTGGGACGAAACCCTACCAGATGGCAGGAACGTGAAGGAACTGACGGATGGGTGGTTCCAAACCTCCCTACAGGACGCCATGAACGCCGGAGGGTCGGGTGCCATGAAGCGGATCCGGAAGCTGAAGGAAAGCACCCTGACGCCTGAAGAGCTTGCCGCCTATTTCGACGAGCAACGATGGAGCGAGTGGGTCAGCGGCGAAGAACAGGATCTCCCCTTCACCATCGGTCTCCGCATCACAGAGCCACTGGATGAAGAAGACACATGGGAGCTCGAAACGATCCTACGGGACAAAAAGCGGACCAGCCGCGTGATTTCCCTGTTGGAGGATACGGTACCCGCCACTTGGAAGCCTCATCTGAAGGAAGTCAGCGCCGAACAGGAGCGCTGGGGGAATATGCTCCCGATCTTGAAGGATGAAGACGGGAAGCTCCGCAAGAGCCTCGGTGAACACGATGCCTGGGACTTCCTTTCGATCCTCAGTGAGAAGCTCATCGATCTGAATATCGAGATCCTCCTTCCGTCGTGGTGGGAAGCGATGAAGGATGCACAGGTACTCGTGAAAGCAAAATTGAAGAATACTGATACGACCTATCGTCCGTCCTTCGTGGGACTGAATGCCATGCTCGACTTCGACTGGCGTCTGTCCATGAACGGGGTCAATCTGTCTGAAGAGGATTTCAACCAGCTCGTGGAAGACCAGCGCCGCCTCGTCAAGATCCGCGGACAGTGGATGAAGCTCGATCCCGCCATGATCAGGCGCATCCAGCAGATGATGACCAAAGCAAAGGAAGAAGGAATCTCGATTCAGGATATGCTCGAGCAGGAGCTTGTCCCTGATGACGGGGAAGGCGGCATGACCGAAGAAGGGGAAGATGAAGACGGGACAAAGTATGCCCGCATCCAGCTTGAACTGAACCGTTCCATGAAGAAGATGATCCATCAGCTGACGAACGTATCCACCATCCCGATCACGCCTACGCCCGATGACTTCATCGGTGAGCTCCGGCCTTACCAGGAGCTCGGGATGAGCTGGATGCTATTTCTGAGGAAGTTCGGGTTCGGTGCCTGTCTTGCCGACGATATGGGACTCGGAAAGACCGTACAGCTCATCACCTATCTCCTTCATGTGAAGGAGCATGAAAAGGCAGATTCCCCTGCCTTGATCATTGCCCCAACATCGGTCCTTGGGAACTGGCAGCGAGAACTGGAGAAATTCGCCCCATCCTTGAATGTACGACTCCATTACGGGCAAGTCCGGGCAAAAGGCGAAGAGTTTCAAAAGACCATCGAAGGAGTTGATGTGCTCCTCACCTCGTACGGATTGTCCCATCTGGATTTCGAGGAGCTGTCAGAGGTGACTTGGAGCTCCATCTCACTGGATGAAGCCCAGAACATCAAGAACTCCAACACGAAACAATCCCGTGCCATCCGGAAGCTTAAAGGGAATCATCATATCGCCCTGACCGGCACGCCGATGGAGAACCGCCTGTCGGAGCTGTGGGCGATCTTCGACTTCCTCAATCAGGGGTATCTTGGTGGATTCACCTATTATCAGAAGCACTATATTGCCCCGATTGAAAAGGATGAAGACGAAGAAAGGGTCAAAGCCCTCCAAGCCAAGATCAAACCATTCCTCCTGAGACGGACGAAGAAGGATCCAGAGGTCGAGCTCAATCTCCCTGAAAAACTCGAGCAGAAGGAATACTGCGCCCTCACGGCTGAACAGGCGGCCCTATATGAGCAGCTCGTTAAGGATACCCTGGCCAAAGTCGAAACCCTGAGCGGCTTCGAGCGCAAAGGATTGATCCTGCAGATGCTCAATCAACTCAAACAATTGTGCAACCACCCTGCCCTCTATCTGAAGGAGCCGGATCCCAAGTCGATCCTGAGCCGTTCGGAGAAGATGCAGAAGTTGAGGAGCATCGTGGAAACGGCACTCGATTCAGGAGAAGCATGCCTTATCTTCACCCAGTATCTCTCCATGGGGGAAATGATTCAGGACATGATGAAAGAAGAATTTAATGTCGACGCGCCTTTCCTTAATGGCAGCATGGCGAAAGCCAAACGGGACGAACTCGTCGATCGCTTCCAGAACGGGGAATTTCCCGTCTTCCTTCTCTCGTTGAAAGCAGGAGGCACCGGGTTGAACCTGACCGCCGCCAACCATGTGGTCCATTATGACCGCTGGTGGAACCCGGCAGTCGAGAATCAGGCGACAGACAGGGCTTACCGGATCGGGCAAAAACGATTCGTCCACGTCCACAAACTCGTCGCTTCCGGAACCCTCGAAGAAAAGATCGATGCCATGCTTACGAAAAAGCAAGCGCTCAACGATGAAATCATCCGCAGCGACCAGTGGGTCACGGAGCTATCCGACCAGGATCTCCAATCCCTGCTCGTATTGGAATAACATCAGGCCATCTGGAAACACCGGATGGCCAGTTTTGCGCATAAAAAATCCGGTCTTCGTGGAAGACCGGTCAATAGTAGGAGAAATTGAGGGGTTCATTGATTCTATATAAGAAGCTTTACAGAGGTTGGTGGTGCGAGGTTCAAGCGTATAGGTTGGTGGTACGTAAAAGTCTTAGGGATTCTTAGGATGAGGGGATCAAGGAAGGGCCTGCATATTCATAACCCTGTTCAAGGGCGGTAATTCGTTGGGATAGATAAAAGTTCTCTACATTGGTGCGGGCCACTTTCTTGATGAGGTCTTCGTTCAATTGCTCCAAGCGATCGATTCGTGTTTCCAGCTCTTTCATACCTTCTTCTCCTCTTCATCAAAATGGGATCTCGATCGCTTCCTTCCTCGTTTCTTCGGGAGGCTTGCTGTCGAGGAAACGGACGTTCTCGGCTACCACTTCCGTCACATACGTACGCTTTCCCGTTTCATTTTCGTAGGATCTCGTCTGGATCCTTCCAGTCACTCCGATGACGGACCCCTTCCGGCAGTATTTTTCCGTGTTATCCGCCGCCCTGTTCCACAGCGTGCAGAGGACAAAATCCGTATCGATCTGCCCCTGCTGATTCTTGAATTGCCGGTTCACGGCCACAGTCACATTGAGGACCGATTTTCCTTCAAGGGTTTTCCTGGACTCGGGGTCCTTCGTCAGCCTGCCAACAAGCGTCACTTGATTGATCACTTTTTTTAACTCCTTTCTTCTGAAATTGTTATCATCATAGCCCCTCCCTGCACACTTGTAAAATCGTCAATTCATCAAATTCATAGGGGCATGAAAGAGAATAACAGGAGTTTCTCCTAGGGAAACTTCCTTTTTACCGGTGAAATCCACCTTAAAAATGCAAAATTCACCTCTAGCGTGATTTTTCTCGTTGGCGAATTGAGCTAGGGGTGTGCCTCTTCATATGATATAATTTTTAAAAACCCTTAAGGAGGTTCGGTGATGAAAACATTCAAGGTGGTTTCACTGCAGGTAGTTCAAAACGACGAACTCGTGGATGTTGATATCGTGGATGGACTGATCATCAATAAAGAAGATGGCAAGAAGACATGGCTCGTAGAAACCCTCCTGACCAATGATCATATTGAATTCTTCCAAAAGGCCCAACAAAAAAGCAAGGACCTTGAGATCCAGGTGGTGATCTCCCACAAAGGGAACGATCCTGCCGCCTTCATGACGTCGATCCGATGCATCAAAGAGCTCGGTGCAAATATCAGCATCATGTTTGAAGGAAAGCTGAAAAAGCAGAAGAATGAATACGCCGAACTCCTGTTGGACGACTTGATTCAAAAAGGGATGTCTGGGGAAGAACTGTTGCAGGCATTCAGAGATAAAATGGTGGAAAAACCGAGGATTCCTGCCAGCTCAAAGGCCGGTACTTGATAAACATACACAATTATGTAAAAACAAATAGAGCCTTTCTCTGTATTTTGCTATACTAATAACAACGAGAACGAAAATCCTCAGGCAGGTGAGCTCATTGATCGGAGAACGAGTAAAGAAATACCGTACGGAAAAAAAGATGTCCATGACGGAGCTGGCTGACCGGGCAGGCGTCGCCAAGTCCTATCTAAGCTCCATTGAGCGAAACCTTCAACAGAATCCGTCCGTTCAATTCCTTGAAAAAGTATCGGCAGCACTAGGAATTTCCATGGATGCCCTTCTCCATGATGCTCCGGAAGAAACACCACTGGACTATGAATGGATGAAAATCACCGAAGAAGCCATGGATTCCGGTATCACCAAAGATCAATTTCGGGAATTCATCGAATTCAATAAATGGAAGCTTGGACAAAAATAAAGTCTTGAGAATCATCTATTCTCAAGACTTTTTCCATCGGAAGGACTCTTCAGAGGACTGATCCGATGCTCTCATACTTTTTATGCGAACGCTCTGTTTGTGGTTCTTCAAGAAATTCCTTGACCTCCCTCAGCGTTATCCCGGCTGTTTTTGCCTCTTTCATCAACTCTACCCATTCTTGATCCAATTCACGATTGCCCATTTAATCTCCTCCCAAAATACATGACTGTATTTCAGGCAATCCAGCCATCCTAGTGTTCGATACGCTCCTGCTGACGGGAATCATTGCGCATATGTCCAACCTTAGACCTGTGACTTTGCGTCCCTGCCTTTCAGCAGGTTTGCCTTTATCTGATTACCTGACTGTGGATTTAATTCCATTATAATCCTCATCTGCGGAAGAAGATGTTGGATTTTGTCGGCTCAGTAAAAATTCTTTACCCTAAATTCCATCATAATAACCAATTATTACACACTATTCAGAAAATTCTTGATTCTATTGTTTTTCCTTGTCGAATCAGCGGTCTGAGAAATCTCCCTGAAACTTACAGGAGGTTTGACCGGAAGTGCCGTGAGGTCATATCCGCACGCTGGACAGATCCACTCCCCGCTCTCGGCACTGCTGAAAGATGGACGCATACATCGGCTGCAATCTTTTTTGAACATTCCCTTCACCCCGCACTTTCAGATTTTCGTTTCATCAGGACGTTACATGCTAGGACGATGATCCCCGTCGTCATAAGGAGGCCGCCGATCAACAGCCAGCGATAAAGATCCGTTCCCGTGTTCGGCAGGAAACCTGTCGGTGAGGGGCCGCCTCCCGCAGGGATCACCTGCCCACCGTTCGTCCCCTCAACATCCTTCACTCCCTTGTCAGGAGCGAATAAGGAGGAGGCCTGAACCTGGATCTCGAATCGTGCCACGGTTCCCTGGAACTCGTTGCCAAGCTCATAGGGCATTTTAACGATGAGGAGCAGTTCATCTCCTGAGCCCTTCGCAAGCTCCCTTGCTTTGAAGGAAGATGCATCCTTCAATTTCCCATCGAACAGGATGGTGTTGCCATGAAGCAGCGTCATATCCAATTCGTTGTATAGAATATCCGTCTCCGATAGATTTCTCACAGTAAGAGTGTAAGCAAGGTCTTCATCGCCTTCGTTATGGACGGTAAGCGAACGTTCGACCCAATCTCCGGGTTTGGCATTCTTGATATCGAACAGATAGGGTCCGTTAGGCTCAATCGTCATCCCTGGACCTTCCCCATGAGCCGTCGAGAGAGAAAAGAAACCGAACAGGAGGGGAAAAAGAATATAAGAGAGCATCCGATGCTTCATCATGTTCATTCCTTTATATCTCAAATGTAATCTCTATCAAACATATTGTTCGTTTTAATGAACACCTATCTTTAGTATACGGTTTAAAGGAAACCTCTCAAAACATCATATGAAGCGATTTAGGATATATATTCCATCCGTTTCTCCCTTATCCTCATTCCGCCTCTCGTTTTCTGAATGTTTTGTACTTTATAAAAGAAATTCTGTTCATTATAATGAAATCACTCAATCAAAAAGGAGAGCGACCTATGCTAGGAAGCAGATTAAAGGAAATTCGTGAGAAGAAAAACATAACCATCAACGAACTATCCCAGCGATCATCGGTTTCCAAATCATATATCAGTTCAATCGAGAGGGGCTTGCAGCAAAACCCTTCCTTGGAAATCATCCAGAAGCTGAGCAGTGCCCTCGACGTTTCGTTGGATGCAGTACTTTTGGAAGGAGATGAGGAGCTCGCAGAGTGGATCGCCCCGCTCAAGCAGGCGATTGAAGGCGGACTTACAAAGAAGGATTTCCTTGGGTTTCTCAAAGGATGGCGATGAATAAATGGATCTCAGTCATTGGGATTTTACTGATTTGTACAGGCCTTGTGTATGTGGGTGCCTCCCTCTTCGGCATTCAGGAGCAGAAGCACGCTCGTGATGAATCAATGGCTTCCGCCCAAAAGGCCATCAGTGCGGGTGCCGGGACTCCCTCAGAGGATCGGGAGAACGGGGAAGCTATCGGGATTCTGCGCATCCCGGCTCTTGACAGGGAGGTACCCATCGTGACCGGGGCTGATGAGGATGATTTGGAGAAGGGGGTCGGTCATGTGCCCTCTACTGCACTTCCAGGCGAAGGAGAACGGATTTTCCTTGCAGGCCACCGTGATACAGTATTCACACGGATGGGTGAACTGAAGCCGGGAGATGTACTGGAGATCCGCCTAGCTGAAGGGACGTTCACCTATCGGATCACAGACAGTGTGATCGTGGATCAGGACGATCTGTCAGTGATGGAGCCAGCGGGGGAAGAGATGCTGACATTATCAACCTGTTATCCCTTCGAGTACCTCTCCAGTACCGATCAGCGCTACATCATCCATGCGCGCCCCGTCCATTGATCCCTTCCCATGAAAAAAGCCGATCCATATGCGGATCGGCTTTTTGCTTTATTCGCTTTTTTCTCCAAGGGCAAACATCATCTCAAGTTCGCAGGCTACTTCCCCGTCAACGGTGGCAACGCCCTTCCCTTTTCCGATGGCACCTTTGAAGCGGACCATTTCGACTTCAAGTCTGAGCTGATCCCCTGGTTTCACCTGACGCTTGAAGCGGCACTTATCAATTCCGGTAAAGAAAGCAAGTCTTCCTCTGTTGTCTTCCTTCTTCAGCATGGCAACAGCTCCTACCTGAGCAAGGGCCTCGACGATGAGCACGCCCGGCATGACCGGGTAGTCCGGGAAGTGACCGTTGAAGAATTCTTCATTGGCTGTGACGTTCTTGATGCCGATCGCGCTTTTCCCTTCTTCTACTTCGAGGATGCGATCCACAAGAAGAAAAGGATAGCGATGCGGGATGATGTCTTTGATTTCATTGATATCTAACATGAGTGGTCCTCCTACAGTGGTATGTCCCCTTTATTGTACAGAATTGAAGGGGAGAATGGAATAGAACGAAGAAAAGGCCTTGAGCTTCAGAGGCCTTTTCGTTATTTTGCTTTTTTCACAATGTCTGCAATATGCTGCCATGTTTCGGCTTTGAACACATCAGAGGCTTTTCCGTCACCGATGACGGCATATCCAAAAACGGCTCCAAGGGCAAGAAACCCGGCGAACAGCACGAGGAATAAAAGGACGCGGAGCCAGATCGGGAAAAGGCGTACCCGTACCCATCTGGGTGCAGCCTGTTCCTCGGCTGTCTTCGTTTCTTCAGTTGGTTGCTCCTGCAACAGTTCTTTTTCGCTCATCTGTTCAAAACTCCTTTAGCGTATACCGTTGACCAATCCCATCATCTGATCGGCCATGGTGATGGATCGTGTCTGGAACTGATAGGAACGCTGGACATTCAGCAGGTCCGTCATCTCCTTGCCCATATCCACGTTCGATGCTTCCAGGGACTCTTGGCTGATGGAAATGCCCGTTCGCCCGGCACCGATCAGATTCGTCAAGACTTCGTTCCGGGTCACACCTAGATCGGTCCTGAGTCCGATCAGATTACCGCCGAGTTGTTCGAGGAACTGGGGACGGGCGATCGTCACAATGCCGAGGTCTACGTTCTCGGTCCCCTCTGGCCCTATGATGCTCAGCACGCCATTATCGCCAAGCTCGAAGGTGGAAGCTTCATCCGAGAACGTGATCGGATCATCATTCTCATCCAGGATCGGGAATCCCGAAGCATTCACGAGCATGGACCGGCCATTTTCCATGGGAGTGGAGTAGAAGGCACCGTCTCTCGTATAGCGTACATCGGTTCCATCATCCACTTTGAAGAACTGACGCTCATCCTTCAGGGCAAAGTCCAGGGACCTCCCCGTAGCCTTCAGGGTGCCCTGTGTGAGGTTCAAAGCAGTTTTGGATAGTCGTGCCCCGCTTCCTTCCCTGACGCCAAGAGGAGTGAGCCTGCCGCCTTCAAAGCGGTCCACGCGCTGGTTGTTCACCTGTTGGACCAGTAGATCGGAAAACGTAGCTTCCCTCTTTTTGTAGCCGGTGGTATCGGCATTCGATAGGTTGTTCCCGATCAAGTCCATCTGCTTTTGAAGCTGACCAAGTGTGTTTGTGGCTGTCACCATCATCCGGTTCATGATTTTGTCCCCTTTATTATAAGGTAACTCCTGTCGAATTTCATTGACAATCTTTTACTACCCATTCACACGCCCGATTTCATTCGCCGCTTTGTCCATGCTGCGATCATAGGCCTGAAGGACCTTCTGATTCGCTTCGAACGCACGGTAAGAAGAAAGCATATCAGTCATGCTCCTGGACGCATCGACGTTCGATCGTTCAAGCTGACCCTGGACCATGGTGAAGGTGCCTGCCTGAGCAGGGGTCAGAGCTGTTTCAGAAGAGAAAAGACCGTCCCCTTCTTTCACCAGGTCTTGTGCATTTCCTGTGTAGGCGATGCCAAGTGAAGACTCCTGTGCTCCGTTCACCAGAATCTCCCCATTGTCGCCAAGGCTGAATTCGTCGGAATCAAGCTGGATCCGCTCCCCGTTCCCATCAAGGACATAGTGCCCGCTATTGGTAGTGAGGAATCCGTTGCCGTTGACTGTGAAATTCCCATTTCTTGTGTATCGCTCTTCCCCGCCATCTCCTTCAACGGTGAACAGGACGGCTCCCCCCTCATCTGGAAGGGTTCCCGTAATCAAGGCGATATCCGTGGCATTGCCCGTTTCCTGCAGGTCACCTTGGGTAAAGGTCGGGATGGTTTCCTGCATATAGACACCCGTATTCAAGCTCCCGATACTCCGGTGAAGAGGAAGGGACAGTCGATTGTCGGTCGGGACGGTCGTCGAGTCCATGCGTTGCATGAGCATTTCAGGGAAAGCCCGCATCGCAGCCGTGTCCGCTTTATAGCCCGGCGTGTTGGCATTGGAGATATTATTGGTCAGCATTTCGGTTTTCCGCTGCTGTGACAGCATGCCGGATGCCACCGTATAGAATCCTCGGAACATAACGTCCACCTCATTTCTTTTTGTCTCTTCTCTTACATCGGAACCTCACCCGACTATTTCAGTCGATCAGCCGATTTTACGGCGTGAAATTTTATCGATATTCTCAAGCATCAGACCCGTTCCGACCGCTACACAGTCCATCGGGTTCTCAGCTACGAGTACAGGTACTTTCAATTCTTCCGCAAGAAGCGTGTCCATACCGTGAAGAAGCGCTCCCCCTCCTGTCAGGATCACACCACGGTCGATGATATCCGCTGATAGTTCTGGCGGAGTCTTCTCCAGGACGTTCTTGGCTGCCTGGACGATGACAGCGACTGATTCACGAAGGGCCCCTTCAATTTCTTTTGCCGTCACGGTAAGGGTACGTGGAAGACCTGATACCATGTCACGTCCGCGGATGTCCATCTCATTCATCTCGCCTTCGCGATTTTCGGAGAAGACCGTACCGATCTTGATCTTGATGTCTTCCGCTGTACGTTCACCGATGAGGAGCTTGTACTCGCGTTTGATGTAATTCAGGATTTCATAATCGAATTTATCCCCTGCCATCTTGATCGACTGACTTGTGACGATATCGCCCATGGAAAGGACCGCTACATCCGTGGTTCCCCCTCCGATATCCACGACCATATTCCCGGTCGGGTTGAAAATGTCCATGCCTGCTCCGATGGCTGCGACTTTAGGCTCTTCTTCAAGGTAGATCTTCTTGCCGCCACTCTTCTCGGCTGCTTCCTTGATGGCTTTTTGTTCGACGCTCGTGATGTTTGTCGGGCAGCAGATCAAGATGCGCGGCTTCGACATGAATCCTTTCACGTTCAGCTTATTGATGAAATGCTTCAGCATCGCTTCTGTTACATCGAAGTCTGCTATGACCCCATCTTTAAGCGGGCGGATCGCGACAATATTCCCAGGCGTCCGGCCAACCATGCGGCGCGCCTCTTCTCCTACTGCCAATACTTTATTCGTATTCTTGTCCAACGCGACGACGGAAGGCTCGTTAAGGACGATCCCCTTCCCCTTTACATGAATCAATACATTTGCTGTACCTAAATCGATACCGATATCTTTCGCGAACATTTATTGTGACTCCCTTCTTCTCATTCAATTGATCTATGGTTTATTTCCTATGTAGTTACGTTTTAACGTTAAGGTAAAATCTTCACCTAATTAATTATATTACCATAAACGTGTCGAAAGCAGGAGTTGTTTGTCAAAAAAATGAATTTTATTTAAATCGCCTTCTATTGCCTTTCGGAGCAGGCTGAATGACTCGAATTCAACCTCTTTCCATTCATTTGAGGACCCTCCACCTCGCTGCTGTAAACGTAAAAATACGCCATCCGCCCTTCTTCCTGCGGGCGTGGCGCATCGGTTTCAGCTGTGGAGTTCTTCTTTCCTATATTTTTGCTTCGTGGCTTCTCCTCCTCTTAAGTGTCGGATCGATTTATGATAATCCAGTATTGTCTTTACTTCGTTTGCAAGCTCCGGATTGATTTCAGGCAGCCGTTCCGTTAAATCTTTGTGGACCGTACTTTTGGACACGCCAAACTCCTTCGCAATGACGCGAACGGTTTTCTTTGTCTCCACGATATACTTGCCAATCTTGATTGTTCTCTCTTTGATGTAATCGTGCACACCACTCGACCTCCCCAAATTGGATGTGAGAAGTGTGAAATGAGACTCGCTTCGCATGAGTGATTAGTATAAGTTACGTTGCCGTTATGGCCCGTGGTTTACAACGTATAAACATATATGTGACTGATTCGCTATGGGATATGGACGATTCCTCACCTCAAACACTCTCTGTATTGATAGGTTTGTTTCATTTTATTAGCATTTGTCCCCATATATGCACACTTTACCGAATAAGGACAAGATAACGTTTGAATTTTCAGAATACCATTCGGACCATACGACATTCTTTGATCTATTTCCTGAGAAATAAGTCGAAAACGCCCCTTGAAATCAGGAGCGTTCTCTCTTCATCCTTTAAAATCTACATCTTCATCGATCCATACCTCTCCGTCCTTATAGGTCATCTGCTCTGGATACCTGAGGTTCTCCACTTCATCCTGAAGTTTCTGAGACGGCGCAGGGGTGAGGAGTGAAACGGTGATATTGGCAATGATCGCTGCAGTGGCCCCGAAGACGCCGGCACCCGTGTCAATGATCCCCAAGATCGTATAGCCCTCCCTCGCGAGAAAGATATAGAGCAAGGTGACTCCCAGGCCGACAAGCATGCCTGTCACTACTCCGTGGGCGTTGGAGCGCTTCCACCAGACCCCGAGCAGGAGTGCAGGGAAGAATGTTCCCGACGCAAGGGCAAATGCCCATGCGACAATCTGGGTGATGACACCAGGTGGATTCAGTGCCACGAGACCTGCAAGGAGCGTGGCAACCACAATCGTCCAACGGGCCACGGCCAAGCGATTTGCATCTGATGCCCCCGGTTTCATGACCCTATAGTAAATGTCATGGGCAAAGGAAGACGAGATGGCGATGAGAAGTCCGCCTGCAGTGGAGAGGGCCGCTGCCATGGCTCCCGCTGCCACAAGACCGATGACGAATACACCCAGGTTGGCAATCTCCGGAGTCGCCATGACGACAATATCATTGGAGATGATGATCTCCTGCCACTGAAGGATGCCGTCACCATTCGTATCCGCCACTTGAAGCTTCCCTGTATCGACCCACGACTTTGTCCATGCAGGGAGCTCACTGATCTTACTTCCGGCTACTTTCGTCATGAGGATGAACCTCGAGAATGCTGCATAGGCAGGTGCTGATAAATACAGGATCCCGATAAAGAGAAGCGCCCATGCCCCAGACCAGCGAGCTGCCTTCATCGTGGAGACCGTATAGAACCGGACAATAACATGTGGAAGCCCTGCGGTTCCCGCCATGAGGGTGAACATAAGGGCGATGAACTGCCATTTTGATCCGTTCGTGAAAGGTGCAAAATACTCTGACACACCGAGTTGCCGGTCCAGTTCACCGATCTCCTCGACGACCCTCCCGTACGACAGCCAAGGAGCCGGATTTCCTGTCAGTTGCAGGGACATGAAAATGACAGGGATCAGATAGGCAATGATCAGAACAAGGTATTGCGCCACCTGCGTCCAGGTGATTCCCTTCATTCCCCCAAAGGCCGCGTAGAATGCAATGAGCACGACCCCGATCATCGTCCCGATCTTCGCATCGATTTCGAATAACCGACCGATGACGACCCCCGACCCGGAAAGCTGTCCGATAGAATAGGTGAAGCTGATGATGATGGTACAGATCGCCGCCGTGATCCGTGCCGGATGGCTGTTGAATCTATCTCCGATGAATTCCGGAACGGTGTAACGTCCGTATTTCCGGAGCTGAGGAGCCAGAAGGAACGTGAGAAGGAGATATCCCCCTGTCCACCCCATTATATAGGCCAGGCCGTCATACCCGAGAATCATGACCGTTCCAGCCATACCAATGAATGATGCGGCGCTCATCCAATCAGCACCGATGGCCATCCCGTTGAAGATCGGCGGGACCCCGCGACCAGCCACATAGAAATCCGATGTTTCTTTTGCTTTGTTGTATACAGCGATACCAATGTATAAGGCAAATGTCACCAAAATGATGATCGTCGATACTAACAGCTGAGAATCCATCTATCCGTTTCCCCCTACACTCTGTCTTTTTTCTTCATCCCAATTTCTCTTGTCTCTTTAATGATCCAGTGTCTTCCCGTAGCTGAGTGCTTCATTCTTCTTCGCATCGATTCCGTACTTCCGGTCGATTTTGTCACTTACGACTGCGTTGACAAACAGCAGTAAGATGAAGGTGACGACCGCTCCTTGCGCCCCCATGAAGTAATGGAAAGGAAAACCGCCAATCGTATAGGAAGACAGTGGTTCCGCAATCAGCACTACACCGAATGACGCGATGAACCAAATGACCAGATACACACCCATATAGATGTTTTTCTCTCTGAAATACCGATCGGCTTTCACCTTTTCGATTTTTTTCATTCCGTTCCCCCCTTTTTTCACACTACCTCAAACTGAAAATGAACTTCACCGTTTCGAAAAATGGAGCCGGCACCATGGCGATCTGAATGATCAGAAATGCAAAGAGTGCCACGAATGGGATGGCCAGATAAAAGACCTTCTTTTTCCTTATGGTGAAAAAGATGCAAAAGCCCGTGAGCGCTATAAAGATGAAAAAGTAAATGGATGTCACCTCCTTATGTAAGCGTTTTCTTAAATGAACAGATTTCTCCTCCCTGAATACTTATTCATCATTATGTATAGGGTGCTGGACAGGGTCAATGAAAAAAAGTCGACAGAAATCTCATCACCTATGACGTTGTTTTTTTACAATAGCAAGATGGCGCCCTGCAGAACCGGAAGACCGTCTGTTTTATTTTCCTGCCAAACTAACATCCTGTCGAATGGCCTCGCAGGTTATTGACGCAAAAAAAGAACCAGCCGCAATGGGCCGGTTCCGTATGGGATCATTCTTCGTCTTTAGTATCAGCTGCGTCCGGGGTAGTGCTGGACTCATCGGACTCTTTCTTCTCCGCGCCTTGTTTAGGCTTGGCTTGTCCTTCGTTTCCTTCAGACTCTTTCTTTTCTTCAGCAGCATCTTTCTTCTCTTCTGTACCTTTGTCTTCAGAAGCTTGCTCTGTGGATACTTGTTGATCCAAGTCAGCTTCTTGAAGGGTGGCAAGGGACTTATTGAAGTACTCAAGTGGATTCACAGCTAAGCTGTCTTTGCGGATTTCAAAGTGTACGTGTACACCAGCTTCTTCGTTCAGACTGCTCTTGCCTGCTTTGGCAATTTCTTGACCTTGCTTGACTGTGTCACCAACAGCAACCTTGAAATCTTTGACCGATTGGTAACGTGTGACGACACCTTTGGAATGCTCGATTTCAATCGTGTTCCCAAGTAGGGCATCTTCCTGAACCTTTGTGACTTCTCCACTCATGGCAGCAAGGACATTGAAGTTCTTGCCTTCTTTCGAGATGTCGAGCCCTTGGTTCGGGTAGTACTCATTTCCGTGGACGATGAGCGCTGCTTCCTGTTCTTCGGCCGTGGCATTAGCATCATAGAATTCTTTCTCAATGACGGTTTCATCCGGCTTGGCGACTGGCATTACGAAGTTTTCGAGTGAACGGTTGACTTCTTCTGCAGGTTGATCAAATTGATTTTCGGTAGGAACTCCATCATAGCTGTAATCCTTTGCTTTCTCGTTCACATCATTCGATGCTTGGTACCACAAAATCCCTGTGATCACGACTGCTGCACTTGCCAAGTAGATTGCTGGATAGGCCCAGCGCCTTTTCAAAAATTTTGGAGAAGTATGTTTCTTTTCTTCCTCTCTCATTTTCATCACCTCAGCAATCATTCTGAACAGAATTCAGAAAATATATACACGAGGTGAAAAAATTTTTAAAATCTTATCTTTCGACAAAACGAATCGTTCTATGCACGATTTTTTACATCTCTTTGAACTTTTATTCTGATGGGAGAAAAGGAGGGCTCCCCGTGCTACAATGAAAGGATGAAACGAAAGGACGATGTCTGAATGAAATCTGTATTGAAAATCGGGCTGACCGCAGCCCCTTTCTTATATATGCTCTTGATCTGGTATCTTTCGAGTAATCCCGATGATAAGGTCCTAAGCCTCCCGGAGCGGGATCTTGACCGATTCATCAAGGAATCCCTCCACCTGATCGAGTTCGGGATCCTTTATGCTCTATTTGTCCTTGCCCTTCTTGCTCATGGAAAACTCACTTATGCTGTCAATACCGTCGCCGCCCTGATTGCCATTTTCTATGGCTTCACGGATGAAATCCATCAGGCCTTTGTGCCGGCCCGTTCTGCCACCATGATCGACGCTGCCAAGGATCTCATCGGCGTGACCATCCTCTATTGGCTCGTCAATCACACCTACTTCCGCTCACCGGAACGTCCACTGGGCCGTTGGTTGAAATCAGTTGAGAAGTATTTTACAGCGTAAACGAAGAAGCGCCAGGTCCGGAAAGTGGACCTGGCGCTTTTTCAGCGCTGTGCGGTGACTTTTTTCAACAACGTATCTGCCTGGGTGATCTTCACGTCCTTATAATAGTGCTGGACGATCTGCTTATAGTCCTTTCCTTCTTCCGCCATTCCGTTAGCACCGTATTGACTCATGCCGACGCCATGACCGAAGCCTTTCGTTGAAATGACGATATGATCGCCCTTCAGCGACCAGGTGAAGTCGGACGATTTCAGATTCAGCTTATCCCGTATTTCCCGCCCGGTAAACTTCTTGCCGTCGATCTCCACGTTGGCAACCCGTTTCCCTTCTGTGCGGCCGGTGATCGTACCTACGCTTCCATCCTTCGGCAAGGTGACCCCCAGTTTCTTTTGAAAGTCGCTTGTCTTGATGACGACTTGATCTTCAAATTTCGGGGATTTGGAATCCCAAGGGCTCTCGACACTCCTCAGGTAAGGAAGCTCATTCTCCCAATAGGATTCTGAGTTCTCTGTGTAGCCGTTGCTTGTCGAGAAAAAGGCAGCTGTGATCGGTTTATCATTGTACGTCAGGACTTTGCCCATCGTCCCGTGTACGGCATCTTTGATTTTTTTGATTTTCCATTCATAGTCCGCGCCCCATAGCTTGGCGAGCTCTTTTTCATTCTTGTATACCTGATGTGCGACGGTATCGGTCACATCGGCACCTTTAGGGACGTTGGAGTCATCTACAAGAAGCTGATTCACAATATACGTTCTGGCAGCCAGCGCCTGGGCCTTCAAGGCTTCAGGTTCAAAGTCGGCAGGCATTTCACCAGCTACGACTCCCACAACGTACTGCTCGAGGGGCAGTTTTTCGATGAGGTCGTCGTTTGAACGATAGACGGCTACCTGCATGGATTGGTCCATGTCTTTGTTGGCGGTTTGTTTGGCTTTGGCTTCGTCCAGGTTGGCTGTTTCTTTTCCTGATGAGAAGGGGAGTACCAGCAGGGCGGGAATCGTGATGATGATGATGATAAAGAGTGAGAAGGTGAGTAGTACGGGTTTCCATTGCTTCATGTGCGCTGCCTCCATATAAAGTGAAATAGGAGATGGTGGTGCGTTTCTCCTCTTTTCAAATGTATGGGAGTGGACAGGCTTTTATGAATGATTTTGTTGGATTGATTGGTGTTCATTTTATAAGTGGGGGTGGGTTGTTTCTAATTGGGATGTTCCGTTTCGCTGCGGCCACCCGCTTTCCATGGGGTGTGCGGTGAGCCGCTTCGGCGTTGCCTGCAGGGTCTCACCTTGCCCGCTTTTCCCATAGGAGTCGGGTGGCCTCCGCTTCACTTCACTTTTGGTGGTATATAGATCCTACCCTTACTAGTTCCTACACATATAGTAAGAATCTAGATCCTATTTTCGTAGTGTTTCTTTGATGTAAATGATATTGCTTACTTCATATAGGGATGGGCTAAGTCACTCCCGATTTCTTTAGGCTTTTGTGAATTCTGAAGGGGACGTTTCGTTCCGCTGCGGGTGGCCGCTTTCCGGCGGGGAGGGAGTTGAGCCGCTTCGGCTGCGCCTCCAGGGTCTCAACCTTCCCTCTTTTCCCGCAGGAGTCGGCCTCCCTCCGCTGCTCTTCACTTTTGGTTATATGGATGCTAGCTTTCTTTATAAGTGATCGTCCTTATTTTGAAGGTCACTGAATTTGTAGCATGTTCTATGTAAACCTTAATGATTGCATAAGTAATCAAGATCAAACCCCATAAATCATCGGTGAGGAGGAAGGTTCGCGTACATCTGATATTTGTATTTTAGATGCCACGACCACTATTTTTTCACCAAATCTTTGACTTCTAAGTGGATTTTATCCCGTACACAAATAAAAACGGACCTCCTGTTGTAAGGAGGTCCGTTTTATTGGATACGCTTATGCGTCTTTGATCATGGTTTCTTCTGTTGCTGGTGTTTCGTCGGCTTCGTTGACGCGTTCGATGTCTGCACCTAGAGCTGCGAGCTTTTGGTGGAAGTTGACATAGCCACGGTCAAGGTGTTTTAGTTCCGTGACTCTTGTGTAGCCGTCTGCTACGAGTCCTGCGATGGATAGGGCTGCGGCTGCTCGAAGATCGGTTGCAGCAACTTCTGCACCTTGAAGGGCAGTTGGTCCATCCATGATGACAGAACGGCCTTCGATTTTGATTTCGGCGCCCATGCGGCGGAATTCTTCCGCGTGCATGAAGCGGTTTTCAAATACCGTTTCCGTGATGACGCTTGTTCCATCTGCTGCAAGGAGCAATGCCATCATTTGGGATTGCATGTCTGTCGGGAATCCAGGGTGTGGCATCGTTTTGATGTCGACGGATTTCAATGAATCCGGACCGATGACACGAACACCTTCCCCTTCATCGATGATCTTGACGCCCATCTCCTCCATTTTGGCAATAAGAGAAGACAAATGTTCAGGGATTGCACCTTTTACAAGAACATCACCTTTAGTAATGGCAGCAGCTACCATGAATGTTCCGGCTTCAATACGGTCCGGGATGATGCTGTGCTCCACTCCATAAAGGCGATCGACACCCTCGATGCGGATTGTTCCGGTTCCGGCACCTACTACGTTTCCTCCCATTTTGTTCAGGAAGTTCGCAAGGTCCACGATTTCCGGTTCTTTTGCAACATTTTCAAGGATTGTTGTTCCTTCTGCAAGAACGGCAGCCATCATGATGTTCTCAGTGGCACCTACGCTTGGGAAGTCGAGATAGACTTTGGCACCATGCAAGCGACCGTCAACTTCAGCTTCGATGAAGCCGTTACCGACTTTCACTTTTGCACCCATTGCTTCGAATCCTTTAAGATGCTGATCAATTGGTCTTGAACCGATTGCACATCCACCAGGAAGGGCTACACGGGCTTTACCTGTACGTCCAAGAAGTGAACCCATCACTAGGACGGATGCACGCATTTTACGTACATATTCAAAAGGCGCCTCTACAAATAACTCCCTTGACGCATTGACGGTTACTTCACCGTTCGCGAATTCTACATCTGTATTTAAATGACGTATAACTTCATTGATCGTATATACATCGGAGAGTGGTGGTACGTTTTTGATGATGCTTTTTCCTTCACTTGCTAATAATGTAGCAGCGATGACTGGTAAAACGGCATTCTTTGCTCCTTCAACTTGCACTGTACCGCTTAAACGCTGACCGCCGCGGACGATAATTTTTTCCAAGAGTATTCCCCTCCGCGTCCAATTTCTCTATATTAATATTCAATAATCAGGATGGGTGTGCCAATGACAAAGGTTGTCTCAGCGCCCATTCCACTTTTCCGTAAACCAAGTTGAATGTTCATATCTTGATGCTGTTTGGTTTGAATGGTCCGTGACAATTGTTCCGAGTAGGCTGAAATTGAATGAAACTCTTCCTCTTTTAAGGATTCCAATTCGTTTGCGTCCAATGTGTCCATCATTTCGACGGCTTGATTCGACAAAACTTCCTCAAGCGTATCACTGAATTTGCCTTTAATACAAGAGAATATCAAGGGTTTATCCGTGAAAATTTCATCCATGTTTGGGATATATTCACTTTTGATATATGCCTTGGCGCTCTCTCCCCAAGTGGTCTGACTTCCGCGCAGCTCATACATAGTATACGATTGTGATTGCCCGTTTGTGAGGGTATGTAAAATCTTAATGGTTTCTGTTCCATGAGACGTCTTGCGAAGTCCCGTCACCACTGTTTCTTCCTTTGATTTTTTTGTTACCCACTTGAATCCGGAAAATTTCTCCTGAATCAACTCACTGTGTTTGGCAAACCCTTCTTGTGTGAAGCTAGATGCGTTTTCTCTTGCATACAGAGACCATTCATTGACCTTCCCACCAGCTCGTTCGACGGCAAGATCAAGTTTTTCTATATCGGTGAAACGCTTCGCTTCGATAGTGTTGTTCCCATTACTGACATAAAGAAAACCAATTATAATGAAAAAAATTACGAAAATGTAAAAGTTACGCACGATTATTCCTCCCCTTTAGTAAAAGTCTTTCCGTCAGGGTGAGGAACATACTTGCAACTTATCGTCATCTTTTTACAAATCTGTCTTCTTATAGTCATGTGATCGTTTTCATAATGAAACTTTTTCACAAAGGGCGTAAACACAAAATTAATCTTACTCAAAACAAGTTCCTTTGAGAACATGCAGGAAGACCTATTTTTTGTAAGGATTTGACCCTATTCGAAAAGGGTCGGCAGCTGCTGGGTCCATAGGTAGTAATCCAACAAGAACCTGCTGACGGCAGAACCAATGGCAATGGTCAGTAGGATGTACAAGAGCCTCCCTTGGGCGACCCTGTTTTTTTTAAGGAGCTTATCCAATTGGATTGATTGAAGAGCCCAGAATGTAACTGCGAACACCACCAAGTGAATCAGCATGCTGATCAGCGCCTGCTGGCCAAATGTTACGTCCATTCCTTCTCACTCCAAAAAAAAATTTAGACACACATAGACTATTTTAACATATTACCTTTGCACTACAATAGTTATTTTTGTAAATGTCAGGTTTTTTTGAAACTCTGTCTTTTAGTCTCTACGTGTATGTCCCACGTTCCATTTTACTCCCTTTGTATAGGTAAAGCCAATTGGAGCGTGCAGGATTTTTTCATATTTTTTTGTCTCTTCATTATATATACAAAAATCCACCCGTGAGGAATGAGAGCCTCAGGGTGGATTTTCAAGATCGTATTAGAAGTTACGCTCTGACACGTTGATTCTGTTCATGGCACGTTTCAAGGATAGTTCAGCACGGCGGAAGTCGACGTCATCCCTGCTTCCTTGAAGGCGTCCTTCTGCACGTCCTTTGGCTTCCTTGGCACGTTCGATGTTGATCGCTTCTGCCGTCTCGGCAGATTGTGCAAGAATTGTCACCTGTTCAGGTCGGACTTCAAGGAAGCCGCCGCTGACAGCTACAAGCTCAGTGTCGCCACCTTTTTTCAGGCGAACTGCACCGATTTGTAGTGGAGCAACCATCGGAATGTGTCCAGGCAAGATCCCAAGCTCACCGCTTTGAGCTTTCGTACTTACCATGTCCACTTCTGAATCGTACACTGGGCCATCGGGAGTGACAATATTGACTTTTAATGTCTTCATTTTGTTCCCTCCTGGTCCGCGATTATACCTCTACGCCCATTTCTTTAGCTGCAGCCAGTACGTCCTCGATCGGACCTACCAGACGGAATGCATCTTCAGGAATGTGATCGTATTTGCCCTCAAGGATATCCTTGAATGCTTTAACTGTATCTTTCACTTCTACGTATGAACCTTTTTGTCCTGTGAACTGCTCGGCCACGTGGAAGTTCTGTGAAAGGAAGAATTGTACACGACGCGCACGGTGAACGGTCAGTTTGTCATCATCAGAAAGCTCATCCATACCGAGGATCGCAATGATGTCCTGAAGTTCTTTGTAGCGCTGAAGCGTCTGCTGTACGTTACGTGCTACGCTGTAATGCTCTTCTCCAACGATTTCAGGAGACAGGGCGCGTGAAGTGGAAGCAAGTGGATCCACGGCAGGGTAAATACCCATTTCCGAAAGCTTACGCTCAAGGTTCGTCGTCGCGTCAAGGTGGGCGAACGTCGTTGCCGGAGCTGGATCCGTATAGTCATCCGCCGGTACATAGATCGCTTGGATCGATGTAACGGAACCGACATTCGTCGATGTGATACGCTCTTGTAATTGACCCATTTCGGTCGCAAGTGTCGGCTGGTAACCAACGGCAGATGGCATACGTCCAAGAAGGGCGGATACTTCTGAACCTGCTTGCGTGAAACGGAAGATGTTGTCAATGAACAATAGAACATCCTGACCTTGCTCATCACGGAAGTACTCAGCCATTGTCAGACCCGTCAAGGCAACACGCATACGTGCTCCTGGCGGCTCATTCATCTGACCGAATACCATCGCTGTCTTCTTGATAACACCAGAATCGCTCATCTCGTGGTAAAGGTCATTCCCTTCACGAGTACGCTCCCCTACACCGGCGAATACTGAGATCCCACCGTGCTCCTGGGCGATGTTGTTGATCAATTCCTGGATCAAAACGGTTTTACCTACACCGGCTCCACCGAACAGACCGATCTTACCACCCTTGATATAAGGCGCTAGCAAGTCGACTACTTTGATTCCTGTTTCAAGAATTTCCACCTCTGTGGAAAGCTGATCGAATGTTGGTGCTTGTCTGTGAATCGGGTCACGACGGATTCCCTGCTGAAGAGGCTCGTCCAGGTCGATTGAATCACCCAGTACGTTGAATACACGTCCAAGCGTGATGTCACCTACCGGTACAGAAATCGGTGCTCCAGAATCGAGTACTGTCGCTCCACGCTGTAGCCCGTCTGTAGAGGCCATGGCGATTGTGCGCACAGAGTCATCCCCAAGGTGAAGGGCAACCTCCAGTGTAAGTTCGCCTCGGTCTGCGATTTGGACCTTCAATGAGTTGTAGATATCCGGTAGCTGCCCGCTAGAGAACTTGACATCGACAACCGGACCCATTACTTGAAGAACATGTCCTGTGTTCATCTCTTTCCCTCCTAACTGGCTTTTGACGATTGATACGTCTCTTTCTATTCGAGTGCTGCCGCCCCACCGACGATCTCAGTGATTTCCTGAGTGATCGCAGCCTGACGTGCACGGTTATAAGACAATGTAAGATCACCGATGAGTTCCTTCGCGTTGTCCGTCGCACTTCGCATGGCCGTCATACGTGCCGCATGCTCACTGGCTTTACCATCGAGCAGTGCACCGAAGATGAGGCTCTCTGCGTATTGCGGAAGAAGGACTTCAAGGATCTCTTCAGCACTTGGTTCAAATTCATAGGAAGTAAGCTTGGTAGAAGTAGATTCAAGATCCGTCAACGGCAGAACCTTCTTCTGCGTTACATCCTGCTGGATTGCACTAACGTAGTGATTGTAGAACATATAGAGCTCGTCATACGCCCCGTCCGAGAACATGGTGACCGTTTTATTGGCGATATCCTTGATATCGGCAAAATTCGGCTGATCCGGCAGTCCTACGACCCCATCAAGGACATGATCTCCGCGTTTCAAGAAGAAATCGCGGCCCATACGCCCCAGCGCAATGATCGTGTATTCATCCTTGGAGCTGTGACGCTCCTGGATTGTATTACTGACAGCACGCAGCACACTGCTGTTATATGCCCCCGCCAAACCGCGGTCAGACGTAATGACCAAGTAGCCGGTTTTCTTTACGGGGCGGGAGACTAGCATTGGATGCGTTACGTCGGTGCTTCCGAGGGAAATGGAGGTGACGACTTCCTGGATCTTTTCCATGTAAGGGACGAATGATTTCGCATTCATCTCGGCACGGTTCAGCTTGGAAGCAGAAACCATCTCCATTGCCTTCGTAATCTGACTTGTTTTCTTCGTAGACGTAATACGAGTTTTAATGTCGCGTAACGATGCCACTGGTTCTCACCACCCTTTTTTGAAAATGTTAGACCTTGTCCTTTAAACCCAAGGTGGAAGGTGCCCCTTAGGACACCACCCACATTATACGGATTTCGCGAACGTCTTTTTGAATCCATCGATGGCTGCTGCCATAGCGCTGTCTTCAGGAAGACCTTTCGTTGTGCGGATTTGATCCAACAATTCTTTATGGTTGTGGTCGAGCCAGCTTAGCATTTCACCTTCGAAGCGACGGATATCCGCAACCGGAATATCATCAAGATGACCCCTTGTAAGCGCGTAGAAGATCATGACTTGTTTTTCAACCGTCAATGGCTTGTTCAAGTCCTGTTTCAATACTTCTACTGTACGCGCTCCACGGTTCAACTTCGCCTGTGTCGCTTTATCAAGGTCGGAACCGAACTGAGAGAATGCTTCAAGCTCACGGAACGCTGCAAGGTCAAGACGCAGGGTACCGGATACTTTCTTCATTGCTTTGATCTGTGCGGATCCACCTACACGTGATACGGAAAGACCTGCGTTGATCGCCGGACGTACACCGGAGAAGAATAGGTCGGATTGCAAGAAAATCTGTCCATCAGTGATGGAAATAACGTTAGTCGGGATATAAGCGGAGATATCTCCTGCTTGCGTTTCAACGAATGGTAATGCCGTGATGGAACCTCCACCTTTTGCATCGCTGAGCTTCGCTGCACGCTCCAACAAACGGGAGTGCAAGTAGAATACGTCACCAGGGAATGCTTCACGACCTGGAGGACGGCGAAGGAGCAAGGAAAGCTCACGGTATGCCGATGCTTGTTTAGACAAGTCATCATATACAACAAGTACATGCTTACCATTATGCATGAACTCTTCACCCATCGTGATTCCACAATAAGGCGCAAGGAATAGCATCGGTGCCGGTTGTGATGCAGATGCCGTCACGACGATTGTATAGTCGAGGGCACCATGCTTACGCAGTGTTTCTACGGCATTACGAACCGTTGATTCCTTTTGTCCGATTGCCACATAAATACAGATCATGTCTTGATCTTTTTGATTAAGGATTGAGTCGATGGCTACAGACGTCTTACCTGTCTGACGGTCACCGATGATCAATTCACGCTGTCCGCGTCCGATCGGCACGAGTGCATCGATCGCCTTGATTCCCGTTTGAAGCGGCTCATGTACGGATTTACGATCCATTACACCAGGAGCTGCGCCTTCAATCGGGCGTGTTTTCGTTGTAGGAATCGGTCCAAGACCATCGACTGGTTGACCCAGTGAGTTTACAACACGACCTACAAGTTCCGGTCCAACCGGTACTTCCATGATCCGTCCGGTACGACGAACCTCATCGCCTTCACGAATGTCTTTATAAGGCCCAAGAATAACGATACCTACGTTGTTTTCTTCTAAGTTCTGTGCCATACCCATGACACCAGTAGAAAATTCAACAAGCTCTCCAGCCATGACATTGTCGAGGCCATGAGCACGAGCGATACCATCCCCGATTTGGATGACAGTACCTACATCGCTTACCTTCATCTCAGACTGATAGTTCTCAATTTGCTTCTTTATCAGCGCGCTGATTTCTTCCGCCTTGATGCTCATGAATTTCACCCCTCATTTATACGAAAGTTAACGAACCAGTTCACGTTCCAGACGATTCAACTTACCGGCAAGCGTACCATCGAAGATCCTGTTCCCAATACGGATCTTCAAGCCTCCGAGGATGTTGTTGTCTATCACATTCTCGATTCTAAGTGATTGTTTACCTACTTTTTTAGCAAAAGATGTGGAAACGGCTGTTTTCTCATCTTCAGACAGTGGACGTACAGAGTACACGATGGCATCCGCGATTCCGCGTGCTTCGTTGGAAAGATCGATGAATGCATCGACCACTGCCACGACCTGATCTTCACGATGACGATCGGTCAGGAGTAATAATGTATTCAGGACAGGTGCAGAGACCCCCGCAAACGATTCCTGGATCAAGGTTTTCTTCTTGACCGCCGTAAGCTTCGGATTCTCAAGCAGACTGTTCAATTCTTTGTTTTCTGTAAAAACGGTTTTCACTGCGCGGAGCTCTTCTTCGATCGCTTCAAGTTTCAGTTGCTCCTGGGCGATTTGAAAGAGGGCAAGTGCATAGCGTTTTGCGACTGTGGAGCTGCTCATCGCTGATCTCCTGCCTCTTTGATGTAGTCGTTGATCAATTGTTCCTGATCTTCAACCGAAAGCTCCTTCTCGATAACCTTCGACGCGATCATGACAGATAGGGATGCCACTTGCTCACGCAGGGCAGCCATCGCTTGATCTTTCTGCGTCTCGATTTCGCGCTTCGCTGATTCTTTCAGGCGTTCTGATTCCTGGCGGGCTTCAAGGATGATCTGACTGCGTTGGTCATCCCCTTGCTTCTTCGCGCTCTCGATCAGGGTCAGGGCTTCCTGACGTGCCTCTTTCAATAGCTCACGCTGTTCTTCGAGGTACTTGCTTGCTTCCGTACGGCTCTTTTCTGCCGCATCGATCTCCCCTGCTATATGGTTCTCACGTTCTTGCATGATGCCCATCAACGGGCCCCAGGCAAACTTTTTCAATAACGCAAGAAGGACTAGAAACAGGACTAGCTGTACTATAATATCTCCACCTGTGAAGCCTCCTCCGGCTCCAAGGACAAATGCGTTTGATAGCACGCGGTTTCACTCCCTTCAAGAGTCAATGCCTTATATGGTACTGCCTTATTTAATGGCCGTGACGCCCCCATCCCCTGAGAGGTCAAAGGACCGCCCGACCTTTCATTCCAAGTCAGGATGTTACTTTACATAAAGGAATGGCGAAGGTTCTCATCGAATGATCTTCGCCATCTGAAACTATTATTATCGACCCAATACCATGAACGCGATAACTGTCGCAATGATAGGAATCGCCTCAACCAATGCAACCCCGATGAACATTGTTGTTTGAAGCATACCGCGGGCTTCCGGTTGACGAGCGATTCCCTCTACTGTACGTGACACGATAAGACCGTTACCAATACCTGCACCTAGTGCTGCTAATCCGATTGCAATTGCTGCTGCTAAAAGACCCATTCTAATTTTCCTCCTTTAATGTATAAAAATCTAAATTTGATTTGTTTTGTTCAATAAGAACAGGGTATATATTAATGGTCATGACTAACTTTATGAGACATATAGACCATCGTTAACATAACGAAAATGAATGACTGGATGGATCCGACGAAAACCGAGAATCCTTGCCAGGCAAGCGTCGGGATGATGGCTCCGATAAAGCCGCCGATTCCCTGGTGAGCGAGTCCTGTGATCAATAGTGAAAGCAGGATCTCACCGGCGTAGATGTTACCGTAAAGACGAAGACCTAATGTGAGGGTGTTCGCAAATTCTTCAATGATCTTAAGCGGGAATAAGAAACCCATCGGTCTGAAGAAGTCTTTACCATACTCACTGAAGCCTTTCATCTTGATGGCGTAGTAGTGAGTCAACACAACAACCATTACGGCCAGTGTCATCGTGACGATCGGATCGGCTGTTGGAGATTTCCACCAGAGTTCATGGTCGATCACGATTGAAAACGGAAGGCCAAGCATATTTGATACAAAAATGTACATGAGCAGAGTAAGACCCAACAGATGGAAGCGACCTCCAGTCTTCCAATCCATATTACTCTTCACGATGTTCTTCACAAAATCCATAACCCATTCCATGAAGTTCTGGGCGCCCGTTGGCTTTAACGCCAGTCTGCGGGTACACAACACGGCGATCAGGAACACGATCACGGTCGCCACCGTCATCATCAATACGTTCGCCAGGTTGAATGTAAGGCCCAAAAATTCAGCTGTAGGATTTTCATGTTGCAATGAAATTCACCTCTCTTCCCCGCTATTTATGTGGCTGTAGCTGCTGAATAAAATAATCTATCATAATAACAATATAAATTGTCATTAATCCAATGACCGCGCTCAAGAAATGGAAATATTCAGGATACTTAATCGCGATGATCGCCACGAATGCAGCACCCGCCATCCTTGAGAATGTACCTAATGACCGGACCTTATGACCTGCCACGACGGCATCTCCGAAGCGCAACGTTCTCCTCATGATCAGCCAGTGGCTGAACAGACTTACGCTTGTCCCTAAGATGAGCCCAAGGAAAATAGACTGATAGGAAGTGAAACCCCAACCGAGGACGTAAAAGGAAAGGAGGAAAAGTATGTACTTCCGATGCCTGTTAAAGAGCTCTTGAAGTTCTGGCATTAACATTAATCTCCCGAAAAGAAATGTTGGACTGTACGAAGCATAGTGTAGATTCCTGTTGTTAACCCGAGAAGCAGTCCAATGATTAAGAATAGTGGTTTGGTGTCCCATAATCCATCCAACCATCTCCCCCCGAAGATTCCGATTAACATGGAACCAACCAGCTGAGACAGAATGGCAGAATACAAGGCCATCGCTTGATACGGGCGTCGATTTGGTTGACGCATAGTGTCATCCCCACACAGGAATTATAGTGGAAAAATATAGATATAAAACCGTTTTCATTCTGTGGAAGTTTTTGTGAAAACCTTACCATTCTATATCCTTTGTAAGCATACAATAGGGTAAAATCAATGTCAATGCGTACAAAGTAAAAAGTCCACAACCTATCCTAGTGTTCCAATATTGTTCACATTTTAAACACAAAATAAGAAAAGAGGAAGGAGCTTGTTCTGATGCGATTCACAACAACATAAATCATTCACTATGTATTCATTTATCCTACTTAACTATTCATTCCACTCAACATTGCTCACCACTGAGCAAACTACCCGAGCATTAAGATACCACAGATTTCGGTAAGACAAAAGAGGAAACTACTGGTTTGTGCCTATTTTTTTGCGAAAAAGAAAAAAGGTACACGCATGCAAGCGTGTACCTTCTATATTATATTCATTCATTTGGAGAGAATGAGTCTGGTCGATCTTCAAGATGACCGAAGTGATAGCGGATCGCCTGGGCAATCCTGTATGAAGCCAGTCCGTCTCCGTACGGGTTGGCCGCTTTTGACATGGAGCTGTGGGCTTCAGGATCGGTGAGAAGTTCATTGGCTAGCTTGTAAATGTTCTCTTCTTCATTTCCTGCAAGCTTCAGCGTACCTGCTTCGATTCCTTCCGGGCGCTCCGTCGTATCACGAAGCACAAGGACGGGCACTCCAAGGGATGGCGCTTCCTCTTGAACCCCGCCGGAATCGGTGAGGATCAAGTGGGCCCTGGAGGCAAAGTTGTGGAAGTCGATGACATCAAGTGGTTCGATCAAATGAATGCGGGGATCCCGGCCCAACACTTCATCCGCCACTTCACGTACAGCAGGATTCAAGTGCACCGGATATACCACTTGGATATCTTCCTGTTCTTCCACCAGGCGCTTGATGGCACGGAACATATTCCTCATCGGCTGTCCGAGGTTTTCCCGACGATGCGCCGTCAACAATACTAGGCGATCTGATCCGATTCGATCGAGGACTTCATGGTGATAATCTTCTTTGACCGTCGTCTTCAAAGCATCGATGGCCGTATTCCCTGTTATGAAGATGCTCTCTTCCTTCTTGTTCTCTTCCAGAAGGTTACGCGCCGATTTGTCTGTAGGAGAGAAGTGAAGATCAGCCATGACACCAGTCAGCTGGCGATTCATCTCTTCCGGGAATGGCGAGTACTTGTTCCAGGTACGAAGGCCGGCTTCGACATGACCGACGGCAATCTGATTATAATAGGCTGCCAAACTCGCCACGAAGGTGGTCGTCGTATCCCCATGCACAAGAACGATATCGGGCTTGGCTTCCTTCATGACACGATCCAGCCCTTCGAGACCACGGGTCGTGACATCAATCAATGTTTGCCGGTCCTTCATGATGTTCAGGTCGTGATCAGGATTGATATCGAAGATGGACATGACCTGATCCAGCATTTGACGATGCTGGGCGGTAACCGTCACGATTGTTTCAAAGCTTTCCGGATACTTCTTCAGTTCAAGGACAAGGGGTGCCATCTTGATGGCTTCCGGCCTTGTCCCAAAAATGGTCATCACCTTGATCGGATTGGCCAATGATTTCATCACCCTTCTTATTTCGTTCCGTATAGACGGTCTCCTGCGTCACCAAGACCAGGTACGATATAGCCTTTTTCGTTGAGCTTTTCATCTAGGGCCGCAATGTAGATATCCACATCAGGATGCGCTTCTTTAATGGCTTCGACACCTTCAGGACATGCAACAAGACACATGAAACGAATGCTTTGGGCACCGCGCTTCTTAAGGGAATTGATTGCCTCGACGGCAGACCCCCCAGTTGCAAGCATCGGATCGACGAGGATGAAATCGCGCTCTTCTACGTCACTTGGGAGTTTTACATAGTATTCAATCGGTTTGAGGGTTTCCGGGTCGCGGTAAAGGCCGACGTGACCTACTTTGGCTGCAGGGATCAGCTTCAGGATCCCGTCAACCATGCCCAGTCCTGCACGCAGGATCGGTACGATCCCCAGTTTCTTTCCTGCAAGGGTCTTTGCCTGTGCAGGGCTTACCGGCGTTTGAACCTCGATATCTTCAAGGGGCAGGTCGCGTGTGATTTCGAATGCCATGAGTGTGGCAACCTCATCCACCAGCTCGCGGAATTCCTTTGTACCCGTTTCTTTATCACGGATGAATGTTAACTTATGTTGGATCAATGGATGATCAAATACGTATACTTTTCCCACTCGACTCTCTCCTTTAAGTTTGATTTATGTAAATAAGCGGTAGACTTCCTTTACACCTCTGATAATTGTACATAAAAGCGTTTTGAAGAGCAACACGGGATTCAGGGTGTAATCGAATCGTTACATATTCTACATGTTCTATGATTCTATCAGTCCAGCAAAAAGCCCCTTGACCGTTAAGATCAAAGGGGCTTGCACATTATTGCTCAGGATACAATTCGAATCGGCTGGTAAGATCCGTTACACGCTTGCGTGCTTCTTCCAGTTTGGTTTCATCCTCATGGTTTTTCAGTGTAAGGGCGATGATCGACGCGATCTCGTCCATCTCTCCTGCACTGAAGCCCCTGGATGTAACGGCTGCTGTACCGATACGGATACCACTTGTAACGAACGGGCTTTCCGGATCGAACGGGATGGTATTCTTATTCACGGTGATGCCGATCTCATCAAGGACTTTCTCAGCCACTTTTCCTGTCAGGCTCAATGAGCGCAGGTCGATCAGCAATAGATGGTTGTCAGATCCTCCGGAAACAAGGTTGATTCCTTCTTTCGTAAGGCCTTCTCCAAGACGGGCTGCGTTATCAATGATGTTTTGAGCGTACTCTTTGAACGAATCCTGCAGTGCCTCACCGAATGCCACAGCTTTTGCCGCGATGACGTGCATCAATGGACCCCCTTGGATACCAGGGAAAATGGATTTGTCAATTTTCTTGGCAAACTCTTCTTTGCATAGGATCATGCCGCCACGTGGTCCGCGAAGCGTTTTATGTGTGGTTGTCGTAACGAAATCGGAATATGGTACAGGATTCTGGTGAAGTCCTGCAGCCACAAGGCCCGCGATGTGAGCCATATCCACCATGAGGTAGGCACCTACTTCATCGGCGATTTCACGGAACTTGGCGAAATCGATTTTGCGTGGGTATGCACTGGCTCCAGCAACGATGAGCTTCGGCTTATGCTCAAGTGCTTTCTGACGTACATCTTCATAATTTATCAATTGATTCTCTTCATCTACGCCGTACTCCACGAAGTTGTATTGAACCCCACTGAAGTTCACCGGACTGCCGTGAGTGAGGTGACCCCCATGGGACAAGTTCATACCAAGGACTGTGTCTCCCTGTTCGAGGATGGTAAAGTAAACTGCCATGTTGGCCTGGGCACCCGAGTGAGGCTGAACATTGACGTGTTCTGCGCCGAAGAGTTCTTTTGCACGGTCGCGGGCGAAGTTTTCAGCCACATCGACATGCTCGCACCCACCATAATAGCGACGGCCGGGATATCCTTCTGCGTACTTATTCGTCAACACGGAGCCCTGGGCTTCCATGACTGCTTCACTGACAAAGTTCTCTGACGCGATCAACTCGATCTTTGTACGCTGACGTTCCAATTCTTCCTGAATCGATGCATAAAGTTCCGGATCTTGCTTGGCAATCTTACTCATACGTATCCTCCTTCAATTCATGGACCCGGCTCTACCGGGCTTTGATTCATTCAATCACATTCTAACATGATTGAGCTAAAAGCGAAATAAAAAGAAGCATTTATTAAAAATGTTCGGTTTTACACAAAATCCCTTCTGAGAAAAAAGGTGTGTTCACATAAAAAAACACCCGAAAAAGGGTGCTTTTCACTCATAGACCGCACGGTTCCCACCGATCAGTTTAGGTCGGGTCCTCGCAAGGGTCACGTGGGCGTGTCCGAGACTGCGCACGCTGACCCGGACCGGAACGGCCACGTGCTTCAAATGCATACCGATGAAGGTATCACCGATGTCGATGCCCGCATCGGCCTTGATATGCTCAACGATGACGGGATCCTGAAAGCGATGATAAGCATGAGTGGCCATGGCGCCACCCGCTTTCCTCACGGGTACGACCGTGACTTCGTCAAGATTTTTCGTCTCAGCCGTTTCTCGTTCGATGACAATCGCCCGGTTCAAGTGTTCACAGCATTGAAAGGCAAGGGATACGCCTGATTTATCCGCGTACTCTTTTAGCTCTTCATAGATCAATTCAGCCGTATCGATGGTCCCTGCCGTACCGATCTTTTCCCCCATCACCTCGGAGGTAGAGCAGCCGATGACGAGGACCTGTCCTCTTCTGAGTGGAACCTGATCATGAAACTCCTGAAGAATAGTCTGAAACGCTTGCTTCAGTTGGGTGTGATCCATGATGACCTCTCCTCACTTCTCTTCGTAGCTTGTGATCTTTCCAATGCGGTTTGAGTGCCTGCCACCCTGAAATTCAGTCTGGAGCCAAGTTTTAGCGATTTCACGTGCAAGTCCCGGTCCGATGACGCGCTCACCCATGGCAAGGATATTGCTGTCATTATGTTCACGTGTTGCTTTGGCACTGAACACGTCGTGTACAAGGGCACAGCGGATCCCTTTTACTTTATTCGCAGAAATACTCATTCCGATGCCGGTTCCGCAGATGAGGATCCCTCGATCGAATTCACCATTGGCCACTTTTTCGGCAACCGGCAGTGCATAATCCGGATAATCCACGGATGTGCCGCATTCGCAACCGAAGTCTTCATACTGAAGGCCAAGCTCATCCATCAATGATTTTATTTCTTCACGGATATTCACACCGCCGTGATCGGATGCAATTGCGATCTTCATCTGTTCTCCCCCAATTCATTCTTTCCTTCTATTTTGCCACAGGCACCCCATTATATAAAGGAATTGAATTGTTTTTTTCGTTATATAGGAAAAGCACGGGAACCCCCGTGCTTTTTGGATCAAAGATGGAATTTTGTAATAGTTCCTTTGAGTGACTCCGCCTGTGATTTCAATTGATGGGCGAGCTCTTCCACGTTCTTCATGACGCCTGCCTGCTCATTCGTTGCTTCAGACACTTCTTCCGCTCCGGCGGATGTTTCCTCTGCAATCGCCGCTACTTCCTGAGATTGATTGGACGTGAGCTGGATGCTCTTCATCTGATCATCCACGAGGACAGAGATCGTCTTGACGGAATCGACGACTTCATGGATGCTTTTGGTCATATTCTGGATGACCCGATTGGTCTGTTCACCTTTATCCGCTTCCTTATTGGCGGTGGTCACTTGATCTGTAATCTTACCGACTACCAGTCCGACCTCGGTCTGGATGTTTTGGATCAATCCTGAAATGCCCTGCACTGCTTTTCCGCTCTCATCAGCCAGGTTACGTACTTCCTCCGCAACAACCGCAAATCCCTTACCGTGCTCCCCGGCCCTTGCCGCCTCGATGGATGCATTCAGAGCAAGCAGATTGGTCTGGTTGGCAATGTCCCCCACAAGCTGGATGATCTGCTCGACTTCCCGGGCGTGGCCCTCGAGTCGCTTCACAGCTTCAAGGGACGATTCATTCCCTGAAGCCAATCGGTTGATTCCTTCTACAAGTGAATGGATGACATCCTTACTCTCATTCAATTCTGCCACCATGGTTGCCGACAGCTTCTCAGATGATTTGGAATGATCCTGTACTTCCTGCGCAATGCGGATGACATCTTCAACGGATTCCGCCGTTGTCTGGATGGCCGCTGCTGAACTTTCTGCACCTGCAGAGATTTCGCTGATCGTCCTGGATACGGAATTGGCTTGAGTGGAGGCAAGTTCGGATGCGTCGGAAAGCTCCTGTACATACGTATTGGTCTTGCTGAAATTCTCGTCGATGCTCGCCACCATTTCCCGCAGATTATGCAGCATCTTGTTATACGCCATCCCGAGGGAGCGGATCTCGTCATCGGATTTCGACAGTTCCACTTCTGTAGAAATGTCCCCATCCGCCGCTTTCAAAGCCGCTTGTTCCAATCGTTGCAGAGGCTTATCGATATACCCTGCTGCAAGATACGCAAGGAACCCCGACCAGAAAATCCCCATTCCAAGAGTAGCGAGGGTAAACCAGAAATCACTTACATCAGATGCAAATGTCGGTTTAATGAAATAAATGAACGCGGCACTCGTCGTATACGTGATGATTGCCAGAAGTGTGGTGAATAGTACAATCTTCTTCCTGAGACCTTTCTTGGAGCCTTTCCCTTTAGCCATCCTTCTCTCTCCCTGTCTGCTTCACTCACGCTCCAGTTTGTCCATTAACTGACCGATCAAGGAATCCAGTTCGTTGTATGTATGCCGGTAGATTTCAACGCTGCCTCCATACGGATCGGAAACATCAAGGTTTTCCGGGTCCTCAAGGACGTATTCCTTCAGCGTGAAGATCTTATCGGCTATATGGGGATATTGATCTACGATCGCCCATTTATGGCCCTGTGTCATGGTGAAAATATATGAAGCCCAGTCCAGTTTTTCACGTGTGATGGAGCTGGATTGGTGCTTATGTATTATATCGTTCTCTTTTAGCACTTCTTTAGCTTGAATTGAGGCATCTGCTCCGTCCATGGCAAATACGCCTGCGGATTTCACTTGGATTCCTTCGTGGTTGTTATGCTTCAGGATTGCTTCAGCCATAGGGCTTCGGCAGGTGTTTCCTGTGCAGATAAATAGAATATTCATTGGATCATCCTCCTTGTTACCTATTATAAATTAATTTCCAATTTGGACAAAGAGCATTCATGCTTATTCGGTTGGAGCGTTTCATGGCGGAGGTGGAAATGTAGTTTTTCTTCATGGGATTGTTTGATCTAGGATAAGACATGGATAGCATGGATGTTGGCCTTTGCAAGTTTGGATGGCTCCCTTTGGTCTCAGCTGGATGAATCTGCATGATTCTCTTCCTCATGACGGCCGCAGACTGGACGTTCCGTTTCGCTGCGGCCGCCTGCTTTCCACGGGGAGGAAGTCGAGCCTCCTCATTCTTGCGGGGTCTCGACCTTTCCTCTTTTCCCGCTGGAGTCAGGCGGCCTCCGCTTCACTTCACTCTTGGTAGAGAGTGGACTTAAATTCTTCACGAGAATTGTATAAAATTTTTGATGCGTTTGGAAGCCAACTACTTTGCTCTTATTTAGAAAGAGGTTAAGACTCCAAGGATGGATTTTACTCTTTGAATAAAGATTTAAAATGGAATCTCACTTCAACCTTAAAATGATGATAAGCTATTGACGCTAATACCCTCCAAAGAGTGTAGTGAAGTGGAGGGCGACCGACTCCAGCGTGGATCAGAGGCAAGGTTGAGACCCTGCAGGCGTCAGCCGAAGCGGCTCAACTGCCTCCCCGCAGGAAAGCGGTCGACCGAAGCGAAATGAACCACTCCAGCATCCACACACTCTGATACCATCTAGAGATTCACCTCTATGCCTTGAAAATATAAATCTACTTCCAGCCAGTCCTTTCCCCCTCTCCCTCCAGAACTTTAAGCTTATATCCTCCAAAGAGTGTAATGAAGCGGAGGGCGGCAGACTCCAGCGTGGATCAGAGGCAAGGTTGAGACCCTGCAGGCGTCAGCCGAAGCGGCTCAACTGCCTCCCCGCAGGAAAGCGGCCGCCCGCAGCGAAATGAAACGAACCACTCCAGCATCCACACACTCTGATACCATCTATAGATCCCCCTACCTGCAATGAAGTGGTCGCCCGCAGCGGCATACATTTTATCAAGCTACCAACAAGAAAAAGCCCCACACAGGGACTTCAAAAAGGAAGAAGCAACTTGATGCCGAATAAGAACAGTATGCTTCCGCCAAGTGCTTCGCTGTAGGTGCCGAGGACCCCTTGGAATCGCCTCCCAATGAGAAGTCCTGCCCATGTAAGGACAGTGGCGGCGAAACCGAAACAGGCGACGGCGGCAACGGTTCTTGCTCCAAAGATCCCAAGGCTCAGTCCGACAGAGAAGCTGTCGAGACTGACGCTCAGTGCAAATAGGACGAGGCCGAATCCCACGGGTGAAACGAGCGTGGTCTCCTCCTCCTTGAAGCTCGAAAGGAACATCTGGATCCCAAGAACAATTAAGAGGATCCCTCCTGCATATGTAGCAAATGTCCCGAACGTGTTGGAAAGGAACTTCCCCGTCATCATCCCGAGCAGCGGCATCCACACGTGGAATATGCCGACCACGATACCGATATATAGGATCTGCCTAAGCCTAAGCTGGAACATCCCCATCCCGATGCCGATCGAGAATGCATCCATCCCAAGCGCAAAGGCCATCAGCATAAGTGTCACCAATTCTCCGATCATTGTCATTCTCACAATTCCTCCCCCGGACATGCCTATAGAGAAATGTATGCGTGTCCCGGAAGAATTAGACGAGCGTGTTTTGTCCAAACATGAAAAGACGCCCAGCAAATGAGCGTCTTTTCCTATAGCATTCTATGATTTTACCGAACCGCTCCCAACTACTTTTTTAACGGCAGCGGCCATTCCTTCGATCAGGATCGTTTCGATATGAGCAGCCACCCGTTCTGCGAGCCCATTCATTGCGTCAAGATCTTCTCCCCAGATGTCCTCACGGCTGAGGATGGAACGGACAGCAGCAAGGATGGTGATCCTACCTTCCTCAATGGCCTGCCACGTGTCAAGAAGGAGGGTGTTTACTACCGGGTTTTCCCGCGTCTCATACTCTTCCTCGCCTCTTTCAGCTATCAGCCCTTTTTCAGTGGTGCGAATCGGCTTGTAGTATACGAGCAGGGCAGCGAGGGCGAGAACCAATGTTTCAGGAAGTTCCCCACGAACGGCATGGGTCTTCAATCGGGGCAAAAGCCTCGATGTGTACTTAAAAAATGAGTTCATGCCGATATCGAGGAGGAAATGCTTATTATAAGGGTTCAAGAAGCGGTCCACGACTCCTGACGTAAACTCCTTCTTGACTTCTTCTTTCATTGGAAGGGCCTCCTGGATGTCCAGGAATCCCTGCTCAACGAAGGAGCGAAGGGAAGGGGTGGTCATCACATCCAGGACTGTGTCAGCCCCCGCCAGATATCCGACGGGTGTCATGAGGGTATGGGGACCGTTGAGGAGTCCCACCTTCAAGTCCCGCTGTTCCTGGACTCCGCCCCACTTCACATTGAGGCCGGCTTTGTGGAGGGGGAAGATTTCCTTGAATCGTTCATCGGCATCGATGGCGAACAGGTGATATGGTTCGCCTACTGTGATGAGCTCATCATCATAGCCGAGACGTTCTCGGTATTCGGCTTCCTGCCCCCGGGGGAAACCGGTGACGATCCGGTCGACGAGCGTGTCGCAGAATACATTCGAGTGGTCAAGCCATTCAAAGAAGGCCTCTGAATATCCCCAGTCTTCCGCTACCCTATGCACGATGGATTTGAGCTTCTTTCCATTCTCCTCGATCAATTCACACGGCAGGATGTATAACCCTTTATCCCCTGCTCCCTCGTAATGCGTGAACCGGTGGTGCAGGAGGGCAGCAAGTTTTCCGGGATACGAAAGGGGCGAAACATCACCTTCATACGGCTCCTCTTGGTAGACGATGCCGGCTTCCGTCGTATTGGACACGATGATCTGGAGGTCGGCAGATTCCACCGCCCGCTTCATGGCAGGCCAGTCTGAATAGGGGTTGATGCCCCCGCTGATGGATGAGATGACTTCATGATAATCGACGGTCTCTCCATTCTTACGGCCCCTCAAGACCGCCGTGTACAGATAATCCTGTGCGGCGAGCTTCGGCAGCACCTTTCCGTGGGGCGTCGGCTGCACGGCGATGACGGATCCGTTGAAAACGCCCTGTTTGTTCATTTCCTGGATCATCCAATCGATGAATCCCCTGAGGAAATTCCCTTCCCCGATCTGCAGGACCTTGGCCGGAAGATGCTGATAGGATGAGCTGTTGGGTACTTCTTTACTAAGCTTCATACAAAATCCTCCCTCTCACAGCGTGACGCCGTCTTTGAAAATGGAAATCTCCTTGAATCCCAGTCGTTCATTATGGGTGCGCGCTTCCCCTGATGCGAGAATCGTGATGTAATCAAAGAACTCGTCGGCGAGCTCTTCCTTTCCCCTGCCTTCGATGAGCTGTCCCGCATTGAAATCGATCCAATTCGTCTTCTTCTGGGCAAGGGCTGAGTTGGTGGAGATCTTCACTGTCGGTACAGGACCTCCGAACGGGGTTCCCCGTCCCGTGGTGAACAGGACGATATGAGCACCTGCAGCCGTGAGGGCGGTGACGGAAACGAGGTCATTTCCCGGTCCTTGGACGAGATGAAGGCCTTCACCATTTGTGCGGTCCCCGTAGGCAACGACATCGGCAATCTCCCCGAACCCGCCTTTTTGGATATTTCCGAGGGACTTTTCTTCAAGGGTCGTGATTCCGCCTTTTTTATTCCCTGGAGATGGATTCTCATAGACGTTCTGTCCATGCTTCAGGAAGTATTCCTTGAAGTCATTGACGAGGTCGACGATCTTTTCGAACACCCCTCCATTTTTGGCCCGGCTCATGAGGATCTCTTCCGCCCCGAACATCTCGGGTACTTCCGTCAGGATGGTGGTTCCTCCTTCCGAGATGAGCCTGTCGGAAAATGCTCCGACGAGCGGGTTCCCGGTAATGCCGGAGAAGCCGTCCGATCCGCCGCACTTCAATCCTACTTTCAACTTTGAAAGGGGTACTTCCTGACGTTTGAATGTCTTCGCATAGTCGGCAAGCTCTTCGATGAGTTCAAGAGATTCGGAGATTTCATCATCGGCACTCTGGACTTCGATGAACTTCACCCTCCGTGGGTCATAATCGCCAATCACCTTCTTGAATTCTTCAATGTAATTATTCTCGCAGCCGAGACCCATGACGAGAATGCCCGCAGCATTTGGGTGGTGGACGAGGCCGCTCAGGATCTTCTGGGTATTATGAAGATCGTCCCCAAGCTGGGAACACCCGAAGAGATGAGAGAAGCTGTGCACCCCGTCGATGCCTTCGAATTGATCACCGGCCATCTTTGCCACCATTTCCGCAGTCTTATTGATGCAGCCCACCGTGTTGATGATCCAGATTTCATTGCGGATCCCGACTTCCCCGTTTTCCCTGATATATCCTTGAAAGGTTTTGGTCGACGGCTTCGGTACGATTTTGTCATCTGTGGGCTTGTAGTCATACTGCAGCGTCCCTTTGAGGTTGGTCACCACATTGTGGGTGTGAATCCAATCTCCGCGGTCGATCGGCTCTGACGCCCTCCCGATCGGCATACCGAACTTGATAACGTTTTCATTTTTCTGGATCGGTTCCCTTGCAATTTTATGTCCGGCCGGTACGGCTTCCCTCAGGACGACTTCCCTGTCGCCATCCACCACGCGTTCCCCTGCTTCAAAATCCCTCAGTGCAATCAGGACATTGTCCCGTTCATGAATGACGATCGTTGAACTGTTCAATCCCATTCTCCCCCTCTTGTTGACAAAATAACAACGTTGTTATTATCATAGTATCATTCCTTTTTTCTGTCAATGAAGAGTTGTATCGACAACCGACAGAGAGATATAATGAAAACATCATAGTGCTGGAGGTTACCATGGGAGTCACAATCAAAGATATAGCAAAAGCGGCGGGGGTGAGCTTTTCCACCGTATCAAAAGCATTGCGGGACAGCCCACTTGTCAAGGAACCGACGAAAAAGCGGATCACCGAAATCGCCATGGAGCTCGGATATCAACCGAACGCAGCGGCGAGGAGCCTGGTCTCGAAGAAGTCCCATACAATCGGGATCATCTGGCCGACCATCGAAGGGACCGCCCACTCTTCCCTCATCACCCGCTTGAATACACAGCTGGAGCAGCTCTCGTATACGACCCTGATCTCCATCAACGATAAAGAATTCGCCATCAATCTTTTCAACCGCTATCAGGTGGATGCCATCCTTTGTTTTGATGACAATCCGGAGCTCCAAGCTGATACACCATCGGCGGTTCCCGTCGTCTCATACGGGATTGCCGATAAAGGAAGCGCATCGCCGACGGTAGACGTCCAGCGGAAAAAGGCCGTCTATATGGCGACCAATTATCTTTCCTCCATTGGTCACCGGTTCATCAGCTATATCGGGGTCCTGGATAAACCGATTCAGGATGAAAAAGCGAAGGGCTTCAAACTGGCAGCGGAAGGACTGGGACTCCCCGGTTTCGCACACCAGATCGTGGACGTTCCGAAGCTTGAACCGTATGATGGGTACGTCGCGGCCAAGGAGGTCCTCCAAAGCGTTGAACGTCCCACGGCAATCATCAGCGGGAGTCATGATCTTTCCAAGGGGATCCTGAGGGCTGCAGCAGAGTGCGGAATCAAGGTCCCGGAAGACCTTTCCATCATCAGCTACGACAACCTTCCAGATGAAAACGATACCCCCATCCCCCTCTCGACGGTCGGGGTCCCACTGGATCACATCACGTTACGCTTGACAGATGTCCTGATGGATGTCATCAATGAAGATGATATAGAAAAGGTCCTATTCCTGGAACCTGAGCTCAAAGTGACGGATTCTTGCCGTCCACCATCCAACCATTAGGAGGAGAAACCATGTCATTTTCCATTTTTCTTGCAGGTGATTCAACTGTAGCGGATTACCCTGAAACTTCTGCTCCACAAGCCGGTTGGGGGCAACAATTCCCGGCCTTTCTGGATTCGAGCATCTCGGTCCGGAATCATGCCGCTAACGGACGCAGCTCCAAAAGCTTCATCGATGAAGGAAGACTGGATGTGATCGAAAATGAAATCGCTGAAGGGGATTATCTCTTCATCCAGTTCGGTCACAATGACAGCAAGCAGGATGGACGATTCACGGATCCTTTCACCACCTATAAGGAGTATCTGCTCCGCTATATCGAAACCGCAAAAGAAAAGAAAGCGCATCCGGTCCTCATAACGCCCGTGGCGAGAAGTAAATTCGGAAGCGACGGTACTGTGCTGGACACCCACGGGGATTACCCTGCAGCGATGAAGGAGCTTGCACGGGAACAATCCGTCCCTGTCATCGATCTTCACAAGAAGAGCTTGAAGCTCCTGGATACGTTGGGTCCGATCCGGTCCAAAGCGCTCTATATGTGGATAGACCCGCATCCCAATTTTCCAGACGGCGCCATGGATAACACGCATTTTAATAAAGACGGAGCGCGGGAAATCGCCGCTATTGTAAAGAAAGAACTTGAAGGGGTCGTGCCAGAACTGACTCCAACAATAAAATAAATCAACAGAAGCCTGATCCTTTTAATGGGATCAGGCTTTTCTTCATTCAGTATTGAATAACGAAGGAAGGAATTGGATCGTTGAACTGCATCCAGTCCATTCCCATCTCATCATCTGTGAGAAGGCAACGATCCAAGGAACCCTCGATTTGGTGACGGTCCATATCCATACCGATCATGACGAGCTCGGTCATACGATCCCCGTATTCTGGATCCCACTTTTCCTTGAGCTCGGTTTCCTCTTCAAGAAGCTCGCGGATTTCACCTTCTGGATAGGTCGCAATCCATGGGCCAGCCCCTTGGATCATGATGGATGGACCCGCTTGTGAAAGAAGGCCGGCAGTATCGTTGCGGCTTGCAAGCCAGAAGAAGCCCTTTGCCCTTACAACCTCTTCCGGCCACCCTTCAAGCCATTCCATGAAGCGACCAGGGTGGAACGGCCTCACCCGCCTATAGACAAAGGACGAGATGTTGTATTCATCCGTTTCAGGGACATGCTCTTCCTGTAGCTCCTTGATCCATCCTGCACTTTGGCTGGCGGACTCGAATTGGAATGAATGTGTGTTCAACACCTCTTCAAGGTCGACCCTTGCATGGCTGGATTCGATGATTCTGGCATCTGCATTGAGCTTCCTCAGGACCGCCCTTAGCTCATTGACAGACTCCTCCGCAACCAGATCGGTTTTGTTCAAGAGGATGACGTTGGCAAACTCGATTTGGTCGATCAGCAGGTCGACGATTTCCCTTTCATCGGTCTCGTCTGCTGCCTGACTTCGATCGAGCAGCGTCTCCCCACTGGCAAAGTCGTGCCAGAAACGGTTGGCATCAACCACCGTCACCATCGTATCCAGCCTTGTTTTCCCGATCAGATCGACACCGGTCGCTTCATCGGCATACGTGAAGGTCTGGGCGACAGGCACCGGCTCGGAGATACCCGAAGACTCAATGACGATATAGTCAATGTCCCCTTGTTCCACAAGGCGATCGACTTCAATAAGCAGGTCTTCGCGCAACGTGCAACAGATGCATCCATTCTGAAGCTCCACAAGTTTTTCATCGGTCCGGGTGAAGCCCTCTTTCTTCACAAGGGACGCATCAATATTCACCTCGCTCATATCATTGACGATGACGGCGATCTTCCTACCCTCCCTGTTGTGGAGAATATGGTTCAATAACGTCGTTTTTCCTGATCCTAAATAGCCGCTCAATACAGTTACTGGTATTCTCAATGGTCTCTCTCCTTTTCATTTACATACTTCCGATGATTCGTTCCGCTGCTTTCCTCGCTCCTGCAATATTCCTGGCGACGGGACCGATCTCCAGTTCGGCCAGTGGTCCGGATACATAAAGGTGATCGCACCATTCCAAGTGCTCGTTGACGATAGGGAATCCGCATTGTGCACATACCAGCCCTTCCTTCCTGACCAGTTCACGGACCCACTCCGTTTCCATTATCTTTGGGCAAAATCCCGTTGCCAGCAACAGTGTTTTCCCTTCCCACCGGGAGTGCTTCAAGGAAAGCGAAAGGGTCGATCCATCCACCCCGCTTCCTTTCACTTCATCCTCGATGAATCGGTACTCACCACGGTCCTCCAGCCTCCTTAACCTGTGCCTGAGCTCGCTTGTCACTGACCCGCGATGGCGTGCATCGTGAATGGCTTGCCTCCTTTTTTTGTACGAAGGGAGTGAGTGGAATCCTCTCAAACACTTCGGACCGAGCCAGCCCGGATCACTGTCGAAATCATGGACCCGATAGGGATGCCTGCTGATTTGAACCACTCTCCCAGGATGTTCCCGAGCAAGCTTGATCACTAGATGGGCTGCTGTGATTCCGCCTCCCACAACGGCGATGTCAGGAGTGACCACCGGGAGCTTCTCTTGAAAGATATGCCCTACTTGGGTCGGTCGACTCGATCGCAACTCCTCGGCCCACTCGGGCACACTGAGCCTTTCATTCATCCCGGTGGCAATCACCAGATTCTTGCCTTCCACTGATCCCGAATCGGTTTCCACCACCCAGTGGTTCCCCGATTTTGTGACCCCTTGTACCCTCCCTTGCTGCCATCTCTCTTGCAAGCCGATGCTGGAGAAAATGGCTTTACTGTGACGATTGAAGAAATCAAGACCCGGCCTTTTGTATTTCCCGTAAAAGACGTCGGATCCCCCATCATTGAAGTAATGGAGGCTGAACGGATGAATATCACAATGATGGACGGATGGAGATCTTAAAAACGGCATGGAAATCCTTGATGTGAGGTCCTTCCACTTTTCGATGGGCCCCTTATGAGGATCTATGATACAGATTTGACTCGCAGGAATTCCTTTGCCCTTAATCAGATAGGTTGCGATGGTGCACCCGTGGATGCCGCCCCCTGCAATGATCCATTCCACCTTACCCACTCCTTTTTCGTAATAATTACGATTTATAAGTCATTTGATACCCCGACCTCCCATCAAGGTCGGGATACCATCATTCGACTTTGATATAAAATTCTTCCACATACGGGTTTTCAGGCGGTTCCACCTTTTTAAAGACGGGATGCTTGATGACAGGCATCGCCATCCCATTGAATTCTGCCTTATCCAAGATCCCGCTCACTTGCACCCATGTGTCGGGTTCGAGGGCTGCGAGATCCTCACTTCTTGAAAGGATCCCGTAAACTGAAGCATCCGCGACACAGCACGTCACCGTGAAACGTGATATGACCACTTCATTCTTTGAAAATCCTTCGTCCTTGTAAATGAAGCCCGTAAGCTGGATCTCTTTCCCTATCGAGGAGTCGAGCTGTTCATCGACGACGCTGAGCGTCTGTATATATTGTTCATCCCTTACAATGATTTTTTCCTTCTGTTTGATCACGTCTTTCAATTTCTCATAATCTTTCTCCAGGGGAAACGTCCCGACGGGATCCAAACTCGCTTCTCCTCCGTGGACCGCTTCGACCGCTTTTCCACTCGATCTTTCTCCTTTATGAGGAGTCAACGTGAATAACCCATTCCCGACCTTCACTCCTCGCTTGGCAGCCACGGACCCATCCAGAAGTTGATCGGGAAGCAGGAAACCTGTGACCAACGGGAGAACAAACAGTGAGTTCACCACGAAGGGGCGCACCAACCCCCTTGGCACCTCATGGGCTTCACAGCCGCATTGACCCTTGGCATGGAATCCTGAGGTTCCCCGGATGATTTGAACCGCACCCAGAAGGAAGAAGACGCCTAACGCAAAATATAAATACCCATGCATCTTCGGTGCGACGAAGTTTTGAAGGTTGAATGTCAGAAGCAGCTTCAATAGGAGCAAGGCATAGCCGATCAATATCACCCCACGGATGTATGTATGGAACTGTTGGGTCGATTTCATGGTTCCCCCTCCTTCACGTCAAGATTCCAATCAGCATGGCACATGCATAGACCACGACGGTGACAATGAGAATGAACGCCACGACATATCTCTTCTTGAAATACGACAGCATCAGTAACGTGTTCTTAAAGTCGATCATCGGCCCATAAACAAGGAAAGCCAAAAGCGATGAAGCGGTGAACAAGCTGCCGAAAGAGGATGCGACAAACGCGTCTGCTTCCGAACAAAGAGAAATTACATAAGCGAAGATCATCATCACGGCAGGACCGATCAGGGCGTGTGACCCGATCCCCACCAGCAGCTCACGATCTAAGAACGTTTGAAAAATGGCTGCCACAAGGGCACCGATGATCAGAAATTTTCCCATATCGAAGAATTCATCACTCGCATGGGTCAACGTCAGCATGAGTTTGCTTCCTTGCTCATGATGATGTTGGTGAGGCCCGGTTCCTTTCAGCAGAGGATCCCTATTGTTGAATAACCGGTACCAAGCCCCGCCGATCACTACGGCAGCCACGAAACCGATCACCATCCTCCCCCACACGATCGTCCAGTCCGGCTGGAATGCATAATAGGTCGAAGCAAACACAATCGGATTCAAAATCGGGGCCGTCACCATGATGACAAGGGCCAGATGGGGCGGGACACCTTTTCGCATCAGCCTTCTCGCCACCGGCACAATGGCACACTCACAAACCGGAAGGATGGCCCCGACTATGGCGGCCGGGAAGATGGCCAGGTACGGGAATCGCTTCGGTATCAGCCTTTGCAATGTCTTCTCCGATACGAATACCTGGATCAGAGCCGAAGCAAATACACCGATCAGAATGAACGGGATGGCTTCCAATAGGATGCTAAGGAAGATCGTCGTGACATTCGCCAACCCGGAAGACAGGAGACTTGACGGAATTTCTATGAACTCACCGGCAAGGAATAGGATAACGAGACCGACAAACAACAAAAGTCCAGTCAGATCTTGTCCGATTGTTTTGAGTGTACCCACCTTTTCTCCCCCCTTTTTACAAATCGTAATAATTACGTTTTATATTATAATCTATGTAGCCATAAAAAAACTATGTTTCATTTTTCCTGTTCTCATTTTTCTTGATCTTCCTATTTCATTTCTATGCAGCAGCCTATAAAATCTTTCATTTTTTCTCGAAATGATAGACTATCAAATTACTTTTGGCATTTAAAAAGGATGCTAGCAAGCTAGCATCCTTTTTTCTATCAACTGTGGATAATCTCGTTTTTAAACTTAATATCGTCTATTGCACTGAAGCCTTTATACGCAAGCCACATATTCAAATGAACGAATAATGTGAACCCGAAAAGCGGGATGAAACCGGGAAATGAGATGAAAAAGTAATAGGTCGACAGTGTCGCAATGATCATGAGTACGAGATTCCCCGGCTGTAGGAAACCGATGAACAGCGCCTGCTTGAAGGTCTGGAAGAACTTCAGGTCGTAATGGACATAGACCGGTAGAATATACGTGAGCAGGATGATCAGGACGAATCCCATGAGCATGAGCAGGTACTGGATGATTGTATAGATCGTCCCTTCCATCTGACGGAAGAAGTGAAGGTCGACGTACCAGAGCAGTGCGAAGCCCGCCAATGAAAAGAACAGTCCGTTGGCACGGAAGAATTCTTTCCTGTAGGTACGCCAAAAGCTCCTGATGAGCGGAAGGTCTTCTACCCCCATGACCGCTTTACGGGTGACGGCATACATCGCCACTGTACTCGGACCTATCCCGAAAACCACTCCTCCAAGGAGGGTACAGCCGATCCAGAGCAGGTTCAAGATGGCAAAGTGCGTGATCCATCTGCAGAAGTTCAACACCCCATTGATCAATCGTCCCATTTCCATGGTATCCCTCTTTTCCGTTCCATTATTGGTGCATCGGTTCTTTCTTCATCAGTTCTTCAATCGTGACGGGACGGTGCTCCTTGACGGATCTCCATACTGCCTCACCCGTCATGACCGCATAGGCACCGTCCTCGCTTCCAGATAGGATCTTATACGGGCGGAGCGGATCTTCCCCGAGGAAAAGATCTTCCTGGATCAGGGGATCTCCCCCGCCGTGGCCGCCCTGATTCTTCACGACATGGATCACTTCCTTCGATCCGAAGAGCGGAAAATAGTCAATGGTCTGTTCCGGAACGGGGAAGGGCACCCTGGACGGCGCATGGAATTCCGTTGTTTCCAGACGGCCCTTTGTTCCGTTGATGGCCAGTCGATATCCTTCGTATGGCAGGGAGAAATTGATGGAATAGCTTAAAAGGCTTCCCCTGTCATACTTGACGGTGGCGGTATACGTATCTTCAATGGCAATCTCCGAATCGAAGATGCATTGATCGGGACGGTATCCGGTATACGTTTCCTTTCGCTTCTCGTCAGAAGTGATATGGTCGTCTTCTACCGTGATGCTGTTGCTCCTGGAGTTCCATCTGGAATAGTAGGAGCAATCCCGCTTCACCTCGCAGGTATGGCAGTGACGCCCGTCGACCTGGTCAGGATTGTATTCACTCTCATTCCCGTAGTAGTTCAGATCTCCGTACGCAAAGACTTCCACCGGTTTCTGGTCGAGCCACCAGTTGATGAGGTCGAAGTGGTGACTTGACTTGTGGATGGACAGTCCCCCGGAATGATCCCGGTTACGGTTCCAGCGTTGGAAATAACTCGATCCGTGATACGTATCGATATACCAATTCAAGTCGACGGACGTGATCCGCCCGAGCTTCCCGGACAGGATAGTCTCCTTGATCTTGGTGTGATACGGGCTGTACCGGTAATTAAAGGTGACTGTGACCTTTCCCTTGCTCTTTTTCTCCGCCTCCATTACCCTGCGGCTGTCGGCGGCGTTTGTGGTCATCGGCTTTTCTGAAATTACATCAAGATCATGATTAAGCGCTTTCTCAATATACGTGATATGAGTGTCATCGCGGCCTGCGACAATGATGACGTCAGGTCTCGTTTCTTCCACCATCCGTTCGAACTCATCTTCCTTATACTCAGGTACTCCCTGGGTGGACGGATGGTCCTGTTTACATACGGCAAACCGCTTCGGATCTTTATCCAGCAAGGCTACAAGTCTTGCCTGCTGGGTGAAGTTGTTCAGCATTGGCTGGATGAACATGGTGATTGCCCGGTTACTTACGCCGCATACGGCATATTTCTTCATTATGCATTCCTCCCCTTTGTTCATTATTCCATTCTATAGCTCTGGAAGGATATCCTGCATTTCAAGACTGCAAAGCACGAAAGAGCCGACGCCATGAAGATCATTTTCAATGACCGGCCGTTCCACGTAGTGTGTGTAGTCCCCCACCCCGGTGCCGATGCAGATTTCCGGCATGATGAAGAGACCGTTCTCGTCAAATTTCATCCGCTTCACAAGGGCGCGGTATCCTTTGATGGCAAACTCTTTGTAGCTTTCATCAAGGACGCCTGATTTCACGGCTCTTGCAATCGTGTAGATGAAAAGAGCCGAGCAGGACGTTTCGATCCAGTTTTTCGGATCATCGGCTTTGTCGACCACCTGATACCACAGATGCTTTTCAGGATGCTGATAGGAAATCAGACTTTTGGAAAGATCCCTGAGGGCACCTGAGATTTCTTCTGTCGCATGATGTCCTTCCGGGAGGAAATCGAGGATTTCGTTAAAGGTGATCCCGTACCATCCGATGGCCCTCCCCCAGAATTCAGGCGATCTGCCCGTTTCGGGGTCTGCCCATGGCTGCACCTTCTGTTCATCCCATGCATGATGGTAAAGACCGGTCTTCTCATCAAGCGTGTGCTTCCTCATGAGACGCTCCTGTTCAAGGACCATTTCGAGGAGGGATGGATCACCATATTCCTTCCCATAGTTCATGGCGAACACACCGCCCATATAGAGGCCGTCCAGCCACATCTGGTAAGGGTAGCGGTCTTTATGCCAGTAGCCCCCGTCAGACGTGCGGTTGAGTGTCGGGAACATATTCAATAGTTTCGTAGCGGCGATTTTATATCTCGGGTCATCCGTTTCCCGGTCAAGGGTGAAGAGAAGGAGGCCAGCCTGGATGGCATCCAATTCCCTGCGGCTCCAGAGGAAGTTTCCGTTCTCATCGATATTGTGATCGACATATTCCTTCACATAATCAAAGAACGCATCTCCCCCTATCTTTTCCCGAAGCTGGAGCATGCTCACCAAGAATACTCCCTGATGATAATGCCATTTTCCGTCAGGCGGCAGTTCACTCGCCTTGTAGGCTGACATGAGGGATTCACAGGCTGCCTTCCCCCATGCAAGCGGTGATGTCAATTCATTCTTCCGATTGAGTGCTGTTTCCATTCCACGTTCACTCCCGTTTAAAGTTTTTTCATATTATCCTTTCAATCCGCTCGTACTGATTCCATCCACGATGTAACGTTGGAAGAAGAAGAAAATGACGAAGATCGGAATGATACTGAGCGTCGACATGGCGAACATCGCTCCCCAGTTGGTGACGGAGTTCGGGTCAGAGAATAGCTTCAGGGCAAGGGATACCGGATACTTCTCCGGGGTGGACAAGTAAATGAGCGGACCCATGAAATCATCCCATCTCCAATAGAAGGAGAAGATGGCTGAAGTCATCATGGCCGGTACGACAAGTGGCACAATGACCCTGAAGAAGATACCGAACGTGCTGCATCCGTCGATCTTCGCTGCCTCATCAAGCTCCACCGGGATGGTCCGGATGAACTGCATGATCAGGAAGATGAAGAACGGGATCCCGAAGAAGGTCGGGAGGATGAGCGGCAGATACGTATCGATCCAGCCGAATTTGTTGAACATGATATACTGCGGGATCATGACCATCTCGAACGGCAGCATCATGGTAAGCATCATACAGATGAACCAGATGCTTTTACCCCTGAACTTGATCCGTGCAAATCCATAGGCAATGATCGTGGAGGATATGATGCTTCCCACCGTGGCGACGACGGCAATGATGGCCGAGTTGATGAAGAAGGTCTTGAAAGTGATACCGGCGAACCCTTCCCACCCTGTGATATAGTTCTCAAAATGGAGTTCATCAGGTATCAGTGAATAGGCGTTGACGAAAACGCTGGAGCTCTCTTTCAATGAGCTGCTGACCATCCAGACGAGGGGATAGATCATGATGAGGGTGAACACAATCAACAGCGTGTGCTGGACGATTTTGAACGTGCGTTTCTTATTCTGCATATGCGCTTCCTCCTTCCCTATTTGTTATCGGATTCATAGTGAACCCAGTGCTTGGATGTTTTGAAGATCAGACCTGTCAGGACGGCGATGATGATGAGCATGAACCAAGCCATGGCGGATGCATACCCCATATCGAAGTATTCAAATGCCCTTCTATACATATACAGGACGTACAAGAGCGTACTGTTCACCGGACCGCCGTTGGTGACGACGAAGCTCGGCGTGAAGGCCATGAAGCCCTGGATGATCTGCATGATCATATTGAACAGGATGACCGGTGTCAGAAGCGGCAGGGTGATGATGAAGAACTGCTTGATCGGAGAAGCCCCGTCCACACTTGATGCTTCATAATAGGTTTTCGGGATGTTCCGCAGCCCTGCAAGGAAGATCAGCATGGAAGAACCGAACTGCCATCCGTACAGGACGATCAGCGTCCAGATCGCCGTCTTCGGATCACCTAGCCATGAATGGGTCGGAATTCCGAGAAGGGCAAGGATGGAGTTGAATGCCCCGTCGTTCCCGAAAAGCTGCCTCCACATGATCGAAACCGCGATGCTTCCACCGACGACGGATGGAAGGTAGAGGAGAGTACGATACAATCCCGCCATTTCGACCACCTTATTGAGGGCGAGTGCTACAAGGAGGGCGAAGATGAGTCGGAACGGAACGGCGACACCTGCGTACATGAGGGTGACTTTGAACGATTGCCAGAACGTTTCATCCCCTGTGAACATCCGTACGTAGTTGTCAAGGCCGATCCAGTTCGGCTCACTCATCAGATCATAGTCTGTAAATGATAGATACAGTGAATAGAGGATAGGATATAAGGTCAATAGGAAGAACCCAAGAAGGAATGGCGAAATGAACAAGTATCCTGTCACATTCTGATAGTCGGATTTTTTCTTCCGTTTCGGACCGGTGGGCTTCAATTCGGTGATAGGCTTTGGATCAACGGCAGTCTCTCTCAGTACCGGAATCGGATCATCTGATTTATTCGGCAGCACGAAGGTCCACCCCTTTCTTCAATATGATGGAATAATGGCGGCCCGGTCAGGTTCGCCGGGCCGTAACAAATGCTATGGGGATAAGCTTACCTGCCCAGGATGCTTTCTGCTTTCTTGCGGAATTCTTTTGCTCCGTCTTTTGGTGACAGCTGACCGTACATGACAAGCTCATCCACTTCCTGCAGGGCACCTAGTACTTCTGACGCCTGTTGAGGATAGTTGGAATCGATCGGAGAACTGTTGTCGGTCACCATTTCGATATAATCGAATACTTTTTTGTCCGTCTCGCTCAGTGTACTGGCCATTTCATTACGGATCTCTTCTTTGATCGGCACTCCACGGTCGGAACCACCGATTTCATACACTTCAATATTATTCGTAAAGAAGTCGATGAAGCGCGCTGCCTCTTCCTTATGCTTGGAGTTTTCACTGACTGACCAGAGCATGGCAGGTTTCAAGAACATCCCTTCCCTGTTGTTGTCACCCGGCAGAAGGGTCATGGCAAGCTCCTGTTCACTTGCACTGTCAAGGGCCGTAGCCTGGTTGGACCAACGGAAATCAAATGGCGCTTTGCCGTGAACGATGAGCTCATCTTCCACCCCTTTGATCTGTTGGATTGTGTCGTAACCAGGTGCTACTCCCTCGTCGACCATCTTCTTGTTCATTTCAAAGTAATCGCTCAGCAGCTTATCATCTTTATAGCCAAGAGCCGTTCCGTCTTCGCTGAAGAGCTTCTGACCTTTTTCCCTCAAATAATATTCGAATAGGTTCTTAGGTTCCATGAGTCTGGTTCCAAATTCACCGGTCTTTTCATGGACTTTTTTAGCGATATCCATATACTCATCCCAAGACCAGTTGCCATCCAAGTTCTCTACTCCGACTTCCTTCAGCATGTCGACATTGTAGAATGCGGTGAGGGCGTTGGTCCCTGTCGGAATTCCAAGAACCTTATCTCCCTGCTTCCCGGAATCCATGATGATGTCGCTTACGCCATCTACGTTGATGGTGCCGTCTTCCACATATTCAGAGAGGTCTGCGAGAAGGTTCTTATCGGCGTACTGATTGAGATACTCCCCGAAGTTCTGCTGCATGATATCAGGCAGGTTGTTCCCGGCTGCCTGAGCGGCCATCTTCTCGAAGTATCCGTCAAAGCCTGTGAATTCAGAAGTGATCTTGATATCCGGATTTTCTTCTTCGAATTTCTTGATGATCTCCTGTGTCTGGTCATGACGGCTTTGAGAGCCCCACCATGTCATTCTCAGTTCTACTTTGCCGTCCTTCGTCTTGCCGTCCTTGCTGTCTGAAGAACTCCCTGTTGAAGATGAACATCCTGCGAGGAACGTCGTCAACACCAATCCAAGTGCCATGGTTTTCATTACTTTCGGTTTCCATCTCATCCCTTTGAACCTCCCTTTATATTGAAAGCGTTTTCTTATGTCTTGTTTTATCTTAATGGATTAGGATAATTGATTAAATAAAATTTTCAGATATCTTTGTATAAAAAACAGACTTTGTTTTTTCCTTGGGACGTTTTTCTACTACCTAATACCGCTGTTGATTTCCGCGAACTTGTAGGGATCGATCCCTAAAGCGGTCCGTTCCTTTCCGCTACAGGCACTTGCTTTCCGCGGGGAGGAAGTCGAGCCTCCTCAGCTGCGCTTCCGGGGTCTCGAGCTTTCCTCCTTCCCGCAGGAGTCAAGTGCCTTCCGCTCCAATCCACTCTGAAGGATCAATCGTATCGTGCCTATAAAAAAACCCCATTGATAGAGAATAGACCTCTACAATGGAGCCTAAAATAAGCACTATTTTATACCTCTTGATCCATCACTCAACATTCCTCTTATAATAGTAAAAGTACATGCTGAGCGGCCACCAGGTGATGGCGAAGATTGGGTAGATGGCCCAGATTTCGTGGGGGGTGGTGATGGTGTTGACGGTGATGAAGAATGCACTGATGTAGATGGAGGCGATGATGGAGAATTCGAGGTGCCTCTTCGTTTTTGCATAGTACATGGACAATGGCCACCATAGGAAGACGAAGGCCGGGTAGACGGCCCATGGATGGGCCGGTTCGAGGAACAGGTTGAGTCCCGTATAGTACAGGATGGCGACGGCGCTGCCGATCCACGAGGCTGCATAGGTCCTTGCCCATCTGCCGAGTACGGTAAAGACGGACCAGCCGATGATGGGGAAAACGGCATAAAGGGCCCACGGATAATGAGGCGTGGTCCTCATGTTCTCGATGACCAGATACAGGACAAGGATGAAGCTGACGAGGTACGAAAACACCTTGTATCTCCCTTTTCGGGTAAAAAAAACAGAGACGGGCCAGAGGATCATGGCGTATGCCGGGTAAAGGGTCCAGGTGAGGTCGGGATGCCGGAGTACAAAGATGTTCGTCAACGTCAGGAAGATGACGATGAGCGCACCTCCCCCACTGGCATACGCGATATGCTGCTTTTTCATTTACGCCCACCTTTTTTCCTCAGCCTGTAATAATACATGGAGAGTGGCCACCAAAGGATGGCAAATGTCGGATAGACGAACCAGATGGTCTTCGGGGTATAGTAGAAATTGATGAACACGAAGAGGGCGATGATCAAGGCGCTTCCCCAAATGGAAAAGCCGAGATTGATCTTCGTCATATCCTTTTTGGCTGTGGGCAGGGTCTCCCCTACACCGAGCTCCCGCTTCAGATCCTTGATATCGCCGAAATCGACGATGGCTTTGTTGATGGCATCTTCTTCTTCCTTGCCCTCTGCCATCAGGTCATAGACCTTTTCCTCAAGGTTCTGGATGATTTCCAGTTTCAACGCTTCTGTTCTCTCACTGTAGGGCACATCGTCAAACAAGTCCTCTACATGATGCTGAATCTTCCTCAATTTAACCCCTCCATGAACACATCTATGATTTCTTTCGTCTGCTTCCATTCTGCTGCCGCTTCCCTTAAATAGGCCCTGCCCAATGTGGTGATGCGGTAATATTTCCGCTTTCCTCCATGAGAGACATCACCGAAATAGGATTCAATGAGGTCTTTTTTCTCGAGGCGCTGGAAGACCGCATACAGGGTCGCCTCCTTGATCTGGAAGCGATCGTCGGTCCGTTCGCTGATCTGCTTTGAAATTTCATATCCATACTGATCCTCTTCAAAGATCAGACGCAGGATGATGGAGTCCAGATGACCCCGGATACTGTCGCTTCGAATGATCGTTCACTCCGTTCAGAAAAGGGTTCTACTATAGAAGCTCCTTTACATTGGTATATCTCATAGAGTAATTTTACGATTTATTACTCTATGTGTCAAAGTAATTTTTCATGTAAAAAGGAGGCAACCTCAAATGGATCACCCCCCTCTCTTCATAATCAAACCTGTTCCCTGTTTAAATACTCCTTTGGTGTCACCCCGACATACTTCTTGAACACCTGTCCGAAATACCTCGGGTTATTACCGAAGCCCACCGCCTCGGCGACTTCGAAGACCTTGATCTCCCCGCTGCGTTCCATGAGGTCTACCGCTTTTTGGATTCTTTTATCCAACAGGTAGTTGGAGAATTTCTCTCCTTTTTCCTTTTTGAACAGCTTGCCGATATAGTCTGAGTTCATATAGAGGACGTCGTTGGCCACCTGAGAGAGGGAGAGGTCGGGATCAGATAGATGCTCATCCACGTAGTCCATCATGCGCTGGATGATGCTGCTCTGTGAGACCTTATTCCGCTGAAACCGCTCGCCTGCAATGTCACGTGCTGCATTTTCGATGAAACTCCTCAATTCTTCGAAGGAATCCAGGTTGCTGACGATCATCACGTCTTTGAGGAGATCATCCATCCTTTGTGACTGACGAATCATGAGCATGAACAGCTCAATGCAGTGGGATTTCAATACATTGACGGGATAGCGCTTCTCGTCGATCTCGATAAAAAAATGCCTCAGATGGCACTCGGCCTCTTCCACGTTTCCACTTTTCAGCATATAGAGGAACTCATCGTGATCAAAAAGGAGGGTATCATTGCTGACGGCCTCATCCCTTACGTCCCTTGTCGTCAGGATACTGTTATTCCCCAGATAAAAACTTTGGGACAAGCAGGAGATCGTCTCCCCGTATGCTTCTTTCAGTCCTTCCGGCGTGCTCGGTTCACTTAAAGCCGTGGTAAACGTTTTACGATAATATGTGGAATACTCTTTCCTGAACTCCTTGATATGTTCGATGAGCTCCCGTTCTCCGGCGGCTTCTCCTTCAATGAGGAGCAGGATGCGCTCTCCGGTGATAGTGGACAGGATGATGTGGTGATGCTTCAACAGCTCGTTCGTCAGTGCTTCCTTCAAAACGAAGCGCTCATCGATGTCATGATCATCATCAAGATGGAATACAAGAATCCGGTACGTCTCTTCCCTGAGATCAAAGAGCTTCCCGTAGTGCTCCCAGTCTTCCGGCCAATAGGTCTTTCCCGTAAGGTAATCCTTGAGGAACTGTTCCTTAGCGATGGGAAGGACCCTGTACAGACTTTGCTGGATTTCCTGATAGACCTCCTGCTTCTGCTTTTCTTCATCAAGCCCCTCTACGATTTGTTGAAGGGCCTCCTCTATCTTCTCTTCGTTGCTCGGCTTCAGAAGATAATGCTTGACGTTATACTCCATGACCCCTTTTGCATATTCAAACTCATCATAACCCGAGAGGACGATGAACCGGATATGGGGATGGATAGCGTGAACCTTCTGGATGAGCTCCACCCCGTTCATCCCTGGCATCTTGATATCAGTAATGACGATATCGACGGGGTTTTCCCGGATCCACTCGTAGGCCATCACCCCATTATGCGCCTTGTACGTCAATTCCGTTCCGCACTCTCCCCAGCGCACGAGGGCTGCGATCCCCTCCAGGATATTCAGCTCATCATCTGCAATCAACACGCTATACATGTCCTTCACCTCCGCTATAAGGTATGATGATCTTCACTTTTGTCCCGACACCCGGGGTCGACTCGATCCTGACCCCGTATTCCTCACCGAACATGAGCTTGATCCGTTCAATGATATTCTTCAGTCCTATGCCTGAGCTTTTGGAGTGGATCTCTCCCCTGTAGATCGCCTGGATGCGTTCCTCGCTCATCCCCGGACCGTTATCCTCGACAACGATCTCGATCTCCCTGCCCTTCGGATATATATAAACATTGATTTCGCACTGGGAGGTCATCTCCTCGAGACCATGGGCCATGGCATTTTCGACGATTGGCTGGATACTGAGCTTCGGGATCAAGTGGCTCTCCAAATCCAATAAGCTGTGGGATGAGAATTTCAATCGATTTTCAAACCGATATTCCTGGATGGTGACGTAATGCTTCACGATTTCCATCTCATCCTTCAGGGTCACAAGGGCTTCTTTCTTACTGATGATATTTCTCATCATATTACCCAGGGCCTCCACCATGACGGAAATCTTCTTTTGTTGGCTGATCCTCGCCATCCAGTTGATGGAATCAAGGGTGTTGTAGAGGAAATGTGGATTGATCTGCGCCTGCAGCGCCTTATACTCGGTTTCTTTGATCATAAGCTGCTTTGTATAGTTTTCCTTGATCAGCTCATTGATCTTATCGATCATGATGCGGAAGTTGGAGTGAAGGAGACCGATCTCGTCTTCATTTTCTGTCTCTGTCCGCTCAAGGCCGTGTTCAAAGTTCCCCGATTGCACTTCTTTCATATTCCTCGACAAATTCTCGAGTGGCTTCGAGATGAATTCTGCCGCCTTCCTGCTTACGATGATGGAGAGGATGAACATGGAGATGAAGGTGAAGATCATGATACTCTTCACGACGGCATTCTGCTGGGTGATATCACTGAACGGAAGGAAATGATAATAGGTAAGATCGGAAAAGCGCGAATGCACATAGGTGGTCATATAATCTTTTCCATTGACGCGCTCATTCTCATACCCGTTCCCTTTTTCCTCATCTGGCGTTCGGATGGGCCCGATTTCACTATCCGGATTCTGATAGAAGATCTCATCCCCATTGGTGATGATGAAGTTTTTGTTCGGGGAAAAATTAAGGGCTTCCTCGATCAGTTTGTTCATATCAACGGATATGATCAAATAGCCCATTTTCTTGAGCTCGAGATTCTCCTTTGAACGGATGAGACGCGCAGAGGAAATGATGTTTTCCTCTTCTTTATTCTTCGACCATACATTGGACCCTTTGGAGGCAGCGACGATGGGGAGAATTTCTTTCTTATCAAGTTCTACCTTGGTATTGAATCCGTACGTGTATTTTGAGCCTGTACTGTCGATGACCTGGATGGCGGCGATGTAGGGTTCTGAGGTGGCAAAGTAAAGGAGCCGTTCCTGAAGGCGGACTTTCGCCTGATAGATGTCAATATTGACGTCGCTATCCTGGATGATGCGGAGATCTTTCTGGACCTGGTCGTCCGTGATGACCTGGAAGGATAGATCTTCAACGCCTGCCAGTTCTTCGTCGAGGACGGTGGAGGAAAGTTGGAGCATGGCAGCCGATTCCTCCGAGATCCTGTCTTCGTACATGCTGGTGAAGAATTGGTAGCTGATGATTCCCAAGAGGCCGAATATGGTGAGGAGGAGGAGGGAGACTGCAAATATTTTGTTGCGGATTTTCAAGTTTCGGAATATAGGTTTGATCTGCATGCCCTGGCTCCTCCGATCGTTTCCGTCTATTATATCATCGCTTCCTGATCGTGAGAACGCTTACTTTTTTGGGCGGATCTGCTAGCTTGCTAGGATTACGATGATTTAGGAGACGAAAGAATGGTGTTCAAATCTCATGGTTCACCCATGTATTTGCTTTGAGTGAGATAATATGGGGAGCGTTCCGTTTCGCTGCGGGTGGCCGCTTTCCGCGGGGCCGGTGGTGAGCCGCTTCGGCTACGTCTGCAGGGTCTCACCTACCTGCCTTTTCCGCAGGAGTCCGCCACCCTCCGCTTCACTTCACTCTTTGATGCTGAAAGTAGAGTTTTGATTAATTAGTAATACTAAAAGGGCTAGATTAAAATGACCGGGTTGCACAAAAGTTGTCTTTAGACTGGATTGCACGTTCTACTCAGAAGGGTTTGACAAGGGGGTTCCCTATCAACCTTTCATCCAGAAGCAAGGAGGTCATTGAAGCGAAAAAGGAACCGGGCATCATTCTACAAATTGTTTTTTGAAACCGGTCTACCTTACCGCTCTCTCATTCAAAACCAAAGAGTGCATTGAAGCGGAAGGCGCTTGACTCCCTCGGAAAAGGAGGTGCGGGGAGACCCCGCAGGCACGAGGAGGCTCACCGCCCTCCCCGCTGGAAAGCAAGCGCCTGTAGCGGAAAGGAACGATCTCTTCCCAACTCTCACTTTTCTAAAAGAATTCTAGTGTTCCCCAGAGGGAGGCAAGGCCTACACCCACTACTTCTCTAATAAAATTCACCGGTCCATTCTAAATGAGATGAATTTCGATACCAGTCCACCCCACCACGATTCCTATCGAAAATCAAAGAGTACATGGAAGCCAAGAGGAACGGTCTCCTTCAAAAACCCAAAAAGAAGAAAGCCCTCAAGCTTCCTTCTTAAGACCAGCCTCTTCGCCCAGGGCCCCTGATGCTTTACGGACAATATATATCACAGCGAAAAGACCGACCAATTCCCCAATCGAAACGGCAATGGCCCCGTTTGTACCATTCCACTGCGGAACCATATAAACAAGCAGGGTGAGACATACAACAGCAGCCACGATATTCATCACCTGAGCCATGAGCATTTTCTTCGTCAACCGCTTCAGCATCAGGAAGCCATTCAAAAAGTCCACCCAAGGGAAAACAAGCGTTTTGAAGAGAAAGAACTGCATGACATAGAGTGTAGTCTTGGATAGTTCTGGATCCGCCCCCATCACCGAGCTCATGAAGACATCTCCAATCGGCGTATAGCAGAGAATGATCAGAAGAAAAGAAGGCAATAGGCTCACAAAGGAGAAAAATCTGATCACCTTTTTCTTGTTCTTATCATACAGCTGCAGAACGAGCTGATGCGTGTACATAAAAAAGCTTAAGAGTAAGTTCACGATACTATAGGCAAGGGCAAAGGAAGCGATACTCATTTCAATATTTTGAGACTGAGAAAGGAAGATATAAATAATCGGGATCAAAAAGGTCTGAATGACGAAATAGAAGACAAGGGGTGTGTAGAATTGCGAGATCTCCTTAATAGTCAGACCCGGACCTTTTGCGGGGTAATAGGTTTTCAAAAGACCGTTTCCCTTCCAAACACTGATGGCACATTCCACCATCATACCGATGAGAAAGATCATGGCACCCGCCATACTCGTTACATGATCAAATGCAACAAACAAATAGGCGGCCAAAAACATGAGGAACAGCCGAACAACGACCATGATCGAAAGCCACTTGGTTTCAAGCTGACTAATAATGATCCCCTGATAGATTCCTCTTATCCCGGAAAATATGATAACAAGGAAGATTACTTTAAACGTGTCCGAAATGGTCGAGACCATATTGAGATCGGCATTAAAAAGGGTCACATATACCCAATCCCCTACAGAGGTATAAGCCAATAGCAGACTGAATCCTGCAAGCAGGGCAATCACAATAAGCATGAACATATTTAATTTCTTAAATCCAGGACGGTCCTTCACAAGGGTCGAGCACGTCTGCCGGAACACAATGATCGGCCGTTCTACGATACCGAATAGCGAAAGGGCCACGGCGTAGCAGGCAATAATGAACGCCGCATTCTCCCCCCTGCTCAGCGTGCCATTGATAATGATGTGTGTGAGAGACGTCAAGCTCGCGGAAAAGCCGAGCGGAATGAAGAATGCTGCAAGTTTCCCATAGGTGAATCGTGTGGATTGGTCCACTTTACCCCTTCTTTCTAAAGTCTGCGCCTCACCAGGATGGCGGGCCGCTCTTGTTGTGCTCCATCCAGCTGAACCGTTTCCACAGGGAAGTCACCCGTGAAAGTGAGAATCTTTGGTTCATCTTCCACTAGAATGGTATCTTCTGATTTTACTCCTGCTATACTTGGGTTCCAAGCATAAATCTGATCATTTTTCACATGTTTTGCGGAAAGTCCGGGAAGAAGGAGCTGCTCACGGGAAGCGAATCCGCTTAATCCACCCTGATGATGGAACGTCCATTCATCAGGAAATCCTGTATCTTCATAAGCTTGTTTCATTTCGCTGAAAAGATGCGCGTAATCAACACCGGGACGGGTGGCATTGATCATGCGCGCATCAATGGTGGTGACAGCTTCATGTCTCCTCGTGAGATCTCCGCCCGGACTGCCGAAATGGACCAAGCGCGAGACAGACATGAACCTTCCATTCCTTCGGCCACACAGGACAAGCATAACGTACTCGTCAATCCCTGTATTCGTCGGCAGTGGATGCCTTCTTGTAAACACCCGGCGATCTGCAGCCACCAGGTTCACCACCGGTTCTATCCCCCTTTCCCAGCAGGCTTTCGCCATGAGTCCGGCCACTTCGAACTCTGTCATCCCCCTTGTAAGATGGAAGGCTGTACTCTCGGTGGCCGCACCCGTTTCTTTCCCGAACGTTTTCACCTCTTCCTTCTCACCAGGAAGGACGGTGGTCCGCAGGGGCTGCAGGATTCCCTCCAGCTCCTGATCTGTCGTATAGCCCTCCATGGAAAGGGGCTCATACCAGGGAAACTCCCGAACGTCATCGAAATGTGAGCCGAACTCCTCCTCGATCAGTCTCTTGCTCTCTATATTGTTCACAAACAAGGTAACGTCTTCCCCTGTCAGGAGGATGGAGGCCACTGCCCTTTCTGTTGCCGGGTTGACATGACTCCTCCCACCTGTCAGCCATGATACATTTTTTTGCTGTGTGAGGAGGACCGCTTTTGTATGGCTTTCTGCGAGAGCCTTCCTGAGCGCTTTCACTTTCTGTTGAAACAAATTCATTTGGCCACTTCCATTCTTTTCGTGATTTTCGTGAAAAAAGGCCCTGCACATTTCGGTGCAGAACCGTTGGATCTTATTTGTCGTGAAGCCATTTATGATCTGGGTCTTCATATGGATTGAGCTTGCGTCCGGTTTCTCCGGCCATGAACCATAGGTAATACACTCTATAACCGCCGGCGCTTCCGACGGGATGGTAGCCTACATCAATGGCAAAGCTGTCCCCGTGGCGAATCGGATAGGCGGTGTCGATGGATCCGTCTTTTGTATAGTGGTGCTGGACACCGAAGCCTTGTTCGGGATCAACCTGATAATGATAGATTTCTTCGAGATTCGGTTCTTCGGGAGCGAATTCCCCGTCATGTTTGTGAGGTGGATAACCTGACCACTGACCTTCATCATTGATCGTTTCCCCGAGGACGATGCGGTCTACCTTGCCATCTGCATTGTCAGCAAGAATGTCATAGACGGTCCTGTTCCACTGCTTTTCCCCGCGCTTATGAACCGTGACTTGATCCGGACCGACGACGAACGGTGCAAATTTATTTTCGGCCTTCACCTTGCAGACGGCAATCTTGACGTCTGATTCCGCCTTCACGCTGAAAGAAGACTGAATCGGCACATACACGGTCGTCGCCTGGCCTTCAAACACGGAAGAACGACCGCCGAGATCTGTCCATTCTTCTCCGTCTGCCCCAATGCTAGCCTTACCGGTCAATATGACAAGAGCATGCTCATAGTCGCCTGTCTGCCCTGAAAATTCCTCTCCTTCATCAAGTTGGAGCTTTCCGAATGAAAGGAATTCGAGATGTTCATAGTCTTCTCCGAAGATATCCTGGTAGCCTTTTTGATCACTTGCTTTGATGAATCGTGTCATCATGCCATCCTCCTTAAAATAACAACGTTGTTATTTTGAAGTATACGTGATTAGTCAGAATGTTTCAACTCATAAATGAACAGAAGTGAAAAAAGATGATCCCGGATTTCGAACAAACCGGGATCATCTTCTCATCAAGGACGGAGAATGCGGTGGCCGGCTGCTTTTTGCAGACGGTTCATGACCGCGAGACCGACGCCCTCTTCCGGGAACACTTCGGAATAAATGATATCAAGTTCATATTTGTTGAACGCTCTCAGCGTGTCATACAAATGATGAGCGACGCTGAGCAGGTCGCTCCTGGATCCCGCTGTCAAGATGACCTCGGCTTCATAAAGAGAAGCAGATTCCTCCGTGGTTAGGACTCCCACTCTCAATCCTTCCCGCCTCCTGGCATCAACAAGCTTCTGGATGTCTTCACGGGTTCCCTCTACAAGGTAGACAGGGGCGTCCGGTGCATAATGGGTATACTTCATTCCCGGGGACTTCGGCGCACCTTTCCCTTCCTTCAATGAAGGATCCACGTCTACCCGGCCCACTACTTCTTCAAGCTGCTCCCTCGTGACGCCTCCCGGACGGAGGACCACAGGGATAGCCGACGTGCAATCCACAACCGTCGACTCCACCCCGACGCCCGTTTCACCAGCATCGACGACACCGGCGATCTTCCCATCAAGATCTTCAATGACATGATGGGCCGTTGTCGGACTCGGCCTGCCGGACCGGTTGGCACTCGGCGCAGCGATTGGAAGTCCGCTTTCTTCGATAAGGGAAAGGGCAACAGGATGGTCAGGCATCCTGATTCCCACTGAATCCAAACCGGCGGTTACACGTTTAGAGAAAACGCCTGGTTTATTTTTAAAGATCAAGGTGAGGGGACCCGGCCAGTATGCATCCATGAGCAGATGCGCCTTATCCGGGATCTCCTCGACCAGTTCATTCAGCTGTTGTTTGTTCGCAATGTGGACAATGAGTGGATTATCCGATGGCCTGCCCTTGGCAAGGAAGATTTTCTCCACAGCTTCATCAGAGGTAGCATTTGCTCCAAGGCCATAGACGGTCTCTGTCGGAAAAGCTACTGTTTCATTTTTACGTAAATGGGCAGCCGCATCCACAATCTGTGGATAACTTTTTTGGTTACCCACATCTTTTTCCACATTCCAAATTTTCATCATCGTGTTCATCCACCTTTTTCATTCGCTCGGCCACTTATTCACTGGATGGTGATAAACCCTTCATAAATAAGCTTTCTTTGCGATTGCTCTTTTGAAAGTATAAAAGAAAAAAGTGAATTTCTCAAGTGCTATCCACAATCCGTGAACAATTGACCATTGACTGTGGATAACCCTGTGGATGAGTGTGCATAATTTCTGAAAACATCAATTGTTTCGTCATTATTTTTTTCTCTTGCGGTTAGAAAGTCGCCCCATCAGGGGTAAAACGGTCCCTACTTTAACTCTTATTAGTCTCAGTTCATTATAAAGAACAATTTCACATATCCAGCTTCATGACCATACAGTTATCCACAGTGGATAACTTCTGCGCGTGGACGAATCCAGCTAAATCATCCACGAAGGAACTTTCACTGAATCCTAGGAGGTGAAAGAAGCGCAGGGAAGCCTGCCGGTTCGTGATGAGATAGAGCCGTTCTATTTCCTTTTCTTTGGCGAGTTTCAAGCTTTCCTGGAAAAGGGCAAATAACTCTTCGGTGCTGAATGACGGCGTGACGACGAGGGAACGCAGCAGCCCCACTTTACCGCGGGTCTCGATTCCCAATGTACCGATAATGTCTCCTTCTTCATTCTCTACGACAAGGAAGCGGTCGATGCTTCCGTATACGCCTTCCGTGCTTAAGTCCGCTTGCTTTAAAAAGGCAATGATCGGCAGTGCGTCGGCGATCACAGCCTGACGAATGGTCTTCGACATAGTGATTGTCCTCCCTTTTCTATCATCCTTACTGTAAGTGTATGAGTAGCTAGAGAAAGTAGAACATAAAAAGAGAGCCATATCGGCTCTCTTCAGGCTTATTGGAATAATCCTTTGACCATATCGACGATGAAGAAACGGACTTCGACTTCCTCCTCTTCGGCAAATACCGGTTGATTCTGAGTTTCCTCTGCATCAGATACGTTCACCTGTGCATCATCCGATTGAATTTCCTCGGTTAGGGGCTTCTCCGCTTTGACGGCTGGTTCTTCCACGATGGCATCTTTTTCGCCATTCGGTGTTGCCTTTTCCTCTGGTTCACTTGTAGGAGAGTCTTCCTGCTCATCTGATTGAGCGTCCGCTTCAGGCATTGTATCTTGCTTTACTTCTGGGTCTGCCATCACACGGTCATCCGCTGTTGTGACTTCCTTTCCGCTCGCTTCCACTTTCGTTTCAAATCCTTGGCTGCTGACGGCATTCCCAGTAGAGAAATCCAGGAAGCATAGGGGCGGATACAGGACGCACCACCAGTTCGCTCCTTCTCCTTTGCCGAGGGTGATCAGGACGGCTTCATATTCACCTGCAGGATAGAGGAACTGACCGTAAAGCTTGGTCGGAAAATCGACCTTACCGAATTCGATGGCTACACTCTGGCTTACTCCTTCTTCCTTCAACACGTCCTGGGCGATTTCCTTCAATTGCGGTAGTCTTTCCTTGATGACGCTCTTGGCTTCTTCCTTATCCTGAAGCTCGGATACCCAGCTGGTGATCTCCTTGTTGACCTCATCGCGGACGAGACGCTTGACGTTTTGATCTTCATCCCGGTCGCTATTGGCCAAAATCCTTAGCCTGATCGCATCCTCCGGGATCATGACGGTTTCCTGCGCACTTGTTACGGCTTCTTGCTTCGGAATATATAAACTCAAGATCGTGCCTACTGATAGAATGAGTAAGTAGCTTAATACCAATTGTTTTGTTTTCATGTTTCTCTCCACCTTCCCTTAGTCACATTGTGGACAAGGTGGGGACATCTTAAACTAGTAAAATGATTTTTTCTTTTCTTTCCGCTTACAGGTCAGATACTACCAGTCTTTCAATCTATCAGCTGGCTAAAACAAAAGCGCCCCTGCCTTCTCAGAAGACAGGGACGCTTGCTATGCTTGCTCACAGAAAACCATCCGGTCCTTTCCGTTGATGTCCATGACGACTTCAACGGACGATCGTGGAAATGCTTGTGTAAGCATTTCAGCCACTGTCTCTCCTTGTCCAGCACCGACCTCGAAGCCGATGAGGAATCGTTCGTTCATGATGCGAGGCAAGCCTTCCATGAACCGGCGATACAGGTCATATCCGTCTTCTCCACCAAAAAGGGCCAGGGACGGTTCATGATCCACTACCACCTCCGACAATGTTTCACGGTCGGAAAGGGGGATATATGGAGGGTTCGAAAGCAACACGTCGAGGGCGACTCCTTCTTCCATCAACGGCTGAAGCAGGTCACCATGATAGAATGTCACATCCGCCTCCAGGCGCTCTGCATTTCCTTTGGCCACCTCCAGGGCATCCGCTGAAACATCCACTGCCCTTACGTTCACATCTCCATCGTGCTCAAGAGCAAGGGAAATCGCGATGGCACCGCTCCCCGTTCCGATATCGGCGGCCTGAATGGTATGGGAGCCGTTGAACAGCCTTTTCATCCGCTCAAGGCTGTAATACACAAGCTCTTCGGTCTCAGGCCGCGGGATCAACACGTGACGGTTCACCGTGAAAGAACGTCCATAGAATTCCTCGCTACCAATCAAATGCTGGATCGGAATCCCGGATACGTGGGCATCCATGCCACTCCGGAACTCCTCCCATAATGAGTCTTCCAAGACCGTTTTCTGCTCAGCAAACAGCCTTGCCCGTGACATATCCAACAGATGACGGAGATAGAGCTCGCCCGCATTCTCATCCCGTCCGTGCTCCTTTAAAAAAGAAGAAGCCCATCTCAGGGCTTCGAATACCGACGGCATCAGACTTCTTCCATCCGTTCAAGAAGCTTGGATTGGTCTTCAATGATCAGGGCATCGATCACATCATCCATCTTGCCTTCCAGGATCTGATCGAGCTTCTGGATCGTCAAGCCGATGCGGTGATCGGTTACGCGGTTTTGAGGGAAATTGTACGTACGGATACGCTCCGATCGGTCTCCCGTACCGACTGCGGACTTACGTGTGGCATCATATTCAGCCTGTGCTTCGCGCTGGAATTTATCATACACACGTGCGCGCAGGACCTTCATGGCCTTTTCTTTGTTCTTGATCTGGGACTTTTCATCCTGACAGGATACAACGACACCGGTTGGCAAGTGAGTCAGGCGCACGGCCGACATGGTCGTGTTGACACTCTGCCCTCCAGGTCCGCTGGATGCAAAGGTATCGACGCGGATATCTTTATCATGGATATCGACTTCGACTTCTTCTGCTTCCGGCAGGCACGCGACGGTGGCTGTGGACGTATGGATCCTGCCCCCTGATTCCGTTTCAGGTACGCGCTGTACACGATGGGCTCCGTTCTCATACTTCATTTTGGAATAAGCGCCATTCCCATTGATCATGAAGATGATCTCCTTGTATCCGCCCACACCGGTGGAATTCGCTTCCATCACTTCGATCTTCCAGCCCTGGCTTTCAGCGAAACGGCTGTACATGCGATAAAGATCACCTGCAAATAGTGCGGCTTCATCTCCACCTGCTGCACCCCTTACCTCCATGATAACGTTCTTGTCATCATTCGGGTCTTTAGGGATGAGGAGGATCTTAAGGCGCTCTTCAAGGGCTGTGATCTGCTCCTCGAGTTCCGATACTTCTTCCTTCACCATTTCTCGCATATCGGCGTCCAATTTGTCCTCGAGCATGGCTTTGGCGTCCTTGTACTGTTGATTCAATTCTTTATATTCACGATAAGCTTCCACTGTTGCCTGGATATCAGATTGTTCTTTTGAATATTCTCTTAGCTTCTTAGGGTCATTCACAATTTCCGGATCACTCAGCAATTCGTTCAGCTTGTCATAGCGATCTTCCACTGCTTGTAAACGATCATACACAGCTATTCACCTCAATTTTAGTCCATAACAGTCTAATTATATTATACCGATTAGGTAAACACAAGATGGTTCACAATTGGAAGAAGACAAGCAGGACCTGCTCCTGCTTGTCGAAATAGGCTATTGTTCCGTGATCTTGACGTTCATATGAAAACGGGGCAGCGCCCTCTCAAGCTCCTCTTTGAGCATGGCTTCGTTTTTATCCAATTCCGAATGGCCCATCCGCTTCCGGGTGTGGGCCGTGACCCACATCTGATCGCCGTTGATCCATACTTCATCCGGTTCGAAGGATGACTCATCCGCCACCACTTGACGCGCTTTATCGACATACTGACCCATGGATGATGACGTAGCACCCGGCTGACTGGACAGGTTGGGAAAGTTCGGATTCCCATTCGACATATCCTGGACGTTACGATCAGATTGTTTCAGCCCATTCTTGTGGTTGTTCACGAATCGGGTACCGTTTTGATCTTCGTTCGTTCCAAATCCGGATTCCTGATTCACCCCACAGCCCGCTGTAAAGAGGACCACACCGCTACATAGACAAAAGATGATGTTCTTCATCTTCCAAACACCTCCTGATGGTTAGGTTTTCCCTATTCACTCGAGGTATACAGTCACAGGATTCATGGAAAAATATGCGCATAAAAAAACCGCCTCGGACAGAGACGGTCAGTTCTTCAGCATATCCGGAGTCACACTGACTCCAGTCGGGACTTCATGATGATGGCGGCATCTCGGCTCGTAAGCTTCCGATGCGCCTACAAGGATGATGGGATCATCATAGCATGCAGGTTCACCGTTTATGAGACGCTGAGTTCTGCTTGCCGGCGATCCACAGACGGCACAGACGGCTTGCAGCTTCGTCACTTGCTCGGCAATGGACAGGAGTTCCGGCATCGGTCCGAATGTCTCCCCCCGGAAATCTTGATCCAGCCCTGCCAGGATAACGCGATACCCACTGTTGGCAAGCTTCTGGGCTACTCCGACAATGGCATCGTCAAAGAACTGTACTTCGTCGATGGCGACGACGTCCACCTTCGGATTTAGATCTTCCAAGATGCTACTTGCATTCTCCATGGCTTTGGCAATCACGGATGTTCCATTATGGGATACCACGGATTCCTCACTATAGCGGTTATCCAACTTTGGTTTGTATACGGCAATTTCCTGTTTGGCAAATTGAGTGCGTCTGACCCGGCGGATCAGCTCTTCCGATTTACCCGAAAACATACTGCCGCAAATGACTTCAACCCAACCGGTCTGTTTCATGACATACACGAAAGCGTCGCTCCTTTCCCTGTTTCATCCTTATGTTAAGCATGCCTATATGTAAACGAATCATTCAGGTGATTTTTCCAGAAAAAAAGAGGCACGAAACGCTCCATGCCCGACTTTTGTCCTGTTAATCCGCCCGAAATCGTAAAATGGGCTAATAAAAAACAGGCAAGCATGAACATCCTTGCCTGTTCTGGAATAGAAGGGACGACGCCCTTCCATTTCATTATTGGTTAGATTTAAGACCGTATTTTTTGTTGAAACGGTCAACACGTCCACCAGCATCCGCGAATTTCTGACGGCCAGTGTAGAATGGATGGCATTCAGAACAAACCTCAACGCGCATTTCTTCTGCTACTGAACCAGTTTCAAATTCGTTACCGCATGCACATTTCACAGTGATTGTGTTGTACTTTGGATGAATTCCTTGTTTCATTACGTTCATCTCCTTCCGCCCTGAATCATCTGAGACAGAGTAATTTATTTACGAAGATAAATATGTGATATGAGCATAAGCCGTTAAAAAGCCAGCCCCTTACCACATCCAGTTATTCAAAACACATTGATTATATTATAACAAGGTCGTCCCTATCTTGCAACCCCGTTATCTTTTTTTCGCTTCATCAGCCAACACGTTGAAGAACTCTTCGTTCGTCTTCGTCTGTTTGATTTTACGCATGAGTTTCTCGGCAAAATCAGGCTGATCCGACATGGCTTTACGGATGGCCCACAGTTTATCAAGATGATCTGGCTGAATAAGGAGTTCTTCCTTACGGGTACCCGAGCGACGGATATCGATGGCCGGGAAGATGCGTCGTTCAGCGAGTGAACGATCAAGGTGAAGCTCCATGTTACCCGTTCCTTTGAACTCTTCATAGATGACATCATCCATACGGGATCCCGTATCAACAAGAGCCGTGGCAAGCACCGTGAGGCTACCGCCTTCTTCAATATTACGCGCCGCACCGAAGAAGCGCTTCGGACGGTGGAATGCCGCCGGGTCGATCCCTCCTGAAAGGGTACGTCCGCTTGGTGGAATAACGAGATTATAGGCACGTGCCAGACGGGTGATGCTGTCCATGAGAATGATGACATCGCGCTTATGCTCAACGAGACGCATTGCACGTTCAAGGACAAGCTCTGCCACCTTGATGTGATTCTCAGGCACTTCATCGAAGGTCGAGCTGACCACTTCCGCTTCAACGGAACGCTCGATGTCTGTCACTTCCTCAGGACGTTCGTCGATGAGGAGGATGATCAGCTCCGCTTCCGGATGATTCGTGGTGATGGAATTGGCGATCTCCTTGATGAGCATCGTTTTACCCGCTTTAGGCGGGGCAACGACCAATCCACGCTGACCGAAACCGACAGGCGCCATCAGATCCATGATGCGCGTCGAGATTTTGTTCGGCGTGGTTTCTAACTTGATTTGGCGATCAGGATATAAAGGAGTAAGACCCGGGAAATGAACGCGTTCCTTCGCTGCATTCGGTTCTTCCCCGTTGACCATCTCTACTTGAAGCAGTCCGAAATAACGCTCGTTCTCTTTTGGAGGACGCACTTTACCAGACACTTTATCCCCATTCCTCAGGTCGAAGCGTCTGATCTGTGAAGCAGAGATATAAATATCCTCAGAACTTGGTGAATAGTTGATCGGTCGAAGGAATCCGAAGCCTTCCGACTGGATGATCTCGAGTACTCCTTCCATGAAGAAGAAGCCTTCCTGTTCCGCCCTCACCTTGAGGATGGCAAAAATAAGCTCTTTTTTCGTTAATTTACTATAATATGAAACTTTGTATTGTTTGGCCAGCTCATAAAGCTCTTTCAGCTTCATATTTTCCAAGCTGGAAATCGTTAATTCTTCCATAATGACACCACGCTTTATTAATTTGTCCTTCTAAAGGGCATAGGTTTTGAGGAAATGACTGAAGAAATGATGAATGAAGCAGTTAAAATGAGTTCTAGCTGAAGTGAAAACCTTAATCATTGTACCTATACTCATCCATTTACGCAAGATGCCGTTTCGGCCGGATGGACGATCTGTACAGGGGAATGAAGGAAGGAAAATGGTGAAGAAAGAGCATGCGGCAACACACAGAAGTAATGAAGGGCAGAACCACTTCTGCCCTTCATACTGTATGAGACTCTTATTTCATGACGAGATTCGGTTTCTTTTGGAGGCTGTGCCTTCCATCGATGAATCGTACGGTTCCGGATTTGGCACGCATGACGACCGAGTGGGTCAACCCGTAGGCACCTTTCAGCTGGACACCTTTCAGGAGCTCCCCATCGGTGACACCCGTAGCCGCGAAGATGGCGTCATCTCCGCATACAAGGTCCTCCATGCGAAGGATCTTGTCGACATCTAGGCCCATACCGATGCATCGTTGCTGTTCGGCATCATTTTGAGGAAGCAGCTTTCCTTGGATCTCTCCTCCAAGGCACTTCAATGCAACAGCAGCGAGTACCCCTTCAGGAGCTCCGCCCGATCCGAAGAGAATGTCCACACCCGTATGGTCAAAGGCCGTGTTCATGGCACCTGCAACATCCCCATCATTGATGAGTTTGATCCGGCATCCGACGTCCCTGAGCTGCTGGATGATATGCTGATGACGTTCACGGTTCAGGACCGTTGCCACTACATCCTCGATGTCTTTGTTCTTTGCCTTGGCGACAGCTTTCAGGTTATCCAGGATGGACGCATTGATATCGATCTGCCCGACGGCTTCTGGCCCGACGGCGATTTTGTCCATGTACATATCAGGAGCATTCAACAGATTGCCATCATCGGCAACAGCCAGGACCGCAAGTGCGTTCCATCCACCGGAAGCGACGATATTCGTCCCTTCCAAGGGATCGACGGCTACATCCACGCGCGGACCATAGCCTGTCCCGAGCTTTTCTCCGATATACAGCATAGGCGCTTCGTCCATCTCGCCTTCACCGATGACGACCGTTCCCTTCATCGGTACCGTATCGAATACATCCCTCATGGCAGATGTTGCAGCGTCGTCTGCTTCATCCTTCAAACCGCGTCCCATCCAGCGAGCTGATGCAAGCGCGGCGCCTTCCGTCACTCGTACAAGTTCCATCGATAAACTTCTCTCCATGAATAAAAGCCTCCCATTCCCGTTTATGTGAGCCTTCCGCCTATGAAGCGAAACAGCTTAAATTGTATAACCTAATGACAGATTTATTGTATCACATTCAAACGGGAGCGAGAGTCATTTTTCCGAAATAATTGTTTTTACGATTTTAGTTGTTCCAATTCTTCCTCGGTCATCTTCTCTCTCCAGATGGTTGCACCCAATCCTTCGAGCTTTTCGACGAGGTCGCTGTAACCGCGATCGATATGTTCCAACCCTGTGACTTCCGTGACGCCTTCCCCCATGAGTCCGGCAATGACAAGAGCCGCACCAGCGCGAAGGTCACTTGCCTTCACCTTGGCTCCCTGCAGTTGTACAGGTCCATTGACGATGGCGGAACGCCCCTCGACCTTGATCGTTACATTCATCCTTCTGAGCTCGTCAATATGCTTGAATCGCGCAGAATAGATCGTATCAGTCACCACAGCTGAACCTTCCGCCCTATTCAGGAGGGTCGTGAACGGCTGCTGGAGGTCTGTCGGGAAACCAGGGTAGACGAGGGTCTTCACGTCGACGGCTTTGAGCTTGTCCGCCCTGCCGATGAAGATCTGATCATCGTTCGTCTCGACAGGTACACCCATTTCCCTGAGCTTGGCGATGACGGATTCCATATGGAGAGGAATGACATTATCGACCAATACGCCTTTGCCGACGGCAGCAGCCAGAATCATGAATGTCCCGGCTTCGATCCGATCAGGGATGATCGTGTGGCGGCATCCGTGAAGTTCATCGACTCCATCGATCCGGATCACGTCAGTGCCCGCCCCTTTGATCTTCGCACCCATATTCGATAGAAGCGTAGCCACATCGATGATTTCCGGTTCTTTGGCCGCGTTTTCGATGACCGTACGGCCTTTTGCCCGGACGGCAGCAAGCATGATGTTGATGGTGGCTCCTACGCTCACCACATCAAGATAGATCCTGGCGCCTCTAAGTTCATCAGCACGGAGATAGATGGCTCCCTGCTCATTCGTCACTTCGGCCCCCAAGGCCTCAAAGCCTTTGATATGCTGGTCGATGGGACGGGGTCCAAGGTGGCACCCCCCAGGCAGGCCAATGACGGCTTTCTTGAAGCGTCCAAGCATGGCACCCATCAAATAGTAGGAAGCACGAAGTTTTTTCACTTTTCCACTCGGCAGAGGCATGGACACCATGCTGGATGGATCGACATTCATTTCTCCATCATCACCAAGACTGACCGTACCCCCGATTTCTTCGAGGAGGTCTTTGAGCGTCCGTACATCCGAGATATCCGGAAGCCCTTCAATCGTCACAGGGGAATCGGCCAGAATGGTAGCCGGGATCAGGGCGACGGCGCTGTTTTTCGCCCCGCTTACCTTGATGGTCCCCTCAAGCGGATAACCGCCTGCAATTTTAAGCTTTTCCATAGTTAAACTCCCTTCCTTGCTGCACAGGTTTCAGCCTGCTAGCCAAAAGGATTAATTTTCCATAAGCGAACCGTCTAAGAAGTATTGTCTACTAGTGTATACATCTTTCGTCAAATCATGTATGATTTGCTCGAAAAAAATTCCACTCTTTACTATAACGCAGAGTCAGCGGTTGTTCCAGTCTGCCAGAAACGCTTCAATCCCTTTATCCGTCAGTGGATGATGGAACAGCTGCTTGAGCACTTTGAGAGGGACAGTGGCAATATGTGCCCCCCGGAGCGCCGCTTCCGTAATATGCTGCGGATGGCGGGTGGACGCCGCGATAATCTCTGTTTCAAGACCGTGGATGGCAAAGATTTCAGCAATCTTCGATACCAGTTCAAGACCGTCATGCCCGATATCATCTAGTCTTCCTAAAAAAGGCGAAACGTAGGTAGCACCTGCACGGGCGGCAAGGAGTGCTTGGTTCGCACTGAAGATTAGCGTCACATTGGTCTTGATTCCTTCTTTAGCAAAAGTAGATGCTGCCGTTAGCCCATCCGGGGTCATCGGCAATTTGATCGTAATATTCGGAGCGATCTTGGCCAGTTCCAGCCCTTCCTTGATCATTCCTTCAGCATCTAGCGCAATGACTTCTGCGCTGACAGATCCCGGTACGAGCTCTGTGATTTCCTTGAGGCGTTCTTCAAAGGTCACCCCTTTTTCCTTTGCCACCAAAGATGGATTCGTCGTCACACCAGACACGATCCCCCAGTTGTACGCTTCTCTGATTTCGTCCATGTTCGCTGTATCAATAAAAAATTTCATTTCCCTCTCCCCCAGGTTTCGACAAAATTTTCAATCAACTTAAATGAACGGAAAGGACTGGACCAGTCGTTTCCACTGGTGCCAGTCCCATCCATCTGCATTCTATACATACCACAAAAGGGAAAAGACTAACCTGACGGCACGCTTTTCCTACTTTTGACCTTATTGATTACGCTTGGTTAGAAGAACCGAATTCACGCATTTTACCGATTACTGTCGCTTTGATTGCTTCACGAGCAGGTCCGAGGTATTTACGTGGATCGTATACTTCAGAATCAGCAGCAAGTACTTCGCGTACTTTCTTAGCTGAAGCGATTTGGTTTTCAGTGTTCACGTTGATTTTAGCAGTTCCGTAAGAGATCGCTTTTTGGATATCTTTTGTCGGAATTCCAGTACCACCGTGAAGAACTAGAGGAACGCCAGTAGCTGCTCCGATTTCTTCCATTTCTTTGAAGCCTAGGTTTGGTTCACCTTTGTAAGGACCGTGAACAGAACCAAGAGCTGGAGCAAGTGTATCAATACCAGTACGTTCTACTAGTTCTTGACACTCTTTAGGGTCAGCATAGATTACGCCATCAGCGATGACATCATCTTCTTGACCGCCCACTGTTCCAAGTTCAGCTTCAACAGAAACACCTTTTGAGTGAGCATATTCAACCACTTTGGAAGTGATTTCGATATTTTCTTCGAAAGGACCGTGTGAAGCATCGATCATAACAGATGTGAAGCCAGCGTCGATCGCTTCTTTACATTTATCGAAGCTTGAACCGTGGTCCAAGTGGATCGCAACAGGTACAGTGATGTTCAAGTCTTCCATAAGACCTTCAACAATCTTCACGACTGTTTTGAATCCGCTCATGTAACGTGCCGCACCTTCAGAAACACCTAGAATGACAGGTGATTTCTCTTCTTCTGCAGCTTGCAGGATCGCTTGAGTGAACTCAAGATTGTTCAGGTTGAACTGACCAACTGCATAGTTTTTTTCTTTTGCTTGAATAAGCATGTCTTTCATAGACACTAAAGGCATGACTGTTTCCTCCTTTTATCCGTCAGTATACCATCCTGTCTGGAGATGGCGGTGTTAGTTATAGCACCACGTGACATTGTTTACAATTTCACTTGTATCATACCAAAACAGAATAGATTTTACCAACAGAGAAGACGAAATGCTAAAAATACTACTATTTTTATTTTTCTAACAAATTTTAGGCAGGGATATACTGTTTGACGGCCCGGCGGATATCGTCGATATCAAACGGCTTAGCGAAATGTGTTAGAGCCCCAAGGTCTTTCGCCTCCTGGATCATATCGAGCTCACCGTATGCCGTCATGATGATGACCCTGATCCCATCGTCCTTTTGCTTCATCCTCTTCAGGATTTCAATCCCATCCATTCCAGGTATTTTCATATCAAGGAGGACAAGATCGGGGGAATGCTGATCGACAATTTCCAGTGCCTGTATCCCGTTCGCGGCCTGGAATGTTTGATATCCTTCCTTTTGAAGTACCTCATTCAATAGAATCCTGATACCAAATTGATCATCCACGATTAGTATTTTCTCGTTCATAAAGCCCTATCCCCTCCGTTTATGGTGTCGTTATGTAAAAACGTTCCTGCACTGATGCCAACTTTTATTATAAGTAATTCTCTGCCAAAGGGGAATATCCTTCTCTTCCACAACATTTTACTTCTCCACACGTCCCATTTATAATGACGTATAGTCCATTACTCGAAAATAAGGAGAATCCACATATTATGATCAAGATGTTCACGACTCAGCTGACCGGTCTCTTTCAGCGGATTTCCGGCAAGCAGGAATTCGAAATCGAAGACTCCTCCCGCCTGCTAGCCCAGGCTGCCATAGGAGAGGGAACGATTTATATACAAGCATTCGGTGAAATGGAAGGCGTGGCTGCGGAGGCCATTTCCGGCGCCGAGCCCCTACCTTCAGCTGCAAGGTATCACGAAGACGCCGAGCTGACGGAAGCAGACCGCGTCTTGATCGTCACCAGGTTTTCCACTGATGAAGAAGCCGTGACCTTCGCCCGCGGTCTCGCAGAAAAAGGCATCCCGACCGTAGGGATTTCCGGTATGGTGCCCGGAGATGGAAGTCTCGAGGAGATCTGTGACTTCCACGTTGATACGAAAGTCATCAAAGGACTACTTCCCGGGGAAGAAATTGGGGAAAGGGTCAGCTTCCCTTCTAGCATGGCTGCCCTCTATATTTATTTTGCCCTATCGTTCCTGATCAAAGAGATTCTATCAGAATATGAAGAATGAAATCGTCCCGCCTGATGATGGCGGGACGATTTTTTTTGTGTGCTTTGAAGGTTCCTGGCGTGGATATAGGTGACTGCTAGCACAAGCACCAGCACGCTCCCCTTGATGATTTCAAACGCATAGTAGGGAAGATTTATCATGATTAGACCGATGAGGGCTGCCCCGAAGAAGGTACGCTGTAGATCGAATAGCCTCCTGTATGGGTCCGGTCGAAGCAGGTAATGATATTTATCGTCCTCAGGGTGGCCAGGAGTTCGGGAATCCCGATCTTCACGATGAGAAGGGAGTTGATAGACGGACAAGTCCCGACGGCAATCGGAAGCAGAATGACCAGCCACAGAGGCGCCTCATACCATACCATCAGGGAGAACGTGATCACGGTGGATAGAGTAAGTGGTTTTCATAAAGAAATATGGGATTTTGACCGCCGTTTTTGTCGAGTGGGTGTAATGGGGCTACAGTTAGGCTCTATCAACCCTCAATTTATCGTAAATTTAACTGTTTTTCAGCATTTCAGGCATTTTTTTTCGATCCTCACTCACGTTTATTACCGACTTTTTCAATTTTATTTTCAACTTTCCGATTTTTTCTATCGACTTTTAACTTTTTATTTCCAACTCTCGTTTTTTCATTGAACCATACTGCCAACTTAGGCAGTTTATTTTCAACTTAGAGACTTTATGATCAACTACCGATGTTTATTACCAACTTCCCCCTGCCCTTCTCTTCCAAAGCAGAGGATTTAACGTTTCAATCCAAAAAAACCGCCGGCAATAAGCCCCGGCGGCGTTCATTCATAGTGATTTCAGTTTTCTCCGTAAGCAAGCGTCGCTTCGATGAAATCTCTGAAGAGAGGTTGCGGACGTGTCGGGCGGGATGTGAATTCCGGGTGGAACTGGGACGCGACGAACCATGGGTGGTCGCTAAGCTCGATGACTTCCACAAGGCGTCCATCCGGGCTTGTTCCAGAGAAGACAAATCCTGCTTTCTCCATTTGCTCACGATAGTGATTGTTGAATTCGAAGCGGTGGCGGTGACGCTCATAAACCACTTCTCCATCATAGGCTGCATAGGCTTTTGATCCTTCAGTCAACTTACAAGGGTAAAGTCCAAGGCGCAGCGTACCACCAAGATCTTCGATGTCCTTTTGCTCAGGAAGAAGGTCGATGATCGGATGCGGTGTATCAGGATTCAACTCTGCAGAATGTGCTCCTTCGAGCCCAAGGACGTTTCGAGCGTATTCTACGGATGCAAGCTGCATACCGAGGCAGATTCCAAGGAACGGAACCTTGTTCTCACGTGCATACTGGGTTGCCACGATCTTCCCTTCGACACCACGGTCTCCGAATCCACCAGGGACAAGGATCCCATCGGCATCAGCCAATTGTTCTTGAACGTTCTCTTTATTGATGAGCTCTGAATTCAACCATTTCACTTGGATGTCGCTGTCGAAATGGTACCCGGCATGGCGGAGTGCTTCCACAACGGAAATGTACGCATCTTGAAGCTCTACATATTTACCGACAAGGGCGATTGTCGTTTTACGCGATAGATTGCGGACGCGTTCAACGAGCTCTGTCCATTCCGTCATATCAGGCTCATGGCAGTCGAGCTTGAGGTGCTGACAAGTAAGTTCATCCAGCTTTTGATCCTGCAGGGAAAGCGGAATGGAGTAAAGGGTATCGGCATCTGTCGCTTCGATGACCGCATGCTTGTCGATGTCACAGAACAAGGCAATCTTGTCTTTCATGTCTTGAGTCATCGGCATTTCTGCACGGACGACAATGACATTCGGCTGGATTCCCAGGCTGCGAAGTTCTTTTACGCTGTGTTGCGTCGGTTTTGTTTTCATTTCACCCGCTGCTTTGATGTAAGGAACAAGCGTACAGTGGATGTACATGACGTTGTCGCGACCTACATCACTCTTGATTTGACGGATGGCTTCCAAGAATGGAAGGGATTCGATATCCCCTACCGTTCCACCGATTTCCGTGATGACTACATCGGAATTCGTTTCACGGCCGGCACGGTATACGCGCTCTTTGATTTCATTCGTGATGTGAGGGATGACCTGAACCGTCCCTCCAAGATAATCGCCTCGACGCTCTTTTTTCAGGACCGTAGAGTAGATTTTACCTGTTGTCACAGAGCTGTATTTCGTCAGATTGATGTCGACGAAGCGCTCATAGTGACCAAGGTCAAGATCCGTTTCCGCGCCATCATCGGTAACGAATACTTCTCCGTGCTGATACGGGCTCATCGTTCCCGGATCCACGTTGATGTATGGATCGAATTTTTGGATCGTGACGCTGATGCCACGATTTTTTAACAATCTGCCAAGGGACGCTGCTGTGATCCCTTTCCCTAGTGACGACACTACGCCGCCTGTTACGAAAATATACTTAGTCATGTATATGTCCCCCTTCAAGAATATAGTTTGTTCAAAAAAAGTAGAGGGTGTCTCTTATGTACGCACGCCATGGTTTTATCATGTTCAAAGTACGGGAAGTCCATTCTTTGAATTATTCCATGGCATCATCGTTAAAAAGACAGCCTCTTTTTTTCGTTATACATGAGATTATAAGGGGTGAAGCGAAATCCGCCCCGATACGCCCGTCTTCCGGGATTTTTCCCGGAAAAAAATAAAAAACGCCCCGCTTACAAATCGTAAGGGGAGCGTTGATATACTCGATCAGTCCTCTTTTGAGGAGCCCAAATAAAATACTACCTTCCTCAAAGGAAGAAGTCAAGCATAGAATTCAGGACATGGAATGGAGAGATTATTTGCTCTCTTCTTCCTCGTCTTCGTCGAGATCTTCTTCGTCTTCATCCTCTTCATCGAACTCATCGATATCGAGATCTTCTTCTTCCTCTAGATCTTCAACGTCGTCAGCATCTTCTTCATCCAGATCCTCATCGTCAGTAAGATCGTCCTCTTCCGTATCATCAAGGTCTTCGAAATCAAGGTCTTCATCTTCAAGATCCTCGAATTCATCCAGATCAAGATCGTCTTCATCGGTTTTCTTCGCTTTTTTCTTTTTGGCAGATGATTTCATCGTAGGAACGGTTTCTTCCTCGATTTGATCGACTGGATACCATTCACGAAGTCCCCAGCGGTTATCACCAAGGGCCAGGAACTGACCGTCGATGTTGAGGTCTGTATAGAACTGGGCAAGTCTTGATTTGACTTCTTCTTTTGAGGCACCTGTCAGACTAGTGATTTCATCAAGAATTTCCTGGAAACCAAGGGCCTGCTTTTTTTCTTTCAAGATGGCGTGGGCAAGCTCGATAAATGCTGTTTGACGCAATTCTTCTTTGGATAATTGCTTTAAACTCAATGTACGCACTTCCTTTCTCTATTTAAACAATCTACTAGGTAGAATAAAAAAGGGCAAAAATTGTCCATTATCAGGTTTAGACCATATTCACCATTATAAACAAATTACAAGTCTTTATGCTAGAATTATCTAGATTTTACCGAACATTTTCTTATAAGGCTCCGGACTGTCCGCTTCATGGACCCATTCATGGGAATACGCTCATCTTATAGTTTCTAAAGAAAGATGGCAAGCACTCATTCCCCAAAGGATAAAAAAACCGAACTCTGCGCCTGGATGAAAGGGGCGCAGCCGTTCGGATTCATACGTTTTACATATTGCGTCTATATTGCCCTCCGACTTCATAAAGGGCCCTTGTGATCTGACCGAGACTCGCCACTCTGACCGTCTCCATCAGCTCTTCGAAAATATTCCCACCTTCGACAGCAGACTGCTTCAAGCGCTTGAGTGCTTCTTCCGTTTTGTCGCCGTGGCCCTGCTGGAACGCTTTGAGATTGTGAATCTGGGTTTCTTTCTCTTCCTTGGTTGCCCGGGCAAGTTCCATCCCGTCCACGTCTTCTTCAGAAGGAGGATTCGGATTAAGATACGTGTTCACTCCGACGATCGGAAGCTCTCCGGAATGCTTCTTCATTTCATAGAACATGGACTCTTCCTGGATCTTGCCGCGCTGATACTGGGTTTCCATGGCTCCGAGGACGCCTCCGCGATCATTGATGCGGTCGAATTCTGCAAGGACCATTTCCTCCACCAGATCCGTCAGCTCCTCCACGATGAAGGCTCCCTGAAGCGGATTCTCATTCTTCGAGAGGCCGTGCTCCTTGGTTATGATCATTTGGATTGCCATGGCCCGGCGGACCGATTCTTCCGTAGGTGTCGTGATGGCTTCATCATAGGCATTGGTGTGAAGGGAGTTACAGTTATCCTGGAGGGCCATGAGCGCCTGCAGGGTGGTGCGGATGTCATTGAAGTCGATCTCCTGGGCGTGAAGGGATCTTCCCGACGTCTGAATGTGATACTTCAGCTTCTGACTCCGCTCGTTCGCTCCGTACTTATCCCTCATGACCGTTGACCAGATCCGCCTTGCCACACGGCCGATGACCGTATACTCAGGATCGAGTCCATTGGAGAAGAAGAAGGAAAGATTCGGTGCAAATGCGTTGATGTCCATTCCCCTGCTGAGGTAGTACTCAACATACGTGAATCCATTCGCGAGGGTGAAGGCAAGCTGGGAAATCGGATTCGCTCCCGCTTCGGCAATATGATAACCGGAGATGGAGACAGAATAATAGTTCCTTACCTTATGATCAATGAAGTACTGCTGGATATCCCCCATCATCCTGAGGGCGAACTCCGTGGAGAATATACACGTATTCTGCCCCTGGTCTTCCTTCAGGATATCCGCCTGGACAGTGCCGCGCACAACGCTCAGGGTTTCTTCCCGGACTTTTGCATACTCTTCGACGGTGAGGATGCGCCCAAGTTCTTCTTCCTTGATCTTGATCTGCTGATCGATGGCCGTATTCATATACATGGCGAGGATGATCGGAGCCGGACCGTTGATCGTCATGGAGACCGACGTGGACGGTGCACAAAGATCGAATCCCTCATACAGCTTCTTCATATCTTCGAGGGTACAGATGCTGACCCCGCTCTCTCCTACTTTACCGTAGATATCGGGGCGGTGATCGGGATCTTCCCCGTAAAGGGTCACGGAATCGAATGCCGTACTGAGACGCTTGGCATCATCATCTTTGGACAGGTAGTGAAAACGGCGGTTCGTCCGTTCAGGGGTCCCTTCCCCTGCAAATTGTCGCTTAGGATCTTCCCCTTTTCGCTTGAACGGGAATACACCCGCCGTGTACGGGAATGAGCCCGGCACATTTTCTTTATATACCCATTCAAGGATTTGCCCGTAATCTTTATATCTCGGAAGGGCGACCTTCGGGATACTCAAGCCGGATAAGCTTTTGGTTTTAAGCTCTGTCACAATTTCACGGTCGCGGACCTTCGTGACGAATGAATCCTTGCTGTAAGTTTCCTTGAGGTTCTCCCATCCCCCCAGAATCTCCTTCGATTGCTCCGTCAGTTTCTTTTCCACTTCGTCTTTCAACGTGGTAAGGGAGTCCGTGACATCCCCTTGTTCCCCGACGGCTACGATGGCCCCTTCGAGCTGGAAGAGACGGCGGGCAAGATCGGACTGTTCTTCTGCTTTTCGGTGGTAATTCCGGACCGTTTCAGCGATTTCCCTCAAATAGTAACGGCGGTCGTTCGGGATGATGACGTTTTGCTTTTCCACGTCCACATTCTTCGAAAATCCTGTTTCCCATCCGAGGTTCATCTTACCGTTTACGGTATCGACGACAGCGGCAAACAGGGCGTTTGTGCCGGGATCATTGAACTGACTTGCAATCGTTCCGTATACCGGCATTTCATCGAGATCTTGATCGAATAATAGATGGCTTCGCTGATACTGCTTTTGCACCTGTCTCCGCGCATCTTCTGATCCTTTGCGCTCAAACTTATTGATGACGATGAGATCAGCGTAATCGATCATATCGATCTTTTCCAGCTGTGATGGTGCACCGAACTCGCTTGTCATCACATACATGGACAGATCACAGATCTCAGCGATTTCCGCATCCCCCTGACCGATACCGCTCGTTTCCACCACGACAAGATCATACCCTGCCGCTTTCACGACATTGATGGCGTCCTGGATGGCGAGGGAAAGCTCGGTCCTGGATCCGCGCGTGGCAAGACTTCTCATGTACACTCTCGGGTTGAAGATGGCGTTCATCCGGATCCTGTCACCGAGGAGTGCCCCGCCTGTCTTCTGTTTCGTCGGATCGATGGACAAAACCGCAATCCTCTTCTCTGGCAGTTCGTTCAGGAAGCGGCGGATCAGTTCATCCGTGAGGGAGCTTTTTCCCGCTCCCCCCGTTCCCGTGATTCCAAGGACCGGTACTTTGCTTGCGAGACCTTTGATTTCCGTGAAGACCGATTGAGCGGCGGCTGCCACTTCCTCCTTGGCACCGACCTGGTACTCAGCGAGTGAAATCAACCTGGAGATCGCATTGACGCTCCCACCTGCGAGATTTTCCACTTCCTTGCTTTCCGTCCCTTTGATCGTCGGGTAGTCGCATTCGTCAATCATCCGGTTGATCATCCCTTGAAGGCCCTGTGTCCTTCCGTCTTCCGGAGAGAAGATCCGGGCGATTCCGTATTCATGAAGCTCCTTGATCTCCTTCGGGATGATGACGCCGCCACCGCCTCCGTAGATGCGGATATGACCTGCGCCCCTCTCGTTTAAAAGGTCGTACATGTATTTGAAATATTCGACGTGTCCACCCTGGTAAGAGGAGATCGCGATACCCTGAACATCTTCTTGGATGGCAGCATTGACGACTTCTTCTACTGACCGGTTATGTCCAAGATGGATGACTTCCGCCCCGCTTGCCTGGATGATCCTCCGCATTATATTGATCGACGCATCATGCCCGTCGAACAGGCTCGATGCCGTGACGAAGCGGACATGGTGCTTTGGTTTATAAATCTCTACCGTGCTCATATGACTCCCCCTGTTCTCCCATGTGTCTCATATCCTATGACTCCTGCAAACAGTAGATCGATTTGAAGATTCATATAGTCTTGAAGTGAAAAGCGCTTTTGGAGCGCCCAGCGGCGGAATCCCCACATCTGCCCCTGGACGAAGACATTCTGTGCAAGGAGATGAATCCGCTCTGAATCAAGATCCAGCCTCCCCCTATCCACACAGCTTTGGATGAGCCCTTCCACCATGCCGACCATTTCCATCTCTTTTTTCAACACGTACGGCAGGGCGTCCTTCGACAGCGACTTCGCTTCCTGATACATGACGAGCACCTCATCCTGCATCCGGTCCATCACCTGGAAGTAATGGGCGATGCCTAGCTTCAGGCTCTCCATCGTCCCTTCTCCCACATCCAATTCTTCCAGCTCCAATCGTACTTGTTCATAGATCCTGTCGCAGACAAGATAGAGCACATCTTCCTTTGTTCGTATATATTCATAGAGCGTTCCGATACTGAATCCGGCGGCCTTTGCAATCTCTCTTGTCGTGGTGCGATGAAACCCCTTTTGTTTAAATAGTGAGACAGCCCCTTTGATCATTTGATCCCGCCTCTTCTCTACCAAACGTTCATCCTTGACCGACGCATGCACTTCTCTTTTGTCTTTCACTACAATCGACCGCCTTTCCGTGCGTAATGACCCCTTATCCCCTTTGTTTCTCTTTATTTCGTAACCATCCGTGAGATGACGAGGCGTTGGATTTCCTGCGTCCCCTCATAGATTTGCGTGATTTTCGCATCCCTCATGAACCGTTCCACCGGGTAGTCTTTCGTATAGCCGTATCCACCGAAGATCTGGACAGCTTCTGTCGTCACCTTCATGGCCGTATCCCCTGCCATCAATTTCGACATGGCCGATTCTTTACCATACGGAAGACCTTCCGACTCGAGCCATGCTGCTTGATAAGTCAGGAGCCTGGATGCTTCGATGCTGGTCGCCATATCGGCAATCTTGAAGGAAATCCCTTGATTCGCAGCAATCGGCTTCCCGAACTGCTCCCGTTCCTTGGCGTAATCAACAGACGCATCGAGGGCACCCTGGGCAATCCCCACTGCCTGGGCAGCGATGCCGTTCCTGCCTCCATCAAGGGTCATCATGGCGATCTTGAATCCTTCCCCTTCTTTCCCAAGAAGGTTTTCCTTCGGTACTTTACAGTCTTCAAAGATGATTTCAGTCGTCGGTGAAGATCGGATTCCTAGCTTCTTCTCTTTTTTCCCTACTGAGAAACCTGGGAAATCCTTTTCGACGATGAAGGCACTCGTCCCGCGCTGACGCTGTGATGGATCGGTCAGGGCGAATACGACGTAGGTGTCGGCGATGCCGCCATTCGTGATGAAGATCTTCGAGCCGTTCAGCACGTAGTGGTCCCCTTCAAGGCGTGCAGTCGTCTTCATGCCGCCCGCATCAGATCCCGATGCCGGCTCCGTGAGACCATAAGCCCCGATTTTCTCCCCTTGTGCCATCGGACGGAGATATTTCTGCTTTTGTTCTTCCGTACCGAATTTATAAACCGGCCACCCGGCAAGGGACGTATGGGCAGACAGCGTCACACCGATCGATGCGCACACCCTTGAGAGCTCTTCTACTGCGATGCAATAGGCAAGGAAGTCACTTCCGATACCGCCGTATTCCTCCGGCCAGGGAATGCCCGTCAGTCCGAGTTCGGCCATCTTATGGAAAAGCTCCATATCGAAGCGCTCTTCTTCATCTCTCTCAGCAGCCGTCGGCGCCACTTCATTCCTGGCAAAATCGCGGACCATCTTCCGGATCATTTCATGCTCTTCGGATAATTTGAAATTCATCTTCGTTCCCCCATCTCATGATTGTTAAACAAGCAGGTGCTTCCCGATCACCATCCGCTGGATCTCGCTCGTACCTTCATAGATTTCCGTCACTTTGGCATCCCTGAAAAGCCTCTCCACGGGATATTCCTTCGTATAGCCGTACCCTCCGTAAACCTGGATGGCTTCCGTTGAAACATCAACGGCGGCTTTTGAAGCGAATAATTTGGCCATGCTCGCTTCCTTGCCGCAGGAGACTCCCCGCGAACGGAAATCTGCCGCCCGGTATACAAGAAGCTTCGATGCTTCCACGGACGTTGCCATATCGGCAAGCTTAAAGCCGATGCCCTGTTGGGCGGCAATCGGCTTCCCGAACTGCGCGCGCTCTTTAGCATAAGCCGTTGAAAATTCGAATGCGGCTTCAGCGATCCCGAGAGCCTGGGCCGCGATTCCGATGCGGCCGACATCCAGATTGTTCATGGCGATCCTGAATCCGTCTCCGCGCTTACCGAGAAGATTTCCGGCAGGTACCTTCATGTCTTCAAACGTCAGCTGGACCGTACGTGATCCGTGGAGCCCCATCTTATGTTCGTCCTTTCCGATCACGAGTCCTTCCGTCCCTTTCTCGACGATGAAGGCCGAGACGCCGCGGCTACCCATATCGGGATCCGTCACGGCGAACACGATGTAGGTATCCGCCTCCCCACCATTCGTGATGAAGACCTTTGAACCGTTCAACACATAATGGTCACCCCGGTCTTCCGCCTTCGTTTTCAAGCTCTTTGCATCAGATCCCGCACTCGGTTCCGTCAGGCAGAATGCCCCAAGGTATTCGCCGCTTGCAAGCTTCGGAATATAGGTTTGTTTCTGTTCTTCCGTACCGAAATAAAGGATCGGATTCGTGCCGACCGACGTATGGACCGACAGGATGACCCCGATGGTGGCGCTCACCCTCGACAGCTCATGGATGGCAATGATGTAGGAAGTGAAATCCATTCCTGCTCCTCCATACTCTTCAGGAATCGTGATTCCCATCAATCCGAGCTCTGCCATCTTGTTCAGGATCTCCCTGGGAAATTCCCCATCTTCCATCCTCTCAATGAATGGACTGATCTCAGAGTCAGCAAAGCCCCGTACCATCTTCCTCATCATCTTCTGCTCTTCTGTGAAACGAAGTTCCATGCTTCATTCCTCCCTGTTGTATGGCCTCATGGAACTCAATATTCGTAGAAGCCTCTGCCTGTCTTGCGTCCAAGCCAGCCTGCCTTGACATATTTCCTGAGGAGCGGACATGGGCGGTACTTGTCGTCGCCGAACCCTTCATGGAGTGTTTCCATGATGTATAGGCATGTATCGAGTCCGATGAAATCTGCCAGCGTTAGCGGGCCCATCGGGTGATTCATCCCAAGCTTCATCACACTATCGATGTCTTCCTTGCTTGCGACCCCTTCATACAAGGTGTAGACCGCCTCATTGATCATCGGCATGAGGATCCGGTTTGCCACGAATCCCGGGAAGTCCTCCACTTCGACCGGTGTCTTATGGAGCTTGTTCGTCATGTCTTCGATGGATGCATACACTTCATCTGTCGTGGCCAGCCCCCTTATGATCTCAACGAGCTTCATGACCGGCACGGGATTCATGAAGTGCATCCCGATCACCTGTTGAGGACGATTGGTCGCCGCTGCAATCTCGGTGATGGGCAGGGATGATGTATTCGTCGCAAGGATCGTATGCTCCGGCGCGATTTCATCGAGCTGGGCGAAGATCGTCTTCTTGATGTCCATGTTCTCAACCGCCGCTTCGATCACAAGGTCCACCCCTTTGGCATCCTGAAGGTCAGTGGATGAACTCAACCTTCCTGTCACCTGATCTTTTTCATCTGCAGACATCCTGCCCTTCTCTACGGCGCGTGCAAGATTCTTTCCAATGGATGATAGGCCCCTCTCGACGAATTCCCCTTTCAAATCGTTCAGTGTCACGTCATATCCTGCCTGGGCACATACCTGGGCAATTCCTGATCCCATCTGACCCGCTCCGATTACCATTACCTTTTGTATCGACACATTCATTTCCCCCTTTGTGGATTCCCTCACTTCTTCGGTACCTCAATCATGACGGCATCTCCCTGGCCGCCTCCGCTGCAGATGGAAGCGATCCCGATGCCTCCTCCACGTCTTCTCAGTTCATATGCGAGGGTCAGGATGATCCTTGCTCCGCTTGCTCCGATCGGGTGACCAAGGGCTACCGCACCCCCATTGACGTTCACTTTTTCTTTATCAAGACCGGCAATCTTGGCGCTGGTCAATGCCACTGCCGCAAATGCTTCATTGATTTCAAACAGATCGATTTCTTCCAGTGTCTTCCCCGTTTTCTCTAGCAGTCCGTTGATGACGAGTCCCGGAGTTTGAGGGAAATCCTTTGCCTCCACGGCTACGGCATGGGAGCCGATAATCGTGGCAAGGGGTTCCTTCCCTTCTTTCCCTGCCCGCTCTTCGCTCATCAGGACCATGGCACATGCTCCGTCGTTGACTCCCGGCGCATTTCCTGCCGTGATGGTCCCACCGTGATCAAACACTGGTGACAGCTTCGATAGCGCCTCGAGGGACGTACTCTTTCTCGGTGCTTCATCCTGAGAGATCACCACTGGCTCTCCCCTTCTCTGCGGAACGGAAACCGGTACGATTTCTTCCCCAAGATACGCTGAAGCTTCCACTGCACGCTGATGACTGCGCAGCGCCCACTCATCTTGTTCTTCCCTTGAAAGATCGAATTCCTTTGCGGTGGAATTGCCGTAGGTGCCCATGTGGACCCCATTGAAGCTGCAGGTCAGACCGTCATGGACCATGAGATCCTTCACGCTCGAGTCCCCCATCTTATAGCCCCAGCGTGCTTTCGGGAGAAGGTAGGGAGCGTTGGACATGGACTCCATCCCGCCTGCGACGATGACTTCCCCGTCCCCGGCACGGATAATCTGGTCACCGAAGGTCACACTCCTCATTCCGGATGCACACACCTTATTGATCGTCTCGGTCCTGACCTCCCAAGGCAGTCCAGCATGTCTCGCCGCCTGTCGGGAAGGGATCTGACCCTGCCCTCCTTGGAGGACGCTGCCGAGGATGAGTTCTTCAACGTCTGCCGGACTGACGCCGGAGCGCTCCAATGCTTCCTTGACTGCCAATCCACCGAGTTCCGAAGCCGTAAAACCGCTCAATCCGCCTCCGAATTTACCGAATGGGGTCCTTGCCCCTTCCACTATGACTGTTCTGCCCATCTCCATCGCTCCCTCTCTTTTGTATACGCTTACAATAATGTTGAAATAAAAAAGCTGACGACTGAACGCTCGCTCACCAACTGATCAAATGAAGAGGGACTAAAAACGTCCCTCAACATTCATTGTACTTGAAATTACTTCCTTTTCAAACCTTTTTTACTAGATTAAGAGGCGGCTTGATCCGGACCACTTCCACATACGGCTTTCTCAAGCAGTTCTGCTACATCCAGGGTCGAGACCGTTTCTTCCACTTCCTTTGCCTTTGTCCCATCAGACAGCATCGTGAGGCAATAAGGACAACCCGATGAGATGACAGAAGGGGCAACTGCAAGCGCCTGCTCTGTACGCGATACGTTTACGCGGTGCCCTGCATCTTCTTCCATCCACATGAGTCCGCCACCTGCCCCGCAGCACATGCCTTTTTCTCGGTTCCGGTCCATCTCAACCAGTTTTACACCGGAAATGGCCTTGAGGATCTCACGCGGAGGATCGTAGACTTCATTGTAACGGCCAAGGTAACAGGAATCATGGAAGGTGATCGTTTCCCTTACCTCATAAGTCGGCTTCAGCCTGCCGTCCCTCACCAGTTCATACAGGAGTTCTGTGTGGTGATAGACTTCCGCTTCGAGTCCGAAGTCCGTGTACTCATTCTTGAAAATGTTGTATGCATGAGGATCGATGGTGACGATCTTCTTCACGTCATTCTTCTCGAACTCTGCGATATTCTGACCTGCTAGCTCTTGGAACAGGAATTCATTCCCGAGTCGGCGAGGCGTGTCACCGGAGTTCTTCTCCTTGTTCCCGAGGATGGCGAATTTCACACCCGCTTCATTCATCAGTTTGGCGAAGGAAAGGGCAATCTTTTGACTGCGGTTATCGAATGATCCCATGCTTCCAACCCAGAAGAGGAATTCGAACTCTTCGCCGGCCTTCTTCAGTTCCTTGACCGTCGGGATGTGAACATCTTCGCGGGCTTCACGCCAGTTCTCTCGTTCCTTCCGGTTAAGACCCCACGGATTTCCCTGACGCTCGATGTTCTGCATCGCACGCTGGGCGTCGGCATCCATCTTTCCTTCCGTCAGTACAAGATAGCGGCGCAGGTCGATGATCTTATCGACGTGCTCATTCATGACCGGACATTGATCTTCACAGTTACGACAGGTCGTACATGCCCAAATCTCTTCTTCCGTGATGACATCGCCGATGAGGCTCGGGCTGTAGGCAGCTGCTGAAGCCGCTTCTTCTGCGGCAGCAGTCGCCCCTGCCATGGCCAGCTGATTCCCCTTCGTATGATTGAAGGCAAATGTCGGGACCCACGGTTTTTTCTGAGTGACGGCAGCCCCGTGGTTCGTCAGGTTGTCACGCAGCTTCACGATGAGATCCATCGGAGAAAGCATCTTCCCTGTACCGGTCGCCGGACACATATTCGTACATCGTCCACACTCCACGCATGCATAGAAATCGATCATTTGCGTTTGGGTGAACTCTTCAATCTTCCCTACGCCATAGCTTTCGACCGTTTCATCTTCAAAATCGATGGCTTTCAGCTTGCCGGGAGGATCGAGACGGTTGAAGTATACATTGGCCGGTCCAGCAATCAAGTGAGCATGCTTGGACTGAGGCACATACACAAGGAATGCAAGAAGGAATAAGAGGTGTATCCACCAGGCTACGTAGAAGATCGCGACAGAGGCCGTTTCACCGATTCCACCAAGCGCTCCTCCAATTATAGACGCAATCGGCTCCGTCCATGAAAGCTCTTCAGCATGCCAGATCAGGCTCATTCCGTTCCCGACAAGGACAGAAAGCATGAGTCCTCCGATGAACAGGAGCACGAGACCGGACTTGAATCCTCGCTTCAATCGCACAAGCTTCTCCACATATCGGCGATGGAAGGCCCATACGACGGCGACCAGGATCATCAGCGTGACGATTTCCTGGAAGAAGGTAAAGCCGGGATACAATGGACCAAGCGGCAGATGACTGCCTGGTGCAAGGCCCTTCACGATGAAATCAATGGCTCCGAATTGCACGAGGATGAAGCCATAAAAGAACATTACATGGATAATCCCGCTCTTTTTATCCTTTAGAAGCTTTTTCTGACCGAATACATTTACCAGTATCTTCTGGAAACGCTCTTTGAAGCGTTGATCGAACTCTACTTTCTTACCGAGCTTGATGAATTCTATCCTTGTTTTCACCACATAGACAAACAAACTGAGTGCGTAGACAGTCACAAGGACAAATGCAATCCAGTTCACGATCAATAATCCGTTCATGGAACAAACCCTCCCCCTTCTTTGGTCCAGTTCCGCGCGAACTTTTCAAACCAAATAAATATTCTGAATAATCCTTACCTCCATTATATAATGAATGAGCATTCAGTCAATGGTTTTTCTTTATTTTTGAAAACCTTTTCATTTTGATTGCTACTGGATTCATCCCCTCCAGGTTTCCACCGTCCTGCGAAAGGGAAAAGAAGAAAGGATGCAAAGGAAAGACATTGTACGGACATACTAATAAGAACTCGAATGAGAGAGTGATGTAGATGTGGTGGATCATAATCATTGGAATACTGATCATTGCGGCTGCCTGGGTGGCAGTCGATTTTAAACTGGGGAGACAACATTTCATCCGGACGCGCATGAAGCGTGATTACCCCGTGCGCGAGAGCGATATTCAGCTTTTTTCAAGGGGACCGGATCTTTTTGACACGATGTTTAAAGAAATGAAGATGGCGACCTCGTCGATCCATGTGCTTTTCTATATCGTACAGGATGATCATTTCGGCTTCCGTTTCATGGATCTGCTCATGGAAAAGGCCAGGGAGGGCCTTGAAGTCCGGCTCCTCATGGACCAACTCGGCAGCTTCAGCGTATCCAAAGCGAAGGTCCGTGAATTGAAGGACGCAGGTGTGGAGGTTGCCTTCACTCAGAAAGTCAGGCTTCCCTACCTTTTCTTCTCCTCCCAACAGCGGAACCACCGGAAGATCACCGTCATAGACGGGGTCATCGCCTATATGGGTGGCTACAACGTCGGGAAAGAGTACATCGATGAAAACGACAAGCCGGAGCTTTCCCCTTGGAGGGATTATCATTTGAGGATCGAAGGTGAGGGCGTGCATGATCTGCAGACGGAGTTCACGATCGATTGGTATCGGGGTTCCCGAAAGCAGATCGAGGATGATCCGAAATACTTCCCTGCACCGGAAAAGGGTCTGATCAAGCATCGGATCTTCCCCACAGAAGGGGTCAATATCGAAGATTTCTTCCGGGAATTCATCGATGAAGCCAAGGAAGAGATCATCATCGGGACTCCTTACTTCATTCCCACCCCTGTCTTGATGGATGCCCTTTGCCGTGCCCTGGACCGTGGTGTCGATGTCTCCATCATCGTCCCGGACAATGCCGACCATATAATTGTCAAAGAGACGGCCTTCCCTTATTTCAGGAAGCTTCTTCCGAAAGGCGCAAAGGTCTATCAGTTCCTGAATGGCTTTTATCATGCTAAGCTCCTTGTCATCGATAATCACTTCTGCGATATCGGAACAGCTAACTTTGATCAGCGGAGCTTTTTCATCAATTTGGAACTGAACAACCTGATTTACGACAAGGCCTTTATCGGGACGCTTAAAAAAGAGATTGCGAAGGATATGATGGAATCTGACCTTCTTTCTTCTGAGGATCTAGCAAACGTATCCGTCATGACCAGGATCAAGGAAAAGATCGGCGGAGCCATATCAATTCTACTCTAGGAGGGATCGCCTGATGAAGATTCGCTTCGGATTCGTGGCCAACTCCCTCAGTCTGTGGGATGCAAGTCCAGCCAAAACGATGACATTCAAACGCTATACGGAGCTCCCGGCTTCCGAACGAATGGATAAATTGAAAGAAGTGACCGCACTCAACCTGTACCATACGAAGCGGATCCTCTACTTCTGTGCAGCCCATGAAATCGAAGTATACCGGCTCTCGAGCTCCCTCGTGCCCCTCGCCACCCATCCAGAGGTGGAGTGGGACTTCCATTCCCCGTTCAAAAAAGAATGGGCAGAACTCGGAGATCTGATCCGGCAATTCGGGATCCGAGCAAGCTTTCATCCGAACCAATATACCCTCTTCACCAGCCCTCGGGACCATGTAACAGAAAACGCGGTGAAGGATATGATGTATCACTACCGGATGCTCGAACTCATGGGCATTGAGGATCAAGGCGTCATCAACATCCATATCGGAGGGACCTACGGGGATAAAGAAAAGACACTGGAACGTTTCCATGAAAATCTTAAAACGCTCCCAGATGAAGCGCGGAAGGTCATGACCCTCGAGAATGATGACAAGACCTATGATGCAGGGGAAACATTGGCTGCGTGCCAACAAACCACCACTCCCATGGTCCTCGATATCCATCACCACGAGGCGAACCGTTGTGAACAGCCGCTCGAAGATCTTTTACCGGATATCTTCAACACCTGGCAACACCGAGACCTTGTACCGAAAATCCACGTCTCTTCGCCAAAATCGGAGAAGGCGTTCCGCTCCCATGCCGATCTCGTCGACTCGACCTTCGTCGAAGGCTTCATGAAACAGGTGAAAGAGCTCGATCAGGACATCGACATCATGGTGGAAGCAAAGCACAAAGATCTCGCCATGCTGAAGCTCGTGGAAGACCTTTCCTCCATCAGGGGTGTCAAACGCTTATCCGGAGCCTCCCTTACCTGGTGAGTTTGATATACTGGGAAGAAAAAGGATGATTCCCATGAACAAAGTATGCCTGTCCTGGAGCGGGGGACGTGACAGCATGATGATGCTGGACAAAATCGGAACCGCTCATGGTTTACTGACCACGTTCCAAAAGGCCTCTTCCACGATGATGATGCACGAGGTCCCCCTGGAGCTTGTAAAGATCCAGGCTGAAGCCCTGGGAATCCCCCTCTATCCTGTTTCATTTGAAGACACGCCGACCAATAAACAATACGAAGAGACCATGGGCACAGCCGTCCATGGGCTTTTGCACGAGGGCTTCACCGAGATGGCATTCGGTGACCTCTTCTTAGAAGAGATCCGGAACTATAGAGAAAAGCAACTGGAGTCGTCAGGACTGAAGCCCATTTTCCCTCTCTGGGGGGAGGACACAAAAAGCTTATCAGAGCGCTTCATCCGACGCGGCTACCGGGCCATCATTGTCTGCGTGGATGAAGAACAGCTTGATTCTTCGTTTTTAGGCAGGGAGTATGATGAATCTTTCCTCCAAGACCTGCCTGAACACGTAGATCCCTGTGGAGAGAATGGGGAATTTCACTCCTTTGTCTTCGACGGCCCCCGATTTGCATTCCCAGTGCGTTTTTCAGTTGTGGGGACATTTCGTAAGTGGCATCGGTTTGAGTATGTGCAGTTGAAAAGAGATACGCAAAGCACCTCCTCTTTCTGACCATGTGTCGGGCGGTCTGTGACTCACCATAGACTGCCCCTCACACTAGTTAGGGTCGTGATCCAATTGTTTTGATAGATAGAGAATATAACGCGTCACCTTCTGGCCATTCTGCTCTAATGACATACAAGACGTCACTCTTTTCATTCGGTAGGATAATGGTGTTGCCTGCAAGTTGTTTAAAAACCACCTCTTCATCCTTCCAAACGCCAACCTCAATCAAATCCGGCTCCTGAGCAAAATCAATCGATACAGTCTCCCCTGCTTCCACATCATTTGTCACATCGACATGGTCAACAAGAGAAGGAGCATCAGACGCAACCGACCTTTTATTTTCCGACCAAGTAAACGTACCCAACGTATAAGACAAGTCCTCTTCCCCCGCCGAAATAGTCAAATCAGGCGGCTTCAAATCCTCCCAAGCCGTCACCCCGCACCCCGTCAAAAAACACAAGACAGCAAACACACATAGATACTTCCTCACCATCATCCCCCCGTCTCTTTGAGTCATCATAACAGGAAGATTATTACATAACAAAGAAAACCTACTCACTCTCGAGGAAAGTAGACGGCCGTAGCGGAATGGAACGGACCTTGATTCCACCAAGATCCTCATCTAAAGCAGAAAGTAGCCTTCACAACCTCCCCCATCACCACAGAGTGCAATGCAGCGGAGACCGGCCGACTCCTTCGGGAATAGAGGCAAGATTGAGACCCTGCAGGCGCAGCCGAAGCGGCTCAACTGACTCCCCGAGGAAAGCGGACGGTCGCAGCGGAATGAAACGGTCCTGATGGCACCACGATCTTCATCAAAAGCAGGAAGCTGCCTTCTCAACCTCCTCCACCACCACAAAGTGCAATGCAGCAAAGGCCGACTGACTCCTTCGGGAATAGAGGGATGCTCGAGACCCCGGAAGCGCAGCTGAGGAGGCTCGACTCACTCCCCGAGGAAAGCAGGCGGCCGCAGCGGAATGAAACAAACTTCATTCCCCACTGATCTTCATCTAAAGTAGAAAGGCGTCTTTTCAACCTCCTCCACCACCACAGAGTGCAATGCAGAAGAGGCCTGCCGACTCCTTCGGGAATAGAGTGAAGTTCGAGACCCCGGAAGCGCAGCTGAGGAGGCTCGACTCACTCCCCGAGGAAAGCAGGCGGCCGCAGCGGATTGGAACGGGCTTGATTTCAACTTAATTTTCATCTAAACCAGAAGGGGATTTTCCCAACTATCTCTTCCTTCACCGCAGAGTGCAATGCAGCGGAGACCGGCCGACTCCTTCGGGAATAGAGGCAAGGTTGAGACCCTGCAGGCGCAGCCGAAGCGGCTCAACTGACTCCCCGAGGAAAGCGGCCGGTCGTAGCGGAATGGAACGGCCCCTGTTCCCACATCCCCATTTATACAAATTTGGCTCCCACGTCTATCTATGTCCACAGCAAAAAAACGAGCACGCCCCCAAAAGGAAGCGTACTCGCTAAACAAAAACCTTACATTTTCTCCGGTGCAGAAACCCCAATCAATGCCAACGCATTCTGAAGCGTAATCCGTACCGTCTTTACAAGCGCCAGACGGGCCGTAGTCAACTCACGGTTCTCCCCATCAAGAACTTTATTCGCATTATAGAAGCTATGGAACGCCGAAGCCAAATCATTGATGTAATTGGCCATGCGGTGAGGCGTGCGTTTCTCCGCTGCATCTGCAATGACCTGCGGGAATTCACCCAGCTTCTTCAACAGATCGATCTCTTTCTCCGTTCCGATCAGGCTCAGGTCAATCTTGTCTTCAGATGCAAGTCCCTGCTCATCTGCCTGACGAAGGATGCTGCAAATCCGTGCATGAGCATACTGCGCATAATAAACCGGATTCTCATTCGACTGGGAAACGGCAAGATCCAGATCGAAGTCCATATGTGTATCCGCACTTCTCATTGCAAAGAAATAACGAACGGCATCAAGGCCGACTTCCTCGACCAGTTCACGAAGCGTCACGGCTTTACCGGTACGCTTGCTCATCTTCATCTTCTCGCCGTCCTTGTACAGATGGACAAGTTGGATGATTTCCACTTCAAGCTTGTCACGGTTGAAACCAAGCGCCTCGACAGCTGCCTTCATACGAGGGATGTAGCCGTGGTGATCCGCTCCCCAGATGTTGATAAGGACATCGTGTCCGCGGTCGAACTTGTCTTTATGATAGGAAATGTCAGGAGTCAAGTACGTGTACGTACCGTCATTTTTGATCAACACGCGGTCTTTATCGTCACCGAGTTCAGACGATTGGAACCAGGTCGCCCCGTCTTTTTCGTATACATGGCCATTGTCTTTGAGCGTTTGAAGGGCGGCATCGATCTTCCCGTTGTTGTAAAGGGATGTTTCAGAGTACCAGACGTTGAATGGTACGCGGAACATTTCAAGGTCCTTTTGAAGCTTCGCCATTTCGGTCTTCAAACCGTATTCACGGAAGAACGCATAGCGGTCCTCTTCACTCGCTTCTGCGTATGTGCGTCCGTGCTCGTCAGCAATATCCTTCCCGATCTGGATGATATCGGCACCGTGGTATCCGTCTTCTGGCATGGTTTTATCTTCGCCGAGGGCCTGGAAGTAACGGGCTTCTACTGACACAGCAAGGTTGTGGATCTGGTTTCCTGCATCATTGATGTAATACTCACGTGTGACTTCATAGCCTGCCTTCTCGAGGACGTTGCACAGGGAATCACCGACAGCGGCTCCACGGGCATGACCAAGGTGAAGGTCTCCGGTAGGATTGGCAGATACGAATTCCACGTTCACTCGCTCTCCGTTTCCGGCATTGGACTGTCCATAGTCATGGCCTTCATCAAGGATGACAGGAATCAAGTCGTTGAGGTAGGCGTTGTCCATGAAAAAGTTGATGAAGCCCGGTCCTGCGATGTCCAGCTTCTCGATGGACGCTTTGGATTGATCAAAGTGGTTGATCAGCTCTTCTGCAATCATGCGCGGAGCTTTTTTTGCCACGCGCGCGAGCTGCATCGCCATATTTGTGGAATAATCCCCGTGGGTTTTATCCTTCGGAGTCTCCAGGATCACATCAGGGATCTGATCTTCAGTGGCAAGTCCCGCTTTAATGACAGCGTCCTTGATTTCAGCTTTCAGTTTTTCTTGCACGTTTTCAACAATATTCATGGGTCTACGCTTCCTCCTTGTAATAAATGGACATGATATACTCTCCAACCGGATTGCCTTGCATCTTCAGTTGATAGGTGAGATTGAAATCCCCTTCAAGGGATGTATCCATCTGGGTGTGGGATAGGGAATGGGTCTTGGTGGTCAATAACAGTGTCCCCAACTGACTTTCATACGAGCCATTCTGTTCCTCCTCTTCGTTGAAGGCCATCCTCATCTTGACGGCTCCGCTGCGGAGGATCAGGGCCTGACGGTCGGTCAGCTTGACGATCGTATTGGTGGTACCCTCTTCTTGTACCTCATCGTATTTCAGGAAAACGGCTCCTGCTTTCTCATAATATCGGCCAAACGAGATCAATTCATATGAATCGCTCTCTTCCCCGATGGTGATCTTTGTTTTCAAGTGAATTTTGACAGGGGTCGAATCGGTCGGTGAAGCTGTCAAACCACTCACATCCTTTTTAGTATGCTGTATTGCTGCTATGGGTAATGGATCAGATCGGTGATCTGAACCACTGAATCGTCTCTTCATTGGACATGGCTGCCTGTAGGAGCCTGTCCTCTAACTTATTAATTATAAGAACTATCCTGATAAAATGCAATGGAAGGGACGGGATTTCAGGGAGGATATAAGGAAAAAGCCCCTTGGACCGGAGGCTCAAGGGGCTTAGGAAAGGATTGATTACATCCAGCCGAGAAGCATTTCACGGATCAGCTTGCTCGCGGTGTTGGCCGTTTGTTCGGATGGATCATAGATCGGCGCAACCTCCACAAGATCTGCACCGACGACGTTCACTTCAGAACGGGCGATTTCGTGAATGGACGCAAGAAGTTCTTTGGACGTGATGCCTCCAGCATCCACTGTACCCGTGCCTGGAGCATGGGCCGGGTCAAGGACATCGATGTCGATGGTGACATAGACCGGGCGTCCTGCTAGCGTCGGCAGGATTTCCTTAAGGGGCTCAAGGACTTCGAATTTCGAGATATGCATCCCATTTTCCTTCGCCCATTGGAATTCTTCCCTCATGCCGGAACGAATCCCGAAGGAGTACACATTTTCGGGTCCGATGTGCTCAGCAATCTTACGGATCGGCGTCGAGTGGGAAAGGGGCTCTCCTTCATACTCTTCACGCAGATCGGTATGTGCATCCATGTGGATGATGGCAAGATCCGGATGCTTTTTCGCTACGGCTTTCATGACGGGCCACGATACAAGATGCTCTCCCCCCATGCCGAATGGTGTCTTCCCATCTGCCAGCAGACCGTCGATGTAGTCTTCGATCATATCAAGACTGCGCTGGGCGTTCCCGAATGGAAGGGGGATATCCCCTGCGTCGTAGTATTTTACTTCTTCCAGCTCACGATCCAGGTAGGCGCTGTATTCTTCAAGCCCGATGGACACCTCGCGGATACGGGTCGGACCGAAACGTGAACCCGGGCGGTAGCTGACGGTCCAATCCATCGGCATGCCGTACAGGACGACTGAACTTTCTTCGTATGAAGGATGACTCTTAATAAATACATTGCCTGAATAGGCTTCATCAAAGCGCATGGTATACTTCCTCTCTTCAAGAAGGACGGACCCTGATTCGAAGGTCCGTCCTTTTCATTTGTTTTATTCTGTCAGGTCTTTCACGAATTTAGGCAGGACGAACGCTGCGTTGTGAAGCTCTTTCGTGTAATACTTCGTTTCGATTTCGTGGAAACGCTCTGCCGGCACATCAGTCGGATCGTATTTCTTTGAACCGATCGTGAAGGCCCACATGCCGCTTGGATAGGTCGGGATGTTCGCTGTGTAAAGACGTGTGATCGGGAAGATCTCTTTCACGTCTTTTTGTACTTGGCGGATCAGATCCGCTTTGAACCATGGGTTATCACACTGAGCGACGAAGATCCCGTCTTCTTTCAGCGCTTTGGAGATCCCAGCATAGAAGCCTTTTGTGAAGAGGTTCACGGCAGGCCCTACAGGTTCGGTTGAATCGACCATGATGACGTCGTATTCATTTTCACTTTTGGCGATATGCATGAATCCGTCACCGACTTGAACATCGACACGTTCGTTTTCAAGTTCTCCTGCAATCTCAGGAAGATACTTCTTGGAATACTCGATGACCTTCCCGTCGATATCAACCAATACGGCCTTCTTCACGCTTGGGTGCTTCAATACTTCACGGATGACACCGCCATCGCCTCCACCGACGACCAGGACGTTTTCAGGGTTGGGATGGGTGAAAAGGGGTACGTGTGCGACCATTTCGTGATAAACGAATTCGTCTTTCTGACTTGTCATGACCATTCCGTCAAGGAAAAGCATGTTCCCCCATTCTTCCGTTTCGGCCATTTCAAGATATTGAAAATCCGTTTGCTCCGTATGTAAGGTCTTCTTGATCTTCATCGTGATCCCGAAGTTATCCGTTTGTTTCTCTGTATACCAAAGTCCGCTCATTTGTTCTACTTCCTTTCCATGTATGGTATGGCTGCAGTAAAGGTGTGCTGCAGCAAGCTCTATTGTTCAGTCCCTCGACCGGTTGTCTTCATTGTCCAACATTATCCTTCCCTTTCAGGATAAATACAAACATGAGAAAAAGTATAGTGGAAACTCGCAAAAATTCAAGTGAAATTTTCAGGAACATTCCACACTCCTCCATAAGGAAGTGAATATTCGGCTGATCATGTTTAAAACCCCTCAAATTATCTCATACTACTAAATAAGAAAGGCAGGTCTGATAGATTCTGCTTACGAACGACAGAAAGAGGGGGAAGGAATGGAGACGATGGTCAAACAATTGGGTAAGTCGAAAAAATATATCAGGCTGGCAGCCGCAGCGTGCCTTGCCATAGTGGTACTCCTCCTATTGATGCTCCTTGCCGTGCTCATTTACGCAAAAGTAAAAGGTCCGCCCCCGCTCGCCGTCCCCCAGGCAAGTCTCCTTTACGGGGAAGACGGATCGGTGATCGGAGAAACGAATACAGGAGAAAAGCGATACTGGGTCGACCTTGATGACATTTCTCCCTATCTGATCGAAGCGACGATCTCTGTCGAGGATAAACGGTTCTATGAGCACTATGGGTTCGATTTCAAACGGATGGGAGGCGCAGCACTTGCCGACTTGAAGGCGATGAGCAAGGTACAGGGGGCAAGCACCATCTCCCAGCAGTACGCTCGGAACCTCTTCCTCTCCCACGACAAAACGTGGAAACGGAAAATCTCCGAAGCGCTGTACACCGTACGAATCGAGATGAATTACTCCAAGAAAGAAATCCTGGAAGGCTATGTGAATACGATCTATTATGGCCACGGCGCTTATGGAATCCAAGCAGCGAGCCAGTTCTACTTCGGAAAAGACGCGAAGGATCTCACCCTTGAAGAAGCGGCGGTTCTTGCCGGGGTTCCGAAGGCCCCAGTCTACTACTCACCGATCAGCCATCCAGACAACGCTGGGAAAAGACAGGCTCTCATCCTGGATTCCATGGCGGAAGATCGGCGCATCACGCAAGAAGAGGCCGACTCTGCCAAAAACAATAAGCTCGCCATTACGGGTACCCATCCGAATCAGACGGCGAATGTCGCACCCTATTTCCAGGATGTCGTCAAAAGCGTACTTCATTCAGAACTCGGGATCGATGAGCGTACCATCGAAATGGGTGGGCTGAAAGTCTATACGACCTTGAACCCCCATCACCAGAAAATTGCCGAGAAAGTCGTAGCTGAACAGATCCCGCAGGATTCCGACCTTCAGCTTGCACTCGTCTCGATGGATCCTTCTTCCGGGTACGTATCGGCCATGGTAGGGGGCAGGAATTATGAGCAGAGCCCTTTCAACCGTGCCGTCCAGGCCATCAGACAGCCCGGATCCACGATCAAGCCGCTCCTTTACTATGCAGCTCTGAAAGAAGGCTACACGCCGTCGACAAGGATGAAGAGCGAGCCCACCTCCTTCACATTCAATGACGGGGAGTCGACGTATGAACCCCATAATTATAATAATCAGTACCCGAACGGGGACATTACGCTGGCACAGGCCATCGCCCTTTCCGATAATATCTATGCAGTCAAGACCCATCTGTTCATTGGCCAGGACACGCTGCCGAAAACGGCCAAAGAACAGTTCGGGATCACGACGGATATCAAAAAGTATCCGTCCTCTGCCCTCGGAACATCCGGCGCCAGGGTCATCGATATGGTGAACGCCTATAATATGTTTGCCAACGGTGGATACAAAGTGAAGCCCGTCTTCATCACCAAGGTGGTGGACTACTCAGGGAAAACAATCTACGAGCATGCGTCCAAAAAGGAACCTGTCCTTGACCATGACCTTGCTTTCGTCATGACCCATATGCTGACGGGGATCTTTGATCCGAAGCTGAACGGCTATGCCAATGTGACCGGCACCCAGATCATTGGGGACGCCACCCGTCCCTATGCTGGGAAATCGGGCACAACAGACACGGATAACTGGATGATCGGGTTCACCCCTCAACTGACGGCAGGGGTATGGACGGGATTCGATAAAGGAGAGGAAGTCAACCTCGCCAACGATAAGTATTATGCTAAGAAAATCTGGGTGAACTTCATGGAACAGGCCCTGAAGGATGAACCGATCAAAAGCTTCAAACCGACGAAGAATGTGATCGGAGTGGCAGTGGATCCACAGAGCGGCAAACTTGCCACCAAGGACTGTCCAGTCCAACGGTTCACTTATTTTGTGAAAGGAACAGAACCGACCGACTACTGCCAGACCCATCTCCGTGAAGGGAATCATGGCAGTGACCACCACTCACCTTCCAAGAAGCGGAAGCCATGGCTTGATCGGTTCAGGGACTGGATCTTCTAGACACAAAAAAGAAAGACCCGGATCTGTGCGTGATCCGGGTCTTTCCGTGTCCTAGTTTATGTGCAAACTGTGCTTTCATTTTACTTTTATTCTCAACAAAGCACAAGATAGGAAAGTCACACAAAGGAAATGTTCACAGTTTGTTCACAAACGCTTTCATTCGCTTAACAATGCGCTTTTCAGCTCATCTTTCGAACGATCCCACATTCCCTGATCATGATTCTTCAGGAATGCTGCGAGGATCCCCTTGGACTTTTCATCCATCTGTTCGACGATGATATAGCGTTTGATCGACTTATCCATGTGATTCACATGCTCCGGCATGGACTTATAGCCCCTTCTCTTTTCCCTATTCACTACAAGTTCACATGCTGTCACACCTGCATAATAGGGACCGTCTTCCATCCGGTCAATCGTCACCCAGATCAGCCAGTAATTTTTCCCGCCTGCCGAATCTTCCCTGTTATTCGTGAACTTGATACCTTTTTCAATGGGGCTCCGTGCGTGCATGGCGCCGACTTCGATGGTGGCTTCTCCTGCTTCCACGTCGATCATGACGGGTGATACATTATCCAGACTGAGGGCGCCGACACCATATCCTCCATGCCCATCAGTCGGGTCATTTTTGATGATGTTGAATCCGATATTTTTCTTCTTCTCCATCCTGTCTCACTCCTCTATATTTCAATTGATTTTGACTACGAAAATAGTGAATAGATTGCCGTGAAAATGCTGTTGAATGTCTGATTCACTGCTGCGATTCCGTTGAAAAGCAACGGTCTAATCGTATAGTTCCCCAATGGGGTGATGACGAGTACGATGAAAATCAGTGCACCGTACTGCTCATACTGGCTCATCTTTGAACGTACATGGGGCGGTACCAGATCCTCGATCACCCTGTATCCGTCCAGCGGCGGAACCGGTATCAGATTGAAGACGAACAGTAGGACATTCAGGTACACCATCATCTGAAGAAGATTCACAATGAACGATGGGACCGTGAATCCGCTGACGCCAATGAAGAAAAAGAACAGGGCATACGCGATGAAGGCGACTAAAAAGTTGCTGAGCGGGCCGGCAAGGGACACTAGGATCCCGGCAAGCTTTGGATTTTTAAAACGCGAGCGCTGGACCGGTACCGGTCTTGCCCAACCGAAACCTGCGATCAGAAGCAGAAGCGTCCCGATCGGATCAAGATGCTGAGCCGGATTCAGTGTCAAGCGCCCTTGATCCTTCGCCGTGTTGTCGCCGAAGCGGTATGCCACATACGCGTGGGCAAACTCATGGACCGTGAACCCCACGACGAGGGAAATGATGACAAACGGCATCTCGTTCAGCCGAAAAATGGAAATGGCTTCAAAAAGCTGACGGAATGTTTCCAAGATATGTACTCCTTTATCTGTTTCATATATTTTCTTATTCCCCAGTATACAGGAAAAGTCCTGCATCCGTAGGCTGAATATGTCTTGCCTGTCCAAGCGTTACCCGATACAGTTAAGGTATAGGCAAAAGCCTATCACAGATTGTATCAAATTCAAAAGCAGGGAGCGAATGTAAATGCCTTATGTGACCGTGAAGATGCTGGAAGGACGCACTGATGATCAAAAGCGCGCACTCGTTGAGAAAGTGACGGAAGCCGTCAGCGAAACGACTGGAGCACCCGAAGAGAAAGTCGTCGTCTTTATCGAGGAAATGACCAAGAACCACTACGCGTCAGGCGGCAAGCGCCTAAGCGACCAATGATCCATGACGGCCCCATATTGCGGCCGTTTTTTCTTTGCCCAACATAAAAAAGGACCGCTTCAAGCGCAGTCCCCTCCATCCTAGTGAATGACCTTTTTCAAGCTTTCGATGTAGGCATAGGCCTCATCCACTTCTTCATTCGTATACTTTTGTTTGCTCTTTAAGGTGAAGACCTTTTCCGCCACTTCTTCTTTCGGAAGGGTATCAAAGTAAAGGACAGTCGATACGAGCTCAAGGAAACGGGCCGATTGACCGTTCATATCCGTTAAGCAATCCTCGAGGAACGGCATGTCCTTTTCATAGATCTTCAAAAAGTCCTCTCCTTCTTCTGTGACGGAGTAGCGGTATTGATAGTAGCCACCCTTCTTCTCCTTCACTTCCGAGATGAACCCCATATTGCATAATTCTTCCACCCTGAGAGTCAGTTCCTCTGAATAGGGACCATAGAAATGAAATTCAAAGCGCTCCTGAAACGGGAAGGCCAGCTTCTTCGCGATGAAGATCATCTTCTGAAGCTTTTTCCTCCCGATCACTTCGCCCGATGCCATGAAGGCGCTCATCAATTTTGCGTGTTCTTTCAACAATGTACGTCATCTCCTACTCCTAGTATTGCATGTCTAGCCACCGTGTCGTCATGTGAGTTCTAAGATGCTGCGAATCTGTCTTTTTATATTCTTCTTCGTGGATTCGTCATAGAGAAGATCCACTGGATAGTATAGTTTATGGTCTGTCCGGCGTTTCCCGGAGATGGAATCGACGATATCCGACTGCCTTGAAAGCTCCCTCAGCTCATCGTTCTTCATCAGAAGATGAATCGGAAGACGTTCCTCCTCTTCACCGGGACGATAAAAATCGTACGGCAGATCGGAGGAAGAATCGACAACAAGATAGTAGTCGGGATCGATGCCTGCTTTTTTGAAGAGTGCTTCGAGTTCACTATGCTTCTTATATTCCTTAGCCGGGTCGAATTCGACGTATTTGAACAGATTGCGATTCATGAACCGCTCGCACAGGTCGCGGAGGATCGGATCTTCTTCTTCCTGCCAAATCTGAAAATAGTACGTGATGACCCCTTCATCAAGCTTCAGGTAATCTTCAAGGGAAACATCCCCCTGGAACAGTGAATAAAAGTGTACCGGTTCCTGTTTGAAGGAGTAGGAATCCTCGTAAAGCTCCTTCGCCCTATGTAAGATCTTCGTCAGGATCACTTCCGCACTCCGTGTGACCGGGTGGAAATAAACCTGCCAATACATTTGATAGCGGCTCATGATGTAGTCCTCGACGGCGTGCATCCCGCTCTGCTTGATGACGACCTGATCTTCCCGCGGTCTCATGACACGAAGGATTCGCTCCATATCGAAGTGGCCGTAGCTTACTCCTGTGAAATAGGCGTCCCTTTGCAGATAATCCATGCGATCGGCGTCGATCTGACTGGATATGAGACTGACGACAAGCTTGTTCTTATAGGTTTTGGCAATGACTTCCGCTACATGTTTTGGGAAGTTTTTTGCCACTTTTCTCAGTACTTGGTTGACCTCGGTGTCCCCAAGGATGATTGCCTGGGTGAAGTGCTCGTGATCCATATGGAAGACTTTTTCGAATGAGTGGGAGAACGGTCCATGCCCCAGGTCGTGCAGCAGGGCGGCACAAAGGGATAAGAGGCGCTCATCATCGCTCCATTCAGGTCTTCCCTCGAATACATCGTCGATGATCCGGCGGATGATTTCATAGACTCCAAGGGAATGGTTGAAACGGCTGTGTTCCGCACCGTGGAAGGTCAAGTAGGTAGTTCCCAGCTGACGGATCCTGCGAAGGCGTTGAAACTCTTTTGTTCCAATCAAATCCCAGATCACCCGGTCCTTTACATGAACGTATCGATGAACAGGGTCTTTAAATACTTTTTCTTCATGTAATTTCTGCTTGGCATACTCCATCTTTTACCCTCTTCCTAACTAGCATCTTTCTATTATAGCGGCTTTTTACCCACGATTCATCTCGAATTGTGTCGAAAAAAATAGGTAATTGTCTTGGAGGCTTTTCATTCCTGATGTTTTGGGGAATGAAATTTTTTTGTGTTTCTGTCCCCTCTTGACAGGTGTGGAGAGCCGCTGGTTTTTGAATAGTTCTGCATTGTTCCTATATTTCCTTTTTCTGTTTGGGGCAAACCTGTTTGTTGGATTTATAGTGGTTCATAGTTATTCTGGATGGGACGTTCCATTCCGCTGCGGGACCGGCTTTCCTCGGGAGGGCGCCCGAGCCTCCCTCATGAAAATTCAGTAGTTCTTAGTATTCCTCGGGTTTTCTCAAGTTTTCGTGGGGGTTCAAAAGAGGCGACATGGCACAATCAAACATATTCATCCATAT
>NZ_JBDKWY010000005.1:0-278264 GCF_039822645.1 Rossellomorea sp. RS05 | reverse complement strand
GCCGGAAAGCAGCCGCCGCAGCGAAATGGAACGGTCTGCTTACTAAGAAATACCTGTCCAATGGAATAATAAATCAAGTAGATATTGAGAGAATTTAGTATGGCTACTTAACCAAGCACTTGAGACCCTTACACCATCAAAGAGTGCAATGAAGCGGAGGCGGCTGACTCCTGCGTGGATCAGAGGCAAAATTGAGACCCTGGAGGCGTAAGCCGAAGCGGCTCAAATGTCTCCCCGCCGAAAAGCAGCCTACGCAGCGAAATGGAACGTCTTCCTACTATTACTATTACATACAGACTCCACTCACAGTTCTTAGTACAAAATAACCAACACCACTTTTGACTATCCCCCATCTTGGACAGAATAACACTAATCAAGCTATACTTTTCCTATCTAGATCACTCTCGAAAGGAACGACGCCATGACTGCCATCATCACCATCGTCCTCATCCTGCTCATCTCCACCATCGCCATCCTGCGCTTCTACCCACCACTGGGGAGAAAGCCTTCCAGGACACGCGTGGAATCTTCCACAGCATTCAAGGATGGATCATTTTATAATAAAGAAGAAATCAATATGAGCACCGGCTTCTCCTCCAGCATCGGAATGCTCAAAGACTTCATAAAAAAAGACACGGAGCGGAAGCCTACAGAGGCCATTCCCATGGTCCAAATCAAGCCGGGAACCCATATACACGAGACAGCCATCACGTGGTTCGGTCATTCAGCCACTCTCCTGGAACTGGAGGGAAAACGGCTTCTCCTGGACCCCATGTTTGGAAAAGCTCCCACTCCATTTCCATGGCTTGCCGGAAACCGGTTCAGCAAAGACCTTCCATTCTCCACCGAAGATCTTCTGCCCATCGATGCCATCCTTTTTACACACGATCATTACGATCATCTGGATTATGGCACCATCAAACGATTGAAAGACCACATCCCTCAATTCTTTGTTCCGATCGGGGTCGGAAGTCATTTGGAACGTTGGGGAGTCGAGGCCGGGAGAATAATGGAAGCAGATTGGTGGGATGAACTGGATTGGAAGGGGCTGAAGCTTGCCTTTACGCCGTCGAGGCATTTTTCAGGACGGAGCGTGAATGATCGCAACGCTACGCTTTGGGGTTCCTGGTGCATTATGGGGAAATCAAAGAAAGTGTTTTATTCGGGGGATGGCGGTTATGGGTCTCATTTCAAGAAAATCGGAGAGCACTACGGACCGTTCGATCTGACCATCATGGAGTGCGGCCAATATGATACCCGCTGGAAAGACGTCCACATGATGCCGGAAGAGACCGCTCAGGCCCACCTTGATGTGGGTGGTGATTTCATGCTTCCCGTCCACTGGGGAGCATTCGTCCTTTCATTCCATTCCTGGACTGATCCAATCGAACGTGTATCTGCCTCTGCCCAGCAATTGAATATCCCCCTCCTAACCCCCAAGATCGGGGAGCGACTGGTAGTCGAAAAAGGAGAGAGGGGCACACCCCACTGGTGGAAAGCATAAGGACCTGATCCTTATGCTTTATTTATAAGATGGCATCGGCCAAAAGTTCATACGACCTTTTCTTCGCCTCAAAGTCGGCTATGTTCGTGATGATCATGAACTCGTCCGTCCTGTATACTTCACTGAGCATATCCAGCTCTTCTTTCACCTTCTGGGGAGCTCCGATGAGCATCCGCTTTCGGTTTTCTTTGACCTTCTCTATTTCCGAAGGTCGTAGAATCCTGCTTTCCGCAGATGCATGCGTAGGAATGCGGGTGTCGATGCCCCTTTCAACTTCAAGCAGCCAATGATCCTGTGTCATGGCAAGGCGCTCGGCTTCTTCCTGTGTCGGGGCACAGACGACGAAAATGCACACGTTGCTCTTTGGATCCTGAAGTCCTGCTGATGGCCGGAACTGTTCATGATAAAGATCCATCGCCCTCTTCCCGTTGGCCGGTGAGATGAAATGACCGAAGGTGAACGCTGTCCCGAGCTCCGCCGCAAGCCTTGCTCCCCTGTGGGTGATGCCGAGGATCCACGGAAGCACACGTCCTTCTGTCATGGGGTATGCTCGGACCTTGGATTCTTCCAGGTTCCACAAGTAGGACTGAAGATTCTCTACTTGATGAGGGAATTCGTTCATGCTCTTTTTCACTCCATCCGTAAGGGCGATCCTGGTCTCATACGACCCACCCGGTGATTGACCGATTCCAAGGTCGATCCTGCCGGGAAAAAGCGTCTCGAGGACCTTGAAATCTTCCGCGATCTTCAACGGACTGTATTGAGGCAGGAGGACGCCTCCAGAACCGATCCGGATCCTCTCTGTAATGGACGCAAGATGTGAGATAAGCACCTGTGGAGCAGTCCCCGCCATGCCGTTTGTATTATGATGCTCTGCGACCCAGAACCTTGTATAGCCCCATTCTTCTGCCAGCCGCGCAAGCTCCCCTGTCTGTTTGAACGCCTCCCCCGCCTCTTCTCCTACGGTCCGGACCGTTTGATCCAATACGCTTAATTTCATGAGTCACGCCCCTTTCTTGTTGTATCATTATCCCACTTTCATGAGTGGTTTAACACGGAATTGCTCATATCAGTTCAACCAAAAAAAGGGGTCCCGTACAGTGCGGGAGACCCTTCTTCTTAGATGGTGATCAACTTGATTTTATTACCTGCCGGGTCTTCGGTCAGGAACCCATCTTCGGACACGTCTGCCTTCGCTCCGATTGCCCGGAGGTTCGCTGCCGCTTCATCGAGCGCGGACTGAGATGGATATATGAGCGTATAGGCATCCAGGCCAACCTGGTTCTCTGCCGGACGCGGCGCCCCTGTCCCGTTCCACGTGTTCAGTCCGATATGATGGTGATAGCGCCCTGTCGACATGAAGATCGCCTGGCCCCCGTAGCGGGTGACGACATCGAATCCGAGTCCGTCATGGTAGAACGCCTCGGCTGCCTTCAGGTCGTCTACATGGAGATGGATATGTCCCATGACCGTTTCGGCAGGAAGACCCGTCCACGGCTCGTCATTTGATTCAGCAAGGACGGCTCGTGCATCCACAGGCTCGGTACCCATCCTGACCTGATCGCCGTTCCATACCCAATCGGATGATGGGCGGTCGCGATAGATTTCGATTCCGTTGCCGTCCGGGTCAGAAAGATACAGGGCTTCGCTGACTTCATGATCCCCTGATCCGAGTTGGATGTTGGACGCGAGAAGATGATGGAGACTCTTGCCCAGTTCCTTCCGTGAAGGCAACAGGATGGCAAAATGATAGAGCCCTGTCGTTCTCCCCTGTTTTGCCTGCACTCCTTCCGGCTGGATGATCGTGAGAAGGGGCACCTTCCCATCAGCGGTCAGGACCACCTTATGGCCGCCGTGTTCCAAAACATCAAAACCGATGACCTCTTTGTAAAACGAGAGCGAGCGCTCCAGATCTGTCACCTTGATTGTCACATTCCCAACATACGTATTCGGAGATTCATGAAATCCCATTGCGCTGTTCCTCCTCTATGCTTTCTTCCAGCGATTATCTAATGCAAAAGCAGATTGACTTGATAAAATGAAGTAAACCGACATGGCCAGCAGGGCCACATCCAATTCATAGCCTCCCACAAAACCGGCAGAAAATTTAACCGTCACGATGGCACCGAGCATAACCAAGGTAAATAGGACGGCGATGATTCTTGTTCCAAGCCCGAGGATCATGGCCACGCCTCCCACTAGCTCGATGACTGCTACGATATAGGCCATGAATCCCGGGATTCCCATACTCGAGAAGAAGTCCGCAGTATTGGAGAGCCCTCCCTGAAATTTATCCAGCCCGTGGACAAAAAATGTAAATCCAAGAACGATACGTAAAATGAATGAAGCGATTGAGTGCATAAAGATCTGTTCCTCCTTGTTGTAATAAACCATAAGGTTACTTTATGTAACTTACTTTACTTAAATAACTAAGTTATGTCAAGTAAATAAATTACTAAAAAACTTCAAATGTGGTATACTAGGCATATAGAAGGAGGCGCAAGGCTGTGAAACAATCAGAAATTTGTCCTCGATTCGAGAAAGCGATCGGTATCCTCAGTCAGAGATGGACGACCTTGATCATCTATCAGCTATTGAACGGTCCTCAGCGGAACAGTGCCATCAAAGATGCTATCGGGATCAGCGGACGGCTGCTCTCAGAAAGATTGAAGGACCTTGAGGAAGAAGGAATCATCAAACGCACCGTTTACCCCGAGACACCCGTAAGGATCGAATACTCCCTCACGGATAAGGGGTATTCCCTTGAACCTTTGATAAAGGGGATCGAGGAATGGTCCCAGGATTGGATCCACCTATAAAAAGAGGCTGAGACAAATATGTTTTAGTCATAGTAAAACCCGAATCATTTGCCTACGATAAAGCAAATGATTCGGGTTTTAAATTCGTTTAATGAAAATTAAAATTTCATTGTTTCCAGCGGTTGATCGGAGTGCAAGACGAAGACTCCAGCGGGAAGAGTAGCTGATGTGAGACCCCGCAGGCGTGCCGAGGAGGCTCACGGGCTACCCGCGGAAAGCGAAGTCTTGCACGGAGATCATGAGCGGTAGTAAGATCCTATACTGATCGTGTTCGGCATTAAAGGGGCCTTTTTTAGTTTTGTCCCATCTTCATTGTTTGTCATACAGTTACATAAATTGAAAAGACTTGTTCCAAACATAGCCCTTCCAGTGTATATTTAGAGGAGCGAAATAACGGAAGGAGGTTGCGTATGTGGAAAAACAAAAACGTATGGATCCTGCTGAGCGGTGAGTTCATCGCAGGACTCGGGCTGTGGCTTGGGATCATCGGGAACCTCGAGTTCATGCAGGAAAAAGTACCGTCGGATTTCATGAAATCCCTGATTCTTGCTTCGGGATTGCTTGCCGGTCTCGCCGTCGGCCCCTATGCTGGGAAGCTGATTGACAGGATGAAGAAAAAAACGGTCATGCTGGCTGCAGGTTTCATCCGGGTGGTGAGCGTGGTGTTCATGCTGATCGCCATCCACACCGGGTCCGTCCTATGGATGGTCGTTTTCCTCATGGTGATCCAGCTCTCTGCTGCATTCTATTTCCCTGCGCTTCAGGCAGCGATCCCCATGGTCGTAAAGGGAAAAGAGCTCCTGCAGATGAACGGGGTCCACATGAATGTGTCCACTCTATCAAGGATTCTCGGGACGGCACTTGGAGGCGTGCTCCTGGTCATCATGCCACTCTACATGCTTTATATCCTTTCCCTTTTGGCGTATGCCATCCTATTCGGCCTCACCTGGTTCCTTTCATTCCAGGAAGAAGGGGCATCGACGGTGGCAAAAGGGAAATCAGGTGGATTCAAAGAAGTCTTCCCGGTGCTGAAGAATCTTCCCATCGTCTCCATGACGCTGATCATGACCCTCATCCCCCTCCTGTTCATAGGGGGATTCAACCTGATGGTCATCAACATCAGTGAAATCCAGGACAGTACCGCCATCAAGGGATGGATCTATACGGCTGAGGGCATCTCGTTCATGATAGGTGCCTTCGCCGTGAAGCGAATCGGAGAAAAGATTTCCCCTTACAGAATCCTGTTCACCTTCTCATTCATCATCGGGATTGCCCAACTGGTTCTGTACTTTGCCGGGAACCCGATACTTTCGGTGCTGTCGTTCATCATCTTCGGTTTTGCCGTCGGCTGCTTCTTCCCGACTGCGGCCACCATCTTCCAGACGAGGATGCCGAAAGACTATCACGGGAGGTTCTTCTCGTTCCGGAACATGCTCGACCGGATGGCCTTCCAGGTTGTCCTTCTCATGACAGGACTGCTTCTCGATCTTGTCGGGTTGCCTGTCATGACCGTCCTGTTCGGCGGATTCTCACTGATCATGACCACGATCTTCTACGTGAGATTCAAGGCACTGCAAGAGGAGAAGACTCAAGAAATCAACGTATAAAAAAAGACTGGAGACTCCTCTGTGGGGCTCCAGTCTTTCTTGTTTTTATGAAGCTTCAGATGTTTCCAACTGACGGCCACGGCGTTTCTTTGAGACCCATGCGTAGGCAGCGATTGTGATGATGATGATGCTTCCGCAAACCACGTAAAGGGATGAGTATCCCAGATGGGATGAAACAATTCCGAGAGCAAATGAACCAATGGCAATTCCAAGGTCATACATGATAAAGAATGTAGACGTGGCATGCCCGGTCCGTTCTTTCGGTGCTTTCTGGATGGCCATGGTCTGATAACTTGGGAGCAGTGCCCCATACCCAAGACCAATCAATCCTGCGGAAACCAACAGCAGTCCTGTTGTATGCGTCACGCTGAGCATGAACAACCCGATGGCAAAAATCACAAGGGACGGATAGATGACGGCACTTGGACCTGAGCGGTCGAACAGGCGGCCCGTGAACGGTCTTGATAGCAGCATGACCGCTGCAAATACAACAAAGAACAAGCTGACTGATTCGAACAAACCAAGGGCTTTCGCGTACACCGAGATGAACGACATGATCCCGGAGTATGCAAGGGACGTCAAGAATCCTACGAATGCAATCGGCAATGCCTTGAATTCAAAGATGTCTTCAAGGGTCATACGTCCTTTCGGCGATACCTTCGTTTTCTCCTCTTCTACCACTTCGATTCCGAACGAGCAGGCAAAGCCGATCAGCAATACGACAGCCAGACCAAGGAAAATCATTTTAAACGGAAGGATCTGAAGCAGAGCCAATGATAGGAATGGTCCTACAACGACAGCAAGGTTCATGGACATGGCGAAATAGCCAAGCCCTTCCCCTTTACGCTCTGCAGGTACCATATCTGCAGCAAGCGTCATGAGGACGGTGGAACACAGGGCGAAAAAGATCCCGTGTACAAAACGCAATACCATCAACAGGAAGAAGCTGTTGACGAACGGATAAACGAAGGTAAAGATACAAAATAAAAAAATGCCGGCGAGAAGTACTTTTCTCTTACCGAACACCTCAAGGATCTTACCTGCAAATAAACGGACGATGATAGCTGCAATCAAGAAAATCGTTGTCACAAGTCCTGCCTGTCCTTCATTTCCTTGAAGATCATCCAGCACATATACCGGCAGTATGGTCAACAACGAGTAAAAGACGAGGAACATAAAGAAGTTATTAATGACGGTCATGATGAATGGCCGCGTCCAGATTGGCTTATTCATAACATTTCTCCTAACTTTTATTTAATTTACTAACTTAATTAATGTCATGCTAATTATAACGCGGATTTGTGAATTTGTAAACATAGTTGCCATGACAACTACTTGCGTCTATGATAAAATTACCCTTCCTCATCCACATTTACGTTATGATAGAGGCAAGAATCTACTATTAGCAGGTGATGAAAAATGAACACGACTTTTGATGAATCCATCGGTTTGAATACGAGTCACACGATCCGGAACGTCATCCGGTATCTTACCGTCCATTTGAAGGAATTTGATCTTACGCCGGAGCAGTGGACCGTACTGAAGCGCCTGGCAGCCAACGATGGGATCAGCCAGAAAGCATTGGCTGAGCTTGCCGACAAGGACCAGCCTACCGTCACAAGAATCCTCGATATCCTTGAACGCAAAAATCTGATTACGAAGAAAAAGAATATCGACGATCGCCGCTCCTTCTTGATCCACATCACGGATAAAGGGAAGAACGTCAAGCAGGAACTAACTCCCTTCATTGAGGATGTATTTGAATATCAGATTTTAAAAGGGATTCCTGAAGAGAAGTTAGAAGTTTATAAGGAAGTCCTTCAACTCATCAATCAGAATATGAGGGACAGGACGGACTGAAGGAGGAGACGGAACCTTGAGGAAAATACCTGTTGCACTGCAGCTGTATACGCTGAGGGAGGAAGTGGACAAGGATTTCAAAGGTACATTGAGAAAAGTGGCTGAGATGGGGTTCGACGGAGTCGAGCTTGCAGGTCACGGCGGGCTGGATATCCTGGAGGTTAAGGAGGCACTTCAATCCTGTGGACTGCAGGTCATTTCCAGCCATGTGCCCCTCGCAGATCTGCGGAATGATCTGAAGAAGGTCTTGGAGGAGCAATTGGAGCTCGGTGTGAAATTCATTGTATGCCCATATCTGACTGAAGAAGAGCGTGACTATGCGCTTTTGATCTCAGACTTGAATGCCATTGGCAAACGCTGTCACGAAGCCGGCCTCACCCTTTGCTATCACCATCACGATTTCGAAGTGCTGACAGAATATAATGGACGCCCTGCCCTTTCTTCTATATTGGAAGAAACGAGCGTAAAGGCGGAGCTCGATCTATACTGGCTGACATATGCCGGGGAAAATCCGGCCAAGTGGATCGAACGCTACCATCCTCCCCTTGTTCACTTAAAGGATATGACCACTGATGGGGAACGCTTCTTCGCGGAACTGGGAACTGGTGGTGTTGACCTGAAGCCTGTCTTCGCCCTAGAGGAAAGCGCTAACATCCAGTGGTGGATCGTTGAACAGGATGCCTCGAAGACGAGCCCCATCGAAAGCGTGAGGAAAAGCATGGATTATTTAAAACAGATTGGATTTGCCTAACGAAGAAAGAATTCTGCTTGCACTTCGGCAGGATTCTTTTTCTTTGCCCAGATCCCGTACAATTAAAAAAAGACCCGCGCCTCGGGGGCCGGGTCAAACTTCCTGTCTGTATCTTACTTGATCACTGCCACGATTTTCCCTTTCACATGTCGTTCGGAAAGACGTTTGAGAGCGACTGGTACTTCTTCCAAGCCCACCGTTTCTCCTAGCATGGGATCGATCTTACCGCTTGCCACAAGGTCAAGCAGGGCATCGCCGATGACCGCGAAATCTTTTTCGGCGTGACGATCTCCTGCATGATGACCCGCCTGCAGGGCAATTTCATGGACAGACGGCACGATGGAGAATGGTGATACACCAGAAAGGTCGGGGGCCCCGGCGATGTAAGCGATATGCCCCATATAGGCAAGCATGTCCAATGATTCCGTGGCACTTTGCCTGCTGACGGAGTCCACTACTGCGTCAACTCCACGTCCATCGGTCAGTTCCCTCACCTTCTTCACGACATCTTCCTTTTTGTAGTCGACGACGTAATCCGCTCCAAGGGATTTCACATATTCATGGTTGTGCTCAGACGCCGTGGAGATGATCGTCTTTCCTTGAAGCTTCGCAAGCTGGACGCCGAATCCACCGACGCCGCCTGCTCCTCCGTGAATCAGGATCGTCTGGATGTGATCCAGTGGCAATTTCCGATGAATGGCCTGGTAAGCTGTGTATCCGGCAGTAGGCAATGCGGCTGCTTCTTCGAATGAAACCGAATCCGGAATGATAGATACCGAGTGAGCTTTTACCGTACTGAATTCAGCAAATGATCCTTTCTTGGTCCAATCTCCGTGATAAAGGACGCGGTCTCCTACTTTTGGATGGTCAACGCCTTCCCCAAGTTCAACCACAACCCCCGCCCCGTCAAGACCGAGGATATGAGGATAGCTCCAAGCGGCATTTCCATTGGTACCTGTTTTATAATCAACCGGATTCAATCCTGCCGCATGAATTTCAACCAGGACTTCTCCTTTTCCGGGTGAAGGACGATCCACTTCCTCAACCTTCATCTCTTCCCATTGATTCTTCCCTTTTAACAGCAGTGCTTTCATCTATATTTCCTCCTTTATTTTCATACTATGAACTGATAACTTCTAGGTATAGAATATATACTGTCTAACTATACCGCAAGTAGGCACTATTCTGTGCCCCAGTTACCGAATGGAAACCATACAGGGAGGAGAAACACCATGAAAGAACTTCAGCAAGACTACCACTGTGCCATTGATATGGTCATTGAGTTGATCGGAGGAAAGTGGAAAGTATTGATTTTATGGAATCTGAACGAAGGGGACAAACGCTTTAATGAGTTGAGGCGCTCCATCCCGGACATCACCCAGAAGATGCTCACCCAGCAATTACGGGAACTGGAGGCCCATGGTCTTGTGTCCCGCACTGTATTCCAGGAAGTCCCTCCCAGAGTGGAATATGCCACGACTACCCTCGGCAAAAAGCTTCAGAAAACCCTCTTTGAAATGTGCAGATGGGGAGATGATTATGCAGAGGAAAAGGGCGTCAACATGAACCGCTGCTGGACGACGTATGACTTCATGGAGAAACAGACCTGATTCCAGGCTCGAATACATGACAGCATTCAACACTATTTCCCGGGAAACGGGTTGAATGCTGTTGAAACTAGGCGCGTATGAATGGCAAGGTCATACAGCGGATCCCTCCGCCCCCTTTTTCCAATTCATTCACGTCCACTTCGATGATGCGTAATTGCTTCCGTTTCGGGTGTTCCTTCAGGATGTGCCTGTTCATTTTCGTGGAGACAAGCAAGGTTTCCGGATTCAGATTCAGGAAATTGATATCCGCTACCGTATGGGACACGTCGTCGGTCCAAAGGATGTCATAACCATGCCGCCTCAGGAAATCCCCAAGCATATAATAATGTGATCCCCCCTCATGGACGACCTGTACAGGCAGGAAACGCATATATCCTTTAGCCAGGATCACGCCTTCACCCACCGCATTGAGATTCATATCCAGATGAAGGGTATCGCCTCTCCTCGGGAGATCGATGATGGCGATTTCACTATAGCCTGCGGCAAACATCTTCCCCTGCACGGCTTCGATGCTTTCGATACTTGTCCTTAGACCCGTATTGACGAGGATTGCGTCTTTATTTAACAGCATAAGATCCCCGTACTCCAGTGCCTTCAGTTCATTGTTATCCTCAATCCGGAAAATATCAGGTTCGAACCATTCACTGAAGAGACGGTGGGAATGCGCATACTCTGGTGCCCTCATTGATGTCCCGGCATCTCCGGGGATCAGACGGTCACGAAACACACAAGCAAGATCCCTCACAAAGATCCTGTTGATGAGTTGACGGCTCAGCGCAGCATCATCCTCCTTCAGATAGTCCGCATAATCAATGACCTTGACACCTTCCGACTCCATCGCTGCCTTCATCGCCTGGAAGTTTTCCAACGCGATCTCGTGATCAACAGGTTTTTCCCACTGCACGTAATCGGCTGTTTTTTGATCGGGAACGTCCAGGGTGGAAGGGGAACATACCAGTACGGTCTTCAATTCACCAAATTCATTTTCACATCTCGGCTGTATCTTATCCATGTCTTTGCCTCCATCATTTCATATGCTCATTAGAATCCCCCTTGCATCATCCGAGCATACAAAAAAAGAGACAAGGAACCCTCATCTCTTAGCGGCTTTCAAGCTATTCAAAAATGGACATTTACTAATGGAGGCATCATCATCTCCCAGATAGTATTGTTGCCATTCAAAATTATCTTCCTGACCGTACCACTTCAAACTAGGATGAACCTCTACCTCATCGTACTTCTCAAGGCGATATCTGATGATTTTTTTCATTTTCTGACCAATGGGTGTTCCTGAATTGATTTCTTCGAACACCCATCGCGGCTGAAAGGCCATCATGAAGTAAGGGAAGTGCCGGCTCTTCCGCTTTTGATGAGCAGGGGTCGCACAGAATGCAAAGTACGACTCTCCGTGATGACAGAATTCCCATGAATGATGGGAGGGATCTTTAGAAATGCCTTCAGGCCATGGTACGGGGTCATCTGCGTGAAGCTGATTCAGCAGCGCCCAGAATCGATCCCTGAATCCATCGACTGTTCCTTCCTTCCATTCAAAGAATACGACCAAGGAGGTAAATGTGCCGGCTGACCTCGACATGCGTGTATATTCTGACAGCATAGAAGCAAGTTTTCCACCTGCGGCTTCCGGTTCGCCTGAAGCGAAGCCGTACCTTACCATATCTTTTTGAAAGCCTTGAACTCCTGGAACGCAAGGGTATGGCTGATCACGATTTTCCATCATACCCTTGAAATAGTCGTATGCCTCTTGCTCCCATTCTTTCATCGCGTCCCTGTTTCCTTCGATCCATTCACGATTCAGAATCATTGGTGTCCCCCCTCGGAAATACACCACATGATATGTAACGGTCATGAACTGGGTGTCTGTCTAGGAGAACAATACATCCGCTGCACGGATGGCAAAGTAAATGCCGAAGCCGAACATGACCACTCCAGAGAGTATCGAGATGAGACGCAATGCACCCGGACGGACATATTTCTTGGCGCCCGTGGCAATGAAGGCCATGGTGATATCCCAAATCGTGATTCCGATAAAAATCCCCAGGCTATATAGGAGGACATGACCTGTTCCGTAGGAGGAAGTCGTTTGAGCCAGGATCGAGCCGTAAATCCCAAGCCAAAAAATGATGCTGAGGGGATTGGATAGTGCCATGATAAAACCTGTCCATAGCGATTTTCTCTTGGACTCTCCTTCAGCCCCCTGTTGCGGTTGCATCAGTTCATGGGATTTCGCAATACTTTCAATACCCGTGAAGATCAGGATGAACGCACCCGACATCCACAGGATCAATTGGATGATCGGCGTGTCGATGAACGGTGCGAGCCCAAAGTAAATGGCAAGCATGAAGATGGCGTCGGCTCCCATGCCTCCGACGCCTACGAGCCATGAATGCCAAAACCCATAGCGTATCCCCTTGTCCAACTGAGCCGCATTGATTGGCCCCATCGGTGCAGACAAAGATAATCCCAGGAAGATATAACTGAAGAAAATACTCATGAATGCCCACCTTTACCACGTCTTTCTTCCATTGTATTCAGGCTTGTCTTGAAATAGTCGTGGATATTGTAGTGGGGACCTTCTGCTTTGCATGTAATCCTGCGCAGTGTACATACTAAATGGCGAATGACAGTTTCCAGGAGGGATACACAATGGACCAACAGCCTTTCAACCAGCAACACATGCAGGCACCGCCGAATCATGGCGGGCATGAACTATTTGATGCCCACGAAGTGATTGCAGGAATCATCTCCATGCTTGATCAGTATCAAATGTATGAGCCCCATATTCAGGATCCGGCCCTGAAGGACATCCTTCATCGCCAGTCCTCATTTGTGACAACGCTATATAATACCATTGTCGAAAGCTTCTCAACAGGCAGCAAGCCTCAGGTTCCGACACAGGTTTACGAGATGACGCAGGAGCATCAAACCGTTTATGGCATCAAAGCAGGAGCGCCCAAAAAGCCGAATGCGTCTGTACAGGACCTATCGGACAATGGCTTATCCGCTTACATGCTCGGTCAGACCAAGTCACTCGCCTCCCTTCTTGCCATGACGGCCCTTGAAATGACCAATCCCGTCCTGAGAAGAGTGGTGGCAGACAGCGTGCCGAACTTCATCGAGATGAGCTACGAAACCTTCCTTTATCAGAATAAACATGGGTACTATCAGGTTCCTCAGCTGCAGGCTCAGGACATGGCCCTCATGCTTCAAAGCTATGCCCCTTCCAATCAAACTAAGCATTGATCAAAAAATCCCGTCCTTCGTTTTGAAGGACGGGATTTTTCACATGCCCACCCATCCAGACATATGATGGTTGATAAAAAGGCATGGAGGTGTATTTCGTTGATCCATATTGTCAAGACAGGAGAAACGCTGTATCAGATTGCCACCGATTTCCGTAAGCCCCTTAAGACCATCATCGATGCCAATCCCGGTGTGAGCCCGGGAGCGATTTATCCAGGGCAGCCCATTGTCATTCCTGGCATCCCGAATACCCATACCATCCCGTACAGGATCGAGGTTTCAGTGAATAAACGGTGGCTCCGCCTTTATAAAAATGGAACACTGGTGAAGCAATATCCCATAGCAGTAGGAAGGATGCTCCATGAAACCCCGATCGGTGAGTTCATCGTGATCAACAAATCTCCCAATCCAGGTGGTCCATATGGGACGATGTGGATGAGCTTGTCGAAGCAAGGTTATGGCATCCATGGAACCAACGATCCAAGCTCGATTGGAAAAGCGGTATCGGCTGGATGCATCCGGATGCAGAATAAGGACGTGGAGGAGCTGGCAGGAATCATCCCGGTGGGAACACCTGTCATGATCACCCCTTGATCACCTCACGACCCTTTTGGCCCCGGAAGCATCGAGACCGGCAAACGTGTGGAGCACGTCAGCAGCTCTGTAAATATCCTCCGACCCGATAAGGGCCGTTACCTTTTCCGGATCTTCATGGATGGAAGATACATCGATTCCGGAATCACCAAGAGCGGACCTCACCCCGAACCTCAGAATGTCTGAACCTGGTGATTTCACGATGGTCACTTTTGCCTGCTCCACCTTCTTCGAGAATTCCTGGCCAAGATCGCGCAACAGATGCTCGACGTCGCTGCGGTCAGACGCATCCACCGTCAGGGTCAGATCCTGCCCCTTCCAGTGCAAATCGGGTTTCACGTGGATGACTTCGAGGGATTCCTTGAGAAGGGATTCCAACCCGTAAGCGGCATCCTTCATACTGATGGAGGCGACCTCATCTTTGAACGCAACTCCGACAGGGCCCCGATCAGTGATATGAATGTGGTCATCCACGAGTGTTCCCTCGCCTTTGATCAAGCCTGGAAGGATACGGAATGGAATCCTGCTCTTTTTTGAATGAAAGACGGCCCTGGGATGGATGACAGCTGCCCCGGAATCAGCGAGACAGAGAACCTCACGGTAGGTAAGATGTGGGATTCTCGTCGCAGCAGGGACAACCCGGGGATCGGTCGTATAGATCCCATCTACGTCCGTATAGATATCACAGCGCTCCGCACCAAGGGCTGCAGCAAGGGCCGTCGCCGTCGTATCGGAACCTCCCCTTCCAAGGGTCGTGATTTCACAGGCATCTGTGAATCCCTGGAATCCCGCCACCACAGGGATGATTCCTTTACGGAGCTCATCCTGCACCCGGGATGGGTCGATCCCTTTTATCCTGGCCTTCCCATGGACGCCATCTGTTCTGATGCCCGCTTGTCGCCCAGTAAGGGAGACGGCTTTGAATCCCGCCTCTTGAATCGACAGGGTCAACAGGGCAATGGTGATTTGTTCACCAGTGGATAACAGGAGGTCCATTTCCCGTTTCGGTGGATGGGCCGTGATTTCCCCCGCGAGCTTCGTCAAATGGTCGGTCGTGTCACCCATAGCGGACACGACGACGGCCACTTCTTTCCCCTTTTGCTTCTCACGGATGACATGCTGGGCCATCCGTTTGATTCTTTCCACCGATCCCACTGAGGTGCCTCCGAATTTCTGTACGATGATCTCCACCATGTCCCCTTCTTTCGTAAATAGTTAACGTACCGATGCTTCCCTTTTCAGTCTGGACTCGAGGGGAAGTTCCTTCAAGACAGGATAGGGCTGCAGCCTCTCATCTGCTTGCTGCACTGCGTTCAACTCTTCTTCACTACCTCTGATGAAGAGATACAGGTGGCCACTCAGTGTGATGCGGTCCAACAGATCAAAGCGGTCGACCCATTCCGGCAATGCCTCATCCGGAGTCCTCACCACCCATTCACCATCACGGCCGGAAAGGGATTCGACTCCTATTCTGGCACGCGTCTCGGAAGATGCGTATCTTCCTTCGATCAGTGAGAGAAAATCCTCCACCATCGCACTTCCTGTAGGTAATTTACCCGCTCCCGGTCCTGAAAGAGTGACCCTTCCCACCAGGCTCCCTTTTACAGACACAACGTTTTCAACATTCTCCACTCCATAAAAAGGATGGGATTCCTTCACCAATACGGGTTCCACTACCCCGCTTATGCTTTCCCTGTCCCTTTGAATTGACCCGACATGCTTGAACCGGAGGGAGAAGGATTCAGCGGCCTGCAACCAATCGCTGGTTAGATCCGTGATCCCTTTTTTCGGGACCGCTTCCCAGTCGGGCTGACAATGGAAGGCTGCTCGACTGAGGATCATGAGCTTATAGAAGGCATCCTGTCCTCCAACATCACTGGTGGGATCTGCTTCTGCGTATCCTTTTTCCTGAGCAATAGAAAGGGCCCGCTCGAAGGACAAGCCTTCTTTCCTCATCTGGGAAAGGATGAAATTGGAGGTCCCATTCAATATGCCTTGAATATGTGTGATTTCATTCACATTCAGAAGTTGCCTGATGGCACCGATAATGGGAAGTCCTCCTGCCGTAGTCGCTTCAAATCCGACTGCGACTGCCCGTTCACGCGCACGTGTCAAAAGGTCCTCACCCTTCGAGGCAAACATCGCCTTATTGGCCGTTACAACATGGATCCCCCGTTCGATGGCCTTGGTGAGATAGGTGTAACCAGGTTCTTCCCCGACAATCGCTTCAAACAAGACATCGATGCCCTCATCTTCCAGGATTTCGTCAAAGTCCGTCGTGACCTTGATGCTTGGATCAATCTCTCTTTCCTTTAATGGGTCTTTGATCAAGATGGCACGGATCCGCACCTCTTTTCCCGTGATATCCTTGATCCTTTCGCGATGTGTGTCCAGGGCTTCGTATACTCCCTGACCGACGGTTCCGAATCCGAGTAGTGCTACGTGCAATTCTGACATGTTTCTTCCTCCTAAAGGGTTGAATGACTTGGTTGAAAGATGGCAGGGGAAACAAAAAAGTCCCCTTCTTATGGTTAAGAAGAGGGCTTATCAGGCAGGCTCCTCCCCTTATCTTCCAGATCACCATCGATCTGTAGGAATTGGCACCTTTCATGATTGCAGGTTGCCGGGCTTCATCGGGCCTATTCCCTCCGCCGCTCTAGATAAGAGTGTGTGTTTTTCTGGTTTGTTCAGTCAATAAGTATGAGTAGGATTATATAGGGGATCAGGGCTTTACGTCAATAGGTTTTTTATCTTTTCTGATAATTAGACTCTTTTCGACCCCTTAAAAACAGGGCTAAAAAAGATTTATTTAAAATACCTCAAAATACGTTTTAACCCGCACATGGAGGGAAACAAATGACTACTCAACACCATTCAGAAAGGATCGGGTTACACCATGTTTAAGAAATTCCTGCCAAATGACGTCCAAAAGTACCTGCTCATGTCCAAAAGACAGCGGGCTCACGAAATCCAGCTCACCATCTGGTTCATGCCCTTCCTTTACATCTGCCTGTCCCTGCTGCTTGTGGCATGCACCTTGTTCCTAGATCTGAAAGTAGAGCTGTCTCATTATGTACCAAAGCTCTTCAGCATGAATGCATCGGTCACAAGGACGCTTGTCAGCACCCTGATCGGCGGGGTCCTCACTCTGAGCGCCTTTACCTTGAACTCCCTTCTCGTCGTCCTTACGACATTCAGTGGACAGTTCTCGCCCCGCATGCTGCTGAATTTCATTTCCGATAAAAAGACTCAGCATGCTCTCGGCATCTTCAATGGGAGCTTTGTCTTTGTACTATTCATCTTCCTCTTCATCGGAAGTTCAAAGAAAGAAATGTTCACCGCCGCACCCGTCTTGACCGTCATCGTTGCCTTCATTGCGGCCATCACCTTCATCTTCTTCATCAACCACGCCTCTACGTGGATGCAGGTCCATAATATCACCTACAACATGAAGAAGGTATCCGAAGTCATGATCAATCAAACACTGAAAAAAGATCTGGAATGCCACCGGACAAAGGATGATCATCCCCAGTTCGATCTGGATGAAAGCAAGTGCCTGAATGTCAAAGCAAAGGCTTCTGGCTACGTACAGATTATCGACTTTCATTCCATGATTGAGAAAGCTCGGGAGGATGGGATCATCGTACGTCTGCACTTCAAGATCGGCGATTTCGTCCTCTGCGGCAACGACATTATCTGCCTTTACGGTGCGGATGAAAAAAAAGTCGATATGGAAAAATATCTAGCTCTAATTGAAATCGGACATAAAGAAACGGAAATTCAGGATCTTCAAATGGGAATGCATAAACTGGCAGAGGTGGCCATTAAATCTCTAGGCAATGATGATCCAAAAACAGCATCCAATACCATTCACCAGATTACGGATCTGATGCTCACCATCAATCATCATCTGTCATTCTCTCCTTATTTAATTGACGATGATGAGGATGTTAGGGTCATTCTCGAGATTGAAGACTTTGATTATTACCTGTATCGCGGATTCGGATACGTCAGGCATTATGCCAGGGGCAACCACCTGATCATCACTGATATCGTCAAGGCTCTTTCACGTCTTTCAGAAACCCTTCCGCGCGAACGGCATCAATGCCTGTGGGACTTCGCCGCCAACACCATCGATCATATAGAAGAATCCGTGATCTATGAACTGGATAAAACCTTCTTGCTCACCGAACTGAAAATCCTTGCCAAAATCACCGGTCATACTGATGAGTACCAACACATCCACCATAGATTTTATCCCGATGCCAATCGGAACGTATAACTGATGTTTCTCGTACGAATACAAAAAGAGCCCATTGGAAGCCGTAAAGCCCGCATCCGATGGGTTCTTTTTGTTATGAATTCTTCACGATGGATCCTTCAAGTTCATCAATCTCTTTTTCCACGAACGCCACAAGCCCCTTGATCATATCAGCGGAAAAATCAAAAGATAGTCCTGCCGCTTCATACACATCGGATAGAGAAGCCGTATTCCCGAGACGGAGCGCTTCCTTGTACCCTTCGATTGCCCGAGCGGGGTCTTCTTTGTAGATCCGGTAGAGTTGCAATGCCCCAAGCTGGGCGATGACATACTCGATGTAATAGAAAGGGACCTCAAAAATATGAAGGACAAAGAGCCACTGCTTCTTCTTCACCTCTTCATACCCACTCCAATCCTCTTCCGACGACAGATAGCTGTCTACGATCCTTCCGTACGCCTCTGATCGCTCCTCCTTGGAATGACCAGGGTTCTCGTACATCCAGTGCTGGAACTCATCGACCCTTATTCCTGACGGGAAGAATTGGATGATGTCCCTCAGCATATCAAGTTTGGCCTGACGCACCTGCTCTTCGGAATAAAAATGATCCCAGTGATCCATGGACAATAACTCCATTCCCATGCTCGCAAGCTCAGCCGATTCCATCGGGGTCGCCCGGTCAAAAGCAAGGGGGAGAGTCCGTTTGAAATCATTGTGGATGCAGTGCCCCATTTCATGGATCAGAGTCGTCACATCCCCATGGGTGCCCGAGGCATTCATGAAAATGAACGATAGACCGGAAACAGGTAGCGATTCACAGAAACCTCCCGGGGACTTATTCTTCCTCGTCTCAAGATCCAACAGCCCCTTCGTATCCATCAGGTGGAGAAGTTCAGAAAATCGAGGAGAAATCTCTCCCAATACGCGTCCGGTCTTCTCCACCAGTTCGTCACCTGTCTTGAATGGTCGCAGGGGCTCTTCATCCAGCGGCACGGCCCTATGATCATATGGACGGATGGATTCCACGCCCAACTCTTCTGTTTTTTTGGACAAGATCCTTCCGATTGCCGGCACAACATGCTCACGGATCGAATCCGCCAGCTCCTTGCAGTCTTCCGGTGTATAGTCGAAACGATTATATTTCTTGAACATATAATCCCGGTAGTTCGCCAGACCGCTGTTGGCAGCCTTCTGCTCGCGGATCACCATGAGCTCATCCATGATTTCTTGTAGTTCCTCTTCCACCCCACCGAGGGCTCCGAATAGTTGATCGTAGACCTTTTTCCGTTTCGTCCGGTCCGGATCTTCGAGCAGGGGAAACAGCTGGGGAATCGTCAGTTGCTCTCCTTCCCACTCTGCCGTCAGAGCCCCCGTCAGTTCAAAGTATCGCGTGGCAAGCCGGTCCTCCTTTACTTCAAGATCAATATTTTCTTCCCTGTAGAGTTCTGCAGCCGTTTGTTTACTCCTGATAAGGCGTCCATATACGTTTTTATCCAATTCATGTGGACTCGATAACAACTTTTGATCCAGCTGCGCTTCATACCTCTTAAGGAGGGGCAGCACATGCTCCTGATCGAACTGATACGTTTCCTGAACCTCTGTATCCTGATTGTGGGTCTGGAAATCGATGTAATGGCCATCAAGGGCTTCCCGAAGTTCATCCTGATAATCCGATACCTGTTTCAGCCAGTCTTCCACCTCTTCGGCGTTATGAAACGGAGCCGCCAGAAACTCTTCGAATCTCGTTTTCATCGCTTCTATATTTCTCATATCATGGGTTTCTACATACACCTTTGACATCTTCTCTCCCCCTTTTAACTCTCTTAATTTTACCATTAAAATCCATACACACTCAACTTTTCGGCCGTCCTGGTTTACAAAATGACAGATATGGGAAAAAACAGATCGAAAGAACCAAGTAAAGGTAGTAAAAGGGAAATCATCTTCACTATCACATTTATTCCATTATTAGGATTTATATGGAATCGTTATCCTTATTGATTCCATCTCTCTTCCAAAATCCCAACTTCTTCTTCCTTTTGATGATAAGGACTTTTTTCCTCAATCAAGATCAAGGTGATAGTACCTATTCTTTCATGAGAGAGCAAGCAAAGAATGAATAATGGTGATTGATAGAATTTGGAGATTTCCCTTATACTGTTAAAGGTTCAAACTAGAAAGGAAGTCATAGCATGCAGAAGAAATGGATCTTGGCAGGAACGATCGCCGGTATGCTCGCATTGACCACCGCATGTGGAAACAGCGACACGGCAGCAAAGAAAACAGATGAGGATAAAAAATCCGAACAAAAAGCAGAAAAGAAGGAACAAACCGAGAAAGAGACTTCAGGAGCAAAACTCGAGAAAAAGGATTCCTCTTCCACCCAATCACAATCAGGCTTGATCAATCCTGATCTCGAAGCAAATCTTCCAGACGCCACCCTGGACGTCGTCTATGAAAACGATGAGCCCGGCATAGAATTGAAATCAAATAATATGTCCTTCATGGTAGACCGTTATCAAGTGGTTCACGTCAGTAATGCACCTGCTGGTGAGTTCGATGGAGATGAAGCGTATATCGTATCCATGAATGGAAGCATCGATAATCAAACCAATGGAGATCTCTACTTCAACAACCCGGATATCCTCGGAACGGATCAGTTCGATACGCATATGATGAAGCTCGACTACTCAAGGGAAGTCAGGCTGCACCCGGAGATGGACGGAACCGTTGATGATCCCGCCCACTACCAAAAGGGCGAGAAGCAAGAAGGCATACTCGAATACATATTGACGAAAGAGGAATACGAGACCCTCAAGGATGCCAATGTGAAGTTCCGCGTCGCCCAAAGCTCTGCCGATAAGGACTTCTCGGAGAAAGTCAGCGATGAAAAAGTCTTTGATCTTCCCCTATCGGGAGAAAATGCCGAAAAGCAAACGGCTGTTTCAAAGGAATTCTACCCTGACAGCATCCTGAAAGATAATGTGGCAGAAAAAGAGATGCTAGCAAAAAATGAATCCATCGGTAAAACCGAAACCGGTGAGAAGGTGGACGTCACACTCGATGGCGTGCAGTTCACGAAGCTGACGCCTACGGAAAGCTACCAAGATGCCTTCACAGGATTCGGTGACGAAAACATCGTGGCTGCCACGGTCAAAGTGACAGTGAAAAACAACACAGATGCCGACATTACACTCGACCAGTTCAGCACGTTCCTATCAACCGACAAGGTACAATACCTCGATGAAGGTTCCCTTGCGTTTGATACAGGAAGCATCAAGCCTGGTGAAACCGGTGAGAAGTACCTCGTTTACCTCATGAAGGAAAAGAGCGACTACGGAGAAGCGAAAGATTTCACCTTCCGACTGACCCACCTCACCAATCAAGATGGAAAAGACCTGTTGAAGAAAGAACTTTCATTTGATGTGCCAAAGTAATGAAAAAAGTCACAAAACGAAAAGGGACCATTTACGGACCAACACGATCAGTATAGGTTCTTAATAGCGCTCATGATTTCCGTGCAAGCGCTGGAAACGAAGAACCCGAATTCACTTGCCAGATCCTAAGCAAATGAATTCGGGTTTTTCTATGACAAAAACACTTTTGTCCCAACCTCTTCTTTTCATATCCACTCCACACCCGCCATGGTATAATCATTTTTGTAAGCGTTATCTACCATTTTCAATGAGGAGTGTTTACATGTCGATCAACATTTATCTCAACTTTAATGGAAACTGTCGCGAAGCCGTCTTATTCTATGCAGATGTCTTCCGCACGGAACCCCCACACATCATGACCTTCAAAGAAGCCCCGCCAAGCCCTGATTTCCCCCTCCCGGAAGAAGCAAAGGAATTGATCCTCCATGCCAATATCGTCATCGACGGCGAAAAGATCATGTTCTCAGACACCTTCCCCGGCACACCCTTCATGGAAGGAAATAATATCACGTTAGCCATCGTCAAAGACAATAAGGACGTACTAACAGAACTCTTTGATCGCCTAAAAGAAGATGGCCATGTGGATATGCCTCTGCAGGAAACGTTCTGGAGCCCCCTCTACGGCGGGGTTACGGACAAGTTCGGCATCCAGTGGCAGTTCAACTACGAAGAATGATAGAAGCCTGCTGGCCGATCGGCCAGCAGGCTTTTGATTACCTTATATTCTTTTCATGGACGGAATCTTTTGATGCTTTCACCTTTGAAGCCGATTTAGGCTTCGGACCTTGGTGGTCAGGACGAGCCTGCTCATATACCGCGGCCCCTACAATTTCGGCTACATCCTGCAGCTTCTCTTTGCTGATTTTATCGATTGTATCCTCGGGAGTATGGTACCATGGCTCAAACGGACTGTGGATGAAGGCTCCCGCTGGGATTCCCGCTTCAGCAAACGGAACATGATCGCTCCTACCGCCTTCACCGATCGGCGTCGGGAATCCGTTCAATCGCTCGCTTGCAGCCTGGGATAGCTCCGTTACGAGGTTCGGGCTTCCATCGAGTGTGCGGAGGACCAGATCACCTGCGTCCCTGCTACCCACCATGTCGAGATTGAAGTACCCGATAATCCGGTCACGTTCTGTTTGCGGCAGGGAATCTACATAGTGATAGGACCCCAGCAGACCCAATTCTTCAGCCCCGAATGTAATGAAGCGTATCTCTGTATCTGTCGGTACATTTTTGAACACCTTTGCGAGTTCCAAGGTAACAGCTGTTCCCGACGCATCATCGTTCGCGCCAGGAGCCCCTTCTACTGAATCATGATGGGCCCCGATGATAAGCACATCATCCGTTGCTTTTTTCTTATTGACCGGAGCTTTCGAGGCAATGACATTTTGAGAGGTGCGCTCCGATGTTTCCGCTCCCTCGATCGTCAGCCGGACGGTCTCTCCGATATGTCGGCGCAGCTCTTCTCCTTCGGCCTTGGAAAGGGTGATGGCCGGTATGTAGCGATCATCCGGTTCTCCCAATGTCCCGCTCAGCGAGCCATCCGTATTGTTGTAGATGATGACCCCTGCGGCTCCTGCTTCAGAAGCATTGACGATCTTCTGTGCAAACGTGATTTCCCCTCGCTGGATAAGAACGATCTTCCCGTCTACATCTACTCCATCAAAGTCTCCTACTCTTCCAAGCCCTGCAGAAACGAGCTCGCCTGACACATCACCACTAACCGAGTAAGTGAATGCATCCGGGTTCCACTCGCCTTGCACCCCTGACAGTTCGATTGCAGTAGGTGCCGTGTACCCTATAAAGGTAAAGGGTTGAAGGGTCACGTCATACCCGTACGATTCAAATTGTCGTTTTACATACCTGATGGCATTTGCCTCGGATTCTGTCCCGGCTACCCTCGGTGTTTGTTGAAGATGGTCGATCGTCTGATAGATTCGCTCCGAATCGATTTTCTTGATCAGGTTCCGCTCATGCGGATTTTGCATGAGCTCCTTTCCTGGTTCAGGTGCCCCTGCAATGGCTGGTTGAAGTCCAACAGCACCAAACGATAGGGTCGTCGCAAGAGCAATGGATACGACAGATTTTTTCAAACGGTTTCCTCCTCTACTCATTTGATAGAATAGTAACAATATTTTGTAATTTAATGAAAGAGTAGGAATAACCGGTAAGAAACTACCATTTATAGACCATTGGCATGATCATAGCCGGTGGATTGAACCTGTAAAAGCCAGCTCCGAGTGAAATCAAGGAGTTGTTGAAAGGCCCCTGAAGTTGAGTAAGTATGGGAACCTTTCGGAATGATTGCCTTTTCTACCTCTCCCGAACGCCGATTGGAGAAGCTTGAATGATAGAGGGAGCAGTAATCGACTGAGATTTCTTCATCCTGGTCACCGTGGGCAAGCAAGACATTCCCCTTATACTCATTTGCCCGCCGTATCGGGTCCCACCCTTGAAGGGTCGTGAGAAACTCTCGCTTCAGCTCATAGCCCAAATAATCTGCCTTCCCGTCCCGCAAGATGGCTTCTTCCACATCATCTCCGATAATGCGTCCAAGATCATGCCGGGGAGAGCCGACCGCCGACCAGAGGGCAAGGTGGCGAACTTCTTCTTCGATGGCTGCTTCAAGGGCCACTGCCCCCCCAAGGCTGTGGCCGATCAAGGCAATGCTCTCCGGGTCCACCCCTTTCATCTGCTTCACAAATCCGATGACCGCCTTCGTCTGTGCAATGAAGCGATCTTTTGTATTCAAGCCGTACTCCCCCAGACTTTCTCCGCAACCGTCGTAATCGAAACGTACGACGATGTGTGAGCTGAGTTCATGTGCAGCCTTCACGAATAATCGGTCCACGCCTTCTTTTGAACCGACGAAACCATGACAGATGATGACGGCCGGATGGACGCCGAGACGTGTAGCAGGATACTGTATGGCTGCAGGAAGGTGGGTACCCTCCCATGGAATGGATGTATACCAGCTCATCTTACCCTCTCCTTTTATCTTAGTAGATCTTCCTTACAGTTTGTCCGTGCCTTCGAACACTGTTTCCCCTATGACTAGGCCTCTACATGCGCGCCTTTTAAAATGTATAAATCTGCGCCTCAGCGTTATGACTAATTAATCCAATCGTTTTAATCGGATTTATATACAAAAAAAATCTCCCATAAGGAGATGTACATTACTCTCTCCCCTTATCTGCCAGGCTGAAGTTGCCTGCTGGAATGAGCACCTTCCATTTGGAGGTTGCTGCGGGATCGTTGGACCAGATTCCTTCCCCGACTCTTTATAAGGTAGTATAGATTAAATTATCTTACAATTCACTCTTTGTCAACCATAATTCCTACATTGATACTATGAATTAAAACCCCACTTGACAGGTTGGTTTTGACGCTGTAAGATTGGCTCAACATCTTTACCCCCAATGATCCATATCGACCGAAGGCATATCAACTGCCTCCGGTCCTTTTTTTCGAGAAGTCAGTCTTCCATCTCATATCGCCCGTCTTCATAGATCCTGAATGCCCCGACTTCCCCTGTTCCTCCTTCATCTTTGAGGGTTTGTGATATGAGACGGAGGGTATAATAGGTCCCTTCTTCATCGGTCTGAGGCTTGCCGTCACCCTCATCAATCAGGATATCTCCGTCAGATGCTACGTTCAGCTCATCCTTCAAGAACTCAATGGCGGTTTCCACATCCGTAATGCCTGCAGTAGACCCGGATTCCCCGACTGGTCGTTGCGGTTCAGGAGCATTCCTTGCCGATGATTCGCCATCCTCTGCAGGCCCCTCCGTTTCCTGACTGTCCTGATCTTCCCCGGAAGAGTCCGATGCTTCTTGATCCTCTTCACCGAGTGATACTTGTTCGGATGTTTCATCAGGCTGTTCCGGGGCATCCTTCGTTCCCGCTTCCTCTGCATCCGTTGTATCTGTTGCATTCGCTTCCACCGGAGCCGTATTTCTTGGGGATTGTCCACATGCACTCATCAACAACATGATGGGAATCAACGCGCTTAACAGTTTCCAGCCGTTCATTGCCGTCTCCCCTTCCTCATTTTTCCTCATACCATTATTATTTCAGAAACAGGGTGGCGGGACAACTCTCAACGACAGGAGACGGTCATTCATCATCAGGGCAGACAGACTGAGTATAATCATTGGCTCAACGAGCATCCTATGCCTTACAATCAGCTTATAACCTAATCGAGGAGGAAGTACCATGAAATATACCGTCATTACAGGAGCAAGCTCCGGGATTGGCTATGAGGCCGCTCTGGCATTTGCAGCACGGGGGAAGAACCTGATTCTTGCTGCCAGAAGGAAAGAGAACCTTGAGGAGTTGAAGGACCGCATCCTGAAGGCCCATCCTGATCTGGATATCAAACTTTTCTCCACCGACCTGTCCGTTACCTCCAACGCTCATTCCTTCTATGAAGAGATCAAGTTATTTGAGCTGGAGACGTTTGTGAATAATGCCGGTTTCGGTAATTTTGATCCCGTTGGCGAACAAAATCTGAACAAGATCGAACAGATGATGAGGCTCAATATCGAAGCCCTCACGATCCTCTCCACCCTCTACGTCCGCGACTTCTCACAAGTGGAAGGAACGCAGCTCATCAATATTTCATCAGGCGGCGGCTATACGATCGTTGCCGATGCTGTCACCTATTGTGCGACAAAATTCTATGTGAGTGCCTTCACGGAAGGACTTGCGAGAGAGCTATCCGAATCTGGCGCGAAGATGACAGCGAAGGTTCTTGCTCCTGCTGCTACAGAAACGGAATTCGCCCAGCGCTCCATTGATTCCGATCAGTTTGATTATGAAAAATCCCTGCCGAAATTCCATACAGCGAAGGAAATGGCACAGTTCCTCCTTGATCTGTATGATGGGGATCATGTTGTTGGGATCGTGAATGGTGAAACCTATGAATTTCTCCTTCGTGATCCGGTCTATCCATATGTATCAAGAACAAGAAACTAACATCAATATAGAAAGGGTGTCCCGAAACGTCGGGACACCCTTTTGTTGATTTATGCGCCTGCTTCCACCGGTACTGCCACCCAGTGGCCACTCGACACTTCGACAAGCTCAGATGATTGCAGCCCGTAGCGATCTGCATCCGTTTGTTCCTCCAGAAGGACGCGCTCCTTCTTCTTCTCGATCGTTGGATCAGGAATCGGGATGGCAGATAGCAGGGACTGAGTATACGGATGTTGAGGGTTGGTATAGAGCTCCTCGCTTTCGGCAAGCTCGACGATCTTCCCGGCATACATCACGGCCACCCGGTCACTGATATGCTTCACCATAGATAAATCATGAGCGATGAAGAGGTATGTGAGCCCCAGACGCTTCTGAAGATCCTGAAGAAGCTCCACGATCTGTGCCTGAATCGATACATCAAGGGCCGACAAAGGCTCATCGCACACGATGAACTTCGGTTCCACGGCAAGTGCCCGAGCAATGCCGATCCGCTGGCGCTGTCCACCGGAGAACTCATGGGGATAGCGCTTCGCGTGACCCGGCTGAAGCCCAACCAACTCAAGAAGTTCCTCCACTCGTCGCTTCCGGTCCTGCTTCGTTTTGCACAGTCCGTGGATATCAAGTGCCTGGCCGATGATGTCCATTACTTTGAACCGTGGATTGAGTGATGCATAGGGATCCTGGAAGATCATCTGCATATGCCGCCTCATCGCTTTCATCTCACGCTTCGTCATGCCGTTGACCGACATTCCTTCATATGTGACGACGCCTCCTGTCGGTTCATTCAACCGCAAGATCGCCCGACCCGTCGTCGACTTGCCTGAACCAGATTCTCCCACAAGCCCCAATGTTTCGCCTTCACGGATAAAGAAGGAGATATCATCCACCGCCTTCAAGGTATGGCCTTTTCCAAGGTCAAAATGCTGACGCAGGGACGATACATCAAGGAGTGGCGGCTTGTCTGGTGAACGATCCTTTTTAGATTTTTTCGGTTCATCGAGACGCGGGAGGGCATTCAGGAGCTTCTTTGTATACGGATGCCTTGGTGAGGCGAAGATTTCTTCTGTTGTCCCCCGTTCCACGATTTCTCCTTCTTTCATGACCACGACAGCGTCACACATACCGGCCACCACCCCAAGGTCATGGGTGATGAGGATGATGGACGTTCCGAACCTCTCCTGCATATGTTTCATGACATTCAGGATCTGCTTCTGGATGGTGACATCGAGGGCCGTCGTCGGCTCGTCGGCAATCAGGAGGGTCGGTCTGCAGGCAAGGGCGATGGCGATCATCACGCGCTGACGCATCCCCCCGGAGAACTCATGGGGATATTGACTATACCGCTCCTCGCTGTTGCGGATGCCCACCTGTTTCAGGATATCGATGGCTTCCTTCTTCGCCTGTTCCCGTGTCAGGTCCTGATGTTTCACGAGGCTCTCGGCAATCTGGTTCCCGATCCGGATCGTCGGATTCAGGGATGTCATAGGGTCCTGAAAGATCATGCCGATGTCACGACCGCGTATGGACTCCATCTCCTTCTCGGTCTTCTCCGCGAGATTCTCGCCGAGGAACGTGATCTCCCCTTCCTTCATATACGAGGGTGGCGATGGTAGCAGCCTCATGATCGACCGTGCCGTCACGCTTTTCCCGCTGCCCGATTCCCCTACGATGCCCAGGGTCTCGCCTTTTTTCACTTCAAAACTTACACCGCGCACTGCATCGAATTTCTCTTCCTTTGATTGGAATGAGATATGCAAATTGTCTACTTTAAGAATTGATTCCACTTTTTCCACCTGCCAGGACGATTTGTTAAATTTTCTAAAGTTTACATTGATTTTTCAAGAATGTGTATTTAAAATATACTAAACAGATCGGAATTATGCAATTTGTATTTTAGCAAAGGAGGGCAACGCTTCACATGGAAACGGCGAAAGCTACTGGCACCTATGCACAAACCCCGATGTTCCAAGATACCTATCAAAAGATGCAGCGACGGAATCTTTATCACATCTTCATTCTGATTCTCGGATTACCGGTCCATCTCGCCGTCTTTTTCATCTACCTTCACAGGAAGAGGAACGACCCCTATCAGAAACTCCTTCACGAAATGAAACAGGGACTGATCGAAGAAGGAGTGAAAGCCACTTACGTAACACGCGCCGAAGAAGAACTTCAAAAAAAGAACATCTTCTTCAATCAACAGGCATCATCCTCAGCCATCAAGGCAAAAGCCGAACGACTCGCTCAGGAAAGATTGGATGAAACGGCTGAGGAGAGGACGGTCAAACAGCTCACCCTGCAGGACGAACGGAAGATCACGTATAAAGAAACCTTCGGGTCCCTACTCCAGAACCCGACGTTCTTGATCCTGTCTGCTCTGCCTGCTCTCCCTATGTATCTACTACTGCTCTTATACAGCAATCATTTTGTAAAATACATATTCGAACGCCTTGTCATGAGCTTATTCGTCATCATAGGGGTCGCATTCCTTGTCTTCACCATCCTGTACCTATCCCCGTTCAATCCGGCAGCGAACATACTCGGGGAGACCGCGACAAAGGATCAGATCGCTGCATTCAATGCCATTCACGGTTTGGATCAGCCTTATCTCGTCCAGCTTTGGAATACGATCAAAGGGATTGCCACCTTTGACCTCGGCTCTTCCTTTACGGGAAATGAAGAAGTCGCATCAAGCATCGGGAGGAAGTTCCCCATCACCCTGACACTGGCCATCATTTCACTGGTCATGGCGATTGTGATCGCCATCCCGATCGGCATCGTTTCTGCCACGAAGCCAAGGTCATTCTTTGACTATACGTTTATGTTCGTGGCTCTGATCGGCCTGTCCATCCCGAACTTCTGGCAGGGGCTGATCTTCATCCTGAACTTCTCGATCAAGTTGAAATGGTTCCCGGCAACCTACTCCCCGGGCAACTGGCTGTCGATCGTGATGCCGGCCGTCGTCCTCGGAACCGCTTTGACTGCATCGATTGCCCGGATGATGAGATCATCCACCCTGGAAGTGATCAATGAGGACTATATCCTGACGGCCAAGGCGAAAGGATTGAACAAGCGGCAGGTGCTCTGGAAGCACGCAGTGAGTAACGCCATGATCCCCGTCATCACGGTCATCGGCCTCCTTTTCGGCGGAATGCTCGGAGGCGCCGCCGTGACGGAGAAAGTATTCAACATCAGCGGGATCGGAAGCTACATCGTCGATAAGCAGTTCATCCCTGATATTCCCGCCATCATGGGAGGGGTCGTCTATATTGCCATCACGATCTCCCTCGTCAATCTATTGATCGATATCCTGTATGCGTTCTTCGATCCGAGGATCCGCTCCAAGATGAAACAATATTAAAGCAGGTGCATGTATGACAACCAACGTGGAAGTACCGCATTACAAAAAGAAATTCGCACTGAAAATATCATCTGAATATACACAGTCCACCTTCACATGGGTGCTGTCCCTGGCCATCACGCTCATCTTCCTATTCAACAGTTTCGACCTGTCGGATGGGTCCATGAAGCCGGGTGCATTCACGTTCTTCGCGGCCTATGCATTCTTCACCATCGTACAGCTGGTGATCACGCGGCTGATCAAACGGGACCTGAACAGGGACGGGGTCATCCGAAAGAGCACGAGGCGCCTTGGCTATCTTCAACTTCTCAGCCTGTTGACGGCCAATGTCTTCACCGTCAGTGCCGCCTTTCTACTGATCAAAGAAAAGAAAACGCCCGAATACACATTCTCGGTTTATATGATTCTGACGCAGATCTTCGTCATTGCCGTATCCGCTCTTAATCTATTCAAACCGTACGTATCGGATACGTTCCTGCTGGGGATTTTCCTGCTCCTCGCCATCACGATGTTCCACCTCGCCGTTCTATGGATGGTGATCACGTTCGGTGAACGCCTGCCGAAATGGACCGGCATTGTGGCGGTTCTATTGATGCTCACGGGATTGACGGGCAATCTTTTCGCCATATTCCTCGGGTGGAACCTCCTCATGAAGTCACGGGGAGAACATCATCCCGTCACCGGCACATGGTACCGGGTGTGGGATAAGGTGACCGGCAATATGACATCCATGCTCGGATTGTTCTTCATTGTCTTCCTGTTCTCGATTTCCGTTTGCAGCTACCTGACGTTCGATTATGCCCTCGCCGTAGAGAATAATTACTCGGCGATCCTGCAGACGCCGAACCCTGCCTACCCCCTCGGAACCGATGATTACGGGCGGGACCTATTCTCCCGGATCATCTTCGGAGCACGGATTTCCCTCATCGTCGGGTTCCTCTCAACGTTGATCCCGTTCATCATCGGCGGCATCCTCGGGGCGATTTCGGGCTATTACGGTCAGCGGACCGACAATATCATCATGAGGCTACTGGATGTGCTCTACGCAATTCCAGGAATCCTCCTCGCCATCGTCATCATCGCAGCATTCGGGTCCAACACAACGACCCTTGTCCTCGCACTGAGTGTCGGATCGATCCCGACCTATGCCAGGACAATGAGAGCCAATGTGCTCATGGTATCAAACTATGAATATGTCGATTCCGCCCGCGCACTGGGCACAGGGAATTTCGAAATCATCTTCCGGCATGTGGTGCCGAACTCACTGGCACCGATGATCGTCAAATCGACCCTCACCATCGGGGGGGCAGTGATCGCCACCAGCAGTCTGAGCTATCTCGGACTCGGTATCGAGCCTCATATACCCGAGTGGGGAAACATCCTGAAAATCGGCAGCACGTATCTTGAAACACATTCCTATCTCGCCATCTACCCGGGTCTTGCCATCATCCTCCTAGTCCTCTCCTTCAATTTCCTTGGAGACGGCCTGCGGGATGCCCTTGATCCGAAGTTAGACTAAAACCAACACCTTAGGAGGTCATTCATTTTGAAGAAATCCATTTTCGCCGTGTTCCTTGCGCTTGTCCTGTTTGCTGCAGGCTGCGTGAACACAAAATCAGATGTAGCAGAAGACAGCAAGAACGATGGGAAGAAGCCGACCATTGAAATCCTCGGCATGAGTTCAAGCGAGTCCGATATCAATATCCTTCGCGACCAGCTTGTGAAAAACGGCTTCGATGTGAAGCTGAATGTTCAATCGGACTACGGAAGCTTCAAATCACAGCAGGATGCAGGAAACTATGACGTCGCCCTCTCCAGTTGGACGACGGTGACAGGTAACCCTGACTATGCCGTTCGCTCCGTCTTCAAATCCGGCGGAGATTACAGCACCATCGCCGATGAGAAGGTCGACAAACTGATTGATGAAGCAAGTACGCAAACGCCTGAAGAATTCACCAAAACGTACAAAGCACTGGAAGACCGCCTTGTATTCGAAAAAGCGTACATCGCACCGCTCTATATCTCATACAAAGCACAGGGAATCAACAAGGATGTGCTGAACACCGATACCGTCCGCCTCTCCAAATCCCGTGCCCTTGCGTGGGAAACAATCGACTTCAATGACGAAGCGAAACGCGCTAACGATCCACTGATCATGCAGCAAAGCATCCCGACCCTGACGTCCCTTGACCCGATCAAAGGGAATGATGGTTCCATCAATACGATCAACACGAATATGTATGTAAGGCTTGTGAATCTGACCGATGATGACAATGTCACCGCTGACGGTTCCCTCTCCCGCAACTACACGATCGGCGAAGGAAATTCAGAGTACTATTTCCTACTTCGCGATGATATCAATTTTGCCCAAGTGACAGACAAAAAGGCCGTCGATTCTGGTGAGCGCGTCGGTGCCGACGATGTCATCTTCTCCCTGAACCGTGCAAAGGATAAGGATTCCGTTCCTGATCACCGTACGTACACCCTCCATGAGCATATCAAGGATGCAGAAGTCGTGACCGACCTGAAGGAACTCGACGGGAAGACCAATGACGGAAAAACCATCCGTGAAAGCCTGGAGAATGGCCTTGATCAAAAAATCTCAAGCCTTGTGGACGATAAAAATGACGCCGATAACGGCAGCGGGAAGTACCAGGTCGTGAAAATGACCACGACTGAACCATTCCCTCAAGTATTGAACTACCTTGCCCACCAATCAGCAGGGATCGTATCGAAGAAACAAGTGGAGAGCATCAACACCTATGATGTCGCATCCTTCGACGTGAAGAAAGACATCCCGTACGGTGACCAAAACACCGTCACGGAAGGCGATAAATACGATAACAGCCTTTACGCAAGCGGACCATACATCATGACGTACAAAAACGATTATGAAGCCGTCTTCCAGAAGAACCCTGCCTACATGAAAGGCACTGAAAACGAAGCGAAGATCAGCAACATCAATGTCCGCTTCATTGCAGAAGCCGACAGCGCCCTGTCCGCCCTGCGTAACGGGGAAATCCATTTCTACTACGGAGTCCCTGAAACGAAATACGAAACCGTCGAAAAAGACGACAAACTGAAGCTGCAGCGGATCGAAAGCAACGGCGTATCGTACCTGCTCTTCAATTCCAAAGGCCGTGACGTTTCCAAAAGCGAAGACCTAAGAAAAGCCGTCCTGTACTCCATCAACCAAGATGAGTTCATCGACTACTACCAAGGCAACAAAATCAAAGCCGTCTCCACCGTCAGCCCCCTTGTCGACACTGGCAACGAGCTGAAGGCCGACAGTGATAAAGTGAAGGAATTCCTGAAGAAATATCAAGAGAATAAGTAATCGGAAAGAGCCTGCCGGACGAGATCCGGCAGGCTCTTTAATTGCTTCATTTCTGTTTCCGGTACAGCAGGATAAAGTAAATACATATGAGGATGACGCTATATAAAAGGATCCACCCATAGTTTGCGTAAACAGACGCCGATATGGAAGACAGATCGTCGCCCATACCCATGATATCCAGCGAGCGATAGAGGGGAGGAAGGAACCACATCACCACTGGGGCAATCCATTTCCCCATGGATGCCAACGCCAGGGTGAGGATGAGCACCGAGAGCGTCCCCCACCATGTGTTTAACGGATTCCTCATCCATTCCCTTGTGAAGAGGGCCGACAAGGAGATGGACAAGACGCTCAGTGAGAAATGGGCAAGCACCCCCATTATGACATGATATTGATTCACCCCTTCCCCGAACCCTCCGATGACCAAGGGATACCCGACCGACAGGATGCTGAGGACGAAGCCATTAAGCAGGGCAATAGTATAAAGGGATGCATGATAGCGCCATACCGGCCTCGCATGCATGAGCGTCACTTCTTTTTGACCCTTGTCCTCCGCATGGAAGATGGTGATCGTGATCCACCCCATGATGAAGAACAGGGCGATGGACGTAAAGGAATAGCTGTCCAAAATGGGATTGGGGGTATATGTGTAATTCAGCATCAGGACGAATAGGTATACGAATAAGGGCGGTATAGATTTAAAGGTACGCAGATGAACAAGGAAGGAATAGCGGAACAGCGCCATCATGACTGAACCACCCCTCTTCCCTCGATCATTGAAGCGTCGACTCCTACTTCTTTGATGGACGCTCCTCTTTGCAGAAGTGCCAGGAGCACCCCGTCCATTTCATCCTCACCCAGCATCGCTTCCATGCGCAACCGGTCATCGGTTAGTTCGAGTGATTTTTTCATTTCAAGAAGAGGAGTTACATGATCCAGTTTTTTTGAATGGATATCAAAGACAATTCTGAATTTTTCCTTGAGTAAACGCTCCTCTTTCACCAGTCCCTTGTCTTTTATAACAAAGATCTGATCGGCAAGCCTGCTCAGCCTTCTGGATTCATGACAGGTGAAGACGATTCCCACCCCGGTTCCTTTCAACTTCCCAAACAATTCCTCTAACTCCTGCTGTGCACGGGCATCAAGTCCGGACATAGGCTCATCCATGATAAGAAGATGCGGCTTTTCCAACATGGCCTGCATGATGAGGACCTTTTGCTTCATCCCTTTGGAAAAAGTGGAAATGCGCTGATCATTGACGGACTCCAGCCGGAAATCTTCCAGGAGCCTGGTTATCCGCATTTGAAGCAATCCATCTTCCATCCCGCGGATCTTCCCCATATGAGTCAAGTATTCTTCCGGAGTAAATGGAATGCTCCCCGGCGTAACTTCCGGTACATAACTAATAGTCAAGGGCATCACGTCATGTTTGATGGTTCCATCATCCACCTTGCTCATGCCAGCTATCAATTTCAATAATGTACTCTTACCTGCCCCATTGTCTCCCCGGAGCATGACGATTTGATTGCTGTACAAAGAGAACGATATCCCTCTTAATACTTGGTGTTGTTTATATTTTTTTGAGATATTCACAGCTGTTAGCAGTAGCGACACGCTTCCTACCCTCTTTCATATAAATGGAAATATATTCTTGCTCATTATTACAGAAAACCCGAAAAATTTCCATGAAAAAGAGGACTGCCCTTACATACTGGGCAAGTCTCCTTCATTGCAATTTCAATTATCTATACTGATCATGCGCTGGTCGGAACAAATCCTCTTCCGATTTCCTGACCATGGCGAAATGCTCGACATTATAATGGCCGTGCAGGGTCGCATTGTGATGCGCAATGATTTTTTCCGCAGGCAGTGCCTTAGAGTCGGAGGTCGTGTGCCCATCCTCTACGAGCGTCACGTCAAATCCACTGACCGTCGCCGTTCTTACAGCCGTATCGATGCAGTACTCTGTTTTGCACCCCATCATAACAAGATGACCGATGCCGGCATCCTTCAAATGGGCGAGAAGAGGAGTGCCATGGAAGGCATTCGTCGCTGCTTTATCAAAAATCACGGCGTCCTCCGGGACATGGATATCTCTATGGATTTCAAATCCAGGGCCCTTCCCCTCGGCTACATCCACATCGCGGATGAAGACCATATCGATCTGTTCCTTTTGCGCTTTGGCAATCACCTGATTGATTGTGGAGATGACCCTCTCCTTTTCCCAAACCGGCACCTCGGTTTCGCTTCCGTCCATGAGATCCTGCTGACAATCAATGATCACTAGTGTCTGTTTCAATTTATCTACCCCTTTATGTATGCCATGTTAATCCCTTCTATAATATCACATTATTCAGATATCATTCTTTTTTATCAGACTCGGGATAAACAGGAGGGGATAGAGTAATAGATACAGATTAAATCCCCACCACGCCGCATCAAAGTCCTTCATCCATGCCCAGAAGGCGACCGCCTGCAGACCGGAGCAGCTGGTGAGTACAAGGGAAATCAGGGCAAGGCCCTTCCAAGATGGATTGCCTCTCTTCAGCAGGTAGAGACTGGTTAATCCGGATACAGAAATCAGAAGATCCAGAGGGAGGAACGACCAGTTCCAGGCCACGATATGGGGATCATCATAATCCTTGAACGCCCAATCCTGGGGAATCCACCCCATGAATGTCACGATCCAATAGAGGATGAATCCAATGTCTGTGACGAGAAAAAAACCTTTCATGGCCCTCACCTGTTCGTCTCCTCCCCAATCTGCGGAGCATCTTCCGTACCGTGACCACCAGCCACATTCAGGATCACCACTCCCGCAATGATCAAGATGATCGCCACCGCCTTCAGCCAGGTGATGGTCTCACCGAAGTAAAACACCCCGATGAAAGTGATGATCACAATGCCCATCCCTGACCACACGGCATACGCAAGGGATACGTCCAACCCCTTCAAGGCTAGCGTCAAAAATGACAAACTCGCTATATAGAAAACCATCAATAAGATACTCGGTCCCACTTTCGTAAAGCCCTCCGACGCCTTCATGCTCGACGTCCCCGCGACCTCGAACAATATGGCCGCGATGAGATAGATCCAGTGCATGATAGATCACTCCTTTTTAATGGGTGGGGTGTTTGTGCCTGGCACCTTTCGCTACTTTTGTGCCTGGCACCTTTTCCTCTTTTTGTGCCTGGCACCTATAAGGAAGCTCTTTTGAGTACGAATTACGGAAGTTAAAATTCCCGCTTCAGTAGCTTAATGCATTTTAAAGGGATGACATCTCGATCTCATCATATAAACTCGTAAGGAATGGAAGATCCTCAGGATACTGATGATCGAGTATGCTGAGCTCATCAAACGAAAACCAGGCGGCTTCTTCCACTAACTGATCGGGGTCGTTCAGGGGCCTCGGGCTGTCATTCACCGCTACAAGGAAGTAATGAATGCAGACGTCGTAGCCTTTGACTACGGTCGTTTTCATCTTCAGTTTCTTCAGGATCTTCACGGGGTATCCCGTCTCCTCCATCATTTCCCTTACGCAGCAGCCTTCAGGCGTTTCCCCTTTTTCGATTCCGCCTGACGGGATCTCCCACTTGGTGGATTTGAATCCTCTTACGAGAAGGACCTCATTTTTATCATTGAAGCAGACACCTGCCGAACCATTCCATGTTTGCGTCATTTTACATTTCCTCCGTTTTCAGTATGACTTCTTTCGATGCAGCTCCCGACATCCTGGAGGTAAGGATGCCATAACACAGTGATCCACCAAGACCGATCAGGAGCAAGACGCCGCCCATGTAGACCGGTGACAGCCACTCGCCGACGACGATGAGAAGGGAAGCAATGATCATGGCTCCGTAACCAGTGAGGCTATAGAAGGCCATGTAGGTACTCCTCCCGTTCTCCGGGGCCAAGTCGCCGATCATGGCCTGTTTGATCGGTACATACATCAGCTCTCCGACGGTGCCGAAGAACATGAGGATGAAGAGGAACAGGATATTGTCGGTGACCGCAAAAGCACTGAAGCAGATTGTAAAGACTATAAGGCCAGTAAGCAGGGTGGTCCGGTCTTTCCACTTCCTGAACACGAGCAGAACGAGGGCTGATAGTGCCACGACCAGGAGTGTATTTTCCGTCCGGAGAAAACCAAGGAGCCGGGTCCCGTCGAGTTCAAAGCTTAAACCGAATACGCTTCCTGTCTGCTGCGGAATATCCCGCTCAAAACGGATGCCGATGTAGTTTGTGAGGGACTGTTCCAACGTAAGGATCAAAATGCCCCCCACGATGAAATACATGAACAGCTTATCTTTCAGCACGCTGCTGTAACTGATGGATACAGGAGGTATATCTTCATGGGAATCCTGAGGTGAATAGCTTTCCGAGATGAACAGGATCGTGACCAGTAAAGAAATAAACGTGATGGACGTGACGCCGATGAAGAGTTGAAACAAGTAGTCTTTGAAGAGAAAGGCCCCGACAATACCTCCGATGGCATTGGCAAGATTGGCAAGCCAATAGCTGATGGTGAAGACGGTTTTCCGCGAAGCGGAGTCTGTGACGTCGATGATCATAGCCTGGGCGGCGGGACTGAACAGACCACCAAAGAACATATTGAAGATGAAGAGAAAGGCTGTTAAATAGGGGAGATCGAACCATGGTGAGTTACACAGGGTGATGAAGACATAGGAGACCAGGAGCCCGAGCTCCCCGTACACCATGATCTTCTTCCTCCCAAGCTTATCGGACAAGGTACCGCCGAGGAAACCTCCGGCAATGCCACTCAGGATCACGACCACCAGGACGATACCCGTGATCGCAGCCCCGAGCTTACCGGCAAAATAGATTGCCAGGAACGGCATGACGGCCATGGAGACAAGTCCGCCTAAAAACTGCATCACCAGCCTGAATTTGATGTTGGGATGGATCTCCTTCAGTTTTACCATTTCAACGGACCATCAGTGCGATGATACGGACCGAAGAGGCGTATGGCTTGTATCTTCAATGCTTCCCAGAGTCTGTGATTACTTGGGTCGTCTATGTAGGTGAGGCGCATTCCATTCAACGTGGACATATAGGAGTGGGCCAGTAGGTCATGCGGGTCGGGATAGAACACCCCCATCTTCTGTCCTTCCTCCAATACGGGACTCACCGACTCAATAAAATCGGACACAAAGCCATCCAGCTCCTCGAACAAGGCCGGATAGCGATCGAGCCTAGCCAACACCTGTTGAACAAGGCGGAGGAATTCACTTTTTTCTGAAAAGATCGTGACATGGCGGTCGACCATGGCCGTAATGATTTCCATGGGGTCACCGGTAAACGTCCCCTGGATGTCGAGGAAATGCGGTTTGATCTCCTCAAGCTGTTCCAGAATCACGGTCTCATAGAGCATTTCCTTCGTCTCGAAATAAGTGAAGACCGTTCCGAAGCTTACACCTGCTTCCTTTGCGATATCCGCTACAGTCGTCTCGAAATAGCCCTTTTCGCTGAAGATTTTGCTTGCAGCACGAAAGATCCGGTCGCGTTTAAGCCTCTTCTTTTCCTCCATCGATGGTTTCATGGCGTATCTCCCTTAAAATTGATTGATTGATCAATCAATAATATACACCCAAAGATTTCCACCGTCAACACCTATTTTCAAAAATTCAGAATCAAGAAGACACCAGCCATTCTTCCTTGGTCAATGCATAAATCGCCTGCCTCGCCCCGAATCGCTCCACTTCTTCTTCCACTTTCATCCCGAGATTTTCCAATAGCCTGCATGATCGGTCATTCAACACTTGAGTTTCAGCCACGATGCGTTGGAGCTCGAGCTTCTGAAAGCCATGAGTCAACACTGCAGCCACGGCTTCCTTGGCATATCCCTTTCCCCAGTGCTCCGGTAAAAACTGATAGGACACCTCCGTATCCTGGCCATTATGATGGGTCGAAAGGGATACTCCTCCAAGAAATGTACCGTCCTTCAAATCGCGAACAGCCCAGTGGAGCTGCTGTCCCATCACCGCCATCAACCCTTCAACATCAAGATCAGTCCTGACTCCCCCAAGGTATCGCCTGACACCTTCGTCTGCATATAACCTCCTGATGGACGGAATATCTTCACCTGTCATACGCTCGATTGCACATCTCTCAGCTCTCATCATCTTTCTTACCCCAGCTTTCCCTGATTTCGTTCACGATAACATCCGGACGATTCCAATGAATCAAATGGGATGCCTGAGGGATATCCTTCACAATCGCCTTGGCACCATCTTTAAACAACGTAGCCATATGAATCCGGTTTTCCTCACGATGAGGCGGCAGTGTTGCACGCAAAAGGACGATCCCCCGTGGCAAGCGATGATAATGCTCAAGGACTTCATGCCGGTGCATGGCCATGACGTATGCTACACCCGTTCCCCCCCGTGCGTGCCAGTAATATCGCCCATCCTTCATCAAAGCAAGATCTTCTCCTGCACGGTCAAGAGCATCCGACCTCCGGCTTCCACTGTATACCGCTTCATTCAGAAACTCATCCCATGTACTCCACGAATCCTCAAAATCCTTGCGGTAATACGCGACTTCATCCGCTTCACTTATATTCCCAAGGCTCTTTGCCTGATAGCCTCCGTCAATCAGGATGGAGCCCCCCACCTTGTCACGGTTCTCCAACAGATAGAACAAATGGGCGAAACTTCCCCAGGAGTGGGAGAGAAAATAGAAGTCTTCCAGTTTCAGTGCTTGGATGACCCCCTCCAGCCACTCAGCCATCCTTGGCATTTCATAGTCTGCCGGGTTTGCGAATGGAGCAGACCGGCCATGACCGGGTGCATCAACGGCTATGATCCTGAATTCACCTTTCTAATTCTTCTGCAATTTCAATGAAACTGAGAGCCGTACTGCCCAGGCCGTGCAGGCAGAAAATCACGGGGTGATCTTGTTGCCCCCATTCCGTGATATGTATGGTCTTGTCTATCCAATAATCTTTCATTCCGAACCTCCGATGGCAATATTCTATTATATTTTACCAAAAAAGAATCCAAAAGGAAGGACCTTTTGGACACTCTGGACTTTATACATTTGCATTGATGGTTTCCACGTTTTTCAAGATGAACTCTTTGCTTTTTCCTAGGTAGTGGATACGGCTTCTCTCATTAAAGAAGGACCAAATCGCAATGATCTGGCCCTTCTCACTATCATGGTTTCTTTTTTATTTATTTCTTGAACACCTTATCAATGATCTCATCCGTCGTCATGCCGCTCTCGACTTCGAATGTTCCTGGACGAAGATTGTTCTCGAGTTTACGCTTTTCGACGCGCTTGTAGAAATCGAGTCCGTCTTTGATGATATTAGCTTTTTCAAGGGCGTTCCCTACATCGATGCTGGTCATCCCATCTGAAACAGTCAGGACGGTTTTATATACGATCTTTTCTTTTGCAGGCTGATCGTCAGCTTTTTCTGCTTCCTGCTTCTCTTCATCACCCTTATGGATGGCGAATCCTTTTGAGGTCAGATGCTGGATCATTTCGTCATCCGTCATCTTTTCCTTGACGGTCTTGGTCTCGGGTTTCGCTGTCGTCGTTTTTGCTTCCGGCTGATCGGTGAAAAAGTAGACCCCGCCGGTCACGGTTGCGGCGACAAGAAGGCCAGAGGCAAAACTGCGCAATGTATTGGGTCTCATTGGGCAACCATGCTCCTTTCAGCCTTTTTTGTCATATATGGTGTAAGCATGTGCTCGACTTCTATGGTCGGGAGCTGTTGCTCTGATGCGATGCTTTCAATGGAGTATCCACGCTTATGAAGATCTAACATTTCCCGGAGCACGCGGCGTTCATCGGATGTTGCCGGTACTGCACCTGCCTGCTGTGCGGTAATTTCCGCGTCCAGCTGCATGGCGCGCATCTGCTTTTCCAATTCGTGCACCTCATTCATCACCGAAATCGACATGTGCTCAACCTGTTGTTCGAGCTGAGATTTCGACTGGCTCGTCTTTACAAACGATAAAATGAGCAGCACAACAGCCGCACCAAACAAAATGGCGATTATCCATCCCATCTTATGTTCCTCCTTCTATGTAACAATTTATCAACCTAAATTATACCCTGAACCCTGTCACAATTCGATTTTTATCGACAAAACACGACTTTGATCCTGTACCTATACCATTATATAACAACCTCATTGGGATTTGTATCCTGTTTTTCTTTACAAGTTTATGACGATTCTTTTCCTTATTTCACGAATAGATCATAACAAAATGAAGAACGGCTTCGGTTTCTTCCAGGTTCGAATAGCCATGGGGTTGATCCGCAGGGAATTGGATGGAATCGTATTGTTCGAGGGAATAAAGCCGGTCGCCCACCCTCACCTCCACGCGCCCTTCCATGACGGTGACATATTCCTTCACTCCCGTCTGATGGGCGTCGGCCATATAATGACTGTGCGGCTTAAGGAAAGCCCTGTGGGTTTCAAGTGAACCATAATGAGAGGTGGAAAACATCGGTTCAAGGGTCAAGGAGCCATCAGCACTCAATACCTTGCTTCCTTCATTCTTTCTCGACACCTTCACTTGCTCCTTTTCCATCAGTAAAGAGGAAATCGGGATCGATAGACCATTGGCGATCTTCCAGATGATCGTCAGTGACGGATTGGCCTCCCCACGCTCGATGTTCCCGAGGGTCAGCTTGCTGACGCCGGTCAAATCGGCAAGTGCCTGCAAACTTAAATTCTGTTCCCCGCGTACGTCCCTCAGGATGGTACCGATATGTTTGGCAAGAGATTCAGGATCTTCCCATGTGTTCATACTCATTTCTCCTTCCATTGTCGGAAAATTAATTCAATCAGCCTGTTGTAGGTTCGTGTTCGGTATATTATATTTATCTTATAGTTTACTATACTTAACCGAAGGGTGAATGACTTATGAAAGAACTTCTTCTTGGCATTGTCTCGTCCATGTTCTTTGCCGTTACATTCATTTTGAATCGTTCCATGGAGCTGTCCGGGGGGAGCTGGATGTGGAGTGCTTCCCTTCGTTTCCTGTTCATGCTTCCGTTTTTCCTTCTCATTGTACTTGCAAGGAAGAACATGAAACAAGTCTTTCTTGAACTCAAAGCGAATCCTGGTGGATGGCTGCTTTGGAGCTTTTTCGGTTTCGTCCTGTTCTACGCCCCACTGACCTATGCCGCCACTTATGGACCGGGCTGGCTCGTAGCGGGCACTTGGCAGTTCACGATTGTAGCGGGGATCCTGCTCGCGCCGCTCTTTTTCACCACCGGGCCAGACGGAAGCAAACAGCGCCACCCCATCCAAAAGAAAGCGCTGATCATCTCCCTTCTCATCCTCACAGGTGTAATCTTTATCCAGCAGCAGCAAGCTGCCGAGCTGACACCCATCCAGATGTTGATGGGCATCCTGCCGGTTCTCGTAGCGACCTTTGCCTATCCACTCGGTAACCGTAAAATGATGAGCTTATGCAACGGAAGGCTCGATACGTTCCAGCGGATCCTTGGCATGACGATTGCAAGCCTCCCCTTCTGGCTGGGCCTGAGCGCGATCGCCATATGGAAAGCGGGAGTGCCGAGTGGTGGGCAGGTGACCCAATCCTTTGTTGTAGCGGTATGCTCAGGCGTGATTGCCACCACCCTGTTCTTCATCGCCACGAACCGGGTCCGTCATCATCAAGGGAAGCTCGCCTCAGTTGAAGCGACGCAGTCGACCCAGGTCCTGTTCGTCATGGCCGGTGAAGCCCTCTTCCTGTCAAGCCCGCTTCCGACCGGCATTGCAGCCGTCGGGATCCTGTTGATCATCGCCGGGATCATCGGTCATACGTTAAATATGAAAAAGATGAATGCCCCCCGATCCGTCACCCTTCAGAAGAGCACTCCATAAGAAAAAGCGTCCTTCCCGGGACGCTTTTCTTCATGATGACTCCATATTCTTCTGCACTTTCTTCAGTAAACCCAGCAGCTGTTGCTGCTCCTCGCGATCGAGACCATGAAACTGGGTGGCTTGGACCTGCTCCTGTTGTGGAACCACTTCGTCGTAGAGCTCCCGCCCGCTTGCTGTAAGGGTGATGGTTTTCGTCTTCCACTGCTGTTCACGCTGCACGTATCCGAGCTTCTCCATCTTCGTGATGAGCTGCGTGATATTGCCCTTGGTGACGAACAATTTCTCACCGAGCTCCTTCTGTGTGAGCTTCCCTTGCACCCCCACTTGGGTCAAGCAGTCGAACTGGGCACTGGTGAGTCCCCATTTCTTGAGGTGATCATTGTTTTCCTTGATGCTATGATTGTATACCCGCGAGAGACGGAACCACAGCATCAGGCCAAGGCGCTTTTCCTTCCTGGATAGTGGATTGCTCATTTTCCTTCCTCCCTTCGTGCCTCTGGAAGTGGCTTGATCTTTGATTCGATTTCCTCTCTTCTTTCTTCGAGGAACGGCGGCAGGGAAAGATTCCTGCCGAGACGGTCACGGGTCTCATCGGTTTCGAAGCCCGGTCCGTCAGTGGCCAGTTCAAAGAGGATGCCGCTCGGATCGTTAAAATAGGTGGAGCTGAAGTAATGGCGATCAATCGATCCCGACGTTTTGATCCCTTGATTCTCCAGATGATCGATCCACTCATCGAGCTCCTCCTCATCGCTCACACGGAATGCGACATGATGGACCCCACCGCGCCCTTGGCGTTCTTTCGGTCCATCTTGTTGAAGAAGATGAACCTCGGAGCCTCTCCCTCCAAGACCAGTTGTGAAAGTCTTGTTTTCTCCTTCGGTTCCCGTGTCCTTTTTCACAAACCCCAGAATCTCTTCCAGGAAGCGTTCGGTCGCTTCCGTATCTTTTACCGTCAACTGCACAGGACCGAGGCCACTGATGGAATTCGCTTGAGGAACCGTACTCCCTGACCACGTATTCCTCTCAGCACCCGGATCCGCCAGCAGCTGCATCCGGTGACCGTCGCGGTCCCTGAACCCGAGGACGCTATATCCAGACCGATAGGAAATCCCGTCATGCTCAACTCCGAATTCTTGGAACCGGCTTCGCCAATAGCCCAGTGCTTCTTCTGACGGCACTAACAATGACACAAGGGATATGCTATCCGTACCGGCATGATTCTTAGCCAGATTGGGGATTTCAAAAAAGGTCAGTTCCGATCCCGGACTTCCCGTTTCGTCCCCATAGAATAGATGGTAATAGAACGGATTGTCCTGGTTCACCGTCGTCTTTACGAGGCGCATGCCGAGGATGTCACGATAAAAGGGCAGGTTTACTGCCGCATTGGCTGTAAGTGATGAGATGTGATGGATTCCTTTGAGTTCCATGATGCGTCCTCCCTGAACGTTTCTTGCTTGCATCTTTTCATGTGATTATGTATTATCAGTTTAGTACTAAACTCAAAAACCGTCAAGCATGTGGCCCAGCTACAAACGATACGAAAAAAAAGGAGAGATCTGCTTTGAACCATTTAAAAGGAATCCATCACGTGACCGCCATCACGAGCAGTGCGGAAAAGAATTATGAATTCTTCACCTACGTCCTCGGGATGCGCCTTGTGAAAAAGACCGTCAATCAGGATGATATCCAGACATACCATCTTTTCTTTGCCGATGACAAAGGAAGTGCAGGAACCGATATGACGTTCTTTGACTTCCCTAACATTCCACGTGGGGTACACGGAACGAATGAAATCGCGAAAACATCCTTCCGTGTACCGAGTGATGAAGCCCTTGACTACTGGGTCAAACGCTTCGATCGCCTGAAGATCGACCACAGTGGCATCACGACACGCTTCGGGAAAAAGACCCTTTCTTTCACCGACTTCGATGATCAGCAGTACCAATTGATCTCGGATGAAAAGAATGAAGGCGTCCCTGCCGGCACCCCATGGCAGGATGGACCGGTTCCATTGGAATATGCCATCACCGGTCTAGGACCGATCTTCATCCGCATCCAAGACTTCGACTACTTCAAAAAATTGATGGAAATGGTCCTTCAATTCAAAGAAATCGGTCATGAAGGAAGCTTCCACCTGTTCGAAGTCGGAGAAGGCGGAAACGGGGCACAGGTCGTCGTCGAGCACAACACCGTTCTTCCGAGCGCCCAACAAGGCTTCGGTACCGTCCACCACGTGGCCTTCCGCGTTGAGGACCGTGCCGTACTTGATGAATGGACAAAACGCATGGAAGAGTTCGGATTCCGTACGTCCGGATATGTGAACCGCCACTTCTTCGAATCACTCTATGCCCCTGTGGCTCCACAGATCCTGTTCGAGTTTGCAACAGATGGACCCGGATTCATGGGAGACGAGCCGTACGAAACCCTCGGGGAGAAGTTATCCCTGCCTCCATTCCTCGAGCCAAAGCGCGAGCAGATCGAAGCGCTCGTTCGACCGATCGATACGGTCAGGAGTACGAGAGATATCCAGAAAGAGTATGAGTGACCAAATCTTCATCTGGGATAGATTGTTTTAATCATGGTAAAACCCGAATTCATTTGCCTCCGATATGTATGGCAAGTGAATTCGGGTTTTTAGTTTGTTTCATGACCAAGTTTATAGTGGTTGATTGGAGTGCAAGACGAAGACTCCTACGAGAAGAGTAGCTGATGTGAGAAGGTCTGCCGAGGAGGCTCACGGGCTACCCCCGGAAAGCGTAGTCTTGCACGGAAATCATGAGCGGTATATAGAATTGATACTGATGATGTTTGTATGTAAATCGTACCTTCAGAATGTCACTTCAATCGCTTCATCCTTATAAGGGGAATGAAAGATCACCTTATGGTCGCCGATCCATTCAACATCGTTGATCCCCAGAACGGTCAAATCGTCTTCAAGTCCATCGGTATGCCTGGTCATGATCGACACTGAGTCTCCTTTTTGTTTTTGCACCACCATTGGAATGCTGGTCGACCGGTAAAACGTATAAAAATGAGATGTTTCACCATGTGTAGCATTCCGATATTCGATTGTGACCGTCGCACCTCCATCTGGGGATTGGATATCATGATAGGAATGTTTTAAAAGGAGATGCAGGAAGATGACTACCACTGAAAAAACAAGGAATATAACCGACACAGTAATCATCACATACCTATTGATCTTATACGCCCAGGCTACGATGTATAACGCCACGATCGTAAGGAACCACGGCACCAATAGCCCTGTCGGCTTAAAAAAACGCACGTAATAATTGTACTTGTATAAAAAGATAAGAAGAATATCGATTCCGACGATGGCTAAAAACAGGATCATGGCTATGGTTTTCTTTTTCATTGAATTTGCCCCCCTCCATGTGTGAGCCATCCTTATTTTAACATATCGATCCCACTCAGATTCAAAAGTCTGAAGAATAAAAAATACCTACCAGTTCATACTGATAGGCTCGCAAATTCATGCTTAATCGGCCGGTCTTGGACCAGGCTTTTTACCAGTCGATTCCACTGTCAGGACCGGACGGACAATGGAATCACCTTCGACTCTGATCTGGCAGGACAAGCGAAGGCGATCCTCATACGTCATCTCTGTCTCACCCCACGAAAGCTCACAGAAATCTCCGTCATGAATTTCGACCCTGCACGTGGTACAGCGTGCGTTGCCGCCACATCGATGCAGGATGTCCACTCCGTTGTCCTCCAGGGCCAGAACCAGCTTCGTACCCTTTTCAACCGTATATTTCCCGTAACCGATCACTGTCAACTTTGGCATGGATCCGACCTCCTCATTTTATATAGTGTAACCATTCGCTATTCAATCTTTCCTGTTTTGTATGATGACTGTTAAATTTTATTAATTTTCAAATAATTATTTGACTTCCACATATCAGACGATTATAATTACCCTATGTTTAAAATGTTTTAATTCGAGATATTTAGGAGGAAATCCAATGTCAGTAGATTTTTATGAAAGCCTACAGTCCCGCCGTACGTATTATGGAATCGATAAGCAGGTAAGTGTCTCAGACGAACGGGTAAAGGAAATCGTTGAGTTTGCAGTCAAACATACGCCTTCTGCTTTCAATTCACAGACTGCTCGCGTTGTCGTCCTTACAGGAGACGCTCATGACAAGCTATGGGATCTAACCACTTCCGCCCTGAAAAAAGCAGTGGGAGACGGAGATTTCACTGGAACCCAGCAGAAGATGGATTCCTTCAAAGCAGGCTACGGCACGGTCCTATTCTTCGAAGAGGAAAGCATCGTCAAGTCCCTTCAGGAACAATTCGCCCTCTATGCCGATAACTTCCCGATCTGGTCCCACCAATCCTCCGGGATGCATCAGCTCGTTGTCTGGACCGCCCTTGAATCAGAAGGCCTCGGAGCCTCCCTTCAGCATTACAACCCGCTGATCGATGAAGACGTGAAGAACGAATGGAGCCTCCCGCAAAGCTGGAAGCTCATCGCCCAAATGCCATTCGGTAATCCGACAGCCGAGCCGGGTGAAAAGCAGTTCCAACCGCTTGATGAACGCGTGAAGTTTTATAAATAAGACAGATGCACAGCGATCCGGATGATCGCTGTGTTTTGTTTTGTTGATCTGCAGAAGGAACCATACTCCCTATCCAGTAGTATAGCGAAATCCGACGACTCCCGAATAAATAAGAGTCCAAATCGAGATACTGTAGAGGTCACCCAAAACGACCCACTATGCATTCCCGCTAGAAAACTGACGACCGTAAATGGGTATCCCATAAACGTATTACCATCCCCCCTCTTCCCAACCTTCATAGTGCAGTGCAGCGGAGGACGGCCGACTCCTTCGGAAATAGAGGCAAAGTTGAGACCCTGCAGGCGCAGCAGAAGCGGCTCAACTGACTCCCCGAGGAAAGCGGCCGGCCGCAGCGAAACGGAACGATCTCTCTACCACCACTTTCCACTCCAACAATAAGAAATAGACATGTGCGGTTACTCAGAGCCAATCATCGAACAGTGCAGTGCAGCGGAGGACGGACGACTCCTTCGGGAATAGAGGCAAGGTTGAGACCCTGCAGGCGCAGCCGAAGCGGCTCAACTGACTCCCCGAGGAAAGCGGCCGGCCGCAGCGAAACGGAACGATCTCTCTACCACCACTCTCCACTCCAACAATAAGTAATAGACATATGCGGTTACTCAGAACCACCCATCAATTGTCGAACAGTGCAGTGCAGCGGAGGACGGACGACTCCTTCGGGAATAGAGGCAAAGTTGAGACCCTACAGGCGCAGTCGAAGCAACTCAACTGACTCCCCGAGGAAAGCGGCCGGCCGCAGCGAAACGGAACGAACCTCTCACTCCTTCTCCCTCATTAAAAAGTGGCCGGGGTTCCTGACTGAAACCGTCCATGCATGTATCCTCCCCTCATAAAGCACCTGCCGAATCAAAACAGAGAACCCTTCCTCCCTTCTCACCTACAAAAAAATATGCAAATTCACTTAAATCCCCGATTCCAGCACATACTAACCGAAACAACCCCATCCAATTCAATGGACAAAATTCGCCAGCCACCACGATTTTCTGTTACAATAAGTACATAAGTTATCTTTTTATCCAACCGTTTGAAAGGGGTTACATATAGTGGAGGACCGACAAGAACTTCACCCTAAAGTAGAGAAAAGCTTCGAACTGATCGGTAAAAAATGGACCGGCTTGATCATTTATGTTTTAATGAGTGGACCAAAGCGCTTCAGCGAACTGAGCGAAGCCATCCCCGCCCTGAGTAGACGATTATTGACCGAGCGCGTCAAAGAATTGGAAGAACACGGGATTGTCATCAGGGAAGTCATAGCGGATCGGCCGATACGATCGGAATATTCACTTACACAAAAGGGGATCGAACTGGGTAACATCCTCGGACCTATCAGCAAATGGGCAGAAAGCTGGGTCCATGACTAACCTCTAATAGAAAGGGTTGACATCATGACCAACGTTCTCTATATCACCGCTCATCCACTCAGTGAAACTGAATCCCTCAGCATGGCTGTTGGTAAAGAATTTTTCGATACATACAAACAGTCTCATCCCGAAGATGAGATCGTTCACCTGGACCTGTATCAAAGTGATATCCCCTTCCTCGACAAGGATGTTTTCAACGGATGGGAAAAGCTCCGCTCCCAAGCATCGCTTGCCGACCTCTCTACCACCGAACGCCTTAAGGTCGGACGCCTTGCCGAACTTGGCGGGCAGTTCCTGCTGGCGGATAAATATATCTTCGTCACGCCCATGTGGAACTTCTCCATTCCCGCCATCATGAAGGCCTACATTGATGCCGTCACCGTATCCGGAAAGACGTTCATCTACACAAAGGACGGAATCCAGGGAATGCTTGCAGGTAAAAAGGCCATCCATATCCAGTCACGGGGTGATATATATTCCGAAGGGCCGGAAGAACCGCGTGAGCTTGGTCATCGGTATATGGAAGTGATGATGGAATTCTTCGGAGTCGCTTCCTTCGAAAGCATCATCATCGAAGGCCAGATGAAATATCCTGAAAGAACGGAAGAAATCAAGGCCAAGGCGATGACAGAGGCTCATGAGAAGGCTCAAACATTTTAATGGACAAAGACACCCGGATTGGGTGTTTTTTATTTATGTAATCTTTGATGGAACACGATTTTAATCTATTACACATTAAAAAGTCGGTACTAAAAAAACACAAAAAACGGGAGGCAAAATGCCCCCCGTTTTCGTTTTTTCTATTAACCTCTTCCTGCTTGGAAAGAAGGATATTTCGTCATACCACCATCTGCGAACAGTGTGATACCAGTTACATAGCTAGCTTCTTTAGAAGCAAGGAATGCCGCAACGGATGCTACTTCTTCCGGTTTACCGATGTAACCCATTGGAATCATGCTTTCAACGTCAGCACGTTGTTCTGGATCGTCGAATTTCTCAGCGTTGATTGGTGTATACATCGCACCAGGTCCGATGTTGTTCACGCGGATGCCTTTAGGAGCATATTCAAGAGCAAGTGTTTCGGTCATCAATTTGATTCCGCCTTTACTTGCTGCATAGTGAACGAATAGCGGCCAAGGAATCATTTCGTGGACAGAAGACATGTTGATGACATTCCCTTTGATGTCGTTTTCTACCCAGTATTTGATTGCTTCACGGCTACCAAGGAAAGCACCAGTCAAGTTTGTGTTGATGACTTTGTTCCAGTTATCAAGAGAAAGTTCGTGAGATGGAACAGGATTTTCGATACCTGCATTGTTGACCATGACGTCAAGCGTACCGAATTCTTTTACAGCTGTTTGTACAAGGTTGATGACGTCTGCTTCTACAGTCACGTCACCTTGGACGATGATGGCTTCCCCACCGGCAGCTTCTACTTCGTTTTTCGCTTCGATTGCTTCTTCTTCGTTTACATAGTAGTTGATGACAACTTTCGCTTGTTCTTGACCGAAACGGACAGCCATTGAGCGTCCAAGACCAGTTGATCCACCAGTGATAGCAACTACTTTACCTTTTAAATCTTCATACATAATAAATTCCTCCTTAGATTGTGTTGATGCTGTACCTATGGATGATTATTGGCTTTTCGTGATTCCGAGAAGGACACCGCCGATGATGATCAGGATGATTCCGAAGATGATTCCGACCATTTGACGTTTGGTTTTCTTCTCACCTAGAAGGAAGATTCCTCCGAGTGTGGAAATAACGATACCCATTTGTGAGAGGGAGAAGCTTGTTGCCACTCCGACTTTCGGTTGTGAGATGAAGAGGAACATATTCCCCGCAGCCCAGATCAACCCTGGAATGATGTTTTTGATTGCATATTTGTTGAATGGCTTATGTCTGTAAGTAAGAATGATTCCTCCGATGAACATCCCGATTGCTTGTGGGAATAGGGCTGTCCAACCATCAACGTCGAATAGACGTGCAACGACAACATATACAAGGTAACCAATGGTTGAAACGATAAGCGTGATGATCGCTTTCTTGAATTGTTTTGAATTCTCTTCGTTCTTTTGTTCCTTGCTCTCCAGTGATGTCAGTACGATTCCGACGATGATACAGATAAGGGCAATGATTCCTAATATGACAGTGACCGCTGTGGACCACTCATTAAATACAATGACACCGAACAATGCAGTTGAAACAAGCTGCATACCGGTTGAGATCGGCATTGTTTTGGAAACACCGATATATTCTATCGTTTTGAGCTGGTTACTTTGACCTACGGCCCAGAATAGACCCGAAACGATTCCGACGATAAAGATGGTTGGTGTTAGAACCGGATGAACAACCAAGAAGATGACAGCTGAGAAGATCAGCGCACCGATTGTTGTTCCTAGTGTCTGGCTATAAGCGCCTCCACCGAGTTTCACATTGAAAAGTACAATGCTCCCCCAGAATATCGCAGGAAGGATGGCTAAGAAAATATCCATGAATGTGAACCTTCTTTCCTAAACTGTTGATGTATTTGTGAGCGACTATTTGTTCACTCAATGTTACTAATAGTAACTAGGTAGAAAAAAATAGTCAATCGATTGAGCTCCTTTTTTTTCTTACCCATTTTCGTAAATATAAACCCTTTCATTTGTGAAATGTTGAGCGTACGCAACAAACCTTGTCATGCTAAGTAATTCAGGATTTGTCAGAAAAAACGGTGATTCCATTTCCTTACATAAATGTGATAATACACGTAATACTCTGACTACTTAAAGTAACCGTTTTCCTTGAAATGGCGCGGTTTTCAGGGGATTTCAAAAGGTTCGAATCACCGGGGAAAACGTAAAATGTAAGCGTTCGATTCTGTCACAAATAAAAAAAATCCACAAAAAAAAACGACCTTTTTTGGAAGGTCGCTACTCTGAAGAAATTGAATTTTTTTGATATAGAGGATGATTTTACACATAATGCATACGTTTATTCGGCCTGATATGGCTTGGCAGTGTGATTGGTTGTCGTGAGTTCATTTACTTATTCCGATCCCCATTTTCAGGACTGCAGCCACGTCCCTAGATGCACGTTCCAGAAGATGCGTTGCCTGACTGAAAGCCTCGGGCAGTTCCATGATCCCGGATACGATTGAAAACAGGGCATCGATGCCGTGGTCATAGACGACCCTACTGTCATCCGTGAGGGAACCGGCGATACCGATCACGGGAATCCCGAACTCCTTGGCAGCCTTTGCGACTCCGATCGGTGTTTTGCCATAAATGGTCTGTCCGTCGATGCGCCCTTCTCCTGTTATGACGAAAGAAGCATTCTTGACGTTCTCACTGAACTTCAAGGCCTTTAGGACAATATCGATACCGCGATTCAGCTCGGCATTCAGGAAAGCAAGAAGGGCAAAACCGAGTCCTCCAGCAGCACCGGTGCCTGCTTTGCTGGCGATCTCTTCACCGCTTGGCGCAATGGAGGCTAGATGGGCAAGGTTTTGGTCAAGGATATCAACCATTTCCGGATCTGCTCCCTTTTGAGGTCCGAAGATCGCAGAAGCACCGGTGGGACCTATAAGGGGGTTGGTGACATCGCATGCCACTTCCAGCTTGACGGAGTCCAACCTGGAATCCAGCAGACTCAAGTCAATGGAACTTATAGCAGAGAGTGCTCCGCCACCCGGGCCGATTTCTTGCCCGTGTTCATTCAAGAACCTGCCTCCGAGAGCCTGTGTCATACCCACACCGCCATCGTTGGTGGCACTGCCGCCAATCCCCACGATGATATGGCTGACGCCTTCATCAAGAGCTGCACGGATAAGCTCGCCGGTTCCCCTAGAGGTCGTGAGCAGGGGATTTCGTTTCGACGGCTCCACTAGATGAAGACCTGAAGCTGCTGCCATTTCAATGACCGCCGTTTTACCGTCACCCAGTATTCCGAAGAAGGCCGGGACGTCCTCACCCAGGGGTCCTGTGACGGAACGTTCCCTGATGGTTCCACCAGTGGCATCCACAAGGGATTGGACGGTCCCTTCCCCACCGTCGGCCATGGGAAGGAGCTGGTACTCAGCATCTGGAATGACGGCTTTCATGCCTTTCTCAATGGATTGCGCCGCTTCCAGCGCGGTCATGCTTTCTTTGAACGAATCAGGTGCGATGACGATCTTCATCATTTTCTCTCCTCTCAGGTTAACCGAAAATCTTGAATACGCCGAACACTAAAGTCGACAGAATGGCCAATGTGAGTCCGACAAGGGATTCATACGGCATGAGTTTAAGGCGCTCTTTCATGCTCATATTCACGCTACCTGCCGTCGCATGGAAGAAGCTTCCGTGCGGCAAATGATCCAGTACGGTGGCTCCTGCATGAATCATGGCCGCTCCGGCCAGGGCGGACACACCCATTTCAAGGATGGTCCCACTGAATACGCTACTTGCAACTGCGGTACCAGCCGTCGTCGATGCCGTTGCTGCCGACATGAAGATCCCAGATGCCGGTGCGAGGAGATATGCTGGCAGACCCGATGCACTGAGGCCATTGATGATGACATCCTTAAGGGTCGAATTCGCAATGATACCAGCAAGCGTTCCCGTTCCAAGAAGCATGATTGCCACTCCCGACATTTTTCCAAGGCCGGATACTGCGTAGTCGTTGATCTTTCTTGTCTTCTTCATAGCAATGGCCCCGATGATCCCGCCAATCGGCAGGGCAACCATCGGATCGATATTGATATCGAACAAAGGGCGAAGGGCCAATAAGAGGATGGCTACAAGTGGTGCCACAAGTGCTGTAATAAAAAGAGGCATGTTCGAGGCGTCAACCACAGCGCTCTCTTCTTGGATGAAGGTTCCTTTACGGGCAAGCTTCTTGGCCACCATGTAGGTGACTGCGAGACCGAATAGAGCCGGAATGATCCCTGCCATCATGATGGATGTAAGGGGAACACCGAACGCATCCGATGCCGCGATGGCATTCGGGTTCGGTGACATGATGTTCCCTGCCTTCCCTCCTCCGATCATGGCAAGGAGAATGGCCGTCCTGGACAGCTTTGCCCGTTTTGCGATGGCAAGGGCAATCGGTGAAACGGTGATGACGGCAACATCTACAAACACTCCGACTGCTGTCAGGATCATGGTGGCGAGGGCAAGGGCAAGGAGTGCTTTTGATTCACCAAGCTTTTTCACGATCGTTTCGGCAATGGACAGTGCAGCGCCTGACTCGATCAGGACACCTGCGAGAACCCCGGCTGCCAAGATACGAAGGACGGCTGGAATGATTCCCTTTGCTCCTTCCATCATAAGATTGACGGTATTGGCTATATCCACTCCACCGATGAGACCACCGATCAGCGCGCCGGCAACCATCCCATAAGCGGGCGGGACTTTTTTAAGTATTAATATGATAGCGATGACAAGGGCACTCACTGCTCCTAAAGCGCTTACAGTAACATCCATTTCTACTCCCCCTCAGACGAATTATTCTCTATGTGATTAATTGTAAGCGTTTTCTAATTTTGATTCATTGGGCAAACGAACAAAAAAATCCAAATATCCTGTCTGGATATTTGGACACTTGCACAGTTAATGTGATTCGTAAAATAGCTTCGCTATGTAGAGCTCCATCAGATCCCTGATCTTACGGGGATCCTTGCACGTCCACTGGTGAATCTTATCCAGCCGATAGCGCAGCGTGTTTCGGTGAATAAAAAGGCGTTCAGCTGTCCGATTGAGTTCACCGTTTTCCTGGATATAGGCATCCAGCGTTTCCATTCCTTCTGTATGTTCTAGCAGGGGGACGTAAAATGAAAAGCGCTCCATATCAGGATTCCGCTCCATCATTTGCAGCAAGAGGACCTCGATCCGGAACTCTTCGTAGGAATAAACCGGCAATCCCGGCCGCGATCTCCGTCCTAATCCAAGAGCATGCTTTCCTTGCTCATAGGATCGTCGCCACTCCCTTGAACTGCTTGCCACCCCTCCGATCCCGACACCACCCGCTACCGACCTGAGACGCCGCGGAACCTTCAGACCTCTTTCCGCCACTTTGAAAAGGATGATTTCATTAGAAGGAGTGACGCCGAGCACATCTCCTTTATCGAGCTCGAATTCTATAGAGCGAAGGAGTTCCTGCCCCGTCGGATCTGTACGTGCTTCCATCACAATGGCGGCACGGGGAAGATCCAGGTCTATCCCCAATGAACCTGCCTTTTCCACGACGGAATCCCCGCCGGTGCCTGTAATCAGTTGGGTGATCATATCGTTTTGGATCCTTTGCTTCCATTGAAATTGCTCAAGAAGGAAGGACTGCTCAAGGACGAGTTCCGCCGACATCTTGATCAGCTCCGCGAAGGCTTGAATCTCTTCCGGCTCACCGGTGATACCCACGACCCCGACAATTTGGCCGTTAAAGGAGATGGGAAAATTGATTCCCGGCTTTACGCCCTCCCTCTCTTCCTTCACTTCGATCTTCCTTTTCTCCTGGAGGACAAGGAGTGCTCCTTGGTGGACATCCCCGATTCTGTTCATATCACCTGAACCGATGATGACGCCTTCTTCATTCATCACGTTGATGTTCCAATCAAGGATGGCCATCGTCCTGTTGACGATTTCCTGAGCCAGTTCCCGGGTCATGACAGCCATATGTTTCACTCCCTTACTTCTTCTTCCTTGCACTCACAATACCTTGCACCACCGGGAACCGCCAGCTTCCTGCAATGAAAACGACCATTCCGACAAGGATCCCTGCGGAGGTGACAATCAGATCGATTCCTTTTTCCCCCATCGTAGAAGGTACAGCGGCCTCTACACCCTTCTCAACTACCAAGACGACCGCAGCCATGACGGCAGTGATGAGTGCGATGGGAACCAACGAAAGAATCAACTTCCTGAAAGAGAGCCCGACTGCCTTCTTGATATGAAGGAGTGTATACAAGACCGATACGCCCATCCCCGCATAGGTCGCGAGGATCGGTCCAACTTCTTTGAACGGTGGCACAAGAAGGATGTTCAGTCCGACTTTTACAGCGATTCCGACAGCAATGGCCCAAACGACTTTCTTCTGCTCATTGATTCCCTGCATGGTCGCAGTCGTCACCGTAAACAGGGCAATGATGATGGCCGCCGGCGCATACCATTCAAGAATGATGCCGCCGAGGACAGCATCGGATGAGGAAGGAAACATCAGCCTGAAGAGATGGCTCCCCACCACACTGAGTCCGATGGCAGCAGGGAAGGTAAAGAACAACACCAGCTGGAACGTCTGATCGATGCTATCCCTTACTTCCTGGATCCTCCCGCTTTCAAACGATGACGTGATCCTTGGGATCAAGGTCATACCAAAAGCAGTCGCCAGTGAGACGGGAACAAGGACGAGGATCTGGGCGATCCCGATATTCCCATTGATAACCTCGACTTTTGAAAAGGCATAGCCGATGTTCATGAACAGGCGATTGATCGTGAACGTATCGATGTTCTGATAAATCGGGATCGTCAAGCCCGTGATCACAAAGGGGATGGCATATCGCGTCAGCTCCTTGAACATAGGAAACACTGCAATCCGCGCATTGCCTACACTTTCATTCATTTGCCTGCGGATCAGGCGGCGTCTTTTCCAGAAAACCCATAAAAGAAGGACAAGTGAGGCCAGCCCCCCGATGAAGGCGGCAAATGTGGCAATCCCAACGGCCCCTTTTACCGTCCCATTCAACACGTTCAGGATGAGGTAGCCCCCGGCAAGGATGAAGGCAATCCGTACCACCTGCTCGATGACCGTACTCATGGCCGATGGCCCCATGGAATCACTCCCCTGGAAGTATCCCCTCATCAAACTCATGGGGGGCACGACGAGCAAAGCGAAACTGACGAGCCGTACAACATAGATCATATCATCCCGTGAGTTCCCTCCTCCCCCTTCACCGAATGCCACCACCACCCAAGGTGCAGAGACGTATAATAGTAGAAACGAAACGATACCGCTGATGATCATGGCAATCAGGCCATAACGGAGCAGGTTCAGCCCTGCGAGGTAGTTGCCCCTTTCGTTGTATTTCGCTACGAACTTGGAAACGGCAAGGGGCAAGCCGACCGTCGACAGGCTGAGCAGGATCGTATACGGTCCGTATGCGTATTTGTACAGGGCATATCCCGTATCCCCTACCAGCAGGGTGAATGGGATGATGAATAGAAACCCGATGATTTTTGAGATAAAGGTGGCAGAGGTCAGGAAAAATGTCCCCCGCATCATCTTCTTGTCCATATGATACTCCTTCTGTGCTCACATCATGAAAAAGGAAGCCCTCCGCAAAGCGAAAGACCCCCTTTCCTAAATCGCTTCCGCTTTGATGACGAAGCGATGCTGACTGGCATGAAAATATCCATCTTTCTCAATCGTGCGATGGATTTCCTCCAGTTTATCCTGAAATCCCTCTACTGTAAATCCCGGGACCTGCCACGGGATCGCCTTCAAATAATACTGAAGGGCACCGATATCATAAAATCGCTGGCCGGCGGTTTCTTCCCGCTTCCAGATCACCTTGAAGCCGTTGGATTCCAGCTCTTTTACAGCCTGCTCCAGATTCCACCCGGAAAATTCTGAATTCAATGGCACCGCGAATGCATCGTTCAGCTCAAAGCAGTCGCAGCCTCCCACCTGCTGGGTAAGGAAAGTGCCTCCGGTCCGAATCACCCTTCTCACTTCACGTGCAGAAAAGGATTCGTGTTGATTGATAATCAAGTCAAACTCTCCTACGTCAAACGGAAGATCATGATCAGAATCGTAAGCACGCACGTCCACTCCGAGCGGTTCCAGTCTCGCTTTCGCCACGGGTACGTTCGGCGGGTAGCCTTCTGTTGCACATATCCTGGGTGGGAATGGCTTCAGCATAGAGAGGAACTCTCCTCCGCCGGTCCCCATATCCAGCATGGCCGAAGCCTCCCGCATCAGGGGAAGCACCATGCTTCCATACGACCAGGAAAGCCCGTCACTCTTCATTCGACCCGTTTCGGTTATATAAGAAAAATCCCAGCCTTCAAAGGCCTCATCTTGTTTCATCCATTGCTCCATCTTCATATCAGATTCCCTCCATTTTTTTAATCATACCGGGGTATTCCCCAGCCCTGGAGGTCCTCTGATCCATAGACAGCGTTGTTATGGCTCGTACTGATTCGGCATATTGGTCGCTCCTTCATTACATTTATATTTTGGTAGTGAAATTGATTAAGTCCGTCAACTATCGGTTAGTACAGTGGATACAAAAATCAAAACGCCCCATTCTTTGACTCTCCCTTTACTAGGTAGAAAAGTGGATATTATCTACGCAATAAGAAACCAAGCCTCATCTTTTGCACAAGTGCAGTGCAGCGGAGGGAGGCCGACTCCTGCGGGAATAGAGGGAAGGTTGAGACCCTGCAGGCGCAGCCGAAGCGGCTCAACTCCCTCCCCGCCGGAAAGCGGCCTTCCGCAGTGGAACGAAACGTCTCAATATTTCACTAATACTCCAATAGAAAGATTATTTAGAAAAATTATACCAATCCAATCTACTTAACTCAACACCGAACCACTCACCCGCTTTTTGGCTTTAAGGCCGAATAGTCCGGTATAAACCAAGGCCGTACCGATCATGACAAGCGCGCCCATGTAGACCGACATCATGGTCGGGATCAGGAAGGCACCGAGTATGATGGTGGAGCGGGCGATAAGGTCGGCTCCGCTGAATGAAAGGTTCGAGAAAGCGGAGTAAGAGCCACGCTTATCGTCCGGGATCATATTCGCCTGCTCGGCATTCCGGATCGGTGAATAGATCAGCTCTCCGATCGTCGCAATCAGATTGAACAGGATCAACACGTACCAGGTGTTAGCCGATGTGACCACTGCATATCCCAATCCGTAGATCAGGAGACCGATGAGGATACCCTTCCGCTTCGAAATTTTATCGGTCCACCTGTTGACGAAGAAAGTCAAAAAGACAACTAGAAGCATGTTTTCAATGTTCAAGAAGCTAAGCATCCTGACCCCTGCAACTTCAAAGCCACCGACCGTGACGCTCCTGAACTCTTCAGCAAGACGGATACCGATATAACTGTTCAGTGAAAACTCTGCAGCCAAGATGAAGGTGGTGCCTGCGACCACTTTCACGAACGCAGAATCTTTGAACGCAATCCGATAATTGTTGATGAGGTCGACCAGTACATTCTTGTGCTTTTTTTCCAAGAACCCCTTGAACTCGTCCTTCAGCCAGATGCCATAAGCGACGGGAATGATGGTTGAAGTGACGGTCAGCATGATGAACAGTTCCTGTTTATGATGAAGGTATAGCAGCCCTCCAAGGGCGGCGCCGATTGCCATGGATAGGTTGATGAGCCAGTAGTCGAGTGCATAGACGGCCTTCCGGTTTTCAGGAGTCGTCGAATCGATGATGATGGCGTGCATGGCGGGCCAGCCTAGACTGCTCGTGATAATGAATAAGATGTACGCTCCTGCAAACACGATGATCCATTTCTCTTCAGGGAAAAGGCTGACGGTCATAAGGAGGAAGCAGGCTGCATTCAGCCACGAGGTAACGAGGAGCACCCTTTTGCGTGAAAATCGGTCAGATACATATCCGCCAATCAAATTGACGATGAAACCGATGATGACGGTGGCAATCAGGAACATTCCCGCCCATATTTTGTTCATTTCGGTAGCAAAGAATAGGGCCATGAACGGCATGACGGCAGATGAAACGGCACGATTAAAGAACGATGTAATCATCCGTACTTTGATGTTTTGTGGGTATTCCTTCCAACTCATATTGTTCCCTCCTCTTGTTTCTTGTATAGTAAACGAGACAGAGAAAGTTAAAAACGGACAGTTTCCTAGCCACATGTCCCCTTTTAAGGAGGAAACCGATGAATCAGCTCTTATTGAAGCTATGGAAAGCATGCCCCACGGGGGAGGTTCGCATGGAAGAAGTAGCAGACATCCTCGAACTTAGTCGCAAGCAAACGACGAGAAAAATAAAAAAATGGGAAGAAGACGGTTTCCTGATGTTTTCTCCGGGTAAAGGACGTGGACATCTTTCACAACTTGAGTGGAAAGTGAATGTGGAAGAGAGCTTTGAATTGGAAGCCATGAATCGCATGGAGCATGAACCGGTGGAAAGCTTGTCGGCATACTTCACGTACGACTGGTCACCGGATACACGCCATCGTCTCATGGACCAATTCGCCACAAGATTCGGGTATAGCCAGGAAGGACGCGACAAGCTGATCATTCCGAGGCGGCATTTGTTCCGTTCCTTCCATCCTCTGGAGGCCGCCGACGCCCAAAGTGCACATCTCGTCGCCAATATCTATAATCGCCTTGTATCCATTACGGAAAACGGAGAGTGTCTGCCGGAGCTCGCACACAGCTGGGATGAGTTTCCGGATAAGCTACGTCTTTATTTAAAGAAGGACGTACGATTCCATGATGGGTCTACAATGAAAGCAGAGGATGTCCAGCGCTGCCTCGAAAAAATGGGCAAGCACCCTGTCTACCGGGAGTTATGGATGCCTGTGGAAAGGATCTCAATTCCTGGACCGCTGATCATCGAGATCCACCACCCTAAAGGATGCTCCTATGCCTTGCAGTTACTGAGCATGATGTGCGCAAGCATCTATAAGGAGACGGCAGAAGGGCCGATCGGGACGGGCTGTTTTTATCTTGTGGAAGATACGTTGGATAAGACTGTCCTTCTTGCGTTCAGGGATCATTTCAGGGAGCGGCCGCTCCTGGACTCCTTGGAATTCGTCAAGGTGGAGCCGGACTTCCCCGTCCAGTACCAATCTCAAACGGAGGATCCCGCATCCATCGAAGTCGAGAGCGATTCCGGCTTTGGCATTATTGTCATGAACGCTTACAGGGATACCGATATCCGCCGTCAGGAAGTCAGGACCTACCTTCATCACATTTTAAGATGGCATCGCGACCGGATCGTTGACTTTCATCCGAGGATTACACCGATTCGAGGCGGCTGTCTGAAAGGACACGAAGTGAATCCTGATCTACCTGACGTTTCACGTCCCACGTTCACGGCACCGTTGATCATCAGAGCAACAGGCTATACGACAGATTCTACCCGCTGGCTCCAGCAGGTCTTTGATGAAGAAGGGGTACCCTATGAAGTACACTGGTTCACCTTTGATGAGGTGGTCACCAATCACCCCCGGGCATTGGAGTCGGATCTTTTTATCCATGGTGAAATCTTCGAAGAAAATGAGGATCTTTCATTCTATCATTTTCTCATACATGGCTACTCCCCACTCCACCCGGTTCTAAAGCCTCTTGGTGAATGGAAGGAGAGACTGGACGTATACAGCCAGACCCCTTTCACGGAATGGAGAGCCCTTCATGAAGAGAATGAAAGGAAGCTCATGGAAGATTCCCTCATGATCCCCCTTTACTATGTGAAGCGGGCGATCCCATTTTCGACGGATCTTATGAATATCCACATCCGGCATTTCGGATATGTGGATTTCTCCAAGATGTGGATACGCCCCTCTGTACAGGCATGACCATATCCAGAAACATAGCATTACCCACCTGCAGGAAAACGTGATAGATTGGACATACATTACCCAATAGGAGAGATGAATCGTGAGAGTACTGTTTGTCACCCTCCCCCTTGCCTCCCTCCTCTTCACCGGAGGCTGCAGCCTCTTCGAAGAAGGAGAAGAACCGGCTGCACCTATTGTGGAGCAGGAGCTTCAAGAAGCCGAAGGGGTGTTATTCTATGAAAATCCAAAAGAGAAAAAAGCCCTCATCGTGGATGAATCATTTGATGAAGACGATCTGAACCTCCCATTGAAGGAGATCAAGAAAAAATATGATTTATGGTATGTCACGATTAAAGAGCCTGTGATGCTGAAAGATCTGCCTTCTGGCTCACATGTGAAGATCCGCTATCAGGAGATGCTCGGGTCTGATCCTAAATCTACTGCAGCCGAGGAAATTGATGTCGTTCCTGGCTCTTGAGAACACTCTTTTACCCATTACAGTACTGTTTGGATTAGACAAAATTATTAATAAGGAAGTGTTCCATGATGGTTTCTATTCAACTGAGGGAACTGCGCCAAACGGACTGGCAGGCGGTGCACCGGTACGCTTCCATGGAAATCGTCAGCCGGTATCAGCCTTGGGGACCGAACAGCGAGGAAGAGACCCGGCAGTATGTGGATGAGGTTCTGCGGGATGCAGCGAAGAAAGACCGGACGCGTTTTACCTTTGCCGTCATTCTGGAAGTTGAGCTGATCGGATGCGGGGAGCTTACCATTTGTGACCGCGCCAACCTTACTGGGGAAATCGGCTACATTCTCCACCCCGAGCACTGGGGGAAAGGGATTGCGACCCTCCTGGCCAAGAAGCTATTGAACATCGGCTTCCACGAACATGGTCTGCACCGAATTCAAGCCACCTGTGATCCGGCCAATGCCGGCTCCATGAGGGTGTTGGAGAAATGCGGAATGACACGTGAGGGCAGGATAAGGGATCACCTTAAGATGAATGACGGATGGCGGGATTCACTTCTATTCGGCAAGCTGGAGCACGAATAAGGCTGTGCACCCATGGGTGCACAGCCTTTTATTCTTCTATACGATCAATCGATCCGCTGCCTTCTCATCCACTGGGTCGCGGCCCATTTGTCACCGATGATGACGGGTCCTCCACCGTGAAGGGTCATGTCATTGAGCTCCTGGTTATCATAGAAGTACTCGAAGTAGACCGCCATCCCTTTTTGCGGAGACACGGAAAGGTTCAGTTTAGGAAAATACGTTTCTCCCCCTTGTTCCACATCGTTCAGATACATCACAAGGGTACTGATCCGAGGGTTCTTCACCGGTCGTGATGAAGAGAAAAAGTCAAAGTGGGCCTTGTATTCCTGGCCGATTTGATAATTGAGGATCTGTAATCCTTCTCCGTGGCTTTCAGGGATGTTCATGATCTGGGATACGCGTCTTGACACCCGCGAGACCACTTCATTCTCCCCTTCTTCAAGGAACGTACTGCTGCTCGTGCGGATTTGATCCACTTCGCGGACCTTCCCGATCTTGGATCTGTCCATCCGGTCCTTTGATACCTTGATGAGTTCATCGCATTCTTCATGGCTCAGGACGTTCCCGAGAATGACGACAAGCGGCTCTTCTACTCTGGCAATAATGGAAATCTCTCTGTCTTCTGTTACGATCTTATTCCCTACATGAGGGAAGATCGTCTGTTCTTTAACCCCTATTTCCTTTGTGTGCATGATCATCGTTCTCCCTATTCAAATTTCACAAAGACGGCACGCCGCTTTACTAAAAAGCGCTTTCAATTCTAAGTTGAAAGCAGGCCTCGATTCCCCTCTGTACAGGAGGGTAGAGATTAACTTTATTTTACTTCTACCGGAAGATTATGACTATGGTTTTCTTTAAAATAATCAATGACTACTAGGGATTGCTCATGAGGTTGTAACATTTCCAATGTAAAAAAGCATGGTGGCCCCATGCTCATTCTTTGCATTCACCACTCCACTCGCCAAACCATCCGCCTTCTTTTTCAATACTCGGTAATTTGCCGCTGCTGTAACAAGCATCGGCGAAGGCATCTATTTCCTTATGGACCGTATAACTATGGAAAAAGGCATTTCCCATAAAAAAGAAGATACCTAAGGAAAGGACCAATCCCCATTTCTTATCCATTCTCCACTTAGTTGGTTTGATCAAAACCATCATCCTCCACTATTTATGGATATTTATCCCATCATAACATAATGGCACCGTCTATGAAACATTATCTTCCATCTGCCACAATGTGAATATCCATGTTGGAGGACTCCCTCATGATGCGATTGATGATGGACCCTTTGCGGATTTCCTCCCAACGCGACCGTGCGGATTGGCCTAATAGAATCTGGGTGACGTTGTGTCGGAAGGCTACATCCACGATGACGGTCGCTGCGTGTCGTTTCCCTCCATCTTCCACGATCATGATGGCTCCGAACTGATTGGCAAGGGTATGCCACTCCTCGATTTTCTTTTTCTGTTGTGGCGAGAGGGTACTGGCTTCAACGACTGTGAGGATGACCAATTCTGCCTTTAAACGATCCGCCATCCTCCAGCCCCTTCTGATGAGTTTTTCTGCTGTCGGACCATAGTGAACGCAGACAAGGATCCGTTCATGGACGCCGGTCGGGGCGCTCCCCCCTTTCATCCGTCCGTCCACATCATCTGCAAGCTCTCGAAGAGACAGTTCTCTCAGTGCTGATAGATTAGAAGAAGTAAAGAAGTGCGACAGGCTTTGTTCGATTTTCTGCGGGGGGTAGATCCTTCCTTCCCTCATGCGCTTCCTGAGCGTCTCAGGCGTGATATCGATGAGCTGGATTTCCGCCGCCTGCTGAATGAAGGTGTCCGGCACCCTCTCCCGGACCGTGATGCCTGTGATCCTCTGAACGATGTCGTTCACACTTTCAAGATGCTGAATGTTCATGGCGGACCATACATCGATGCCTGCCTGAAGGATTTCTTCCACATCCTGATACCGTTTCACATGCCTCGCACCCGGGACGTTCGAATGGGCCAACTCATCGATGAGGACGATTTCCGGTTTACGCTCCTTGATTCCGGTTACGTCCAGTTCGTGGAACACTTTCCCTTTATACTGTACCTGCTTAAGCTGGACCTGCTCCAGACCCCCGATGACGTCAGCCGTTTCCTTGCGGCCATGGGTTTCGATGAGGCCGACGACTACATCCCTTCCGTCCCGCCTCCACTGGGCAGCATCCTGCAGCATCTTGAACGTCTTCCCCACACCGGGTGCAGCTCCCACATAAAGCTTCAATCTTCCCAGGGAGGAACGGTGGATCTCCTCAAGGATTTCCTCCGGTCTCTTCTTCCTGAAATATGGATTCATACACTTCCCTCCATAAGGATGATCATTCCTTTTTCAGTGCCAGGTTCAACAAGAGCACGTTCACCCGCCTCTCTCCCAGGAACCCCAACTCTCTTCCTTCTGTGTGATCTTCTATCAGCTCTTTGAGCCTGCTTTTGGATATGGATGTAGCACCCGCAATACGATCAACCTGGGCCAGGGCCGCTTCCGGACTGATATGAGGGTCAAGGCCCGATCCGGAATCGGTCATAAGATCCATCGGGACTTGATCGAGCGGCACGCTTGGATTCTCCTTCTTCCATTCTTGCAGGGTTCCCTCTACACGCTTGATCAGTTCCGGATTGGAAGGAGCATAGTTGTTGGAGCCCGATGCCGCTGCATCATATTCAATAGCCGATACCCTGCCGTGAAACAATCCGGGATCTTGAACGTTTTGTCCGATGAGCGCAGAGCCAACCGGGTGGCCGTTTTCATAAATCAGGCTTCCATTCGCCCTTTCAGGCATCAAGAGTTGGGAAATCCCCGTCGCGGCAAGGGGATAAAGCAGCCCCCCAAGGATCATCGTCATGATGCTGACCCGGATGATCGGGCCAGCCAATCGTTGTTCTACCATTTTTCACGCCTTCTTCCGAATAGATTAGATTACAAGGGACATCATCAAGTCGATTACTTTTATTCCGGCAAATGGGGCCAGCATCCCACCGATTCCATAGATCAGCAGATTCCGTCTCAACAGGATATCCGAGCGCACCGGCTTATACGCCACCCCTTTCATGGCCAAGGGCACGAGAAGGGGAATGATGATGGCATTGAAGATCAGGGCTGACAGGATGGCTGCGACGGGAGACGATAGCTTCATGATATTCAGTGCTTCCATCTCTGGGATGGCCGTCATGAACATGGCCGGGATGATGGCAAAATATTTGGCCACATCATTGGCGATGCTGAAGGTCGTCAAGGCTCCCCTTGTCATGAGCAGCTGTTTGCCGATGGAAACCACCTCGATGATCTTCGTCGGGTCAGAGTCCAGATCCACCATATTGGCCGCTTCTTTCGCCGCCGTGGTCCCGCTGTTCATGGCGAGTCCGACATCGGCCTGGGCGAGGGCAGGCGCATCATTCGTCCCGTCCCCGGTCATGGCAACCAGCTTGCCCTGTGACTGTTCAAACCGGATCACCTCGATCTTATCTTCCGGTTTACACTCGGCAACGAACTCATCCACTCCCGCTTCCCTGGCAATCGTTGCCGCCGTCAGCGGGTTATCACCTGTACACATCACAGTCTTGATCCCCATCTTCCTCAGCTGCTCGAATCGCTCCTTCATACCAGGCTTCACGGTATCTTTCAAATAGATCAGTCCGTAAATCCGATCATCCATGGCAACGGCAAGGGGAGTCCCGCCTTCCCCGGCTATGGCTGTCGATTTCGCCTCCAAATCGGCTGGAATGGATCCACCTTGGGCTTTCACCCAGGCCTTCACCGCATCGACTGCTCCTTTTCTTACCCTTCGACCGTCAGGAAGATCCAACCCGCTCATCCTCGTCTCAGCCTTGAAGTCGATGAATGTACCACCTGTGACCTCGGGGATGACGACTCCTCTTCCCTTCAAGAGCTCCAGCACCGACCGTCCCTCGGGCGTCTCGTCTTTCAGGGAACTCATTCCTGCCCAGTAAGGAAGCTCTTCTTCCCCTTCCCCAGCCGGAATGATATCACTTGCCATCCGGTTCCCGAATGTGATCGTCCCTGTTTTATCAAGGATGATCGTGTTGATATCCCCGGCTGCTTCCACCGCCTTACCGGACATGGCCAGCACATTGAACTGTGTGACCCGGTCCATCCCGGCGATTCCGATGGCCGATAACAGCCCGCCGATCGTCGTCGGGATCAGGCATACGAGCAGGGCAATGAGGACTTCGGTATCTATCTGGAACCCAAGGTAGTTCGTGAAGAACGGGAGGGTCATCACCACGAACAGGAAGATCAATGTCAAACTGGTCAGGACGGTATTCAAGGCAATTTCATTCGGTGTTTTTTGACGCTCGGCCCCTTCCACAAGGGAAATCATCCGGTCCAGGAAGGATTCTCCCGGGTTGCTCGTAATCCGGATGGTGATGCTATCACTGACAACCCTCGTTCCTCCCGTCACGGAGTTGAAGTCCCCTCCTGCTTCCTTCATCACGGGAGCTGACTCCCCGGTAATGGCGGATTCATCCACCGATGCGATGCCTTTGATCACTTCTCCGTCCCCCGGTATCCATTCCCCCTGGGATACGATGACAATATCGTCGACTTTCAGTTTGTCAGAAGGCATGTGGCGGATCGATCCGTCCTTCATCCTGACGTTAGCGATCATATCCTGCTTGGACTTCTTCAATGCCCCGGCCTGGGCCTTCCCCCTCCCTTCGGCCAAAGCCTCGGCAAAGTTGGCAAACAATACCGTAAAAAGCAGGATGAGTGCGACCGAGAGAGAGAACCATATTCCCGTCCCTCCTGGGCTTTGTGGTAAAAACACCTGGATGAAGGAGATGAAGAACCCGATTTCCACTACGAACATGATGGGATTCTTGACCATCCTTCTAGGGTCCAGCTTCATGATTGATTCTTTAAGTGCGTTCCATAGTAACGATGAGCCCTTGCTATTCTTTTCAACAGAAGGCGACGGCACCTCTCTTGCCGGTGAGATGATGTCCTCCTCCTGATCCTTCAACAAATGGTTTCCCATTTCTTATCCCTCCAGCTTATAGTGTTAAATATTCTGCAACAGGTCCCAGCACGAGGACCGGAAAAAACGTCAGCGCTCCCACGATCATGATCGTCCCCACGAAGATGGTGCCGAATAGGGGAGAATCTGTACGGAAGGTTCCGATGCTTTCCGGAACAAGCCGCTTCTTGGCCAGGGATGCAGCGACAGCGAGCATGGTAATGACTCCGAAGTACCGCCCGATGAACATGACGATCCCCGTGGAAATGTTCCAAAATGGCGTGGCATCCCCCAGGCCTTCAAACCCTGATCCATTGTTGGCAGCAGACGACGTGAATTCATACATGACTTGCGTCAGTCCGTGGAACCCTTGATTGGAGATGGCATCCGTCCCTGCATGAACATAAAGGGCGATGGCCGATGCACCAAGTATGAGGAGCGGTTGGATCAGCATGGTGACGGCTATGAGCTTCATCTCGCTGGCTTCGATCTTCTTACCAAGGAACTCCGGAGTCCTGCCCATCATCAATCCCGATAGGAAAACGGCGATCAGGACATACATGATGACATTGAGGAACCCGGCACCCACACCACCGAATACGGCATTGAGGAGCATATTGGACAGAGCCAGCATCCCGCTCAAAGGCGTAAGCGTATCATGCATGGTATTGACCGCACCCGTCTCTGAAGCCGTCGTCACCATGGCATACAGGATCGACTCCCCGGGACCAAACCGTACTTCCTTCCCTTCCATGCTCGCCCCATGGATCCCGAGAGCATTCAATTCCGGGTTCCCATGGGATTCCGCCACCATGGCCAGAGAGAGCATGACAACGAACATCATCATCATCGAGACGAATAAGAGACGCCCTTGTTTCTCATTCCCGATCATCCTTCCATACGCGAAGGGAATCGCCGTAGGCAGAAGGAACATCAAAAGGATTTGGAGCATATTGCTGAACGACCCCGGATTCTCAAAAGGATGAGCCGAGTTGACTCCGAAGAATCCACCACCGTTGTTCCCGAGCTCCTTGATTGATAAGAATGAGCCTACGGGACCCCGTGCTATCTCCTGACTCCCACCATCCACGGTCTGCACGGTAACAGATGGTGAAAGCGTCTGTGGTACCCCAAGTGCCACGAAGATCAAGCCGGTGATGAACGCGAGGGGCAATAGCACCCTGGTGATGGAACGGATGAAATCAACGAAGAAATTCCCCGCCCCCTTTCCGGCTAACAACCGGATAAAGGCCATCACCCCGCTCAACGCGGTTGCAGGTGCCGCGAACATCATGAAGAGAACGCCCGCCATCTGGGCGAGATACGACAAACCGGTTTCACCGCTGTAGTGTTGAAGATTGGTATTCGTCATGAAGCTGATGGCCGTATTAAAAGCAAGGGACGCATCCATCCCTTTGATCCCTGCCGGATTCAGGGGAAGTACCCCCTGAAGTCTGAAAACCAGGTACACAAGCGCGATCATGAATACGTTCGTCAGAAGCAGGGAAGCAGCATACCTCTTCCAAGTCTGATTGATCGCCCGGACACCACCGAGCCGGAAGAGGATGTTCTCTGCCGGGAGGAATACCCGGTCAAGGCGCGTCCGCTCCGTATTGAATGCCTGTGCAAGATAGAGCCCTACAGGCTTTGCCAATAGAATGACAATGAACATGATAAGTACAACTGAACCAATCGTGGAAACCACTTTCCTTCACCCCATATCAAAATTTCTCTGGATTTAGCAACACATAACACAGATAGACCACCAGGATCAGAGCGATCGCCAACATCATCATTTCTCTTCATCCTTTCCCGGTTCTGCAATGGATCCGGACCATTTCAAGAGCCCTGCCATCGCCATGGTAAGCAAGCCCATCATGACCATCATCCACAGATCCCCCATCTTGATTCCTCCTTTACTTTTTGGCCCAGACCGAAAAAAATAGACCAACGCACACTTCTTCCCCATGTGAAAATCATGAACATGATCTTCATAGAATTGGAGAAAAAGCACACATTGGTCTACTTAATGCCCAGCAGGCTTCATGCCTTCTTTGCATTCTGTCTTCCACGTATTCTTTTTCGTATAGGCATAATAAAAAGACCTACATACACAGGCTGCCCCTCACGTCACAGATGTCTGCAACAAGAGATGCCCCCTGATTAAGGCGGTCTTGTGGACCTCCTTCGCTTTAGCCGACGAAGTTAGCTGACGGGTAGGATGGCGAAAGAGTTTTCTCATCCCTTCTACACAGTAGAATTAACCCCAAAAAATTGGTTCCTCCGCTCTCTTTCGAGATTAGGCCGGTTGATGCTGTTGTTTATGAAATTGATATTACTCCGAGTTCATTCCGTTGTAAACGAGCAAAAACCTGATAAAACAGTCAAATTCAATCAATACAATAAAAATAACTTCATTTTACTCCCTATTACTCACCCATTCTCATTATTTCTATTCTTTTAAAACATAAAAAATAGGATTGACTTCCCCTACCTTATGGACGTACGATTGTCGTTGAAAAGACGCACGCGGAATTCAGGAGGATCATATGGCAACGAAAAAACGATTAGAGGCCGAGCTGAGCGAAGCCTTCATCAAGCTCCAAAGGGAATTGATCGGGAGGGGACCACAGGAGACGAGGACCTACATCGTCGAAGATATGGTGATCGCACGATTCAAGGGCGTCCTCACCGTAGAAGAAAAGCATCTGGTGGAACATGATAATGGACGGAAGCTCGTGAAGCAGATGAGGCAGATCCTCCGGGAGATGTACGGGGAAAAATTCGAAGCCGTCGTGGAAAAGCTGACGAACTGCCACGTCCTTACAAGTCATAGCGATATCAGCACCAGGTCCGGTGAAAGGATCGAAGTGTTCGTCCTTGACCGGAACCTCGAGAAAGAACTGACTCAATAAAAAAAGCCGCAGGGAACGATCCCTGCGGCTGATTCTGCGTTATTGGTTACCTTGCTTGACCCAGCCAGCGACGGTGACGGTACGTTTTGCCTGATGCTTCACGGCAGGCTCCACGTTTTCGACCATATTGCCTTCCTGGTCGACGGTCACACTCGTACCGTATGGGTTTCCTCCTGTTGTAAAGAGAACAGGATCTGTGTATCCAGGGGATGCCACGATTGCTCCCCAGTGGTGCATCGTCGTGTATAGAGACAGGATGGTTTGCTCCTGGCCTCCATGTGGATTCTGGGCTGATGTCATGGCGCTGACCACTTTGTTGGCAAGCTTCCCGTTGAACCACAGTCCACCAGTCGTATCGATGAACTGTTTCACCTGTCCGGGCACGTTCCCGAAGCGGGTCGGGATGCTGAAGATGATGGCGTCGGCCCATTCAAGATCGGCAAGCGTCACTTCCGGAACATCTTTCGTTGCCTCCACATGTGCTTTCCAAGCTGGATTGGATTCAATGGCACCTTGTGGCGCTGTTTCAGGCACCTTCAGTACTTTCACTTCTGCGCCGGCTTCCTTCGCCCCTTCTTCTGCCCATTGGGCCATCTTGTAGTTGGTACCTGTTGAACTATAATAAATCACTGCTACTTTTACGTTTTCCATCGTTGTTTCCTCCTTTTGTTGTGTTCCGAATAGTTTACTGAAAAATCCCATGTTCATTCTCCTCTGACTCTAGATGTGCTTCCTTCAGTCCGGTCGTTTGATTGTGAAGGTTTCACCGACCCTGGCATAGTCATTCCCCGCCAGACGGCTGACAGCCTGGAGCTTCTCCTTATCGATACGGCCTTTTTCATACAGGTCCTCGCGGATATGGAACTTGACAATCCGACCGATGACAAGATCGGCTCCCCCGGCAGTGACGATCTGCTCCAGCACGCATTCCATCCGTACTTTCGTTTCCTCGACACCTGGGACCCCCACCACCTCACTCTGGATCGGGGTTAATCCGGCAAGCTCCACTTCACTCTCATCCGGCTTCAAGCTGGCTGCCGTTTCATTGATCTTGCTTACGTTGCCTTCATCCACGATGTGGACGACAAATTCCTTTGTTTGTGCGATATTCCTTGCTGTATCCTTCTGTTCACCCGCTTTGCGCTGGACGGCAATGGATACCATCGGCGGGTCCGCCGAAACGACATTGAAGAAGGAAAATGGTGCTCCGTTCACCGTTCCTGACGGCGACTGGGATGTCACGAATGCAATCGGCCTCGGGATGATGCTTCCGATGAGGAACTTGTAGTTATCCTTGGCCGATAGCTGCGATGGATCAATGGAAATCAATGAAATCACTCCCCGATTATTCTAGCTCTTTCACTTCGATCGGGATCAGGGCCTGCTCAATCCTGTCCCTGTGCCCTTCATACTGCTCAGGCAGCATGAGCTTCTCTCCCATTGTTTCCACCGTTTCATCATGCGCAAACCCTGGTGGGTCCGTCGCGATCTCAAAGAGGATTTCTCCATGCTCACGGAAGTAGATCGCGTTGAAGTAGTTTCGGTCCTTCACTTCAGTGACGCCATAGCCGCTTTCGCCGACAAGGCGCTGCCATTGGAGCTGGTCTTGGTCATCTTCCGCCCGCCATGCGATATGGTGGACCGTCCCCACTCCAGAGCGTCCACGGCCGACGGAGGTTTTCTTCACGTCGATGAGGTTTCCGATGTCAGCCGTAGATCGGAAGCGGATATAGTCTCCTTCCTCGCCTACCTTCTCAAGACCCATCACCTGCTCCAGCAATTCAGCCGTTTTTTCAGGGCGTGCAGATAGAAGGATGGCTCCACCGAACCCTTTGATGGCGACGTCGGAAGATACCCCTCCGAACGACCAGCCGTTGTTCTCCCCGCCTTCTCGCTCCACGATTTCCAGATGAAGGCCGTGTGGATCATCGAACGTCAGATACGTTTCGCCGAAACGCTGTGATTCTTTTGCCTCAATGTTGAACGTCTTCAGGCGCTCTTTCCAAAATGCCAGGCTTTCTGCTGGTACGGCATAGGTGGTGACACCTACTTGCCCATCGCCGATCACTCCTTGGCGTGCTCCTGCCCATGGGAAGAAGGTGATGATGGTTCCTGGACTTCCGCCTTCGTCTCCGAAGTAAAGATGATAGGTGCCCGGGTCGTCGAAGTTGACGGTTTGTTTGACGAGGCGAAGTCCGAGGACGCCTGCATAGAAGTCGATGTTTTCCTGTGGATGGCCGACGATGGCGGTGATGTGGTGGATTCCAGCTGTTCGTTTTTGCATGGTGGATCTCCCCTTTGGTTCGGAATGGTTTATATGAATTTTTTGTTGTGAAGTTCATGGTGGATAGATTCGTCCGTTCGTGTTCGCTGCGGGGTGCCGCTTTCCGCGGGGCGGGCGGTGAGCCGCATCGGCTGCGCCTGCTGGGTCTCACCTGCCCGCCTTTCCCGCAGGAGTCGGCACCCCTCCGCTACCACTCACTTTTCGTTGAAATGAAGAGAATGTGTTCATAACAGACTTGATGGGTGTAACTCATTCAAAAACGATTTCTGATTTCTTTTCTGAAATGATCCTGCTCATTCCTTCCACTCTTTCGCAACTGAGATGATACCCAGAGTGCATTGGAGCGGAAGGTACTTGACTCCTACGGGAATAGAGGGATGATCGAGACCCCGCAAGAATGAGGAGGCTCGACTTCCTCCCCGTGGAAAGCAAGTGCCTGCAGCGGAAAGAAACGGTCTTCGTCGTATTTATACTATTTTCAATATTTGCTTCTGTATTCCTTCTTTTGTTTTGAATTAAAATATCTTTAATTCGAGATAATTATATGATGGATGCTCTTTCGATGTCAATGGTTTGGGAGAAAAAACTTTTAATTCGAGATATTTTCTTGTAGGTTTGCTCCTTATTTACTTGGAAAAAGCGTTTATCTTGTATGAATAAAAGGAATCTTATTAGGTAGGTTCTTTTTAAAGGGGTACTTATTGGATAAGAAGGAGGTAAGTAATGATACGATTTGAGAATGTTTCAAAAGTGTTTGACGGAAATAAGAAGGCCGTGAACTCAGTCAGTTTCACTATTCCAAATGGGGAAATCTTTGTGCTGATCGGTCCCAGTGGATGCGGAAAGACAACGACGCTCAAAATGATCAACCGACTCATTGAGTTATCTGATGGAACGATTTATATCAATGATGAGAAAGTCAGTACATACAATGTGCACGAGCTGAGATGGAACATCGGGTATGTGCTACAGAATATCGGACTGTTCCCACATATGACCATCGAGGAGAATATCGCCATCGTCCCTGAGATGAAGAAGTGGCCTAAAGAAAAGACAAGCAAGCGTGTGGATGAGCTTTTACGGATGGTGGGTCTTAAACCCACTGACTATAAAGACCGTAAGCCCGGTGAATTATCGGGTGGTCAGCAGCAGCGGATCGGAGTCGCGCGCGCCCTTGCGGCAGACCCGGAATTCATCCTGATGGATGAACCGTTCAGCGCCCTCGACCCCATCACGAGGGAAAAGCTCCAGGATGATATTCTGTCCCTCCAGAAGGAGATCAAGAAAACCATCGTGTTTGTCACCCATGATATGCAGGAGGCCCTGAAGCTCGGAGATCGCATCTGCCTCATGAAGGACGGCGAAGTCGCCCAGGTAGGGACACCCGAAGAGTTGATCCATCATCCTGCCAATGAATTTGTCCGGGATTTCATCGGAGGGAAAGGACATTCCCTTGAGAATGACTTCAACCTGGCCGATCTCCTCTCACCGATTGAAGAACCGATGGATGTGGACCGGGCATCTATCCCGATCGACAGCACGATTGACGAAACCCTTTCAGCCCTTGCACAGGAAGAGATCGCAATCGTGAAAAAAGACGGGACCCCCGTCGGATACGTTTCAAGGGAAACCATCATCCGGCATCTTGCAGGAGTGAAAGCAGGTGAAACAGGATGAATGGATTGATGGAAACGTTCAATAACCGGAAAGGCGAATTGCTTAACGATCTCTTACAGCATATCGAAATCTCCTTCATTGCCTTGTTCTTTGCGCTTATCATATCGATTCCACTGGGCATCTATTTGACCCGGAAGCAGAAGATAGCTGAAGGGATCATCGGCATCACGGCCGTCTTCCAGACGATTCCGTCGCTGGCCCTCCTCGGACTCTTGATCCCCCTTGTCGGAATCGGGACTGTCCCTTCCATTATCGCTCTTGTCGCCTATGCGCTTCTCCCGATCCTGAGGAATGTGTATACAGGTATCAATGAAGTGGATCCCGCCTTGACGGAAGCGGCGAAAGGACTCGGGATGAACAGCTGGAGACGCCTGGTCAAAGTCGAACTGCCACTTGCCATGCCTGTCATCATGGCTGGGATCCGGACGTCGATGGTCCTCATCATCGGAACGACGACGATCGCCGCCCTGATTGGAGCGGGAGGCCTCGGGGATCTCATCACCGTCGGGATCAGCCGGAACGATACCGATCTGATCCTTCTCGGTGCCATCCCCGCTGCACTGCTGGCGCTGTTCTTCGATTTCCTGTTGCGGATCATTGGAAGGCTATCATTCAAGAAATCCCTGATATCGGTGGCATCTGTCATCGTCATCGCCTTCTTGATCATCGGAGGTTCCGCCTTCTTAAAACCGAAGGAAGCCGATCTTGTTATCGGAGGGAAGCTCGGGCCTGAGCCGGAGATTCTGATGAATATGTATAAACTCCTGATCGAAGATGAAACCAATATCACGGTAGAGGTGAAGCCGAATATGGGGCCGACCACTTTCATGTTCAATGCCCTGAGGTCAGGGGATATCGACATCTACCCGGAATTCACAGGGACGGTCATTGCCGATCTCCTGAAGGAATCACCTGAAAGCACCGATGAGAAAGAGGTCTATACGCAGGCGAAAGACGGTGCAAAGGAAAAACTCGGCTTCGCCTTACTCGAGCCGATGAAGTACAACAACACCTATGCCCTTGCCGTTCCCGAGGAGCTGGCCAAGGAGTATGACCTGAAGACCATTTCCGATCTGAAGGCCATCCAGGGCACTATCAAGGCCGGCTTCACACCGGAATTCCCTGAGCGGGACGACGGCTACCCCGGCATCCAGAAACTCTACGGCATCGAGTTTCCATCCGTGAAGGTCATGCAGCCCGAACTGCGGTACACAGCCATTGATTCAGGGAAGATTAATCTGGCCGACGCCTACTCCACTGACCCAGAAATCGAGAAATACAACCTGAAAGTACTCGAAGATGATAAGGGACTCTTCCCTCCGTATCAAGGTGCCCCGATCATGAAAGAGGAGCTCCTTGAAGAATATCCTGAGCTTGAGGACATTCTCAACAAATTGTCCGGTAAGATCACGGATGACGAGATGAGGGAAATGAACTACCAGGTTTCCGTCGAAGACCGCTCTGCAAGAGAAGTGGCGGAAGAGTATTTAAAAAAGAATAAGCTTATTCAATAAACCAAAAACCGGACCGCCCATGTTGGCGTGTCCGGTTTTATTTTCCTTACTCAATTAAATTTCCTTCCTCATCATAGACTTCTACTTTCACATCATCATAAAAATCCTTCAGCCTATGCATCGTAATGGGCTCTTGAGTATCAAGAGGGAATTCTTCCGATTGACCACCCGCATACACTTTGACATTCCCTGTTTTCTGATCGGGGTGAAGGATGGCGAGGATGGTACTTTCGTTTCCTGCCAGGACAGCGGTCGTCACCTTCTGGCTTTTTTCTACTTCCTTCTGTTTATTTTCTTTGCCGTCAAATTCCATGATCCCAAACAGGCCATCAACGGTCTCATAGGCTGCAATCAGGGAGCTTTCCCCGTCCTGGGGTATTGTCTGGCGATACAGATCCAGGCCATGTTCCACCCTGTATTCCGTGAACTGCTCCAAAAGCTTTTCAGAAGGACTCGAACACGCTGAAAGTACAGAAAGGGTCACGACCAGCAAGGTCAGCAGCACACCGGGTCCAGAGATCCGTAAGAATTTTCTCACTAAATGGCTCATTCTGACCCTTTTCCCTTCATGGCACCCAATAGTTTTTCCAGCTTTTCTTCAACTGCCGCCAACCGTTCCTCTTTTTGATCCGTCTTCTGTCTTCCATTGTTGACCAACCTCACCGCCACTGCTGTGACAAATACCAGTCCTGCCAACAGAGTCAGCAATGAAATTATAAATACACCGTCTCCTCCGGCCATTTCAACACCCCTACAGGAAATATTTTCTATATTATACCATTCACCTTCATTATGTACATCCTTTCTACTTCATTTCCACAGAAAATGCTTTCATCCTTCTCCAGTAGAAAGACCTGCGACTTCCTTCTCCAGCCGGCCGCTACTCCCCCGCAGGACAATGAGGCATACCACAAGCATGCCTCGCCTGCTCCATTCTTATAAGGGTCCCCGACAAACAGGTCATACCAAACATGTAGAACCTTCTCCTGTGTATCCATCCCATTTACACCAAACAGACTTTTATTCCCCTTAAGTCAGACTTCTCCCCACCACAACCTTTTCCTTACACGAAGCCATGTAAGTCGCATATCGGAGACAGGTTTCCCAATCATCTTCCACTTCCATCGGCCACCACCTGATCGCCCCCATCGGCGCATTGGCCGCGTAGGTTTCCACAAGATGCGGGATCCTTCCGGCGATGACGATCTCATGATCTGAGAATCCGGTTTCCATGCCCTCCCTGAGTGCTTCAAGAAGAAGAGTATGATCATACTCTTCTTCTTCATGAGGGATGGGGAATACTAATGAGCTCCGATCCTCCCTCTCATGGATGAGATGAGCCGTCTTGACACCGGCGTCATCCGTTTTCCGCTTCCAAATCCGTTCGTAGGGAATCTCACGGGGCAGTTCAATGGACTCGAGCCTCTGCCCGATCCGGTCCCCATAGTAGTTGTAAAGCTGCTGCACGAGAAGCTGGATCTGCTTGTTCCTTGTAAACGTCGTATTGCTCCCACCTGCGTTCCGGTATTGGATATAGAGAAGGTCCGGGATTGCCACGACACGGGTTGACAGGAACGTGCGGACGAGAAGGTCATAGTCATCTGCCACGAGCAGTTCCTCCCTGTGTCCCCCAATCAGGTGATAGCAGTCCCGCCTCCATGCACGGGGATGGTTCGGGAGGCCGACGAGATGCCTGATGGTCGTTCCATTAAGGGCCGTGTGCTTATTCACATTCTGCCAGCGCTTCATCTTGTGGATCCACACCCGGTAATACAGGTTATAGCCATAGCCGCTGTCCCAGCCGTACCAATGGGCGTGAAGATTGTCGGCATGGACCTCCGTGCAATCCCCATAGGCAAATCCGGCTTCGGGATTCGCCTGGAAGGCCGACACGATTTTCTCCAGACAATCCTCCGTGAGCTCGTCATCATGATCTACCTCCACCAGGATTTCCCCGGTGCATAGGCTTGCCGCATACCGTTTCACCGCTCCGATATATCCGGACGATCCGTCTGGCCGGTAGCGCCTGACCCTTGCGTCATCCAGCCCCATCAGAGCCGTTTGATACGTCTCGCCCCCATCATCGGAGTCATCCACGATGACCCATTCCCAATTCGAGTAGGTTTGCTTCAAGAGAGACTCATAGGGCCGCCTGATCTTGTCTCCCGATCTATAGGCTGCCGTGAACACTGACACGAGGGGGAGGTCGCTCATGGGGGAAGGAAGGAACCCCACCTTCACTTCCGGCAGGGGATCCGTCCGCTTGAACCAGCAGTGAAAGAGATGATCCGCCTCGATTTCCTCTCCCGACTTCACATGGATCCATCTCCTCCGCTCCTCAAGAGGCAGGCCGTTCAACCCTTTGAATTCCTGCCAGTCCTGCCCTATAGATACATACACACGCGGATGCTTTGGATCCACCTCTGGATGTGAAGCATCGGCATCACAAAGAACAATATCAATCCCTTTTTCCATCAGGCGATTGAAGATGATGTGAAGATAGTGATCGGTATAAGAATCAGAGATATAGAGATAGGCTGTGAACATGGAGGGTTCCGCTCCACCCTCCTCGTTGTTCCGCCTCAGGCGTCCGATCCGGTCGGTCCCCCGGTAAACCTCTTCCATTTCTCCTTTCCGGATGAGCATATGCTCTTGCTGGGCATTGGTCCCTTTGGGAAACAGGACACCCAGTCCGTTGCAGTGGGTGAAATCGATGTGAGGATCCCCTTGTCGTTCCGCCCAGAATTTATATACTCCAAAGTCCCTTCCCCTCACATACGTGTCATGGAACAGGACGACCCCGTTCTCCGACAGCTTCGGCAACCACGTGGTGTAATCATGGCTGACGGCTTCATATGTGTGGTATCCGTCAATGTGAAGAAGGTCGATGGATCCGTCTTCGAACTCCTTCAGTGCTTCATCGAAGGTTTTCCTCAGCAGCTTGCCGATCCCGGGGAACTCCCTTTCCGTCACAGCTTTGACGCCTTCATATACATCGTCACCATAATAGCCTGCGTGGGGATCCCCTTCCCACGTATCCACTGCGTGACATGTGGATGTCAGTCCCCCATCCTTCACTGCCTGGCAAAAGCTGAAAAATGACGCTCCATATTGAGTACCCAGCTCAACGATGCATTCAGGAGCAAGGTAGCGTACAAAATCATAAGCAAACCTGCGATGACCTGACCATGGGCCATATCGGATGGCACCTGCAGGCAGTTCCTCCGCTTCGTCAACGGCAAATGTCGCATGGCGATAATCCCAACCTTTCATCGCCCTCCTCCTTTCACAAAAAAACACATACCTCCTTACAAGGTATGTGAAAAAACGTGCATTATATCTTAAACCGATATGGACGCTAGATAGCGCTTGACTGCATTCTTCCACAGAGGGAGGGGCTGCGTTTTATGGTTGCCGAGTACAGAGTATCGTGGTCTGACTGCCTTGCTTGGGTACTCCTCTGAAGAGCAGGGTAGGATCGTTGTCGGGCTACCTGAAAGCCTAATGGCTTCAGCAGCCAGGCCGTACCACGAGCATGCCCCTCCATTTGTGAGATGGAAGGTCCCGAATCGATCCGTTTGAATCAGGCGAAGAATGGCCCCGGCGAGATCTACGGTATACGTCGGGCTGCCCATAATATCGTCCACGACCTTAAGGGTGTCGTTCGTTTTCGATAAGGTCAAGATCTTATTGATGAAGTTCGGCCCCGCTCCGCCGAACACCCAGGACGTCCGCACGATATAGTACCGGGGAGCCGCCTTCCTGACAGCCTCTTCCCCGGCAAGCTTCGACCTTCCATAGGCATTGAGGGGAGCCGGATGATCCCCCTCTTCATACGGGCCCTTCTTCTTCCCATCGAAGACATAGTCCGTGCTGATATAAACCAACACAGCTCCGACTGCACTTGCTGCTTCCGCTATATGCTTGGTTCCCGTTGCATTCACGAGAAAAGCCCGTTCCTGCTCCTCTTCCGCTCGCTCCACATCCGTGAACGCTGCACAGTGGATAATGATATCGGGGGAGCACCGGTATATGAAGTCCTTGGTTTGCTTCACATCCGTCACGTCGCATTCGGCCCTTTGCGGTGCCAGGAACGGCTGTCCCGCATCCCTCAGCTGCCGGATGAATTCACTACCGAGATGACCTGACCCACCTGTGATCATGATCGTCACAGGCCATCACTCCTTTTCAACACCCATTCCCACCACGGGCGGTGCTCCTTATACCATTGGATCGTCTTCTTCAAAGCCGGCTCAAATTCATATTGGGGTGCCCAGCCCAATTCATTCCTGATCTTATCCGAATTGAGTGCGTAGCGATAATCATGTCCGGGGCGGTCATCAACATAGGCAATCCGGTTTTCATCCAATTCGAGCTCCTCCAGGATGAACCTCGCGATCTCAAGATTTTTCCTCTCATTGGAAGAACCGATGTTGTAGACTTCCCCTGCAATCCCTTTTTCAATCACCGCGTCGATGGCGGTGCAATGATCGTGCACGTGGATCCAATCCCTTACGTTTTCCCCGTTTCCATAAAGGGGAAGCGGATTCCCTCTCAGTGCCTCGATAATCATCTTCGGGATGAACTTCTCCGGAAACTGCCTCGGTCCGTAATTGTTTGTACAGCGTGTGATATTGACGGGCAGGCCGAATGTATGGTGATAGGCGAGGACGAGACAATCGGATGATGCTTTGCTGGCGGCATAGGGGCTTCGCGGTGCAAGGGGGGATTCTTCCGTGAAGACCCCTGTTTCCCCGAGGCTTCCGTATACTTCGTCTGTAGAAATATGAATAAAGCGTACATGGTGCTCCCTTGCCACGTCCAGAAGCACCTGGGTGCCGGCTACATTTGTATGGATGAAGGATGACGCCGAGGCAATGCTCCGGTCCACATGGGACTCAGCCGCAAAATGGACGATCAAATTGATGTTGTGCTGCCTGATCAGATCATCGACGAGCTCCCGGTTGTTCACATCCCCCTGCGCGAATGTATAGCGTGGAGGCCCCTCCAACTCTTTCAACGCCTCAAGGTCTCCTGCATAGGTGAGCGCATCAAGATTCACGATCCTGTCCTCCGTCCCTCTCAATCTATGTTTGACGAAGTGATGACCGATGAATCCCGCTCCCCCAGTAACAAGGATCGTGTGCTTAATCAAAGTCGGCATCCTCCCAACGTGGCAGGCTTTCATCTTTGCCAGAAAGAATCGGCACATCCGCCGGCCAGTCGATGGCAAGATGGGGATCATCCCAGCGGATCCCCCGGTCGGACGCGGCGTGATAAAAGGAGTCCGCCTTGTAAAGGACGGTGGTTTCCGCCTCCAGCGTGCAAAAGCCGTGGGCCATCCCTTTTGGAACGTAAAGCTGCCGTTTATTCCGTGCACTGAGGACCGTCCCGAACCAGCGGCCAAATGTCTCCGATCCCTTACGAATATCCACCGCCACATCAAAGATCGATCCCGAAGCCACCCTCACCAGCTTCGCCTGAGCATGTTCCCCGATCTGATAGTGCAACCCCCTCAGGACACCCGCCTTCTCTGAAAAGGATTCGTTATCCTGGACGAACCTCGCCGTCAATCCATGCGTGCCTACTGTACGCTCATTGTAGCTTTCGAAAAAATATCCCCGATGATCCCCGAACAAGAGTGGTTCAAGCACCACCACGCCATGGAGATCGGTCTCGATGACCTTCATCCTGCACTCCCCCTTCCAGCCACCCTGATCAGATACTGTCCATATGGATTATGGCGTAACGGATGACCAAGCTTCATCAGCTCTCCTGCTGTGATCCACCCCTTGCGGAAAGCTACTTCCTCGATACATCCGACCTTCACATTTTTCGTCTCTTCCATCGTTTTGACAAACTGCGACGCCTTGAATAGGGACTCATGGGTACCTGCATCCATCCAGGCATCATGTTCCCCGAGGAGACGGACCGAAAGTTTCCCCGATTGCAGGTAGATACGGTTGATATCCGTAATCTCAAGCTCTCCACGCACGGATGGCCGCAGGCTTTTGGCAACTGCCACGACATCGCTGTCGTACACATATAACCCTGCGACAGCATAGTTGGACTTCGGGCAGGCCGGCTTTTCCTCGATTGACTCCACTTGCCCTTCGCTTGAAAAGCCCACCACCCCGAAACGCTCCGGATCTACTACATAAGCACCAAAGACAAGAGCATCATCCCCGTTCCACACGGGATCCTGAAACCCCGGCCCATAAAACACATTGTCTCCAAGAATTAACGCCGTACGCTCTTCTCCTATGAAGGCTTCCCCTATGATAAAAGCCTGAGCGATGCCCTCCGGTTTCGGTTGCAGTGCATACTGGATTGAGATCCCGAGCGTACTCCCATCACCGAGAAGCTGCCCGTATCGACCGATATCCTGCTCCGTCGAGATGATCAAGATTTCACGGATCCCTGCTTCCATCAACGTACAGAGGGGGTAGTAAATCATCGGCTTATCGTAAAGGGGAAGGAGATGTTTCGAGATTGATTTAGTCAATGGATACAAGCGCGTACCGCTCCCCCCTGCTAATATGATGCCTTTCATATGGAACGCTCCCAACATAAGAAGATATTTCTGCTGTGTTATCGTATGCAAGGCACAAAAAGAAGGTCCGCTGAGCACACATGTGACCAAACAAAAAAAAGGAAAATATCTATTACTGTCGAATATTTAAGAATCACGCTTAATCAGATGATGTAAAAAGGAGAAACCAATGCGCAAAAAGAAAAAAATCCTGTTGTTAGTGTTCCTTTCTGTAGCGGTCTTGATCGCCCTTCCTCCCTTCCTTGCGCCCGTTGTACACAGCCAAAGCTCGCCTGAATCTGCTTTGAGGGCACACATCTATCAAGAAGGCCATCCGTACCAAAGCTTTTTCGCATGGATCAACGAGAACGACTACGTTGATGCTGAATTAGGGCAGCTCTATGATGTGAAATGGTTCGATTTTAATAGTCCGACCGGAGATACTTCCTCTGTCTGCTATGCACCCAAACAGGATGGCACTTACATGATCCAATGTGGCACTGGCCCATGAATGGAGGAATCGTGTATTTTTGTAGAGGACATTTACAAAAAAGCTAGGTCCATGGAAAAGATAATCGCTGTACAATACAGGGATCATCTTTTTTGATTGCATATCGGCAATGAATAGCTGATTTTTTGAATGATCCTTTAAACGCTTGGTTAATTCCAATATTTTCAGCAAATAATAGAGTGGCTAACCAGTTCATAAGGGGGATTTATATGCCACAGGATCGAAAAGCAGACACTCAAAGCGATACATACGGAGGAAAAGAAATCAAGCCCTATCAGCAACAACGATTACCGCATCACATGGAAATGGAGCTTCCACACGAACTCTCCATAAACCCTCTCTTTGCCCGCGAAGGAGAATCAACCATTCCCCGCTTTCAACTGGCGGATGGGGGCATGCTACCAGAAACAGCCTATCAAATCGTCCATGATGAAATCACGCTTGATGGCAATGCACGCTTGAATCTCGCTACATTCGTCAGTACGTGGATGGAGCCTGCCGCAGAGCGCTTATATGCCCAATCATTCGACAAAAACATGATAGACAAGGATGAATATCCACAAACAGCCCAAATCGAGGAGCGATGTGTCCGCATTCTAGCCGATCTCTGGCATTCACCCGAGCCCCTGAAAACAATGGGGGTATCCACAACGGGATCCTCGGAAGCCTGTATGCTTGGAGGTCTTGCATTGAAAAGGCGCTGGCAAAATGCACGCAAAAAGGAAGGAAAACCGACAGATCGCCCCAATATTGTGTTTAGTTCTGCTGTTCAGGTCGTTTGGGAAAAATTCGCGAACTATTGGGAAGTGGAACCTCGCTATGTAAAGGTCACACACGATCATCCTCAATTGAACCCTGAGGGAGTCCTCGCTGCAGTGGACGAAAATACGATCGGGGTTGTCGCCATTCTTGGGGAAACGTATACCGGTCTATACGAGCCCATTGCCGCCATTGCGAAAGCATTGGATGATCTGCAGGAGAAGTCCGGTCTCAATATTCCGATGCATGTGGATGCAGCTTCAGGAGGATTTGTCGCACCGTTCCTTCAACCTGATCTGGTTTGGGATTTTCAACTGCCGAGGGTGAAGTCCATCAATGTATCCGGACATAAGTATGGATTGGTCTACCCGGGATTGGGTTGGATCATCTGGAGGGAAGCCAAGGACCTCCCTGAGGAACTCATCTTCCGCGTCTCCTATCTCGGCGGGAACATGCCGACTTTCGCCCTGAATTTCTCCCGCCCCGGCGCACAAGTGCTGCTGCAATATTATAATTACCTGCGTCTGGGGAAAGAAGGGTACTATGAGGTGCAAAAGGCTTCACAGAACGTTGCCCGCTTCCTGAGCAAGGAGATTCAGAATATGGGACCGTTCGAACTTTTATCCGATGGTTCCGATATACCCGTCTTCGCTTGGCGACTGAGAGATGATGCCACATCCCATTGGACCCTATTTGATTTATCCAGACAAATGCGTGTGTTCGGCTGGCAGGTCCCCGCCTATCCATTGCCTCCTGACATGGAAACGGTGACGATAATGCGGGTGGTGGTTCGGAACGGTTTCTCCATGGACCTTGCCCATTTATTTTTGGTGAACCTCAAACAGGCCGTTGCGTTTCTAGATACCCTGGATGCACCTATGCCAAATGATACGAAGTATGATAATGGGTTTCATCATTAGAAGGTAAACATGAGCAGATCTACTGAGTAGTTCCTGGTACTACACAAAAAAGCACCCTATAGGCAGACTCTCGTCTGTTCTGTAGGGTGCTTTTAATAGTCCCGGGAACTTTGGAATGTTATATGGACTTCACCATGCCTCCATCTACAAGGAAGGAGCTTCCGGTCATATACGTGTTGGCGTCTGATACAAGGAAGGTGACGACGTTGGCGAATTCTTCCGGTGTCCCGTAGCGTTTCAACGGGATCTTCGCCTTCGACTCTTCCTCCACCTCTTCCACGCTCTTCCCATGCTTGTCCGCATTGACCGAATCGAGATGGGCGACGCGGTCGGTGGCGATCCTTCCAGGGGCTACGGTGTTGATCAGGATGCCGTACTCTGCGAACTCATCGGCAAGGGTCTTCGCCATGCCGATCATCCCCGTACGGAACGTATTGGAGAGGATCAGTCCCGGGATCGGCACCTTGATGGAAGAAGAAGCGATATTGATGATCCGCCCTCCATCCTTTTTCAAGTGAGGCAGCGCCTCCCGGATGAGACGGACATAGCTCAATAGATTGAGCTGAAAGGCATTCGTCCAGTCTTCATCGCTGAACTGCTCGAAGCTTCCTGTAGGAGGACCCCCTGCATTGTTGATGAGAACATCGATCCCCCCAAAAGTGTCCACCGTCTGTTCCACAAGGCGGGCTATTTCTTCCGGCTTTGTAATATCTGCAGAACAATACTCCACCGTTCCATGAACACTCAGCTCTTCCTTGACCTCTTTCAGTGTCCCCTCATTTCTGCTCGTGAGCATGACCCGCATGCCTTCTTTGACAAATTGGGTCGCAATCGCCTTGCCGAGCCCCTGGCTTGATGCCACCACCAGGGCCACTTTTCCATTCAAATTCAAGTTCATCCTTCTTCCTCCTTCTATGTATCCCTTCTATCAATCTATAACCTTCTCGGTTCAGGATGAAACTTCCTTCCCGACCCGATGGAAAGATTCCGCTGTTACATCAGATGAAGCGTGAGAATGGGAGGAAATGACTTTTTTCTTTCGCAGTTTGACTGTAGGATCAAGGAGTCCTTCCAGTCCTTTCGTTGTCGCGGTCAAGGCAATGATGGCCAACGAGAAGAACAGCATCGGTGTCATGAAGATCCACCATGAAATATAGATTTCATGGTAGTTCGTCCCCATGATGCTTGCCCACTCCTGGACGAACGGTTTAGGTGGATCACATCCGGCCTGATCATAGCATACATCCGTCCCACCAAAGTAAATCGTGAAGAATCCTAGGTGGGCGATGATCAAGAGTGCCTGGATGACGAGCTTCGGGAAGAGGATGAACAGCCGCCCCTTCAGATGGGGGAGCACATGCTTCCAGAATAGGAAGAACCGGCTGCCGCCGAGGACCCGCGCACCTGCAATGAATTCCTTGCCGAGGATTTCTTTTGTTTCGTTGGAAATCAGGATGGCCGTCGTCGGCAGCATGATGAAGGCCAGCACCAGAATTGTCCAGACGATCCGCTCATTCAAGGTGGTGGTAAAGCCATCCTCCGTCTCCCACAGCAACGGATACAGGACGTTGTAGGCGATGATGGACTGCGGGATGAAATAAAAGCCCATGAGTACCTTATCCGAGTAGCGTCTGAATGCCGGCTTCCAGAATCCCATGAGGACACCGGCAAGAAACGCCAAAAGGAAGGCCACCAGGGAAATGGCAATCGCTGCACCGAGGGTATACACCGCTCCGTCCACCACCTTATAGAACATATGGTAGCCGTCCCGGTCGGTCCCGAACATGATCTGGGATGACGGGCTGAACGGAGCTGCGGCAAACCCCTCATCTCCGTTTGTCATGACGGTCTTAGGAATCTTGGATCCTTGGGAATGGAAAAGGATGCTCCACCCCAGCATCAAAAGGATGAACCCTGCTCCAAATCCTATCAGTAGCCAATTTTTCAACGTCGTCATAAACTCATCTCCTTCCCGATCCGGTGCTTCACCGTGAACTGCATCGCTTTCAGCACCCCATAGATCGGGAGAAAGAGCAGAATAGACGTGATGGCAAAGATCGCCGGCGTATTATAGGTGAACAAGAACGACGTGACACCGAAGACATTATACAGATACTCGAGGATCAGCAGGTTTGACAGCATCATCCACACAATCTGCTTGCCGTGATACGTCAGGCTGACAAGGATGTTCCGGATCATATGGATGAACAGGATCCGGTATTTTGTCAGTCCTTTGCTCCGGGCGAGCTCCACATACGGCAGATCTTCCTCTTCTTTCACGAATGAAATCATCAGACCGAGGAAGAAGAAGGTCGGCAGTACGCTCAGGGTGACGGCCGGAAGGAAGATGATTTCATTTGGATCAAGGGAGGCCACATCGCCGAGGAGAATCCCCGTCTTCTTGAAAAACCAGATGATGAAGAGCTGCAGTGTGGCAATGACAAAGATATCCGGCACTGACTCGAGAACGGCAGCGACTGATTTGATCCCATTTTTCACGATCCGCCCGGACACCGTATACATGATTAAGAGAATAAGAGAGGCACCAAGGGATATGACAATCGCCAGAAAAAGGATCCGCATACTGCTCCATAGTGCCAGCAGGATGAACGGAAACAGCGGTCTCTCCGTTTGCGTTATGGTATATACGAGATCAAACGGATGAGAGAGATCCCCCCACATACCCAGGAAGGTTTGTCCGTACGATGCGAAGGAGAGGGATTGGGTTTCAAACAGGCCGGACCCGGCACTGACCAGTAGAATTCCTGCAATGATCAAAACCGGCTCGAGCAACCAGGCGAATCGCTTCATTATATTCAAAATTAATCCTCCAATGCCTTTTTTTGTCATTATACCACATCAATTTTTCAAAAAAAGACTTTTTAGTGGGGTATCCACAGCTTAGAAAAATCGATGTGACTGAAAGAATGAAATGTTACGTCTTTAATCATCGGGTGGAAGGTTCTCTTTTTAATCGGATGATAAAGGAAGATTAGAAGATTTTTATGTCTAATGTGTTCTTCAATTCTTTCCATGATGGCTTCCCTGCCTGGCCAATCCTCCTTCTTGAACTTTTCAAGTTCCTTGTCAATCCATTCAATTGAATCAATGGGAAACATTTTTCTGAAGTATAGGAAATCATTCTTGAATGCACCCAGAAAAGAGAGATGTGAATCGAGCGATGATACTTCTCCAATTAAAACGACGTCTGCCATCTGATCAATGTTTGACTCATAAAAGTCCTTGTAAGAAAAAGGATGTAATTCAAATAAGATACCAAACTGGGCACCTCTCATCTTCAGCCATTCTGCAGTTTGAATGCCTTTACCGTAGTCGAGGTGATACAACTGTATCGCTTCACCACTATAACCAGACTCCTTTAGTAATGGATAGATTTTTTCTGACCGTTTTTCTTGTCGACATGACCTGGATGGTACAAAACTACTCGCCTCAACCCATTCTCCCCACCCTAGATCATTCCCCATTTCATTGATATCCACTAGATGATACAACGCTTTTCTAAATGAATGTTCTTTAATAATCGAATCTCTCTTACCATTACACAAAAGAAAGCGGAAACCCGATTCAATGGCTTGCTTGCTCTTCACCTGATCAGGTTGTGAATCGTCCAAATTGTAATTGACAATGGAAGCAGCTTCTTTAGTAACTCCATAAAAATGCAGTTCGTCCAAGAGCGGTCTCTCCAGAAAATAATGATCAAATGCCTCCAGAACAAGCTTGCTTGTCGTCCTTTCTTTTATTGCAAATGGACCACTGCCTATCCACTCGTACTCATTAAATATCATGGAAGCCGGAAGAATTGAAAAATGGGGAGATGCGATATATCTAAGGAAGAATGGATTGGGATTACGGAGAACAATCGTGACCTTATACGGACCCTCGCATTCTACCTCTTGAATATCGTCTGCCAGCCACTGACTCGCCGATCCTCTCGCATCCTTGATTCGGCTAACCGTTGATTCTACATCCCTACTCGTCAACTTATCATGGCTATGGAATAATACTCCTTTTCTAAGATAGAACGTAAACCGACGTTGCTCATCATCCACTTTGAAATGGTGAGCAAGATGGGGTAGAATTCGATCTTCTCCCACATCATACTTAACCAGTGTGTCACCAAGGTATTCAATCAAATGGGATTCAAATGTAATAGAGACATTGACGGGATTCAGTGTAGTCAGGTCCCGCTCAATGAATCCATGAAGGATGTCCTTGGACTCATTCCCACTCTGATACCCAAATATCTCCCGTATATCTGAAGATGCCTTCATAATCCATAGTTTAGGAATGGGTAAACGCAACAGATGAGCAGTGGCATCCAGCTGTCCCTTTTGCACGCAGTCTTTTATGACCTCCTCTACCTCACTTTGAAAATCATTTGAAAATAGGAGACGAGAAGAATTCCCTCTCCCCTCGCCAGGAAGGTACATAAGTTTGCCACGATCTTCGAACTGATGGAGAATCCGTTTTACATTCTTCCGTGAACAGAACCACAGCTCCTCCAGCTCTTGCAGTTTAAACGTACATGCTCGTTCTATTTCTCGCTCAAAAAACTGTGCTCGCATCGAAAAGTAGCGCTCGTCCATTTAATCATCCTCCTAAAAGGGGAAACTTTATCCATTATTGTACCCTTTTTACCCCTTTTCACCAATAGCATAATAGGGAGCAAGGAGGCGTTTAGCATGTTACGTACACTACATCCCAACATTCGAATTAGAATTTATACTACATTCTTAAGCAAAATAGGTGGGTCCACTGTCTTTCCATTCATGGCCATTTACTTCACGAGGGAGTTTAACGCCTCAGTAGCTGGAATTCTGGTCCTTATTCAAATAATTGCCCAGTTTGCGGCAGGTCTGTACGGTGGATATTTGGCAGATCTGCTTGGCAGGAAAAAAATCATGGTGGTAGGTGAATTCATGAAAGTGGCAGGGTTCATAGGCATGTTCGCTGTGAACTCTCCTCTCTTCATCTCTCCGACTATCACATTCCTTATGATGTTATTGACCAACGTCGCTTCCGGCTTGATCAGCCCCGCTGCTGAAGCGATGCTGATCGATGTAAGCACAAAGGAGACAAGGGCATTCATGTACTCTATCAATTATTGGGCGGTCAACCTCTCTGTCATGATCGGATTCATTGCGGGGGGATGGTTTTTTGAACATCACTTTTTCCAGTTGATCGGTGTGTTGATAGGGATGGGCCTCTTGACTCTATGTATGACGGCATTCTTCATTAAAGATACCTATCAGGTCCAAGTAAAGGGAACGAGCGGTCAATATGGGGTGAAGCCACTGATCAAAAGCTATGAAATTGTAATGAAGGATTGGACCTTCATGGCTTTTTCCCTTGGAGGAGTCGCTATTCTGGCTCTTGAATTCCAGAGGAATAATTTTATCTCCGTACGATTGAAGGACGAAATCATCCCTAGGACCGTTCACTTCTTCAATGTATTTTCATTCGACCTCGATGGAATTAAGCTTCTTAGCCTGCTGACCGTCATCAATACCCTCATGATTATCCTCTTCACAGGTATTGCTGCAAAATGGATTAGAGAGAAGAGGGAAGAACCGATTATGTATGCCGGTTTCACCCTTTTTGGGATAGGATTTTCCATCCTTGCCTTCAGCACATCCATTCCCGTTCTATTTTTAGCGGTTGTCATCCTATCGGTCGGGGAGTTACTCTATGTCCCAACACGCCAGTCCATGCTGGCAGAAATCGTCGATGACTCAAAGCGAGGTGCCTACATGGCAATGAACGGTCTCGTTGTTCAAGTCGCTAAGATGATGGGGGCGCTTGGACTAATGATCGGGACCTCCTTAGGTGGGGTGGTGATGGCACTTGCTTTCCTATTACTTACGTTTGTAGGAATCGTCATGAGCAGGGTTGCACTGCTGAAGACCAATAGACAACTTAAAAAGGCTCTATCGTAAACAAAAGGCGCAGAAACCGCTTTAAGCGGAACTGCGCCTTTATCAGTCTTCATTAATGACTGCCAATATCAGATGATCCTCCCACGCCCCATTAATCTTTACGGACTTTCGCGAAATGCCTTCCTTCTCAAACCCGGCTTTCTCCAACACCCTGATCGAACCGCCATTCTTTGGCATCACTCCGGCCTCGATCCGGTGAAGACCGAGGACGTCGAACCCATAGCGGACCAGTTGCCGAACGGCCTCGGTCGCATATCCCTTGCCGTTATGCTTCTGGCTCAGGCTGTAGCCGATGATGGCCATCTGCCTTGGCCCCCGTTCGATGCGGAACAAACCGATCGTGCCGACCAGTTCATCCCCATCAAGGAAGATACCAAAATGATAGTCCTGGTCCTCTTCACTCTTCTCCAGTCTTGTTTTCAGCATATCCCGCTGCCCTTCCAGCGTATAAAAGTCATCCGGTCGATGGACACTGAATTCTTGGAAGAACGCCCGATTCTCCTCCTCGAATGCCAACAGGCTTCCTTCGTCTCCTTCTTGCAGCAATCGTATCGATAGGTTCTCCATCCCTTTTCCTCCTCTTGTCTATGTAGTAGGCATCCCCATCACCCGATCCAATGATCGTCTTCATGTATGTGCTGCGGGATATCCTTGTGTTCCATCTCCCCTTCTTCTCCGAGGTAATAGTGGCGGAGAGGGGTGAGATCATCATCCAGCTCATAAACAAGTGGGATGCCGTTCGGGATATTGAGCCCGGCCACTCCGTCATCCGGTATCCCGTCGAGATATTTCACGAGGGCCCTCAGCGTATTCCCATGAGCGGACAGAATGACGCGCTCGTTTTCCAGAAGGCACGGAACGATCTCATCCTTCCAATACTGAAGGGCACGCTTTTCCGTATCAATTAAACTCTCCGTCATGGGGAGGTCTTCGTCGCTGACCGACGCATACTTGGGATCGTCACGATCCTTTCGGTGGGCATCATCCGTCACGGCAGGCGGCCTGACATCGGCGGACCGCCTCCATTCTGTTACCTGCTCTTCCCCGAACTTCTCCGTGATCTCATCCTTATTCAACCCCTGAAGCCCCCCATAGTGGCGCTCATTGAGCTTCCAGGATTTATACACCGGTATCCAGACGAGGTCCATCTCATGAAGCATGATCCACAGCGTCCGGATCGCCCGCTTCAATACGGAGGTGTGTGCGACATCGAACCCTATTCCGTGCTTTTTCAGGATGGCTCCAGCTTTTCTCGCTTCTGCGTACCCGTCGTCCGTCAGATCCACGTCGATCCAGCCCGTGAAGCGGTTTTCAAGATTGTACTGACTTTCTCCGTGCCGAATGAATATAATTTTCTTCATTTGTCATCACCCACGTTTTTTTTACAGTATACACCTATTGAGAAAGATTTATGGAGTAATTTGCATGGGAAAATCCCACACTAAGGGAAACTTGGAATTGAAAGGAGATAGGATCATGTTCAAACAAACGGCAGGGGAAAAGCTCATTGATATGCTCATTGAATGGGGCGTCGATCATATTTACGGCATGCCGGGAGATTCCATCAACTCCCTCATCGAACCCCTTCGGAAAGCACAGGATAAAATCAAATTCATCCAGGTCAGGCATGAGGAAGCGGGTGCCCTTGCTGCTGCCGCCTATGCCAAGCTCACCGGGAAACTCGGGGTCTGCATGGCCATCGCAGGGCCGGGTGCCATCCACCTCTTGAACGGCCTGTACGATGCCAAGCTTGACCGTGCACCGGTCCTTGCCATCACAGGTCAAGTGGAGTCCGACCTGATCGGGACCGATTCCTTTCAGGAGGTGAATCTGGAGCGGATGTTCGATGATGTGGCCGTTTATAATCAACGGATCATGTCGGCCGAGCAGCTACCCGCCGTCGTGAATCAGGCGATCCGGACCGCCTATGCCAAGAAAGGGGTATCGGTCCTCACGATTCCCGACGACATCCCGCGGTTCGAAGTCGGGAAGGAAGCCAGGGTCACCGCCCAGTTCACGGCTAAACAGGTTGTCCTTCCTATGAAGGAGGATCTCCTCAACGCGAAGAAGATCCTTGAAGAGGCTGCGAAACCGGTCATCCTCGCCGGTCGTGGTGCCCATGGACACCGTGATACCCTCCTCTCATTCGCGGAGAAGATCGGAGCCCCGGTCGTGCTTACCCTGCCCGGAAAAGGAGTCATCCCCGACAAGCATCCGTACTGCATCGGGGGACTCGGCCTGATCGGTACCAAGCCGTCGTATGAAGCCATGCAAGAAGCCGACACCCTCATCATGATCGGCACCTCCTTCCCGTTCACGGCGTTTCTACCGGAGCACGCGAAGACGATCCATCTCGATATCGATCCTGCCCAGATTGGGAAGCGTTATCCCGTCGATGTGGGTCTTGCCGGAGATGCCGGTGCAACCCTCTCCTGGCTGACGGATCATCTGGCAACGCAAGAAGATCGCTCATTCCTGGAAAAAAGCCAGGATCGGATGAAACACTGGCTGGCAAAGCTTGATCATCAGGAAGAAGACGGGTCCGTCCCTTTGAAGCCCCAGCGTGTCATCCATGCCCTCCAGGAAGTGGCGGCCGATGATGCCGTCCTGTCCGTGGATGTCGGGAACGTCACCGTCTGGATGGCGAGGCACTTCCATATCACCCATCAATCCTTCGTGATCTCGAGCTGGCTCGCCACACTCGGTTGCGGTCTGCCTGGCGCCCTTGCCGGCCAGATCGCCCACCCCGATAAACAGGTGTTCGCCGTGTGCGGGGATGGAGGGTTCGCCATGACCATGGCCGACTTCGTCACAGCAGTGAAATATGACTTGCCGATCGTGGTCATCGTCTTGAACAACCATAAGATTGCCATGATCAAATTCGAACAGGAGGTCATGGGGAATATCGAATTCGGGACAAACCTCCAAAACCCCGACTTCGCCCGCTACGCAGAAGCATGCGGTGGGGACGGGTACCGGGTGGAACGACCTGAACAGCTGCTTCCTGCCATCCAGCAGGCCGTCCAGAACCGCAAAGCCTGCATCATCGATGTCCTTGTGGATCCGGAAGAAGCTCCGATGCCGGCCAAGATCCAGTTCTCCCAGGCAGCAGGGTATACGAAGCATATGATCAAGGAGTTGTTTGAGGAAGGGAAGATCGACTTGCCTCCTCTTTAAAACCTAAAGAAGACTGCGGGCATCCCATCCGCAGTCTTCTTTTTTCTATCGTGTAGCCGGCCATCCTCCCTGCATCTTCCTGGACTGCATGATCTGACCCGTATGATACGCATCGTGGATCAGGATATGATACAAGTACTCGGCCACTTCGTTTTCTTTCATCTCTTCCTCTGACATTCCCTGAAGGATTGCCTTCAATCTGCCTTGGGCCCTCTCCGCCCGGTCGACGAGTGCCTTCCAGGCCGCTTCATCCTCCCGGGGCTCCGTCAGCTGAAACGTATCATGCCCATCTAGCGGGTTCTCCCACGGTTCACCGAGCAGCTTGGCCGCATGCCGCTCTTTATAATACGTCAGATGGTTTACATTTTCCCAGATGGAGTTCATGGCACTTCCCTCCGGCTTCCAGACGGCCATGGACACCGTCACCCCGCTCACGGTATCCTTGAACGGCGCATACCAGCTTTCCAGATCGTACGTATGGTCGAGCATCCTGATCAATAAGTCTTTACTTATCATGGTTTCCCCTCCACGTTCTGTATTCATCTCTATACATTCCCCTTTCCACCGTGCAATTCCTCCCCCTATACGTTTACATTTATTTCATAAACCTCTATCATGGACATGAGGTTCCATATATTAGTAGCAGTGAGGTGAAAAAGATGAAAAAGCATTTTTGGGTGGGAATCTTACTCACAATTACCCTCCTGCTGATCGGGGGATGTTCATCTGATGAAAAAGGAGCAAAACCTGCTGATGATGACAGGTCAAACGAAGAGACCGTAACGGAAGAAAGCACGAGTGAGGAAAACGAGTCCGATTCTGCTGTCACGGAGGATGATCGTGAGGAGGAGGTTAACGAAGAAACACCTGCCGAGCCTTCTGACGAAGAGGAAGAGACCGTTGATCTAGAGGATCAAGAAAACGAAGAAGAAGCAACTTCGACTCCTCAGACGATCGAGGACAATGCCACCCAGGACGAAAAAGACAAAGCGGTGGCCATCGTCACCGATTATCTGAAGGAAAAAGGGGAACTGGTGGAGGACAAGGATCACTTCGTCCAATATGACGGAACGTTCGATACCTATGTCATCGTCCGCTACTCAACCCTCGTATCAGGTCATTCTTCAACCAACGGACGATACGTCGTGGATCTTAAGACCAAGAAAGTGCAAGACTTCGACACTATCATGGATTCTATTACCGAATGAAGAAAAGAGGAGACCCGATGCGGTCTCCTCCTTCTCTTACCTGACAGTAGAATAAATGCATGTATCCGTCAGCTTTGTGCCGTCAACAGACGGCGACTCATTCCTGAGGATCCCTTCCAACTCGTAGCCAAGCTTCTCCGGAATCGCCCTGCTCTTAACGTTCATCGACTCACAGCGGATCTCCACCCTCCTGAAGCCGATATGGCTGAGGGCAAGTTCCGTCAATCCTTTTACCGCTTCCGTTATGTATCCGGCACCACCATGCTTTGTGTCAACCCAATAGCCGATTTCACCCTTTGGCACCTCCCAGTCCACATTATGAAACCCGGTGGACCCGATCAGTTCGCCGGATTCCTTATGAAAAATCAGGTAACGGAACGCTTCCCGTTTCCGGAAGCGGACATACGCCTCCCGGAGATTGATTTCTGTCTCTTCCACGGTGGGAGCAACCTGGGCAAACCCGAGCCAAGGCTTCAGTTCGTTCAGGGAACGGTTAATGGCTTCATTCACCACTCTTCCATCTCCCTGCGGAAGAGGTGCCCGCAACGTCAGCCTTTCCGTTTCAAATGATAACGGGACCTCTTTTAATATCGGATTCATATCCGTTCTCCTTTCGCTCATCATGTGCGCTGGATTGCCTCCACCCTTAATTGAAAATAAGGGCTACCAATCTACAAATTATAGAAATAACACTAATTTATTCTATCATTTTCATATTCACACTGCTCATGATTACAGGCTTTATGCGGGCGTGAGGATCATTTCCATATTCCATATGTTTTTGGGATACGACCTCATGACTGCCGATGGGAAAGAGTTCATCACAGGCACGATCCTGCCTGATTTCTTCTTTTTGGGATTCTTGTTCCTTGGCGCTTTTTTATATGATAAGCACAAAACGATACTCTATGGGCTGTGCGGGTGCTTATTTGTCCTTTTGATGGGTCACACTGCTCCCTCGTTTTACGGCAGCAAAAGAGTACACCGTCATCGACGATGAACAAGCATCAGAGCAATATGCCATCACCTATTACTCTTTTACCTTATCGGGAAAAGAGTACTCAGGTCACACCATTCATGTTCAAGCAGATGGGAGAGTATACAAACAAAACGAATCAGGCAGCTGACATGACCAGCATTGTTTATAACAAGGAGTATCTTATTGACGGCGATTATTTACTAATGGGGGAGTTAAAGATCCCCTTACACTAAAACAAGACAGCAGATGGCTGTCTTGTTTGTTTTCATCTGAAAGATTTTACGAACCGGTCGACTTCCCGACTCATTTCCATCGAACGGGTCCAGTGGAGATAGTGATGGCCATCTAGAGGCACCACCCTACTTGTAGGGGCACTCGTCAGCTGCGTTTCAAGGAATGTGACATTGTTCTTCCCGTCAGCAGTCGTCTTGCCCGCTTCCTTCGTAAAGAATAATACCGGCATGTCTGCAGGGAAGGCCATATCCTTTGTCTGATCGATGTTCTTCTTGATCGCGTTGGCCTCGGCTACGACATTGCGGTTATATCCCTTCCAGGCTGAGATCGCCTTGGTCTGGTCGAGGTTTTCTTTTGAATATGTCCCTTCACCGGCCTCTGGTAAAAAGTTTCGGGAATCGATCATTAGTGCCAGCCTTCCGATTCCAGACGGCGCTACATACTTCAAGAATCCCGGCATGGATGGCGGTGATTCATTGAAATAGTCCAGTGCCCCCGGCAGCGTCGGGTCAATCCCGATCACCGCCTTCACTTCCTCCGGGTATTGATCCGCATAATACATGCTATAGATGCCTGACACAGAATGAGGCATGAGAATGTAAGGTCCCTGGATATCCGCCTTGCTCAGTGCCGCCCTCATCTCCCGTACAATGTTTTCCACCGTGCGATCCGTCTCGGCCAGGTCGCTCCATCCGTACCCGAATGGCTCCACGACCACGACTCGATGCTTCTTGGAAAGTTCATCAATCAGAGGGGCGAAATCTAGGACAGGCGCAGCCGTCCCCAATCCGCTCATGAGGACGATCGTTTCCTCCCCTGTCCCCTTTGAATACACATGCATCTTCTTCCCGTCCACTTCCACCCGTTCACCCGGCGGATGATAAGTCCCCTGCTCATATGCCGTCATGATCGTGCTGAACACCGACCACCCGATGCACAGGATGACGAGGATCGCTAGTCCGTTCCTCACGTACACCCATCCCCGTCTTCTCTTTTTCTTCATGATTTTGTCCTCCGCTGTAAGATGATTTCATCTTACCAAGTGGTCCTCAATAAGAAATGGAAACGGAGGAGTATCTTTTCCTACGTCTAGAGGCTGATGGACTTCTCTCTCTTTTCATTAATCGCCTCACACCAACCACGATTATCAGTAAACCCCGTGAAAAAGTTCCAATCAATCAGCAGATACATCTTACGGTCACCATGAGTCACGACCAGTGGCTCCCCTTTCCCAAAGAACCCGAGGCGGTCACTTGAATTCACAGTGAACCGACTAAACGCCTCATCATACTCGCAGGCCACGCGCTCGATCTCTCCCAGCGCCAGGTCTTCCCATCCATCCAATCTGAGTGTGTCCTCCGTCAGTTCAATGCTTCCGGTATGAGGGAATCTATACTTTGGATGGATCGTACCACTAATTTTATCTATCAACCCGTTTGTTTTCAGGTCTTTAGCTGTTGTGCCATAGTAAGTTGCTTTCATTTGGTTCTCCCCTTAAAAGTTCCATTTACTAGAAAATACACAAAAATAAGGAATGAAGGAAAATGAAGTTTGAGATGTAGGGCACTGCATTCATTAGTGAACACCCTTCAAATCCTACAGTCCTAGTCTTTGATCCAGTTCATACTTTTGACGAAGATGATGATGGAAATGCATCCCCACAAGTTCATACCATTCCTGTGCGTTTAACCAACCAAAACCTCCATGTGCTTCTTTGTTATTCGAATTTACATCCTTCAGCTTCCTCTCCAACCTCTCCATTCTCGTCATCAAGTGATCAAGCTCTCGCATCAGATCTTCTTTGGATGTCGGATTGTCGGGCGTTGCATTGAGTTCGGGTGGTAATTGAATCTTTATGGGAGGAAAGCAGCCGATATTAAATAGATATTCTCCAAATTCGGTTTTTCCTTTTTCTTGTTCTCCTTTGCCTGTGGCACAAGCTTCTGCACTATCCAAGTACTCATGGGCCACGCAAATTAGGTGGTTATACATTTGACCGATCGACCACACACCTTGCTCTGGTATATCGTTCAATTGCTCTAGGGAATACTTCTGTAAAAATCCTTTGTAGGTCTCTATCAGCTTCAGATCATTCATGGGGATATCCCTCATCCAATATAAGATTTTTAGTACTTTATCCTAATATCTTGGCAGCTACCTAATCTATTCAATGAAAGAATCGAATATCCTTGTAAAGAAATTTTCCGTAAAGAGTGTTGCATGTGAGGATAACAAAAAGCGATTAACTTCTTATGGTATCATCTAGTAAAAGCCCTATTTGTCTGAGCCTTATCCCCTTCACGAAATACCGATGTTGATGTGAAATATAGGATAAGTTTTGCAAAGAGAAGTTTGTATAGGATAGGAGATTCCTTTGAAAAAACAATTGATTAGCCAAATAATTATTTCGATTAGTATTCTGCTCATTTTATTCAGTCAGCTACGTTCTTTTCAGCATTGGAGTGACTTATCTTCCATGCGCCAATGGGCTTACATCCTCATGATCAGTCTATGGGGACTGCACCTACTAGTCTTTCTAACCATGGCGGTACTCAGCAACAGAACTAGATCAGTTTGATAAAAAAACAATCAGAAAACGACCCTTTCTCAAGGGTCGTTTTCGTTTCAGCATTCACATATAAACTTCCTTTTACCTTTGCTCTGAAGCTTCCTGTCTTTTTTTTAGAATCTGAAAAAATAAAATAAGCGCCAGGACAAAGCTAAGATTCAATAGCCGGAAAACAATATGGACACCATCAAACATATCCAATAATCCATGTGCCACAATAATGTACATGGTAAATAATACGATTGTACTCTTCACCATGACCTCACCCCCAGACGACGTCTTCATATATTTAAAATCAGAAACCTCATTACAACCCGTTGTGTTCACGATCCCTTTTTAACGACCTCGGCTTGCTAAAGAAGAGGGCAAGAATAAAAAAGAGGAAGGTCAACCATATTCCAAGCCACGCTTTTCCGGCTGTGTGTAATAACGGAGTGATTCCTGCTGAAATAGAGGATAAAAGAAAGAAACATTTCATCAAAATAAACAGACTCCCAGCTACAAGATTTTAAAAGAATCCCATCCTTAAAAATGAGAAATCTTTGTTTTTGTTTATATGTAAATATTTTACACAAAATCCAGTCACCACACAAGCCTTTACACAAAAAATCCGCTACCCGTTCCCCGGCAGCGGATTTTCCCATTAGTGTTCATGGCCATGCTCCATATCACAAAGAATCGCGGAATCATGGGGATTGTTTTCAGTTTCGAATTGCATCGTGATATGTTTGATGCCGAAGTGCTGCAGACGAGGTTCCAAGCGTCTCAGTATATCTTCTGTACTTTTAACGGTAATGTCTCCCCCTACCACCGCATGACAGGACATGGCGATGAATCCACTTGTGATTGCCCAGATATGGAGATCATGGATGTCGTCGATTCCCTCTTCCCGTTTGATCACATCGATCACCTCTTGGACATCAATCTGTTCGGGTGTTCCTTCCAAGAGGATGTGAAGGGATTTTTTCACGACCCGGTATCCGCTGTTCAAGACGAGGATGGCGACGATGACGCTTGCCAGTGGGTCGGCCCAGCCCCAGCCGAAGAACATGATGAGAAGGGCTGCAATCACCGCTCCAACCGAACCGAGCATATCACTGATGACGTGGAGGAAGGCACCCCTCATATTCAGATTCTCTTCCGTATCGCCTCCACGCATCATGATCCACGCCACCAGGACGTTGACGAGAAGACCGATGATGGAGATGATGAGCATGCCGATTGTAGCAACCTCAGGCGGATGGGTAAATCGCTTGATGGCTTCATAAAAGATGAAGAGTGCGATACCGATCAAGGTAAGGCCGTTCAAGGTGGCTGCGATGATCTCAAACCGCTTGTAGCCGAATGTATTGCGATATGTAGCTGCCTTCTCCCCGAGCTTAAATGCGATCAGGGCAATCCCCAGGGATAGGGAGTCACTGAGCATATGACCCGCATCTGAGAGCAGGGCCAGACTGTTTGTCACATATCCTCCGATGGCTTCCACCACCATATAAACGGTTATGATGATAAATGAGATCAGCATGGTTTTCGTATTGGCGTGATGAGTGTGATCACTGTGATCGTGTGCCATGGGTATATTCCTCCTCTTCGGCTATGTTGTTTAACCTAGTTAGTTCTTCTTACGTTACCCATTTTCCTATTTATGCAACCTCAAAAACTTATGTATGACTATATATTCATATATTAATTCAATTGCTTTCAACTGTCAACGTTCGCAAAAGGAAGGGAAGCCCTCAAAACTAAGGGCTTGCCTGTTAGGTGAAGCTATTCTCATTCCCCTACCTTTTCCCCCCGCACGACCAATCGCTCTTCAAATTCATTCGTGGTCCAGTTATAGGTTTCACACGTGATCAGTGTGATCGTCTGATCCTCCGTATCCTCCAGGACCGACAAATCATCAGGTGATACCATCCTTTGTTCCGTCACTTTGTACGTAGTGGTTTTTCCGTTGACATCCAGTTCCATTACATCCCCTTCAGTCAGCTCATGAAGCCGATTGAAGAGGACACCGTATGCATTCATCTTATGTCCCGCAATGGAAATATTCGTTGCGGAAAAGGGAGTGTCCTCCTCGATGGTCGCGACTCCATTCTTGAGATGGGGTTCACTTGCCCCCTGGAAGATGGGCTCCTCTAATTCGATAGATGGAATACGGAGGACCGCCTTGATGTCAGAGGTCTCTACATCCGCGGAATCACTCAAGTATAGCTTCTCAAACATGGTTTTTTTCACTTCCCCCTTCCCTTCACTCGCTGCGACGAGAAGTTTTTCGTTGAACCCTTTATAGACTCCACCCTTGATTTGGCTATGAAACAAAAGGGGAAGGGACATCAGAATGATCAAGATGCCAATCACTTTCTTCATTTATAGACCTCCTCTTTTGGAAAGTCTGACGTCAGGATGCCGTATTTCCGTTTGAAACGTTCCAGGATCCGAATCCACCCCATACTGAACAGCCCTAGGAAAAATACGTTTGATAATGCATGTGCAAGATCAAAGTAAAAGCTAGCGATATAAGCCGAGACGAACACTTCCCAAGAGGCATCACCAAGGAAGCCCAGGAGGAACCACAAATTCATGAACCACCCGAACAAAAAACCTACGACAAATCCATATCCCATCAACCCCCATTTGGTATTGATGATCACTGTATTGCGAAGGAAACCGGCCATCATGCCTGCCATCCCCCAGGCATACATTTGCCAAGGGGTCCATGGACCTTGACCCAAGAAGATATTGGAGACGATGGCCGCCATCGCTCCTATCAAAAATCCCGCTTCGGGCCCCAGAACGATGGCGCTCACAATGATTACGAAGGTAGTCGGCTGCACACTCGGCAGGGGAGCAAACGGTACCCTGCTCATGGCTGCAATAGCTGCAAGTACCGCCAGCAAAACGATTTCCTTACTTCCGATCGCACGGAGTTCGAATCTCGCAAACAGCGGGATGACCGTTACGATCATGATGGCGATACAGATCATCATATAAGGCTTGTCGTCAAACAGAATGGCCGAGACGAATAAGAGAATCAAGGTGATGACAGAGGAGGTGATCAGGACGGCACGTGAAGATTCCATGTCTCATATGCCTCCTCTACCGTCAGGACCGTTGGAACATCGGCATTCTGACTCACGCGGTTGATCGTGGTGGTATAGAAGTAGTGATGGTCCAACACCTCCCTCACCGTTCCGTCTGCCGTGATGCGACCGTCAAACAACCACGCGCATCGTGAAGCATGCCTGGCCGCAAATTCGATGTCATGGGTCACCATCAGGATGGTCATGCCATCTTGATGAAGATCATCCAACATGACCGAGAACTGATCTTTGGACACCGCATCCATTCCCTTCGTCGGTTCATCGATCAAGAGTAGATCTGGTTCAATGAATAATAGGGTGGCAAGTGCCGCCTTCTGCTGTTCTCCCCCACTGCAATCATGAATGTGCTTTTCCAGGATCGACTCAATGCCGAGACGGGTCGCGATGGACCTCATTCGTTCTTCCGGAAGCGGGATGTCGTAACGGAAGGCAAGCTCAAGGATTTCTTCCTGTAGCGTTTCACACATAAAGCAGAGCAACGGGTTTTGAGGAAGATAGCCCATTCTGCAGGATGACTTTTTCGAAACATGCTTCCCATTCAGCTTTACCTTTCCGCTATATGGCTTCAGAATCGACGCAATGATTTTCAGGAGGGTCGTCTTTCCTGAGGCGTTTCCTCCCACCACAGTAAGAAAATCCCCTTTCCTCACCTCTAAGCTGATATCCTTCAGGATCATGGGTGCACGCTTTGCATACTTGAAGCTTACATGGTTCATCTCGAGAAGGGGTGACGCCTGCTCAGAAGAGACTTCTTGCTCTTGCTCCACCATCCCGATGGATAGATCCGATAGCCAGCGCTGAGCCTCTTTGACAGACAGGGGCACCCCCGTATCGTAAGACTGACCGGCAAAGGTATAGTATAGCTTGGCGATGGCCGGAAGGAACGGAAGAAACGTGTTGTCCTGGTTCTTCCACACAGTGGAAACGACTGTCCTTGCCGGCCCTTCATAGGCCACGCTTCCTTTCTCCATGAGGATCACCCGATCCGCAATGGGATAGAGCTCTTCCAATCGATGCTCGACCATGATGATTGTCATCCCGAATTCTTCGTTCAGACGCTGGACAAATTGGATCAGCGCTTTTGCCTGGACGGGGTCGAGTTGGGACGTCGGTTCATCCAATAATAGCAGGTCAGGTTTTTGCAGGAGGACACCAGCCACGTTCATCAACTGCTTCTGTCCGCCAGAAAGATGTTTTGTATCCTGTTCGAGCAGGTCTTCCATACCGAAGAAGTGAACCATTTCCGCCACGCGTTGCCGCATCTCCTCAGTACCCAATTGCTCGTTTTCCATGCCGAATACAAGTTCACTAAGGACGTTATCCATGACAATCTGATTTTCCGGGTCCTGAAACACGAATCCTACTCCCCTATCTGACATCCTGATCAGTCCTGTCATCCTGCCTACCGGCGTGAGTTCCTTTTTCAACAGCTTCAGAAGGGTTGTCTTCCCACAGCCTGAAGGACCTCCGATCACAATGAAATCCCCTTTATCCACGGTAAGGGAAAGGGCGCGGATGGCTGCTTGTTCTTCCTCTGGATAGTGAAAGCTTAGTTTGTCGAGTTCAATACATGCCATCGAAGTTGACTGCCTCCTTCAAGTAAAATGGGGAATGCCATCAAACAAATGAACAGGATCAAGATCAGCCAGTCCGAAGGGGAAAATGAGAGTGTCCCCAGCTGGGGATACACATTGAGGGTCCCGATTCCGTTCTGTGCAGAATACACACACACGCCGGCTATCCCTGCTAAGACGATGGACGCTCCCCAATCGGAATAGCGGAATGGGAACAGCTGATAATGCGACCTCTTCCGCTCCCCGAACCCTCTTGCATTCATGGACTCAGCCGTTTGAAGCGCCTCTTCCAACGACCACGTGAGGAGCTTTTGCATATAGAGCATGCCCGTCCTGCTCCGCTTCTTAACGCTTCCTTTGAACATATCGTGTCCCCTGAGCTTTTGCGTGTGATACAGGTCCTTCCACCGGGTAATGAGCAGGGGTACGAAACGCACCGTAATCATTAGTAGGAGGGCGAGCTGTGGCCACACTTTTGAAAAGAGAAATAAGAATTTCCGCCCGTGGATCACATCGTTGAATGAAATGAACAGGATGAAGATCCCCCATAGACTCATGGCCATGATCATCCCGTATGCCACTCCTTCCAATGTCACGGGATTATGACGGAAATAGAACAGCACGGTGGCTCCCCTTCGGACGAAAAGGGGATTCATGACGATGATGATGAGCCCCATGCAAGCGATCGCAGGCATAGATCGGATCAGTTTCCCCCAGGTTCCTTGAAGGATATTCACCCCGACCAGGATCAAGATGGATACAGACAGGAACAACGGATGGGTGAACATCATCATGCACACACCCGCACAAACGTAGTAGAGAAAGCTTACGAAGGGGTGAAGTTCTTTCAATCTGATTGTCACGTTGCGTACCCCTTTCTTCTAGCGGAACGGCTTCAGCTCCGCTCCGAGATCTTTTCCGAGGTCGATGGTGTAAAGCCACTCAATGCGATCTCCGTCCTGGAGGGGAACCACTCCAGCCCCTCTGTTAGGGAAGATCCCATTCACCCGGTACATCCAACCGCTTCCAGATCCCCGGTCAAACTCAAATAGGTTGTTGATTCCTTCTACATAGGCATTCGCCCCTGTACCACCGCGGAACGACATTGGAATTCCTTGAGAACGTGTCACCTCGATGAGCACATCAAGGACCGTATCCCCATCCTCGATTTCGACTGAAGTCGGAGGGAGCACCGTAGCCATTTGACTATCTGCCACAATGGAATAGGTGACTGTCGACGTTGCTCCCTGCTTTTCTTCCTTTTCAGGCTTTGGAGCGGGTGCAGGCTTTTTGGAAGGTTGAGGTACCGGTGACTTGCTTTTTGGTTGTGGTGATCCGGCACGTTCAGAGTCGGAAGGAGCTTTGGATTCTTTTGGGCTCTCTGCTTTTTGGTTTGACTCTGTCTTTGCTTCTTTCGTTGATGTAGATGATTCTTGTTTGTCTGGCTTTCCTTCTGATTCAGGGCGTTCCTTTGTTCCGTTTCTTTCTTCTTGTTGCTGAGGATCAGCCTTGCCGTCCTCTTTTGTGCTTTTAGTGGTTGTGCTGTCCGAATTCTCGTTTTTTTCTTTTTCCTCTTTCTTTTCATCCTGTTTCTCAGTCTTGGAATGTTCATCAGTGAAAGCGTTTGGATTTTTTTGTTTTTCTTTATCCCCGGTCACGGAAGCGACGGAGTTTTCGCTACCCGCCACTTGCTTACTTGTTGGTGCCTTTTGTTCTTCTCCGGAGAAACCATAGGTGACCCCGATTACTCCAAGAGTAAGGAAGAACACAGTCAAGATCGACAGTATGAGCTTACGTTGCTTCTTCATCGAACTCCTCCTAACCTTTTATCTCCATCTTCCGCTTCTTGCGTGCACCCCAGAAATAGATCGAGAGACCCGTGAGTAGAAGGAGTCCTCCCGCGACTGGAAGATACCATTCGTTCACCCCAGTATTGGGGAGCTTTTTCCCCGAAGAAGGTTTGGCTGCCGGTACAACAGTATCGTCTTTCTTGTTTTCCTTTGGAGACGAGCCCGTTTTTCCCTCATCCTGTGTTTTTTCTGGTTCATTTGTTTTCTCTTCCTCTTCCGTTCCCGTTGGTGCCGAGTTGAACACAGCGAATGTGCTCAAGTGATCAGGTTGTACACTGAACCACCCGTCGGAATAGTCCCCTCCGACATGGTCCCATTTTCTCGTATCGGCATTATAGAAGTAAACGGCGGTAGATGTGCTGTCCACCTCTTCTTCCTTGACGGCGAAGGACAGCTCTACGGCATCTTTCACATCATGAATGCTTTTCCCATCCTGTTTGATGGTAAAGTCGTACACGTTACTAAGAGCTTCCTTCATGCCTTCCATGCGCTGGATGGAGAATTCTGCTTCTTTTTTTGAGAACCCTTTCAATTCAGTCTTCATTTTCACTTGAGATGATTCCAAGTGAAGCGTCGCCCCTTTATTGACCATCGCACTCATGCTTTCATCCGGGAAGACGATGGTAACCGAATCGTCCGGGATCTCGATGATAATATCTCCCCCTTCCTTCAGGTTGCTGATACTATCCATCTCAATCGTGCCTTTTCCATCTTTCCATACAGGCTTTAGGGTCACCTGGTCCAGCAGCTTTGGCGGATCCTCATCTTTGGCTTCTTTTTTGTACTGGATGGTCACTTTCTTTGACACCACTTTTTCATTCTGATCTTGTGCGCTGACAATGAGAACATTCTTCCCCTCATTTAAGGAAAGGACAAACTCGCCTGATTTGTTGCCTTCAATGGCCTGATCATTCAACTTCGCGTCGACTACCAAGGCGTTTCCTTCTCCATCCTTTGCCTCAGCCGTGACCGTGATCTCTGGCGTTGCAACAATCTCGCCATCTTTCACCCCTTTTATGGTAAGGGTCGGATCAGGCATGGGTGTCGGTGGTTCCGGCTCCAATGGTTTAGGGAATGAATAAAGCTTCCCCTCCCCTTTTAAGAATTTCTGATACGCAACGAGGGCCTGCAGGGCTTGCTCGGTCGCCATCCCGTTGGAATTGCCTGGACTGACATGCATAAATCCGCCATCCTCCGACTTGAAGCTCAGAAGGTGTGTGACGAGATTATTGGATCCTTTCGTGAATGCCTTTGACGTCGGATCAATCCCGTTCGACGTCAGGGCAATGATCACCTGGGAAGTGGCTTCACTTGAAGTCCCCCCGACAAATGGATCGTCAAATCCTCCGCTTGATTGCTGTTCTGCAGATAGAAATGAGAGCGCACCATCTACCGCTTTCTTCACATTCCCCTGGGATGTATAGGGTGCCAAGGCAATCAAGGCCATGGCCGTGATATCATAGCTCGGGCCCGACATGTATGCACTGAGGGACCAGCTTCCATCCTCATTCTGCTGCTTCAAAAGCTCATCAATCAGCTTTTGACGTGTCCACTTGGCATCTGATGGCACCTCGAACTGTTGGCTGTCCAACGCGATCAAGGCGAAGATCGGTCCGTTATTCCCTTGAAGGGTCATCGTGTCATTCCCTGGTGACACATCCTGACTGTTGTAGATCTTTTCAATCAAGTCTGTGCCGTTGACAGACAATGGATCCAAACCGATTGCCGCCGCCGCAATCACGTGGCGTTCAATATCGGTAATCTTAGCGTATCTCGATGGATTGATGACCTGGCTATCCACCGATTGACTGAAATGATTCTGATAATAGGCTTCCGGCACTGGATATCCCGCTGCCGCAAGTCCTATGGCTTCCCACTCACTACTTACACCGCTGTCCAGAATGTGATTCGCAGCACCTTCAATGGTTTTATTGATCTCAGCCAGCGAAACATCCGTACTCGTCGCTGCCTCTGCGTGTCCAGACGGAATCCCCGCAACCGGCACACCCAAAAACAACACAACGCTCAATACACTTGCCAACATTGCTTGAAGTATTCTCACTCACATATCCTCCCGTATCCCTTATCCCCTGTACTAGATAAATAATATGTATATAAAAAAGCCCTGCTCTTCCCGAAAGAAGAACAAGGCTTTGAAATCGACGTGCACATACTAACCCCATGCATACTGATCCACCTCGCTTCACCTTTTACCGGAAGGCTCCACCACTACACATACAGGCAGGTCTCCTGACTCATGATTCATCGCTCCCTTCCGCCTTCCCGGACTCTAACATCCAGTGGCATTTCAGAAAGATCGCTCATCACTTACAGTGGCCGGACCGCTCAGGATTCACACCTGATTCCCTTTTAATCAGCCCCGAACCCGAGGCTGAACCAATATGCATCTATGAAGTTATACTCCTCTCCATCTTAATGGAAACATTCGATCAATTCAATATACTGTTAATTGGAGGAATATCAGGAAATGGGGAAGGATGTTGATGGGTGGCGGGGTTTGTCGGGGTTTGTACCATTGAAAATTATTTTACCAATCTTTTTCCATGATGATGGCGGTCATCCCGATTTATATTAGCGCTCAGTGCGTCTCTTTTAAAAGTTCAATACCTATACCCTTAAATCATTTGAATATGATGGAAGGAGTTGTGAATCTTATACCGAAATAACCTAGTAATAGATTTTATATAGAAAGTGAGGACTCACAAAAATGATCAAAGGATTCGGAGGAGTCTTCTGGAAATCGCAAAACCCAGAGGCTTTAAAACAATGGTACAACAAGGTTTTAGGCTTGGATATCGGTGAATGGAACGGTGCAATCATAAAAATTGAAGGAAACAGTGAGACCATCTTCTCACTGTTTGACAACGAGGATGAGTATTTTCCGAAAGACCAACAGGTGATGGTGAACTTTCAGGTTCATGATATGGAAGAGGTACTCGCTCACATTGAGCGGGTCGGGGTCCCACTTGCGAAGGATAAGCAGAGCGGCGACTTTGGCCAGTTCGTTTGGATCAAGGACCCGGATGGGCGGCTGATCGAACTGTGGGAGAAATAGTCATTGAATAGCAAGAGGACTTGTTTCGACAAGTCCTTTTTTGTATGATTCAAGCCCTCATTCTTGGAGCATATTAGCAAGAGGGGCGATGGCATGAAGGATAAAAAGAGCAAATCAGAAAACCGATCTGCATTGGATAAGGAAAGACAAAATCAACACGACCGAAACAATGAAAATGCCAAGGCGAGCGCTGAACTGGAACCACGTGCTCCTCGTATCAACACGGATAACCTCTAAACACTAAAAAAGCCATCCCTGAAGGAAACCGGGATGGCTTGTGTTAACTATTTAAGACAAAATAAAACCACCAAATATGTATTTGGTGGAGACGGAGGGAGTCGAACCCTCGTCCAGAAATAACGGCACTTGTGCGTCTACGAGCGTAGTCGATATATTCGCGGTTTCGCTGCAGCTTATGCCTACCGACTGGCGTCCGTGCAGCTAGTCTGGTTAATCTCTTCCTTTGTCCTCAGACGGTGGACTCCGGCGTAGCCTACTAAGAGTGAGTCCCTTACCCTACCACATAGGCGATGGAGGGAGGAACAGCTAAAGCGCTATTACGCAGCTAGAGCTAGGTTATTGTTAGTTTTGCCAGTTATTATTGGCTTTGACGTTTTAACGTAGACGATCCCTACGGCTCGCAACCCAAGCTCGAACTATCCCTGTCGAATCCGTAACGTCCCCATATGAGGAAGAACGGGAAAGAATAAGTTCTCACTGGTTACTTATTCAATTGTTCTTATCGCAGTCAGTTTGCCCTGCGACACTATTTATTATAACAAACTGAGCGCCAAATGCAACTGGAAGGATCAGTAATTCCCTTTTTGCCTTTGGGCGAGCTCGCGCTGGATGGAGCGGTTGGCTTCCTTGCGCTTCAGATCTTCACGTTTGTCATATTTCTTCTTACCGCGTGCAAGACCGATGAGGAGCTTGGCGACGCCGTTTTTGATGTACAGCTTCAGCGGGACGAGTGAATATCCTGCTTCTTTCGTTTCACCGATGAGCTTATTGATCTGCCTGCGGTGAAGGAGGAGCTTCCTCGTGCGGAGCGGATCATGATTGTACCGGTTCCCCTGCTCGTAAGGCGATACGTGCATGTTGTAGACGTATACTTCTCCGTTTCGGATGCGGGCGAAGGAATCCTTCAAGTTGACGCGACCGCCGCGGATCGATTTGATTTCCGTCCCCTGGAGGACGATGCCTGCTTCGAACGTCTCTTCGACGGCGAAGTCATGGCGGGCTTTTTTATTCTGGGCAATGAGCTTGCCTTCTCCCTTTGGCATGTGAATCCCTCTCTCTCTTTCTGTGGTGCCATTATCTCATAAATACACCAGTATGGGTAGGATGAAACAGGAGCACGGGTGGATTCCCATGCTCCTTATGCTTACTTTTTCTTTTTGCGTTTGCTTTTTGGAGCATTGTCGAAGAACTTTTTGTTCTTCTTTTTCTTCTTATTGTTCTTCGGCGGGCGTGTGGACCATTCGCCGCCTTCTTTTTTGTCTTTATCAGCAGGCTTTTTGCCCGGCTTGCTTGTCGGTTTACCTTTACGTTCCGGTCGGAATGAGCGGGCTTTGTCGTCGCGGCGACGGGTGCCTTTCATGCCGACGATCTCGAAGTCGATGGCGCGTTCGTCCTTGTTGACGTTCACGACGCGTACGGTAATCTCATCACCGATGCGGTAGACGTTTGCCGTACGCTCTCCGATCATGGCCAGCTGACGCTCGTCGAACCGGTAATAGTCGTCGGTCATGTAGCTCACGTGGACAAGACCCTCGATTGTATTCGGAAGCTCAACGAACAGTCCGAAGTTAGTGACGGAGCTGATGATCCCGTCGTACTCTTCCCCGACCTTGTCTTCCATGTACTCTGCTTTCTTCAGCTCATCCGTCTCACGCTCAGCATCGACGGCACGGCGTTCGCGGCTGGAGGTATGCTGGGCGATGTTCCCCATCTGTGCTCCCCATTTGTCGCGCGTCGCTTGGTCGACCTTTCCTTCAATCAAGTATGTCCTGATCAATCGGTGGACGATCAGATCCGGATAACGGCGGATCGGCGAGGTAAAGTGGGTATAGAACTCCGTTGCCAGCCCGAAGTGACCAAGGCTTTCCGGATCGTACTTCGCCTGTTGCATGGAGCGCAGCATCATCGTGGAGACGACCATCTCCTCCGCTTTCCCCTGGACATCATCGATGATTTCCTGGAGGGCACGAGGATGGATCGAATTTGCCGAGCCTTTCACGATGAGTCCGAAGTTCGTGATGAACTCGAAGAAGCGCATTAGCTTATCTTCCTTCGGATCTTCATGGATACGATAGATGAACGGTACTTCCATCCAGTGGAAGTGTTCTGCGACGGTTTCATTCGCTGCCAGCATGAATTCCTCGATGAGCTTCTCGGCAACGGAACGCTCGCGCATGACGACTTCCGTCGGCTCGCCTTCTTCGTTCACGAGCACCTTCGCTTCTTTGAAATCGAAGTCGATGGCACCGCGCTTCTCACGCTTCGTGCGAAGGATCTGAGCAAGTTTCTCCATGTCCTCAAACATCGGGACGAGTGGCTCGTACTTGCTTCTCAGCTCTTCATCTTTGTCCACAAGGATCTTGTTGACGTCTGAGTAGGTCATCCGCTCAGCAGTCTTGATCACACTCTGGAAGATCTCATGCTTCACGACTTCCCCGCTCGGTGTGATCTCCATATCACATGAAAGAGTCAGGCGGTCGACTTTCGGGTTCAGTGAACAGATACCGTTCGACAGTCGGTGAGGGATCATCGGGATAACCCGGTCCACGAGGTAGACGGATGTACCGCGGTCGAATGCTTCCTCATCGATCGGTGAGCTTTCTTTCACATAGTAGGTAACATCGGCGATATGTACGCCGAGCTTGTAGTTTCCGTTGTCGAGCTTCGTGACCGTGACGGCATCATCGAGGTCCTTTGCGTCGGCCCCGTCAATGGTGACGATCGTTTGATCGCGCAGATCGCGGCGGTTCTCAAGCTCGGATGGGTTGATTTCATCAGGCACTTGATTCGCCTGCTCCATGACTTCTTCAGGGAACTCGACGGTGATGCCATGCTTATGGATGATGGAAAGGATATCGACACCCGGATCATTTTTATGACCGAGTATTTCAATGACTTCCCCTTCTGCGCTCTTGCGTCCTTCCGGATAAGCCGTCAGCTTCACGACGACCTTATGTCCTTCCGTCGCACCCTTCTGGGCGGATTTCGGGATGAAGATGTCACTTGCGAACTTCTTATCATCAGGGATGACAAAGCCGAAATGTTTGCTTTCGGTGAATGTCCCGACAATCTGATCGACACCGCGCTCGACGATGCGGACGATGGTCCCTTCGCGTCTTGAGCCCGATGAAGCAGCCGATACCCGTACGAGGACGATATCCCCGTGCATCGCATTGCTTGTTTCATTCGGCGGGATGAAGATATCATCCATGCCCTGCTCTTCCGGGATGACAAAGGCGAAGCCCTTGGCATGTGCCGATACCTTCCCTCTTACCAGATTCATTTTTTCAGGAAGACCGTAGCGGTTGCTTCTTGTACGCACCACCAATCCCTTCTCTTCCATGACGACAAGCGCCTTGACGAAATCCTTGAAGTTCCCTGACCCCTCGATTCCGAATGCTTCCTCCAGCTCTTGTACCGTCAATGGCTTGTAGGCTTCTTCCTTCATGTAAGAAAGGAGCTTATCCACATGCCCTTTAATATTTTCATCCATGACATTCCCTCCTGATCGTGATTATACCGTCCAGTCCAGTTTCTCCAGGAAGTTGTACACATCCTCGTGAAGCTGCTCTTTCTCTTTATCGAGCGTTATGACGTGCCCAGAATCTTCATACCATTTGATCTCTTTATCATCAGACTCAACGCTGTCATAGATGATATTCGCAGAATCCGTGTTGATCATATGGTCGTTCCGTGCCTGCACGACAAACGTCGGCGAGTAGATCATATCCACATTCCCACGCACATCGGCGATGAGCTCCTGAAGGGCCTTCAACGTATCCATCGGCGTCTTCTTGAACTCTTCCATTTCCTTTTCAATCTGGTCTTCGGGTTTTCCTTCATATTTTTTAAATTCACGGGCGTATTCCACTACCCCGTCATACATGACTTCTTCGCTTTTTATATACATTGGTGCACACATTGGGACAATACCCTTTACAGGTACAGTGTAACCTAATTTCAATGAAAATACCCCTCCGAGCGAGAGGCCCGCAACGGCGATTTCCTCATACCCAAGGCTCTTCAGATGCTCATACCCGTCCATGACATCCTTCCACCAGTCTTCAGGACCTGTATGCACCAATTCCTCCGGCGGAACACCATGTCCCTTATAGTGAGGCGCATGAGACGTATAGCCCTTCTTCTCGAGGAATCGTCCGAGCATACGCACATCCGATGAGTTACCAGTGAATCCGTGCAACAGAAGGACAGCACGTTTCCCCGCTTCAAATGTAAATGGTTTCGGCAAATTGGTTTTCATGGTTTGATAGCTCCTTTTCGATCTCTTTGATGTCTAGTGGCTTGATGCAGCCGTTCAGATTCTTCTCACTTCTATTTTTAGCAAATATCGGTGGGACAATCCACCATTTCGCATTGTTGTGGCGGTTTTGATGGCGGAGGGTTGTTTGTAGTGTGAGGCAGGGTCATCCCGATCGGTGGCTCTAAGCAGGTAAAGGGCTATTTGCTACTTTAATCGAGTATTAGCGAATTGTTTGGAATCATAGCGATTCATAATGATTTACCATGCATTTACCATCGCCATTTCCCTCTACTTTTCCCTTGTGACATGATTCGACTTTTTTCGCACTGGATTTATGACCCTTTACTCTATCCCGAGACTCGACGATTCTGATCAAGGCGGATTTATTTGCGATAATCAAAAAAATACTTGCGGAATTTTCGATTTAATTTGCGAGTAAAAGCATTCTATTTGCGAACCGACTTGTTGCCCTCGTTCCAATTTGCACATCATCCCTTGAACCAGCGTTCATTCGCAGTTATTTGCGAATGCGTCCACATACGGATGAACCACCTTAATCATCACCTGACCACCAACTACACCGCAAACCCACAAACAAGATTTGCAACCAGCGCTCATTCGCAGTTATATGCGAAAACCACCCCATACGGATGAATCGCTCCGCCCAGCACAAAACGGCCAAGTACAACCCCGATAAAACAAAAAACCTGACCCACAAACGAGATCAGGTTTTTAAACGTTCATTTAGATACGGACGATGGCAACCGTAAGAACGAAGAATAGTACGGCCAATACGATTGTGATGCGGTGCAAAATCAAGTCGAGTCCGCGCGCTTTCTGTTTACCGAATAGCTGTTCCGCACCACCTGAGATGGCCCCTGAAAGTCCAGCACTCTTACCTGATTGAAGCAATACCATGACGATCATGGCGATCGATACGATGATAAGTAACGTGACTAAAATAGTATGCATGAGTCCCACCTCCTGATCCGAACATAACATTGTCTTCATTTTACCATACGGGGGCTGGGGCAACAAGAACATAATGAATATTCGCTTAGATGACGTCCATTAAAAAAATCCCCGTCCGAGGACGGGGATTTCGGCAAACCGGCTATTAGCGGTTAACGTTGTAGAATGTTTTTGCTCCAAGGTATTGAGCAGTGTGAGCCAATTGATCTTCGATGCGAAGAAGTTGGTTGTATTTCGCCACACGGTCAGTACGTGAAGGAGCACCAGTTTTGATTTGACCAGCGTTAGTAGCAACCGCGATGTCAGCGATTGTGCTGTCTTCTGTTTCACCAGAACGGTGAGAGATGACAGCTGTGTAACCAGCGCGTTTAGCCATTTCGATAGCGTCGAATGTTTCAGTAAGTGTACCGATTTGGTTCACTTTGATAAGGATTGAGTTAGAGATTCCTTGCTCGATCCCTTGAGAAAGTTTTGTTGTGTTTGTTACGAATAGGTCATCCCCAACGAGTTGGACTTTGTTACCGATGCGCTCAGTAAGAAGTTTGTGTCCTTCCCAGTCGTTTTCGTCAAGACCATCTTCGATTGAGATGATTGGATATTTGTTAACCATTTCTTCGTACCAGTCAACCATTTCTTCAGAAGTACGTACAACGCCTTCTCCAGAAAGATGGTATTTACCGTCTTCTTTGTTGTAGATTTCAGAAGAAGCTACGTCCATTGCAAGAAGGACTTCTTCGCCTGGTTTGTAACCGGCTTTTTCGATTGCTTCGATGATTGTAGAAAGAGCTTCTTCATTGGATTTAAGGTTAGGAGCGAATCCGCCTTCGTCACCAACAGCTGTGTTGTAACCTTTGTCTTTAAGAACTGATTTCAGGCTGTGGAAGATCTCAGCACCCATGCGAAGAGCTTCTTTGAATGTAGGAGCTCCTACAGGCATAACCATGAATTCTTGAATATCTACGTTGTTGTCAGCGTGCTCTCCACCATTGACGATGTTCATCATTGGTACTGGAAGTTGCTTCGCGTTGAATCCACCAAGGTATTGGTACAATTCTACTCCGAAGAAGTCAGCAGCTGCGCGTGCAACAGCCATAGATACACCAAGGATTGCGTTGGCGCCTAGTTTACCTTTGTTTTCAGTTCCATCAAGAGCGATCATGGCTTGGTCGATGGCAACTTGTTCTGTTACATCGTAACCGATGATTTCTTCAGCGATTTCGTTATTCACGTTATCGACTGCTTTTTCTACACCTTTACCTAGGTAGCGGCCTTTGTCGCCGTCACGAAGTTCAACTGCTTCGTATTCACCAGTTGAAGCACCAGATGGAACAAGTGCGCGTCCGAAAGCTCCGGATTGAGTGTAAACTTCTACTTCGATTGTCGGGTTACCACGGGAGTCAAGGACTTCGCGTGCGTATACATCAGTAATGATTGGCATGAAAAAACTCTCCTTTTTATAGGTGATTTTAGTTTAAAAGCTCTTACCGTCCGGGTGCCCCTGCAGGTCGGCACGCCGGCAGGATTACTTCTTGATGAGGGATTGACCCGTCATTTCTTCCGGTTGATCGACGTTCAAGAGGTCAAGCATCGTTGGGGCAAGATCGCCAAGGATCCCTCCGTCACGAAGTTCAAGGCCTTCTTTTGTCACGATGACCGGTACCGGGTTGGTCGTATGGGCTGTCATTGGGTCGCCGCCTTCTGTGATCACTTCATCTGCATTCCCGTGGTCCGCAGTGATGATGGCCGTGCCACCTTTTTCAGTGATCAAGTCGATGATCTTACCAAGACATTCGTCCACGGTTTCAATCGCTTTGATCGTTGGTTCAAGCATTCCGGAGTGACCGACCATATCAGGGTTGGCGAAGTTCAGGATGATGGCATCCTGGCGGTCTTCACGGATCTCTTCGAGAAGGGCATCCGTCACTTCGTATGCGCTCATTTCAGGTTTCAGATCGTATGTTGCCACTTTCGGTGAATCGATGAGGATGCGCTTTTCCCCTTCGAATTCCGCTTCACGGCCACCGCTCATGAAGAATGTCACATGCGGATATTTTTCCGTTTCAGCAATGCGGAGCTGTTTCAAGCCGTTTTGGGCAAGAACTTCTCCAAGTGTATTATCAAGGTTCGTCGGTTTGAATGCCACATATCCATCAACCGTTTCACTGAACTTCGTCAGGCAGACAAAGTGCAGGTTCTTAGGGAACTTGTCCCCGCGGTCGAATGAACGGAAGTCTTGGTTGGCAAACGTATTCGAGATCTGGATGGCACGGTCGGGACGGAAGTTGTAGAAGATCACAGAATCGTCATCCTGAATCGTTGCAACCGGCTCGCCGTTTTCCTTTGTGATCACGGATGGGATGACGAATTCGTCATGGATTCCATTTTCGTAAGAATCGTTGACCAATTCGATTGGATCCGTGTACGTAGGGCCTTCTCCGTATACCATGGCACGATAGGATTTCTCCACGCGCTCCCAGCGCTTATCGCGGTCCATTGAGTAATAGCGGCCAGAAATCGTTGCGAATTGACCGATACCGATTTCTTTCATTTTTGCTTGTGCATCTTCAATGTACTTCTTGGCGGTCTTAGGACCGACATCACGGCCATCTAGGAAAGCATGGACATAAACTTCTTCCATTCCTTCTTTGGCAGCGAGGCGAAGGAGGGCATACATATGATCGATATGGCTGTGGACCCCTCCGTCCGATAGAAGTCCGAAGATGTGAAGCTTCTTGTCGTGCTTTTTCGCATGTTCAATGGCATCTTTGAAGGTTTCGTTCTTCTCGAACTCCCCTTCGCGGATGGCAAGGTTCACGCGCGTGAGGCTTTGATACACGATGCGGCCGGCACCGATGTTCAAGTGACCCACTTCAGAGTTACCCATTTGACCATCAGGCAGACCTACTGCTTCACCGCTTGCAGTCAGCTGATTGTGCGGGTATTGGTTCCAAAGGCGGTCGAAGTTCGGCTTGTTGGCCTGAGCAACCGCATTTCCTTCTTTCACATCACGGAAGGCAAAGCCGTCCAGGATGATGAGTGCTACTGGAGACTTACTCATGAGAGCTCGCCCCTTCTAGAAGCTGAAGGAAGCTTTGTGGTTCAAGGCTTGCGCCACCGACCAATGCACCATCGATATCAGACTGTGCCATGTATTCTTTGATGTTGGCAGGTTTTACGCTTCCGCCGTACTGGATGCGGACTGCATCGGCAGCTTCTTGACCGAACTCAGATGCCACAACTTGACGGATGTGGGCACATACTTCGTTCGCATCTTCAGCCGTTGAAGATTTACCTGTACCGATTGCCCAGATTGGCTCATAAGCAATGACGGTGTTCTTCACTTGATCAGCAGAAAGTCCGGCAAGGGCCTTCTTCACTTGATCTCCTACTAGTTCGTTTGTTTCGTTGTTTTCGCGTTGTTCAAGTGTTTCACCGACACATACAATCGGAGTCAGGCTGTGTTTGAAGGCAGCGATCGTCTTCTTGTTCACAGACTCATCCGTTTCGTTGAACATTTCACGGCGTTCTGAGTGTCCAAGGATGACATATTTCACTCCAAGATCTTGAAGGGCTACAGGGCTGACTTCGCCTGTGAACGCTCCGTTTTCTTCGAAGTGCATGTTTTGGGCACCAATTTCTACTTTGTAGTTCTTCGTGCTGTTTACAAGGCTTTCAAGGAAAAGCGCTGGTGAACAGATCACAGATTCAACTACATTTGAATCAGGAACGAGTCCTTGTACTTCTTCGGTGAAAGCTTTGGCTTCACCGAGTGTTTTGTTCATCTTCCAGTTACCTGCGATGATCGGTTTACGCATTCTACTCATCCTTTCGATTGTTTTCTAAACGCATTTAGAAACAGGGATTATTTATCGTTCAGAGCAGTGACTCCAGGAAGTTCTTTCCCTTCCATGAACTCAAGAGATGCTCCTCCGCCTGTAGAAATATGACTCATTTTATCAGCATATCCGAATTTCTCGACCGCTGCTGCAGAGTCTCCGCCACCGATTACAGAGTATGTATCTGTTGAATCGGCCAATGCCTCTGCTACGGCTTTCGTACCGTTGGCGAATGTATCCATTTCGAATACGCCCATTGGTCCGTTCCAGATGACAAGTTTAGAGCTCTTGATTGCATCGCTGAAGATTTCACGCGTTTTAGGACCGATATCCATTGCTTCCCAATCAGATGGGATGGAGTCGATGCCCACTTCCTTTGTATTCGCATCATTAGAGAAGTCATCCCCAACAACCACGTCTACCGGCATAAGGAAGTTCACGCCTTTGTCTTTCGCTTTTTGCATGAATTGTTTCGCTAGATCGATTTTGTCTTCTTCAAGAAGGGATTGACCGATTTCGTAGCCGTTTGCTTTCACGAATGTGTATGCAAGTCCGCCTCCGATGATCAAGTTGTCCACTTTATCAAGAAGGTTGTCGATGACACCGATCTTATCTTTTACTTTCGCTCCACCAACGATGGCCGTGAAAGGACGTTCTGGGTTTGATAGTGCCTTACCAAGGACTTCAAGCTCTTTCTCCATAAGAAGACCTGCAACTGCCGGGATGTGCTCGGCGATTCCTGCTGTTGAAGCGTGGGCACGGTGAGCTGCACCGAATGCATCGTTCACATAAAGATCTGCAAGTGCTGCAAATTCTTTCGCAAGCTCAGGATCGTTTTTCGTTTCACCTGGGTAGAAACGAACGTTTTCAAGGACAAGGACGTCTCCGTCTTTCATCTCTGAAACTTTCGCCTGAACGGCTTCACCGTATGCTTCGTCTGCTTTGGCAACGTCTTTGCCAAGAAGCTCTGATAGACGGTTTGCAACAGGTGTCAAACGGAGTTCTTCTACCACTTCACCATTTGGACGTCCAAGATGGCTTGCAAGAAGGACTTTCGCTCCGCCTTCTACTAGATGTTTGATGGTAGGCAGTGCTGCCTGGATACGCGTTTCATCGGTGATCTTCCCGTCTGCCATCGGCACGTTGAAGTCTACGCGGCAAAATACGCGTTTCCCTTTCACATCGACGTCTTTGATCGATTTTTTGTTCATGGAAAAAGGCCTCCTTCAGTTATCAAATTCTACTCTTTTTTCAAGAAACTTGAAATAAGAATAGGAAAGGGGAGAGGGGAATGTTCCCCGCTCCCCTTCGACACATCTTCATTATAGATGGTGGGACAAAATATATCCATCCATCACCTAGATGTCAAAAACCAAACGCGTTTGAATTATAGTCCTTTTGAAGCTACGAAGCCTGCAAGGTCAACGACACGGTTAGAGTATCCGCTCTCGTTATCGTACCAAGAGATTACTTTTACCATGTTGTCTTCAAGAACCATAGTAGATAGAGCATCGATTGTTGAAGAAGCAGGGCTACCATTGTAGTCAGTAGATACTAGTGGCTCATCGCTGTAAGCAAGGATTCCTTTAAGATCGCCTTCAGCTGCTTCTTTAAGAGCTGCGTTTACATCTTCAGCTGTTACGTTTTTGTCCAATTCTGCAACAAGGTCAACTAGTGACACGTTTGGAGTTGGAACGCGGACAGCTCCACCGTTCAATTTGCCTTTAAGTTCTGGAAGAACTAGAGATACCGCTTTAGCTGCACCAGTTGTAGTTGGGATCATGTTCTCAGCAGCTGCACGTGCACGACGGTAGTCTTTGTGTGGCAAATCAAGAATTTGCTGATCATTTGTGTAAGAGTGGATTGTAGTCATCATTCCACGTTTTACGCCGAATTTATCGTTAAGTACTTTTGCGAATGGAGCAAGGCAGTTAGTAGTACAAGATGCGTTAGAGATAACATCATGGCTAGCTGCGTCGTATTTGTCGTGGTTAACGCCCATTACGATTGTGATGTCTTCATCAGATGCAGGAGCAGAGATGATGACTTTTTTAGCGCCAGCTTCGATATGTTTCGCAGCATCTGCACGTTTAGTGAAGCGACCAGTAGATTCTACGACGATTTCAACGCCAAGATCTCCCCATCCAAGTTGAGCTGGGTCACGCTCAGCCAATACTTTTACTTTTTTGCCGCCGACTACTAGGTAGTCACCGTCAACAGTAACTTCTTGGTCAAGTTTCCCGTGAACTGTGTCATATTGTAAAAGGTGTGCAAGCATGTTTGCATCAGTCAAGTCGTTGACTGCCACTACCTCTACATCGTTGCTTTTAAGTGCTGCACGGAATACGTTACGTCCGATACGTCCAAATCCGTTAATACCAATTTTTGTTGCCATGATTAATTTCCTCCTTTAGATCGTTAAGGATGATTTTATATTTCAAAAGGGATTTACCCTTTCAAAAGCGCTTTTGCTGCTCCTTCGTCCGTGATGAGGACGGTTGAAGATGGAGCACTTTTCATGTAGGACCGGATTGCCTTTGCCTTTGAGCTTCCGCCGGCTACGGCGATGACATGCTCGATATGGCTCAGGTCCTCGAGCTGCAGTCCGATGGTCGGCACCTTATGTACCACTTCGCCTTCTTCATTGAAGTAGTAGCCGAATGATTCCCCGACCGCTTGCCCGTCGATGATCTTCTGATAATCGGCTTCCGATGTCTTCCGTCTCTCGGCCATGGTGATCGCATCGCCGATTCCATGGAGGACCATGTTGGCTGATTTGATCATGGTGAGGACTTCTTTGATCATCGGTTCCTTCAGGAAGGACTTGTAGACTTCCTTGCTTACCTGGTCAGGCACATAGAGGACGCGATGACGCGATTTCGTATGCTCGGCCATCTTGGAACAGATGGTGTTTGCCTGATTTTTGACGTCTTCCCCGATCCCCCCTCTTGCTGGAACGAATAAGGTTTCTGATGACGTCAGGTCCGGTGTCAGCATTTCAGCTACAGAGGCCATGGTTGAACCGCCAGTCACAGCGATTGTAGTATTCCCCTTTAGGCGGCGTTTCATACTGGATGCTGTCGCACGCCCCAATTCTTCCTTTACCCACGGTGACTCGTCGCTATTCCCCGGAACAATTACAATTTCATGAAGATTGAGTAACGACTTGAGCCGATGCTCCATTTCATTAATTCCCGAAATCTCCCTCATCATGCATTCAATTTTTTCCAGTAGTTGCATGCCATCTTCGGTCATGATCATTCCGGACGTCTTGATGTCGATGAGATCTTGATTTTTCAGGAATTCAACTTCGCTCCTGAGTACACGCTCCGTCAGCCCCAGGTTCTGTGCCAAGCTTCTGCGGCCGACTGGCTGCATGAAGCGGATGGAACGGAGAATCTGATGCCTTTTTTGCATAACTTCAAGCAGGTCAGGTAATAATCGCTTTTGTATATCAATGATTGATTCCATGTACAAAGCCCCTTCAAAACCGAAGTAAAAGGTTCAATAATCTGCTGGACTATAAAAGTCCCGGTTAGACATATTGTGTCCCACTTACTCCAAAAAAAATTCACACCCTGCTTTCATCTTCAATTCTAGCAGGGTGTGAATGCGAATTCAACTGGAAACTATCGAGTTTTTTCATGTAAACGCTTGCTCATAGTAAAAAAGTCAATTTGCCCATATTGGAGGATTTCCCCGTCCATTTCTGCTACTGGAATCATGAGACCGAATCTCTCCGTCCACTCATCCCTCTCATCGATATTCCGCTCAATCAGCTCGAAAGGAAAATCGTCACGCAGCAAGTTGATGGTGAGCTTAGCTTCGTCACATAACCCACATTGCCGACGGGTGTAAAAAATCAATTCTTTCATGAACATTCCCCTCACTCATATCGTTTCCGTTTCGTAGAAGACGGGATGCCAAGCTGGTCCCGGTACTTTGCCACCGTCCGTCTAGAGACGTCACACCCCTTTTCCGTCAGGAGGGCCACAAGCTTCTGGTCGGAAAGGGGCTTTCGCTTGTCCTCTTGATTAACAAGTTCCTGCAGCTCCTTCTTCACTGTACCGGCAGACACCATTTCTTCATCTGTGTCCACGGCCCGGATCGCTGCCGTGAAAAAGTTCTTCAGTTCAAACACCCCATATGGCGTTTGCACATACATACCCCTGACGGCCCGGCTGATCGTGGATTCATGGGCTCCGACCTCTTCAGCAATCTGCTTCAGCGTCAGGGGCTGGAGATGGCCGGGTCCTTGGAGGAAAAATCCTCTCTGCTTCTCTGCTATTGCCTTCCCCACCTTCAGCATCGTCTGCTTGCGTTGGCGGAGACTCTGGACGAGCCATTCGAATTCCTGCTTCTTTTCTTTTATATATGACGCTGTATCACGGTCGGGATGGTGCCCGAGAAAATCGGTATATTCCTTATTAAGAGTGACCGTGATCGAAGTCCCATCATACAGGGCGACCGTCACATCGTCTCCCTGGACTCTTACATTTAGCTCAGGGACAATATAATGAGAGAAATCCTTGGCATAGGCCGATCCCGGCCGAGGATTGCACTGTGTGATGAAATCAGCCGCCGTCTGTACTTGCTTCAGCTCGAGGCCCAAGATTTTTGCGATTTCCTTCCACTTGCGGTCCGCAAAGGCCTGGAAATGATCGCTCACGATGGTGAGGACGAAATCAGGCACCTCCCATCGACGGTCGAGCTGAAGGTAGATGCACTCCTGCAAGGAGCGGGCCCCGATGCCGGCAGGTTCCAACGATTGGATCAGGCTGATCATCTCTTCAAGTGCTTCCTCTCCGAGTTTATATTTCTCCAACAATTGGTCGCCTTCAATATGCAGATACCCATTCCCATCAAGGCTGAATATCAATTCTTCTATACAATTACGCTCACTATTTGTAAGCGATTTCAAATTCAATTGTATCAATAAAGCTTCGGATAGGCTTATCGCGGTATCCGATGCGAAATCCTGCCACTCTGCTAGCTTCCGCTTGGGTGGTTTCAATTGGATCAGGGGGTTCTCCATCGCTTTCGATTCCAGGTAGTCATTCAGCTCCATCGTTGTATATTGAAGGATCGTGATCGCCTGTGAAAGCTGCTGGGTCATCTGGAGCTTTTGTTGCTGCTGCTGAAAAAGTCCTGCACTCAAATTCATGATATGTACCCTCCCACTTTTCCATTTTACATGAAAACTCCTTATTCGTTAACGGGAATCTACTGGAATCGCTTTACCTATTGCTATGAAGGCATTCTTCGCAACATTCCTTGTATTCTCACCACAATGGTTCTAAAATGGAAATATCTACTTATCGAAGGGACTGAATGATGCACAGAGATCAATAGGAAGACTCCATGATGCACTCATTTTATAAAAACGGAGGGATCTATTGATAATGACATTAAAAACCAAACGACTGGAATTACATGAACTGACACTGGACGATGCCCCTGCACTCTTTACGCTATGGTCACATCCCGATGTGACGCGATTCATGAACATCGACCGGTTCACAGATGAACAGCAGGCAAGGGATATGATCACCCTGCTGACAGAGCTTGCCGCCGAGAACAAGGCCTTGCGTTTTTCGATCTTTGATCGTGACTCAGGTAAACTCATCGGGTCATGCGGATACAATCACTTTGACCGTGACAACTTTATTACGGAAATCGGCTATGACCTCCTCCCTTCCCATTGGGGTAACGGAATCGGTACCGAAGCGGTCGATCTCCTCACCCGTCACGCTTTTGAGGTTCTCGGAATGAACCGGATCGAAGCAAAAGTGGAAAATGGCAACGATGCTTCTGCAGCCGTCTTGGAGAAGAACGGATATCTGTTCGAAGGAACCTTGCGTGAAGGGGAGAAATCAAAGGGACGGTACGTGGACATGAAGCTGTACGCGATCCTGCGATCCGATTGAAAACCTGAGTAAGAATGAATAGGACGGACATACTAAGGGCAAATGACGGAACGAAGGAGAGTTTATGTTTACGCTACTCTTATTATGGTCCATGCTCATCCTGCCCTGGTTTATCCTGATCCCATTGCGTTCTTATCAAGTGAAACGATTCTTCCCAGGAGGTGTGTTCGGAGCACTGCTCCTGACCGTGGTGTTCCAGATGGCCGATGCCTTAGACTGGTGGAAGGTGACAAGGACGATTCCTCTGTTCACGAATATCACCTCTTTTGTGTACGGACTGTTCCTTGTTGGAACGATCGTGATCTTATATTTCACGTACGGACATTTCTGGCGGTACTTCATCACGAATCTGGTGGTGGATGCGTTTCTCGCATTTTTGGTGAGTCCGTGGTTCGAGTACTTAGGCATATACGAACTGCACCGGATTCATCCGCTTGGGGTGTATGGCATCACGACCATTTTGAGCGTGTTGATCTACTGGTATATGAAATGGCAAGATGGCGTGATGGCGAAGTGAGGATGGGACAAAACTAAAAGAGGCCCCTTTCATGCCGAACACGATCAGTATAGGATCTTACTACCGCTCATGATCTCCGTGCAAGACTACGCTTTCCGCGGGTAGCCCGTGAGCCTCCTCGGCACGCCTGCGGGGTCTCACATCAGCTACTCTTCCCGCTGGAGTCTTCGTCTTGCCTCCGATCAACCGCTGGAAACGATGAAATTCGAATGTTCATTAAACGAATGTAAAACCCGAATCATTTGCTTTATCGTAGGCAAATGATTCGGGTTTTACTATGACTAAAAAATATTTGTCTCATCCTCATTTTTTATTCCAGGACCTTTCTATTGCTACAAAACAATTCTCCGAACCAATTGGGACAAGCATTTACTCCCTGCATCCCCTTATACTTTTTAACAAAAATGGGACTTAGTTTCATATTTATCTTCCTTTTTTAGTAAAATCCACTATAATACAATGTATAGTACCAAACATTAATTAGTACATCAGGATTGGTGGAATCAAGATGAATGCTCAATTTAAGAAGGGGGTTCTGGAGCTTGTGGTGATGTCGATTATTCGAAATGGGGATGCGTACGGGTATTCTTTGATCAAGAAAATATCTGACCGGATTAACATATCAGAAGGAACAGTGTATCCAATTCTGAGAAAGCTCGTAAAAGAGGGACACTTAACTACCTACTTCCAGGAGTCAAATGAGGGGCCTGCGAGAAAGTATTATTCCCTGACTGATTCAGGAAGGGACCAGTACGAACTCTTGGCTTCAGAGTGGGAGGAATTTGCTGCTATTGTCCAATTTTTCATCAATAAGAAGGGTGATTCCGATGAGGCGCGATGAATTTTTGAATCAACTGATGAAACACCTTCGATATCTGTCCAGCGAAGAAAAGGCAGAAATCCGCCAAGAATATGAGGCACATTTTCATTTTGACCTGAAAGCAGGGCTGCCCGAACAGGAAACCTCCAGCCGTTTGGGAGACCCGAAAGATATCGCAAAAGAATTGAACGCCGTGTATGCGCTGGATAAAGCAGATGAACGGAGGACTTTGAAAAACATTGTCCATGCCGCACTATCCATCATGGGCTTGAGTATGGCGAATTTCCTGCTTCTACTGATGGGTTTATTCATCCTATTGCTCTTGTCTCCATTCATCCTTGCATTCATCATTGCTGTGCCAATCATGATTCTATCTCCTCTTATTCTAGTCGGGATGGGGATCCTCAATGGCTTCGACACAGTCGGTACACCAGAAATAGTAGAGGTCATCAAAGGAGTATTACTCGGTGGCGTTCTTGCTGTCCTTGGCTTTTATATAGGAAAGGGGCTTCTTGCCATAGTGATCCGGAATTTAAAATGGAACTTATCCATTATGAAAGGAAGAGCATAAGATGAAAAGGTTCTGTATTGGAATCATGACTACACTACTCGTCCTCTGTGGTTGCCAGCAAGCTGAACCCCATCAAGACCTGGAAGATGAACCGGTCGCAACCTTGTCGGAGGTTCAAGTCCCAGACACCATCTTTACGTCTGATCGTAAGGGCGCGTCCATTACGGAAGACGAAATAAAGAGCGCCATCATCCTGTACCTGGATAGCAGTGAGGATCTGGATGAAATCATGCAGGCTTTCCAGGAAACCATCTATTCCGAGGAGGAGCCGACTCGCGAAGAGATGGATAAAGTAAATAAGACCATTTCCTTAATAGAAGAGAATGATCAGAAGTTCAGCGACTTTATCACAGCCAACTCCCTCCCGGCTGATTATGCCAAAGAAGCGGACCGCATAAGCCGATATATCACCGACTACAATGACTATATACGTTCCATGGATAAAGCATTTGATCGCTTTGATAAGGGAGAGATGAAAGTCAGTGACCTGGAAACCCTCCTCGGATCAAGTGGGTCCGTGAACGGCCGGGAACAGAAGAAAATCGAAGACTTCCTGCGTGAGAAGGACATTCAGACACGGGCATTCCAACAATAAAGAAAGAGGCTGTGACAGAAGTGTTTTAGCCATAGTAAAACCCGAATTTTTTGCCTTTGAGCAGGCGAATAAATTCGGGTTTTTACTTGTTTCATGACCATTACGATTTCATTGTTTTCAGCGGTTGATTGGAGTGCAAGACGAAGTTTCTGCGGGAAGAGTAGCTAATGTGAGACCCCGCAGGCCCGCCGAGGAGGCTCACGGGCTACCCGCGAAAAGCGAAGTCTTGCACGGAAATCATAAGCGGCATAAAGAAGCTGTATGAGTGTTCTTCATGAAATGGTCCCTTTTTTGTTTTATCATCCTACAAACACAAGCTCCACTTCGGTCCCCTTCCCTTCCTCACTCCGGATGTTGATCTCTCCGAGGTGCAACTTCATGATGCTCCGGGCAATATGGAGTCCGAGGCCGGTACCGCCGGTTTCCCTGCTTCTTGCTTTATCGACGCGGTAAAATCGTTCAAAGATGTTGGTGATCTCTTCCCTTGGGATTCCGATCCCGTAGTCTTTGACGCGGAGGACGGCGAGATCGCCTACCTTCTCGATATAGACATCGATTTTGTCACTGCTGTATTTCATGGCGTTATCAAGAATGATGATGATGACCTGCTTGATCTTCAGTTCATCCGCCGGAATGATCACCCGTGGAGCGTCCGTGTGCAGGCGTATATCCCGATGATAGACCTCCTGAAGCTGCTTGATGCTGCTTCGAGAGAGGGTCACGAGGTCGATCTGACTGATTTCAAGGACGTTTTCTTTCTCAAGATCTGCCAAGTCGAGAAACGTATCGGTCATCTTCTGGATCCTCGTTGCTTCTGAATGGATGGCCTGAATGGCTTCGTCGGCGATTTCTTTGTTTTCAACCCCATGCCTCCGAAGCAGATTGGCATAGCTCTTGATGACGGTCAGCGGTGTCTTCAACTCATGGGAAGCGTCCGAAACGAACTGGGCCTGTTTCGCCATGTTCCCTTGGATCCTACTGATCATCCGGTTGAACGTTTGAGCCATCGTTTGCAACTCATCGTTTTCCCGTTTTTCAATGGAGATGGTCTTCGGCACCCCGCTCGTTTCGATTTCTTCCATTGTCTTGATCATATTGGAGATCGGCCGCATGATCGTGTTGGCAAGCCATCTGCCCCCCAGAAGAGAGAAGACGGCGGCAAGGACCGTACAGGCAATGAGGATGCCCTTCAGAGTTTCCTTACGTGCCTCCAGTCCTTCCAAACGTTCGACGATCTCGAGGCTCCGCTCTCCATTACCGAAGGGAACCCGGACAACCAGGACCTGTTCCTCATGACGCTGGTTCTTGATTACATGATTCTTCGCTTCTTTGTTCTCGGCAAACTTTCCTTCTATCTTCGAGGAGAGCACGCTGTCATTTGTCACCTGATGAATCAGTTCATCGCCCGGCCCCATGATCCGGATGAAGGAGTGCTCGGTAAGATGCTTCTTCAACGCCATATCAAGGTCGTTCGTGGTCGGCATCCCTCCGACTTCCTTCATGATCTCCTTCGCTTTGTGGAATTGAACATCTTCTTCCATGGTTACGGTATTCTGAACGAACAGGAAGTACACGACAAAGTTGATGACAACCAGAATGCACAGCATCCAAGCAGTGGTAAGCAGGTTAATCTTGGTTGTAATTTTCATCGTGGTTCTCCTTCATGGTGAAGCCGACCCCTCTGACGGTGGTGATCAGCTGCTTTGAAAAGCCTTCGTCGACCTTGACCCTGAGATGCCTGATGAACACGTCGATCACGTTCGTTTCCCCTTCATATTCATAGCCCCATACGTTCAGGATGATGTTTTCCCTGGTCACGACTTTATTTTTATTGATCATCAAGTAGACAAGGAAATCATACTCTTTCGGTGTTAACGTAATGGATGAGCCACCTCTGCACACTTCTCTCGTTTCCGTATTGACCACCAGGTCCTCCACCGATACTAGCCGTTCATCTTTCACCTCACTTGGAGAATGGTTCCGAAGGCATGCCCGGATCCTGGCGAGGAGCTCTTCGATTTCGAATGGTTTGGTCACATAATCGTTCGCACCCTGATCAAGTCCCGACACTTTGTCGAACGTGGTGTTCCGTGCGGTCAGTAGGATCACCGGCGTGTCGCGGTCTTCTTTGCGGATGCGTCTCAGCACTTCAAATCCGCTGAGGCCCGGGAGCATCACATCCAGGAGGATCAGGTCGACCCCCGATTGCAGGGCCCGTTCCAGTCCTTTCTTTCCCTCATGCTCCACGGTGACCTCGTAGCCTTCATATTCAAGCTCCATTTTCAAGACACGGGCTATTTGCGTTTCATCTTCCACGACAAGTACATGCGTTTTCACCCTGGCTTCATCCCTTCTCTTCTAACGATCTATATCTTGTTTCATTATCCACAGGTTCTTCCTACCTATACTGTAGCATGTTAAAGAATGAACGCAGTCATTTTCATGAATTTTTAATGGACTATTCCTATAAACCAGCACGGTCCCGTTCCCTCATACCTTTCACCATGACGAAAAATATGATACTCTCTATTTTAATTGTTTATTAATGTTTTCTTCATCGGGCGTTCAGGTTTCTTTTATATAGTAGCTGTACCCCTCTTAGGTCGGAAGCATGTACTCGTGCTTCGACACATCCTCATTTATAAAGGAGATCATTTTGAATTACTCACTATTTAAATCCATTAATCAACATGCCGGGCATCATCCGTTTTGGGATGGTTTCATGGCAGGGGTGACCAACAATGCCCTGTTCATTTTTGCCATTGTCCTTGTACTGATGTGGCTCTTCGGAAAAAACGATATGAAGCGTACGGTCCTCTATGCAGGAATCACGGGCATTGTCGCCTTGATTCTTAATAGCGTCATTGCCCATATATATTTCGAACCAAGGCCGTTTGTCTCGCACGAAGTGAATCTGCTCGTTCCTCATGATGCAGATGCATCATTCCCGAGTGATCATACGACAGGTGCCGTTGCCCTTGCCTTCGCCGTGCTTTACGTGCACCGCAAGCTCGGTTCCGTGATGCTCGCTTTCGCTCTCCTGACCGGATTCTCGCGCATCTATGTCGGGAACCATTATCCCTTTGATGTGGCTGGAAGCATCGTCGTAGCAGGAATCGTCAGCTTGGTGATCTATAAGCTCTATCCGATCCTTGCCCCACTCGTAAATGGGATCATCCGAATCTACAATCGCATTCCCTTTGTCCCCAAATCGAAGGAATCTGTGCGAACCATCGACTTCAAGTAAAAACAAAAGGAAAACACCGATCCGTTGATACGACCGGTGTTTTCCTTTTGTTTATGGTATCAGCCCTTCAATGCCGTCCATTTGTTCTTGACGAAAGCAAATGCGACGGGCAGAAGGGAAACGAGGACAATACCCAATACGAGGACACTGAAGTTGTCCTTGATCACCGGGATGTTCCCGAAGAAATAGCCGGCAAACAACGCGATACCTACCCAAAGGATTCCCCCTATTACATTATAGGAAAGGAATTTCGCGTAGGGCATCTTCCCCACCCCAGCTGTGAACGGGGCGAACGTCCGGATGATGGGGATGAATCGCGACAAGATGATCGTGGCAGAACCATGCTTGTCGAAGAAGCGATTGGTCTTGTCCAACGACTCCCTTTTCACGAAGAACAGTTTTTCCCGTGCCTCCACCTTACTCCCGGAATAATGACCAATGGTGTAATTAAGCGTGTCTCCGGCAATGGCCGCCACACAGAAGATCAGGAAGATCCACATCAGGTGAATCGACCCGGATGCTGCAATGGCCCCTGTAGCGAAAAGCAGGGAGTCCCCCGGAAGAAACGGAAGGACCACAAGACCCGTCTCACAAAAAATGATAACAAACAAGATGACGTAGATCCATACGCCGTATTCATTCATATACCCCGCTATATGCTGATCAAGATGCAGAAAAACATCGATGATAGTACTCACTCTTTTAGCTCCTATCCTGATGACCTATTACTCTATCCATGATAAACGATGGTCCGGCATTTCACCAATCCATCTGATTCAAATCTACCGCATCTCGTCCACGCGGACGCATGTGTATCCTTTTGCCTTGACTGCAGGGAGCACATCTTTCAACGCCTCGATTGTGATGGCCGGCGCCTCGATATCCGCTCCAGGTGTATCTCCGCAATCATGGAGGAGAACAACGTCTCCCCCTTTGATACCGGATAAGGCACGTCGGATCTTGTCACTACCACCGGATGTCTTCCAGTCCTCTGCGGAAATCGACCAGAGAATGATGAAGTAACGACTCTTCTTGATAAAATCGATCAGATTCAAGATTCCCCACGGTGGTCGGTAATAGATGGTTCGTTCACCCGTAATCTCTTCTATGATCGCTGCCGTTTTCTCGATCCCTTCCTTCACCTTCCACGGACTCATGAGCCAATTGGACGTGTGCTCATAATTGTGGATGCCGAGGAGATGGCCTTCCCGGTGCATCCGCCTGATGATATCAGGGTTCTTCTCGGCTTTACTTCCGACTACGAAGAACGTGGCTTTCACCCCGTTTTCTTTCAGAACATCCAGGAGCACAGGCGTATAGGTAGGATCCGGTCCATCATCAAAGGTGAAAGCAATATCCGTCGGACTCTCCACCCTTTTCATCACCTTCCACCCCAGCCCGCGTGACAAGCCGTATGGAATGACCGTGTACAGGGCGAGGAGGAAGAAGATGCTTGCTATGATATACACCATTGCGTTCCCTCAATTCCATGTTGATTTTCATTTCGTTGATCAAGCTCTAGCAAGTCCGTACACGCCAGCCTGTTCTTCATAGCTTGGAGGCATGTGGACGGTCCCTTCGATGATGCTGCTCATGAACTCAGCAATCTTTTTCGGCGCTTCGGTTTCCATGCCGTTTTGGTAAAGTTGGATGGATGTCTTCCATTGTTTCATGGTCTCGCGATCCATCAAAATGCCAAGAAGTTCTTGTTCAAGGGAGTGATCCTGATTGAGTTTGAACACCAAGCCTTTTTCCGTCAGGTATCGCATATTGATCTCCTCTTGCCCGGGCAACACCGATTGAACAAAGATCGGCAGCTTTTTATGCAGGGCCTCACTGATCGTGACACCTCCGGGCTTCGTGACGATGGCATCCACCTCATCGTACAGCTCGTTCATCTCTTCCCTGGAGGAGAGATACGGAAGAGGCTTGATGTGATCCGCGTTCCATGATTGCAGCTCTTCATACAAGGTGTGGTTGTTCCCGCAGAGAACGTAGAGATCGAACGGGGAACTCTTCTTGAAGCCCTCAAGCTGTTTCATCATGCAGCCGAGCCCGCTATTCCCTCCGGCCATCAATACTTTAGGGCGCGCCCCCGGTGACTTGGAGGAGGTAGTGCCCGTAATCTGATGGTGCACTGGTATCCCTGTCACCATCATCCGCTGCTCTGCGATACGATAGCGCTCACTGTATTCGCGCTTCAATTCCGGGTTGGGAAGCAAATGATACTCGATTTCCTCCCTTCCCCAGACGCTGTTGACGAAGAAATCCGTGTAGGCATTCATCACCGGCGCCTCACATTTCCCCTGCCTCTTCAGCTCGCTGAGAAGGTAGGAAGGAAATCCATGGGTGCAAACGATCAAGTCCGGCTCTTCTTCCACTAATAGCTGCTCCATCTTCTTCAGAAAGAAGTAGTGACGGACCTTGAACGAACGGCTCTTTTCTGTTTCTTTATTAAAAAGGGTTTTATATGCAAGATTATAGGTGGCTGGTGCATAGCGGATCCAGTTCAGATAGCTTTTCGTCACCAGCTTTTCAATATGTGGATTGCTATAGCTCAGCAAATCCACCTTTTTCATTTCTATATCTGCCCGTGTTTCCTTGATGCAATCCATGAGTGCTTCGGCAACTTGATGATGCCCTGAGCGCATTTGCAAGAACGGTAAGAATAGAATTTTCTTCATGTCGATTTCATCTCCTGTCAGCTCTCAACATGTCATTTCAATCTTTAATCTACCATCAAAAATCCGAAATGCGCCCATCTTCATCAATTTTTAATGTAAAAAAAGGAGATTTTCAGGAAAAGGAAAACAGCCCGTCATTCCTGAGGGCTGTTCATTCGTTTCGCTCTTTTCTTTTTCACATAATTGATCAGGACGAACAGGAAGAAAATAGCCAGGAACACTAGGCCGAGGTAAGGAACATACGCAGGATTGATATCCACTTTGCTTCCGACAAAAAGACCGGCCAGGATGAAGGGAAGCGTCCAGATCAACGCCCCTACCAGGGACAAGAAGAAGAAGCTTCCGAACCCGATGCGGTTGATTCCCGCGAAATACGGGCTGATCTGCCGGATGCCCGGCATATAATAGCCGAGGAGGATCGTCCTCCGCACATTCTTCATATATTTCTCCTGCACCTTGTCCCATCGTTCCTCAGTGATGCCCACATACTTCCCGTACTTCCTTATGAACGGACTCCCGATGTATCTTCCCACCACATACGCAGACAGCATCCCGATGAAGGCACCGAAGAAGGCCGCCAGCGTGGCGGGCACGAAAGAAAGACTGTGCTGGAAGATCAGTACGCCGATCAGGAAGAGCAGCGATTCTTCCGGAGCAGGGATCCCGACGATCCCCAGGAATAAGAAAAGAAAGATGATGGCATATCCGTATAGATCCAAGTAGTGTAGAAGGGTATCAGTATTCATAATTCCTCTTTTCCGAGACTTCATGAAGTGTCTGTTGGATGTCATAATACTTCCATTAGTTTGCCTCGTCGTGAGGAGTTTTGCAAGGGGAAATGGGATTCCTACATAGGATGAGTCGTTTCAACTACCAGCACATACCCAACAAAAAAGCCCGATTTTCCGGTGGGAAATCGGGCTTTCTGTACACAATCAATGATGTAATTCAGGAGCAATTCCCTCTTCAGGGACATCTATCTCGATATCTCCCGGCTTGACGCCGGAGAGCAACAATATGATCAAACTGACCACTCCGATCCCCGTCAACGTCTGGAGTGGGACGTTCCATACCAGACCGTGATCAAAGAAGAACATCTCCCTCAATCCCTCCACCATGAAACGCATCGGCAGCCAAGGATAGATCCAATCCTGATAGAAAGTCGGGAGCATCTCCGGAGCAAGCGTCAGAAGCGGAAGACCGAAGAACAGCATCAGCCCGAACACCGGCAGTCCCTTCGACCCCAAGATGGCAAGGACCGCCGAGATCATGAGGTAAAAGCTGTACGATGTGATGGCCAGGAAGATCGCCGTATCCATGTAATCCGGGATATGGATGCCCACGATATCGGAAGCGACCCAGCTTAAACCGAACCCGACGACCAGGGCGATCACCATCCCGACCGCTGCCTGGCCGGCTTTGACCAACAGGCTCTGTTTCCGGGAGGATACCGTTCCCTTCCTGACAAGGAAGAAGATCAGAGCGGCGCTCCCAAGACTTGCCATCCATAGAGGTTGGAACAGGGAAACAGGCGAGTTCCCATTGGCACTGTTCTCACCGGGAATATGGACATTGGTCACCTTTTTCTCGATCGGATCGGCAAGGACCTCTGCCTGCTCCATCGACAGGGAAGTGGCACCCTGATTCACCATACCGTCCATGACTTGTGTGCGGATCGATTGATTGAGCTGGTCGACCACCCCATTGAGCATCTGACCGGCCATTGTGGAAGCGGCGGTGTTCATTCCCTGATTCACGACCACTTCCATCTGTGCCGCTTCAGGCTCTGCGGTCTGGAGCGATGCCTGCTTGGCGCTGAAATCCTTCGGAATGACCAGTCCGGCGTAGTAGTCCTGTCCGTCCATCCCCTTTTTCATTTCTTCCACGCTAGCCACCTGCACCCATTTCACCGATGTACCGGACTTTTCACGGATATTTTCCAAGACTTTCTCTCCAGCATTCATCTTTTCCTGATCCGGGGCCGTGAATCCTTCATCTGCATTGACTACGGCAATGGGCAGATCCTTCGGTGTAGGTTGCACGGTCGGTACCGCTGTAAGGGAAAAGATGAAGATAATCACAAATGCGATCATGGGCGATGCCCATACGATTTTGTTTTTGAAAAATTTCATATTGATCAACTCCTTATTATAATGAACATGCTGTTGATTAGTAATCACATTGTTGATTATAATGGAATATGACTTCCGTACAATACTCAATTTCCAACGATGTGTCCCATACTCAACACATCCTCACATACTGTCCAGTAAGGAGCGAAAAAAAATGAAAAATGATCGCAGGCAGATCCGCACCAAGCAGTTGATCCGGGACGCCCTTCTCAGCCTCATCCCGGAAAAAGGACTCTCCAAGATCACTGTCAAAGACCTGACCGAACGGGCCGACATCAACCGGGGAACGTTCTATCTTCACTACAAGGACGTCGCAGACCTCACCGATCAGCTGAAAGAGGAAATCTTTGCCGAACTCCCCCTTCTCACATCAAAAATCGATCCGACAGACATCCGGATCGCAGCCAAACAGAACGAACCTTACGAACCGATCCAAGCGTTATTGGAATACCTCCTATCCCATAGTGACTTCCTCCGAGTCATGCTGCTGCCCGAAGGAGACCTTCACCTCGCCATGCAGCTAAAGGACTTCATGAAAGAAAACATGCTGAAAAAGTTTGAGCAGTACCTCGGACCCGAAACCGACTCACCCACCGTGCCCGCCGATTATTTCATGGCGTACATCACTTCGGCCAACATCGGTCTCCTGACGCACTGGATGACAAGTGGAAATGATCTTCCCGTCGAGGATATCGCCCTGATGATGACGAAGATCATGAGTCAGGGGCCGTTGGAGGCGATGATGGGTGGAGGGCAATGATCCTCACACAAAAAGCATTCAGCCATGGTGGTTGAATGCTTTTTCAATAAAATGATGAATATGTTTATGCAGATACCCTCATCAGCATCTATCCACCCAATAAAGATCAACCTTACCTCTCCCCAATACCATAGGTTGTCCGCCCTTTCTATCCATCGTATGAACAACATTTCATAACCATCGCTCAAGTATTCAGTGAGATCTGGATGGCATGTAGCCCCTTACCCATCCTGAGTAATTGAAACGGATCTGAGACTGAAAAATGTGAGTCCATCTCCTTTATCTTCAATAGCGCAATCGACCAAAACATTATTCCAGAAAAACTTTTACCTGTTAAACGATTACATTTAATAAATTGGTTTTAACCCCATATGAATGTGGAATGGTAAATACTGTACTTAACTAAGCGACGAAAATAAACAAGGAGGAATCAGCAATGAGCGAACTGGACAAACAAACCTTTTTATCAAACGGAGTCACTCCCCAAACTCAATCCGAACAGCCTGGAGTCGAAAAAGAGATGGATCCGACACCGATCTATGAATTGGAAAGCCATGTGGGCTCAGGAAAGCTGAAAGGCAAGGTTGCCCTCATCACAGGGGGAGACAGCGGAATCGGGAAAGCCGTGGCGATCGGCTATGCAAAAGAAGGCGCGGATATTGCCATTTCATACTTAGATGAACATGAGGATGCCGAACAGACGAAGAAACGCATCGAGGAAGAAGGCGTCAAATGCACCCTTCACCCTGGGGATGTAGTGGATGAAGATTTCTGCTTCAGTGTTGTTGAAGACGTCATCAAAGAGCACGGGAAATTAAATATCCTCGTGAACAACGCAGCACGTCAGGAAGTAAAGAACAGCGTCACGGAAATCAGCGCAGAGCAGTTGAAGCATACGTTTGACGTGAACTTCTTCTCCATGGTGTACTTCACGAAAGCAGCCATCCCGCATCTGAGTGCCGGTGACAGCCTGATCTACACCGCTTCCATCAACCCATACACAGGAAACAAAGCACTGATTGATTACACGTCTACCAAAGGCGCCATCGTGGCATTCGCCCGTTCCGTTGCACAGGAACTCGCCGAAAAAGCCATCCGCGTGAACGGTGTGGCACCAGGTCCTATCTGGACGCCGCTTATCCCAGCAACCATGACCACCGAATTACAGGAATCCTTCGGTGTATCGACTCCACTCGGCCGTCCGGGACAGCCCGCAGACCTTGTAGAGCCATACATCCTGCTCGCTTCAGAAGGATCCGCCTATATGACCGGACAGTTCATCCACGTGAACGGCGGAGGCTACATGTCTTCTTAAGGGTGAATGAAAAAACTGCAGAAAAGTTCGCTTTTCTGCAGTTTTTTAATATGGAAGAAAATTAAGACGAAGGAGGAGCAACACGATGAAGACACCCGGTCCGTCCACCGATTTTCAGAATCAAGAAGAGCTGAAGAAGCATGTATTCAAGACGCTTGATTTATATTACCCCGCCTGCATCGATCACGAAAAAGGCGGCTATATCAACGGCTTCCTGGACGACGGCACCATCACCGACACCACAACCAAGCACCTCGTTGCCACCAGCCGGTATATCTATAATTTCAGCATCGGTGCCATCCTTGGCGGAGGTGACCACTATCTTGAAGCAGCCCGTCACGGTATCCGATTCTTGAATGAGCATCACCTGGATCATCAGCACAACGGCTATTTTTTTGAAATAAATGGCACCGAGGTGGAGAATCCTGCCAAAACGGCCTATGGTCATGCATTCGTACTGCTCTCATCATCCATCGCTTACAAAGCCGGTATCGAAGAAGCAAAAGACGTAATGGAAAATGTATATGATGTGCTCGAAACCCGTTTCTGGGATGAGGATCACGGATTGTATCGTGATGAGTGGAATGCAGATTGGACGAGTCTCTCCCCCTACAGAGGGCAAAACCCCAATATGCATCTGTGCGAAGCGATGCTATCATCATACGAGGCAACAGGAAATGAGCTGTATCTACGAAGGGCCTATAATCTTGCGAAAAAGGTTACCATCGATTTGGCCGACCGGTCAGGCGGACTTGTGTGGGAAAACTACACCCCGGAGTGGGAGCCCGATTACGCGTTCAATAAAGGCGATACAAAAGATGAATTCCGCCCATACGGCTTCATCCCCGGGCATCAATTCGAGTGGGCCAAGCTCCTCATGTGGCTCGATCGTCACCGCTCTGAATCTTGGATGCTTGAGAAGGCAGAAGATCTCTATGAAAGAGCCTGGGAGCTTGGATGGGACAAAGACTACAGCGGTCTCTTCTTTGCCGTTTCACCTGAGCTTGACGTAATCGACCACGACAAAAACTACTGGGTGATGTCAGAAGCCATTGCCGCCTCAGCCCTGCTTGCTGCCAAAACGGAAAATCAGGCATACTGGGAGAAGTATCAACGGCTATTCTCTTATTCTGCTGAGAACCTCATGGATCATGAGCACGGAGGCTGGTATAAGCTCCTTGACCGTGAGAATGAGAAATACAGCCAAGAGAAGAGTTCGCCTCCTAAGACGGATTATCATCCCGTGGCGGCTTGTTATCAGGCGATCATTGCACTGGATGACCCAAGTTAATGAATACGTAAAGAAACAACAATGCCCCCTTGGAAACAAGGGGGCTGTTTTTAGTAATAGATATCTTCAAGCATACGTTTAATCGTTGGAGCTGTTTTAAGCGAAGAAGGAAAGTCGATGTTCAGAGAATTCGCGAGCATGGCCATTTCTGCCGTGATGCCGGTCACAAGCAGTTCGGTCCCCATTACATTCATAAGGCTTTCCAATCGGAAGATTCCTTCAAGATCATCAGACGAAGGGTAGGTCAAACCCGAGACATCAATAATCAATTTCTCGATATGATGGTCCGATACATGTTGAGAGGCCCCCTCGTATACGACCTCAAATCGATGTTCATTCATCGTCCCGACAAGAGGAAGAGCTGCAATATCACCGATTAAAGGGACAATGGGACAAGAAAGTTGCTCAATTTCTAAGAGGGCCTTTTTATAGTTTTCCTCCGCCCTCTTTCTCGCGGTCACATCCCGTTGCACACCTACAAAATAATATTTGTTTTCCTCTTCAATATATAAGGGATCCACCGACAGGCTATTCCAAAACGGCGTGCCATCTTTCTTGTAGTTCAGGACTTCAATGAAGACGGATTCTTTATCCTTGATGGCCACACGAAGCTTATCAATCTCATTCTGATCGGTCTCATTTCCTTGAAGGAAGCGACAATTCCGCCCCATCACTTCCTCCATGGAATACCCCGTCATCGCGGCAAAGCTTTTGTTTGCAAAAACGATAGGATTATCAGGTAGAACGGGATCGGTGATCAACACACCCGCCCCTGTATAGTTCAAGGCTTTTAATAATATATGTTCACTCAGGTTAATAGACACATTTCCCCCTAATGATTGGTTTGACATGGGTAACTTATTGATCCAATTATATCTACCAATTAGTATAATATAGTTGGAAAGGTGTCTACAAATTGTAATGTTTTACAGTAAATGTATCAATCTAGTCTACTTGGTGAGTGCCTTCCTTTCAGTACAGCAACAGGACCGCTTATTTTTCTGCACATATGGCTACTGTCTGATATCCCCTTGATCTTGTTCCTGTTTTCAACAGTACATTCTTTAACCCACTTTCCTTCATAAGAGGAAGTAGCTGTTCGTCTATCATCTTATTGACTCCACCCCATGATACTTCACTTGTTCCATTACATAAAGTAATAACGATTGTACCTCCTGGTTTTAGAACTCTATACATTTCCCGAATTGTTCGAGGCAACTCCCCCCCAAAAATATACTGAATGTATACTCATGACCTTTGTGAAAAGTTGGTCTTTGAAAGGAAGATCCCTTACATCTCCATGTACCAGTTTAACCTTTCCCCTTTTTATCGCATCCTTATTTCTTCTTTTAGCTGAACCGATTATCGACTTGGATAAATCCATTCCCACTACTTCTTCAACAGCAGGTTTCTTAGCTAAAAGCTTCAATGCGTACCCAGCTCCACATCCTAATTCCAGAACGGACTCTTCCTCATTCAGGTTCAATAAATCAAGTGTCCATCGTGTTTCAGGTTCATGCTGCACCACCATTTTTTCTCCAATATACAGTCCCAGAAGACCCGATGGCCGTTCGTATTGGTCCTCTAGGATTGTTTTTAGCCATTTTATGAATTTCATTCCTTCACCTCTGCAGACATTTTATCTTCCTAAAAAATTATAAGTCAGCAGTTTTATAAAACAATATAATAGAAACTATAGGTGTTATTGAATTTTTTTATAGTAATTGGAGGTTACGTTTGTGGATATCAATCAAATAGAGGCATTTGTTCATGTTGTAAGGCTCGGAAGTTATAGTAAGGCGGCCAGGCATCTCAACCTATCCCAACCTACGATCAGTATAAGAGTACAAGGAATTGAAAAAGTAATAGGGGGCAGTCTCTTTCAGCGGGCAGGCAAAGGGGTGGAACTTACTGACATCGGGAAAGGCTTCCTTCCATATGCCTTGCAGATGATTGACATTCTCTCCCGAGGGGTGGACAGAGTCAAATCAATTCAAGAAGGTAAAGTTGGACATGTGACGATAGGTACATTACCTACCTTCACTTCAGGCGCTTTTAGTTCAATCATTTCACAATTACATCGGAGTTCTACCGACATTCAAGTAGAAATCCACACCGGACATAATGAGCAACTTTTTGAAATGCTTTTTGATGGATTCATTAAGATTGGTTTGATCACATTTCCATACTTTAATACGGAGATAAAGCATCATGCCGTACTGAAGGAACCACTCATTCTGGTAGCTCATCGTGATCACCCCATCGCTGTTACTCATGATCGTACTGTGTCTGAATTAGTAAAGGAATGCTCCCCTTATATCATTGTCGACTGGAGCGAGGAAAGTAAACATTGGCAAAAATCGATGATTACACCCGGACTTGATCACCTTGAACTTCCACCCAGCACGGCACTTGATTTTGTCTTATCCAACAATGGGATCACATTGGTTACAGAATCAATGGTTCAAGCTTTATTAGATAATAATACACTAGTAAAACTTAACCCTGTTGATTTCCCACAGATGTATCGTCAGATAGCACTGGTGAGTTTGGATAGCGAAGATTTGTTGTCTCCTGCTGTGAGGACTTTTATTGAGTTTTTTAGAGCACGTTCGGATGGTTGAGGGAGGAGTGCGAGTAATAGCTTTCTTCTGTAAATGTTATTAAACTGACGGGTATAATCTGAACAACTATATGTATACCCGCTCAAAAATAAACACCGGATAACGCCGACTAGTTTAACGAACTTAATACTCTGGGGCTAGTAGCGCTTTTCTTCTTGCCATGTTTATTCCTCCCATTGCCTGGTATTGGTTGCGTGGTAAAACCATTTGAAAAGCACCCAAACAAAAGACAAAAAAAAGACCCCATGCCTGCTGATAATCTCAGCAAACACAAAGTCTCTGGTACGCCCTCGGAGGACGTATAAATGTAGCATTAAACCCTTATCCGATAAGGGTTTTTCATTTTCCATGTGTAAAAAATGTGTAAAAAAATATTAGTATAAGCCACTCAGTAAATAGCATTAAAGAAATCCGAAACTTATGCTGATGTAATGGATATATCTACTGATGTTGTTTATAATCAATTGGTTTCTGATCATAGAGAGAAGTATACACCTGAAGAAGCTCAATATGCTGTAGATAACTCAGAATAAAAAATGGCCCCTTAACAAATTAAATGAGGGGGTTTTAACAATTTATCAAATACCTCAAAGACAATTACATTTTACATAATAATAGAACTAATAGCGATATAATCCAATTGATATGAAAATTCGCTGCTTAATTATATCTGATAATTATCATTCAATACATAATAAAAAAATAAGAGAATTAACACAATACATGTGATTATAACCAGTTTCACCCCGCCACCCCAATTACATATATAGTTTTTTTATTTTGTCCTGTAAATATATTTTTCATACATAAAAAAGCCCCTTGTTCGGGGCTTTAACAAATTAATATTTTTTACAAACTCTTTCAAAGGTATAGTGCAATTGAATCTTTAAAGAGCCGTTGTAGGTTCTATCTGGTGCTGTACCAGTTGTTGCAATCCTAACTAGGTTATCGTAAACGAACGTAATAGAACTATGAGGAGCTACTAAAATAATAATTGGCGCACTATTCTCTCTCTCAAAACGAACGTTAAACGATTGATCACTAAAATTTTCAATTGTACCTGCAGCCGTTACATGAAGACTGTTTGGTTCAACATCAAAAATAACATTGACGTCTCTGTTTCCTCTACCAGAGATAGGGGAACAGTTTTCAAAATGAGCGTCTTTGCACTCCCTTTTTGGTCTTTGCGGACATTTAATGTCTTTCCCTAAAGGTTTACTGAAGCAATCCATATGATTTCACCACCTTTCTTTTCACTTCTATAGACTATGTGGTGAAATCATTTATGCTTGTACCAATGCCTTTTTTTACGTGTAATTCACTAATCCAACAATAAATTGATTTATATTTACCCACTGCAATTTCAAGTGGAAAAATTACATAAAACGAAAAAAACTCTCTCTCTAAGATGCTTAGAGAAAGAGAAAAGGATAGGCCGATCCCCCAGCTGTTTCCAGGTCACAAAGTGAATTAAAAAGGACTGATGATTTATCGATCCTTACAATAACAATATTATGTGACTTGTTGAAAAGTGTTCGTAGAAGATTCCTCTCCTTGAAATATTAGCGGTAGTTAAGTTCCTCTTATGGCTAGAATGATTTAAAATCTCCAAACTACCCTGTAACAAACCCTTGATTACCCTTGAATATAACTCCCAATACCCAGAAGAGCTGGCCTTACCTCTTACGAATCCTGTTAGTTTAAAGGGAAGGCCCTTTGTTGCTACGGCTCCAAGGTTCTTTGATGTCATGCGTTTGACACGGTCTTGAACACAATGGAAAGTCCAATTTCCGTATAGTCACAGATAAATTTTTTTCAATTATGCTGAAGAGAAAACAAGTGGAATTTTTAATGAGGATTATTTGTTAATTGGAAAAATAGCCATCCTCAGCCGACTAGGATGGCTATTTTTCTTGTCCTTTAAAGTATTCTTATTAAACCTAATCTTTAGCGTACTAGAGGGTTTGATATTATCACATCATCGTTATTTGGTGTAGAAAGTGTATCAGGTGAAAACAACTCTCCCCACGTCATCTCCAAATGGAATAATATAATATCAATTTTTTTTAATGATGGATTAGCTCTACCTTGTTCAATAGCGGAAAGATAATTTATTGATATTCCAGTTAAATTGCTTAGGTCTTTTAAAGTTATATCCTTGGTTCTCCGACTCAACCGAATTCGTTTACCTATAATTTTTTCGATATCCATTTTATCAACTCACTCAAATTTGATTATTTTTATAATCTGGATTATGAAAAAGTTATTTAATCTTCAAAAATTAAATGTAGTATATTAAATATTGCATTTAACCTTTTTTATTTCAACATTTTACTACAAGTAATATATACTATTTATGGATTCGTGGTCTAAAAATGGGGCTTACTCCTTCAAACTAAGACAAGTAAGCCCTGTATTTTTATCTCCTATTTAGATTCATAATCTCCATATTCTCCAGTGACAAAGCCCCTCTTCCCGTTGTAGAACACTTCCCAATAGCCAGAAGATTTATTCTTCCCCTGACAGATCCGGTCACTTCAAGGTAGGATTCTTTTGCTACGAATCCAAGTCCCTTTAAAAAACAGCACTATTTTTGGTACCGGATAGACCATTTCCGTATAGTTACAGACAAACAGAGTTTTTCCAGTTATGATGGGTAAAAAGGCTAGGAGGAATTTCCATTGTCGATTAATAAGGTGCGGAAAGCATTATATCTGATGGCCAGGATCCTTGGCGACATCAATGCAGTCAGAAAGGGCACGGTCGGAAAACGAATTGCTCGTCGTGCTGCAGGAAGGGCGACCGGTAAAAGCTTGGGGAAAATCTTCAAATAAAAAAAGGCCCCCTCACGATAATCGTGAGGGGGCTAAAAAATTTGTCGAATACCATATATGGCATTATCAACGATACAATTATTCTTCGCTGATTTCAACTATTTTTTTCCAATGTATATTCTTTTTGCTAATGGTTACCCTTTAAATGTAGGATTTATCCCCTACTGCATTGGACGACCTTTTATGTGATATGGTGAAACAGCCACCCTCCACCCAGGGGTGGCTGTTTCTATTTAGAAAGGTTCGTACTTACCGAATTCTCCTGTCACATAACCTCGTTTTCCTTTATAGAATACTTCCCAGTACCCCGATTCACTGTGTTTTCCTCTTACGGATCCTGCGACTTCAAGGTAAGAGCCTTTTTTCACTTGTCCGAGTTCCCCAGATACTTTCCGGTCAGGTTGATCCTGTACATAAGCAGCGCTCATCACCTTAACGATCTTGATTCGTCCGATGGCTTTAGGACATTTTGGCTTTGGTGCTGGTTTTGGTTTATCTGGCTTCTGTGCGGTGGACGTCGCCGGCGTATGCTCGACTGTCACATACTTACTTGATGCGGTCACATAGTACGTTTCCCCTTTGCTGTTCTTCACCTCATATTGCCACGCATCGTCGACTCTCACTTTACGGACCGCCTGCGGGAATCCATACCCTTTAGGCAGACGTCCTGCAACATGTTTGTCGTTCCATGATGGCTTCGAGTAGTATCGAAGATCATCGACTTTCGATCGTACCCAATTCGTTTTATGAGTAGGGGTACTTTCTTCTTTCGGCTCGACTGCTGCTGGTTTGGATGGAGGGACGACCACTTTAGCATCTGTCATCCTTAAAAGCTCTTTCCACAAGCTTGGATTCGATACCATTGGAGCCGGACAGTTCTTTCCGGTAACGTCAAAATGACGGACAAAACGATTTTCTGTATCTTTCAGCTGCGGGAACTTCTTCTGCAGGTACTGATTTACAAGGGCTGTCCGTGCGAGAGTGTCTGGATGGATTGTTCCGTCTTCTTCTACGCACATTTCCACATGGATGCAAAGGAGATTGGCGTTCCCTTGGCCATCGATGGTTGGATACCGTGGATCTGTAGCCCTGAGTGAGGACAACTTCAATCCCGCTGTCCCTCCGTCGTTCGCACCGAATGTCCCTTCATCTAATGGGATCAGTTCAAGCGCTTGGAAGCGATCCACGAAGATGTGGGCCCCGGCATAACGTTCGATCTCAATGATTGTTTTATCGAAATAGACGAAGTGATTCTCTGCGCTTGCGCCGTAGTTAGCTGTCCAATGTTCTGTTACAGCTTGCAATCTCAGCAACTTAAAACCGGGTCTTGAATACTTGTTTTTTCTGATATGTTTGACCTTGTAATTAAGCTTGACCATTTACATTCTCTCCATTCTGATTGAATTAGAAAAAGCCCCCTGGATAGGGAGCTTACTTATCGACGTCTTCACTTTTCTCCTCGATGACCTGAAGGCTGTTCTTTATCTTTCGGGGGACCTTCACCCCGACCTGTGCCAGATTCTCCGTGATAGAGAGAATTTCCTGGCCAACATAAAATAAGACAGTCCCGAAGGTTATCACCCCACTGAGTCCAAGAATTTGATCAATGATATTTGCCACGATGATAACCAGGAACGTCAACATCTTTCGCACATACCCAAACCAAGCACTGCGACTGCGAAGTTTCCCAAACTTAATCGCCTTAACAATCCCCGTGATGATATCAATGATAATCAACACCATAAGGAGATCTATAAACTTTACGTTCCCAAATAAATACGCTCTTGCTACATCCAAAGACTCAACATTCAATAACAACGATGTTTCCTCCACTTCTCTCACCTCATAATTTTGTCAAAATAAAAAAGCCTTATAGGCTTTGGGCGAACTCTATTCGGCTTTGCTAATGCTATTGACTGACCGGGCATCGATGATGACATCTCCAATGATGACGGTGTGTTCAGGGTCGGAATGCCCTTGTGCTTCCTTAATCGTTTCGTGATATTCCTTGGCGACAGCTGCATTCCATTCTTCTACTTCGGTTTTATGCTTTGTTCCGTTATGCTCAACGACAGTTACTTTAATCATGAACGGTTACCACCTTTCCTTTGCTGTTTGGCTTTTTTATGTTCTTTTTGAAGGAGTCCCTCGGCTTTCTCCAGTCTCTCCTTCAAGTCTTGATTTTCTTGAGTGAGAAGGGTGAATTGCTGTGTTAGTGCGGTGAGCTGGACTTCCTTTTGCCCGATGATTTTGATGAAAAAAGAAGGGTCGATTTGTTGGTTTTGGTTTTCCATGAATACATTCTCCTTATAAAAGAGGGCAATTATGCCCCCACTTGGTTTATTTTTTCTTCTAAGACCATCATTCGTTCTTCCTGGTCCGCATATTTCTTTTCTAGTTCTGCGATTTCTCTACCTTTGGTTTCATTCTCATGTTTCAGCACTTTGATGTCTTCCACGTTATCGTTCAAAATTGGGATAAATAGAAACGGAAGCCTCTCATACTTCAAGCCTTGGATGGAGCGATTACCTTGTTCGTCCGGCAAGCCTTTATTTACAAAGAGATCAAGGCCAAGATCCGCGACATCCTCCGCGATGGCTCCTGGTACCCTCTCCATATAAGGAATGTCTAAGTCTTCAAGAGAGCCACCGTTCGATAGGTAGTTCGCATACTGATCGATGGTCGTCTTATCAAACCACGTTTTCGGTTTCAACTTTAGGATTTTGTATGCTTCCTCTTTTGGAATCTCTTCCTCGAGATATTTGAACTTCCTTGAAGAAGTGTCTCTTCCCATTACACCGTTGGATGTAATGTAAAGGTTTGACCCATAGGTATAGGTCCGGTTAAAGATTGAATCTGAACGAATGAAGGTTGACCTAGAGTCCTCGCCAAACGAAAAGACATTTCGTCCTCCCTGGAAGACTGTAAGTTCTCCTGCTCCGTTCCCGCCAACCCGATTATTGTAAGGAGATTCGGAGATTTCAAATCCATTCCCATTTAGGAAGGTTAATCCTTCCCCTTTACCAGGATCGTTAATTCTCAAGGAGTTGATGTTAATTAGATTGTTGTTTTGCATATCAACGTCACCATCAAAGGCAAATCTATTTGCAAGCTCTTTCTGGAATACTACTGTTGGATCCCCAGCATTCCCCGATGAGCCGATAGAGAGAACGTTCATTCCATATGGCCCTACATTAAAGTTTGTTTTAATCCCACTAAAAGTAACACTACCAGTACTACTTTTGCTACGGAAAACAATGTCCCTCAATGCTTCCAAAGTTACCGCTTCTGAACCACTTACCCCATTTGCAAAGAAATTTAAAACTGATGTTCCTCCCGAAGCAATGGATAGAGGGCTGTTGTATGCACCTACTTTAAATTCAAAATATCTGTTGTCCAAGCCTGCAAATTCAAATTTTTCACCATGGGTAACATACATAGCATCAGCGTAAACGCTTATACCTTGCTCCCTTAAAGCATAACCTGTGCTTTTAGTGATTCTGTCACGATAAATTCTTAAAGATCCTGTTGAAAGTTCTCCTCCTTCTTCAGTATTGTAAGTGGAATCCCTAGTAGAGATATTCTGAGAATATGCCTTACCTGCCCTTATTGTTGTTCCGTTAAATATTACGTTGCCCCCAACACTAGGGGATTTCGAGACAAGTTCTACTCCGTCTACAAGACCGGCCGTTACCTTCCCGAGATTGGCAGAAATGGCGGAGAGCTCATTCGCGTTGATCTTCGAGGCGTCTACGCTGGCGATCTTTGCATTATCTACCGCAAGGTTCGCAATCTTGGCGGTTGTGACGGCTGCATAATCGAGCTGGGCATTACCGACAGCCAGGTTGCCAATCTTCGCCGTCGTGATGGCTGCGTCCGCCACCGCCAATGTGCCGACTGCTGCGATCCCAATCTTCGTGGATGTGACGGCCAAGGTGGCAATCATGGCATTCCCGATCGCCAGGTCCGCAATAATCCCGGATGAGGCGGTGATCGTATTCGTCGCCATCTCGTAGGAACGGATCGTCCTTGTAGCAATCTCATTCGCCGTGACAGCGCCCGTAGCAATCTTTGAGGTCGTAACAGCCCTTGCATATATCTCGTTCGCTGTAACGGATCCTGTGGCCAATTTCGACGTTGTCACAGACCTGGCATACAGTTTATCCGTTGTGATCGCTCCGGCATTGATATCGTCATCAGGGTGAGGAGAATAGTCCAGGGCGACAATGCCCCGGTGCCACATGATCCCGTTCACATTCGTAACGGTCCCGGAAGCCCCATTACGGAATTCAATCATCATCCTGGCTGCCGTGGAAGGTGCTTTGACTTTCGCCACCAATTTCCGATACTCAGATGAATAGGAGGTTAATGATTCAAAGACGTCCCCCGCAAACCCCGCAGATTCCGTTTCGAATCTGATCCGAATGTAGAAATCATCTGCCCCAGTGGTCATCCGTTTGAAATACGCAGAAAGGACAATATCCTCCCCAGGACTCACCGGGAGGGTGTAGGATCTCAAGTACGCTGTCGTATCGACGGTCAACGACCTTTTAGAGATATACTCTGTGTCGTTGATGCGGCTCGCATACCCTGGACTTTGATCTGGCCGACTAAAGGAGAAGAGATTTGCTGACGAAACCATTAAAGATCCTGCTACGATTTTATCAGCGTAAATGCCACTAATCTTTGCATTATCTACAGCCAAATTATCTATTTTAGCATTGGTTATTGCTCCATTTTGAATGGCTGCGTTCCCTACTGCTAAATTGGCAATCTTCGTTGCCGTTACTGCGCTGTCCGCTAGTTTGGTGGCATCCACCGATAGCTCCGCCAACTTTGAAGCAATCACCGCATTGTCCATAAGCTTTTCATAGCTAACTGATAAACTACCAAGCTTTGCATTATTGATTGCCTGGTCTACAATCTTTTCAACTGATACGGCTTTGTTGCCCAATTTGATGTTGCTGATGGCACCGTCCACGATCTTATCCACCGAGACGGCCAAGTCTTCGAGCTTCTTGTTATTGACCGCGCCATCTACGATTTTCCCCACTGTGACGGCCAGGTCGGCCAACTTCACATTGCCCACCGCTCCGTTGGTAATCTTGCTGAAATCCACTGCCCCATCATCCAACTTTCCATTCGTGACGGCTCCTGGAGAAAGCTTCCCACTTGTTACCGCCTGATCGGCTAACTTCTTCGCTGATATGGAGAGGTCGGCCAGTAAATCAGACGTGACACTCCCGAACAAGATGTCGTCCGTCACGATCCTGGCCGTTTGGGCCGTTACGACATCGGAGAAGTCACTGTATTCCCCGTGGGTGTTCATGGTACGGCCGACAAAGTACCACTGCTCATTGGTTCCCGCGTTATGGACAAATCCGCCTGTCTTCCCTCTAAAGAGCAAATTCGATGGACCTGGGATGAACTCAGGGAACTGTGAGCCATAGAGCTCATACGCAGCCACATGAATGGCCGAATTGAATCCCCAGCTGAGTTTGATGGTCTTGAATAACCCGTCTGCTGTGAGACCCTTTATAGACGGAGGCGGGCTGTCTATGATGTCATAGTCGTCGATGGGACCCATATCCGGAATTGATGGATTTGACCAGACGCCACTCTTTTCATTGAGTCTTGCTTCAATGGCGCTGATCCGGTCATCCGAGTCGTTGAAGTCAAGAAAACTTCCAAGTTCGACCTCTGCCGGCTTATCCGGATTAGCGACGTCATACTTGAACTTGATAATCCGGCTTTCCAGCTCAATGGGTTGGGCAAAAGAATCATCGATTGCGATTGTGGTATCGCCCAGCCGGGCTTTTCGATGATCATAGCCCGAAATGCTCTCCAGGAGGTGAACCGTCATGCTGACATTCAGAATGGGCTCCATTTCCTCTTGCAAAGCGTTGTAGGTTTCCTGAAGAAGAACTTCCGGGTCCTCTTGTTCTCCATCCTCGTAAAAGCCGACCCGGTGGCGCCTGGTCCCGCCTTTGTTTTTGCGTCCATACTTCTGGAGGGCCCGAGGGTCCCCGACCCACTCTTGACCAAGAGGCTTATCGACCGGATCCCCCTTGCTTACCTTCCATTCCACGTCGGCAAAGGTGATTTTCCTGGTAAAGCCCCCGTCCTCGGTTTGAAGACTGGACCCTCTTCCGTAGAGGGCGGTCTTGGGACTCGATTCGATCCGGTAGTTTAACGACTCAATGTCTTCATCGATGTACCACCGGTTTCCGGCATTTTGTCCACGCCTGGGCAGAATATCGATGTATCGGTCTTTTATTCCGTTATCATCGATTTCGACTCGATCCTTCAGTTCCCCACCCCATGTATTGATGATGATTTCAAGGGCGTTCTTGGCGGAAATATAATAAAAATTGGCCGAGTTAATCCCTAACTCCGCCACGGTCCCTACCTTTATTCTGGTTTTACTTAGTACGCGCGTTGCTGCTGTTTCGGCGGTAACGTTGTACGCCCGGATGTCTTCCAGAGGCTCATCCTCAAGCTCCTGCATCCAGGAAACGCATTCCGCGATAATTTCCGGGCCATCCTTTCCGTTACTCCATTCCGGATTCTTAATGATGAACAAACGAAAAACCTCATCCTTGTCATAAAAACCGACTTGGTTTTCATTGACGAGGAATGAGGCATCTGGATGATCCGCCGTGGCCTTAATCTGAAACACAGGCTCACGGTTTAGTTCGTCTTCGAATGGAGCCGCGTATACCAAGCAAGCTCCATCAGCATCCGATGACAAGACCGTCAATAGGTTGTCGTCCGGATCAAATACATAGAAATCAGCCAAGTCACCACATCCTTTCTCTGTGCTTCTTATATGGACTTGGGTTCATACAATAGCTTCACAGTGGCTGCGGTGTACGGCGACACCGTCAGATGATTCGTAAAGGGTACAAGCTTGAAGAACCGGCTTTTAAGCGTGAACGCCGTCATACGGACGTTGTTATTGATTGTGACCTTCCGCTTGTTGAAGTCGATCACCAGGAGGTCTCCGACGACAAACCCATATTTCACTTCGACGAACTTCCCTGTCTCCTGGTGAGTCACCTTGAAGGAACTGGCTGCCGTCGTGAACTTCGCCGTAATGGTCGGCCAGTATTCCTCGGGGCCAAGATCGATGGCTTGGCCAATCAAAGCGATTTCTTTCCTGTTGCCATAAATAAACGGGTCCAGCATGGTGAGTTCGATTTCAAACTCGCCGTCTGTACCCGTCACATTTTGGATATCATATTCTCCTTCTTGTAGCGCCATCAGATAGTTGCCTGGGTACATATCCCGCACAACCTTATATTCATCACTATGGAAAAAGGTCTGATAGATTTCGTGTTTGAAAGAGTCCAATTCTTCCAGGCTTCCCTTTTCAAAGCTGAATCCTATCTGTACCTTCCTCACTCCGATTCTGGAAGAGATCAAACGGGCACCAGGAATTTGGGAGTGTTCGTATAGCGACCGTTCTGCATTCGGGGAAGAAATCCGGAAGAAGCTCACCCACAGTCCCTTTTCGTGCATGTTCACCTTACGACCATCCGAATACTCAATACTAAAATTAAATCGACTCTTCATCATTTAATCCTCGCTTTGAACCGCCGCGAATCGGCTTTCTTCTTCTGCGCTGTGTGCTTTTGAACCGGTTCCCACATGACTTCTCCAGCCTTTTTGCCATCGATGATGACATCACCGGCCGATACCTGCAGCTGTACCATCAGCTCTTGCGCTTTGTCTGCTACGTTTTTCGATGTCTGTTGGATTCGGTTCTGAGCGTCCGCGATCAGTGTCGCAATCCGTTTGGCATGAGAGCCTTCAAATGGGACGATGCCTTCCTCGACGTCGCCAAAACCGGCATTACCAGCCACCACAGGTCGGGTGAACACCCCACCGGTCTTATGCCAGTTGATTTTCGGATATTTGACGTCGAACCCTGCGATGTTTTTAATACCCGTTGAAATGCTGACTTTCGGGATGGAGGGCTTCGGTATCTTGAGCTTCAAGTCGGAAAAGGCGTTTTTGATTCGATCAATCGTATCGAGGACTGTTTGCTTCGCTGATGAAATCGGATCCGTTATGAATTTTTTAATACTGTCGAATTTTGACGAAACCGAATCCGATAGACTACTGATTTTTGATACTACGGATGTTTTCAATCCGCTGAACTTATTGACCACATAGCTGCGGATTGACTCTGCCACTCCACTTGCGGACTTGTATAAGGACTTGAATTTCGAGACCACTGATGAAGTGAAGCCGGACACCTTACTGACAACGGACGAAACCATTCCAACGAATTTATTGATTACATAGCTTCGAATAGATTCTGCCGTATTCGATATGTTGCTGAGTAAAGACTTGAATTTGTCAATCAAGGATTTATGGAAGTTCACGATCCTTGAAACAACGGTGGTAACCATCCCGACAAATTTCTGGACGACAAAGCTCCGCAACATTTCAGCGAGACCCTTCACCTTATTTAGTAGACCCTGAAACTTCGCTACCGTGGATGTGTACAGATTAACGATCAGGGTAACGATCTTGTCCTTCGCCATTTTGAAGATAGCCCCGATGAGGGTCCAAGTATTCTTGGCATTTTCGACAATGGTGTCCCAATTTTTGTATAGGAGGACGCCAATGGCGATTAGCGCCACGACTGCTGCGATTACAATCCCTACAACGCCGGCGACTGCTGCAAAGCTCGCACCAACCACCCCGGCTATTGTTGCGATTGCTGTGAATATGGGGCCTAAGACAGCTAAAATCCCCAACAACGTTCCTACTACGGCCACTATGGCCACTATGGTGGAGGTCAAGGTGGGGTTATCCGATGCCCAAGAGGCAATCTTTGTGACCACATTCGCGATGACTGTGAACAAAGGATCCAGGGCTCCCTTTAACTTCTGCGTTGCTTCGGAGAGCTTCTTCGCGGGCGTGTCATCGATCTTCTTGACCTTGTCCGCCAAGTTCTCCTGCTGCTTAGCCAAGTCAGCTGTGCCGTCTTTGGCATTCAGTAAAGTGTCGGCGATTTTAGATCCTTGGTCTTCCCACATGGTTCCGAACATCTTCGTCCCAAGCAAGTTGCGATCTGTCTCGTCTTTTACGCCTGTAAGTGCTTTTGTGGCTTCAAGCATTGCCTCCTGGCCCTTGTCACCACCTTTGGCGATGGCTGCACCCCATTCTTCAAACTTCTTTATACTAAGTCCGGCACCGTCAATGATTTCCCTTGTGGCTTTATCAGTACCGGCACCAAATTCGGCCATTTGAATTCGACCTTCTTTAATTCCATCCAAGAGGTTATCGATATTCCACGATTTCAGGTCGACCCCTGCTGCAAAGATGTTTTGGACCTCTTCTGCCTCGTAGCCGGCCATTTGTAGCTGCGTACCGTATTCGGCGATGATATCCAACTGTTCAGGGGGGAAGCCTCCTTGAAGTAAGGCATCCACAAGACCAAGAGCTTCATTGTTGGATATTTTAAGAGCCGAGCCAATTTCATTCGTCTCCTGAATCAGCTCATTAAAATCGATACCTGCGTATATCTTGCTGATCGTGGCTGCACCTTTGATGACTGCCTCGTTTGTGGTATCGCTCGACTTCTTGTTGAGAGCCCATTGTCTTCTGACCCCTTCCAAGGCGGCTTCCGCATCGATTCCATAAGACTCAACATTCCTGACTAACTTGTAGATGTCCTTCTTGGCGCTCTCTGGCACTTCAAAGGTCAAATCAATCTTGGCTTTCAGGTCTGCGGCATCAATGGACTGCCCGATGGCCGCCCCGATGCCAAGGCCAGCAGCCAATCCTCCGGCTAATCCGCCAATCTCGGACCCGAGCCCTTTAACAGAACCCTTTGCCTCATCCGCGCTCTTTCCGAGCTTATCCAAGTCCTTTCGGATCGACTTAATGGAAGACCCGTCATCCAGCTTGGCCAATATCTTCTTGACCTGGTGAATATCTGCTTCGGTTCCTACTGCGCTCTTTGATACCTTCCGGAAGGCGTATTCCAATTGTTTCGTGGAGGCCGTTCCCTTATCGATAGCTTGAGCAATTTCAGGACCGAGCGCCTGGGCCAAATCCTCCGTAGACGTTTCCGTCACTTCCATGATCCGTTTAATGTCTTGCATGGCCTTCTTATAGCGCATTTGTTCATTTTTGGTCGACGTCAATTGATTTTCTAGCTTCTGTTGGGTGGTTTGATACCCAAGAAGTACATCATTTAACTTTCGGGCCTCATTGGAGTTTTCCCCATAGGCTGCCTTTGCTTTGGCCAATTGGCTCGCCGTAGCTTTTACTTTGTCCCCAGCTAACTGGTGTTGCTTGGTAAGGTGAGAGAGCTTTGCTTCAAATCGCTCCGAAGTTGTGCCATTTGCTTTCAGCTGCTCTTCCTGGAGCTTGAATTCTTTTCTGAGCGTCGCAGATTCCTTGCTGATTTTGTCTATGCCTTCGTTGAATTCCTTATTGAAGATACTGAACTTAACCTTTACTTCCGGTTGTCTTGCCATCTATTCACCAACTTACTTCGTATAAGGGTTCGCCTGCCAACTGTCGAAGGCCGCTTTCCCTTCGTAGATTCGTTCAACCGAGGCATAAGGGAAGTGCCAGAATACGTCGTCTGAAATACCAAACACTAAACAATAGAGGACGTATCGATCCTCTACCGTTTCGATTTTGATTTCTGGTGGTTTCGGTTGCCCTTTTTCGGTTTTTTTTTCGTGCTATTTTCCAATGCCTTAGCGAATTGATTCGTGTCTTTCTGAGCCAGGTCGGAAATCAGTTCCGCATAGGTCTCAATGATCGTTTCCGTGTCTTCGTGATAACGTTCGGCGAACTCATCAAAGGAGTACGGGAACCCTTTCTTTAACCCGGCACATGCCAAGAAAATGACTTTGAGGCACTCCGTTGTGTCCAATCGCTCCATCGCTTCCGCTGCTTGATCTGGATTATCTTCCACATCCTGAAGCTTCTGCAGGTGCATAATATCTGCGAGGAGTGATCCCTTGATTAAGCCGCGGTCTTGACCGACTTTCAGGGAATAGTTTGTGAGCATTGCAGGGTATTTTTCGGTGTCGATATATTTCTCTTTGTAAATCCCGTCTTCTTCGTACACTTGTAACGTCTTGAGAACGATTGTTTGAATGGCCATGGCCTCTTCCTCCTGTTCCATATAAAAAGAGCAGGGAGTTTCCCCTGCTCCGATTTACACTTCTGGTGTTGATTCAACCAATGATCGATCAAATTCCGTGTGCCATTTTGTAGCAACTGTCGTATCTTCTAGCTCACTGACGAATGCCTCATAGTAAATCTCTCTCATTGCATCCGGGTAAGCCGTCAGCTGCACTTCCATAAGAGCCACTTCGTCCGCCCCGTTTTCAATGGTGAAGGTGAAACCTGTGGCACTCACGCATTTCGGGAACGCGATCAGCTTGGTCACATCCTCGAATTCATCGATAACATCTGCTGTGAAGACAAATTCCATTCCTTTTGAATCTTGCCCGTACTTGTAAATTCCAGGCTTTAGTCCATTTGAGGAAATGCCGAAGATCTTGCGGATGACGGACGTCCGGATGTGGGCCGAGACAGTAAGGTCCATCTTTTCTGGCTTGGTTCTTTTGGCCACCTCTTGCCCTTCTTCTGTCTTGATCAATTCCTTAAGGGTGGTTTCTCCCTCAACGGAACCAAGGCTACCAAACTTCTCGCCTGTCTTTTTTGTCCCGCCTTCATAAAATTGCACACTGGCATTTGTGATGCGCACTGGCGCAAACTGTTCAACAACTGTCGGCATATTTACAACTCCTTTGTAATTCGTTCTTCTATGGCCCTGCCTAGTTCATCCAGGACCGGATTGGTGGCTCTATATAAACCGGTTTCCATGAACCGTTGTTCTAAAGGGTTCGAGGGGCCCCGCCCTTCATTCGGGAAGACAAGGTACCCGAAGCTACCGCGCTTGTTCGCCGCTCCGCCTGCTGCCTTCACAACAAACTCCAGATTGCCTTCTTCAGCCCTTGACCAGGTACTCAACTTGGCATGGCGCTTCTGTCGTTTAGAAATCGGCATCTCCTTGGTGATATCCCGGACGACTTTTTTCACTCCAAAGGTATGCAGCACTTCATTAATGGTCTTCTCGGCCTGGTCGCCGAGCTGGGAAATCTTTTGAAGGAGACGATCAACATCCTTATAGTCAATTTGAAATCGGGCTGACATACTTGATCATCCTCGTGAAAATCAGCGTGACACGATCCACAAATTCGGACGTATCTGCTTTTTGAATTCTCTCTTTCGTTGTCCGTTGAAAATCAACCGCTTTGACGCCTTCAACTAACGAAATGATGTCCAGGCTGGTTTCATCCAACTCGTCATTTCCTTCGCTGATGTAAACGACGTAGACGTCCTGTGAAAGTCCATTTCTGGTTGCTCGTTGCTTTTCCGTCCGGCTGATATCTCCATAGACAATGAGAAAGTAGTTATGGTCCTCCGGGATCTCATCTTCATTGATGTTATCCTGGAACCCGGGAAGACCAAAATGATCCTTTAAAACCGTGAGTATGGACTTGTTTTGTCCTTTGATGATTTCTTTGGCGCGTTCATTCATGAACCGCACCCACCTTCTGCAGATAGAAGAACAAATACCTTCTACCTGGATCCGTATCAACCTCGATAACGTCGTACTCATTGGATTCGATAACGACCTTCAACTTCGACTTGGATATAGTCTTGAAGGACGGAGGGGCCAACGTTTTAATCTTTCGATCAAGCTTGGAATCTAGGACTCCCGCAAGCTCGTAATCTCGATCACGGCAACTCAATTCCTTGTACGCCAATTTCCCAACCGGCGAGAACGACTTGCCTACCGCTTTGCCACTTTCAGAACGGGCTGTTTTGGAAAACCCGTACTGCATAAACCCATCGTTAAATGTTTCGCGATAAGGTTTCATCATCTATAACACGCGCCTTCCTGTACGCATTGACCGCTTCCTTTAGGATGAAACGAGATAGCTCTCTTTCGAAGTTCACCTCGAACTCGTCCGTCGCACTGTTGTGCTGATACCGGCAGCGCTCGAGTAGCAATTCCCTTGCGCGGATATTCGCTGAAAAATCAAGCGACGTACCCGTTAATTCTTCCAGGTAAGCCGCTGATTTAGTGATGTGGTTTTGCAACCTTCGATTGGTATCTTCGTCTTCCCATGTGATGAGGAGATCATCCTGGAGTTCTTTTAGAAGAGAAGCCCTTGTGCTCTCATCAATACTGTTCATAGCGTTACTCGCCCTTATAGAGTTTGATCAGCTCAGGTCTTGTGGCCGAAGCCTTGTATGAAATCTTTTTCTCATCGAGAAGTTCTTTCAAGGCTTTCGCACCCAATGCCTCCAGCTGCTCGTCCGTGTAGACGGCTGGTTTAACCTCTTCGGCCGGCTCCGCCTCCAATGGCTCTGGAGCAAGGAACGCTCGCTTATACTTCGGGTGGACGGCCTGGAGCTCGGAAATCCGCTCCGGGGTCTCTTCCAGCCCTTGAAGAGGGTAGATATCGCCCTTTTCGTAAAGGGTTTTGGTTTTGGTATCAGTGAAATCGTTAATCACCTTATATGGCATGTTCGTTCATCCTTTCTATTTAGACTTCTGGCGTAGCTTCTACTTCCCCAATTTGTGAGATATCGAAGACCGTGAATGAATCTGGATCCAACGGGCGGCCATTAGCCAATTGACGAACGAGGTACAAGCGTTGATCTTCAATCATTCGAAGAATATCGGTTGTCTCGAGTTTTTGTTCTACGCCAACTCCCATGAAGTAGTCTTTTGGTTTTCCAGAGATCATCTGTCCGAGCTTCACTGCTGGTGATTGGATGATTTCCAATCCTGGTACGGCAAAATTATCATAGGTCCAGCTACCGTCATCCTTTTGCTTGGCACCCAATGGGAAGAAACGAATAGCATAGTCCATCGGATTAACGATAAGCGTGACGCCTGTGTATCGGCGCGTTCCTTCTTTTGTTGTCGGGGCTAGAATTTCCTTACCGATTGTCTTTGGAGTGAAATCCGCAAGCACTTTCGCCGCTTTTAAAGGATATACTCCACCTGTGGTTGAACCCTCTAAGTCCCGGGTCATCCCGATTGGTTTTTTGTTCCCGTCACCGTTGACGATGACATTTTCTAGTTCATCGGCGATGATCTCCGCCATGAACATACGAACGTAGCGATCCAACCACTGTGGGCCAAGTTCAAACATCGCTTTGGAAACAACCAAGAACCCGCTCAGTTTGTACATCCCTTGTTCAACAGTACGGAAGCCTTCATCCAGCATTTCTTGAATGGACGCCGTTACATCGCCCCAGAACGCAACCGGCTCCCCTGGCTTGCGAAGAACCCATGCCGTCTTGGCGCCGGTCTTCTGGAAATTCACTCTTGATAGAAGAGGATGTTCTTTTTCAAGGTCCTCAAAGACACGTTCGAAAACGGTCGGCGGAACAAGCTTGATGACTTCATCAAAGGACTCAGCCTCGATGGCTTCGTTGTAGAATTTCTTCTCTTCGCTTGTGAGGACACGGACGCCACGGGATGCAAGAACTTGATTATCCCACTGCTCGGAAGTGGCTTGCCTTGCGTCTTTGGTAACTTGGTTCATCATGTCCTGTACTCGGGCCATGTTGTTCTCAAAATTGGCTACAATACTTGCAGCAACTGCTTCGGGATCGCCTGTTTCAAAAGCCTGTTGCATGGCTTTCACTTGCTCTTCTTTGTTTTGGACAATTGGGTCATCCGGATTTTTGATTCCGGCAAAAAATTGAATATTCAATGGTAAAAGGTTCAGCTTTGATTTCATAGATTGTTGCCCTCCAAATGGTTTCATAATAAAAAGCGCTACTCTGAGCGCTTGAATCGATTCAATATTGATGGTGCTGGGTTTTGGGATGGTGCGGGTTTGCGATTCCGGATTTTATCCAGGATGGCATTTTTCACTTCCTCCGGATCCGCCGGATTGGTGTCCTCTTCGCTAACGTTATCCGCGAACCCCGCATCGATGGCTTCCTCTGCGGTGAACCACGTTTCGTTCGTGATCATGGTCTCGATATCGACCCGCTCGCCCGTGAACTTCGTCATATAGATGTTGCCGATGGATTGATCTATCTTTTCCAATGCGTTCAACGTCTTTTGGATATCCCCTTTATTCCCCCAGGCTATTGTAGATCCTTCGTGAATCATCAGCATAGATCCCACGTTCATAACGACCTTGTCCCCTGCCATAGCAATAAGGGAGGCAGCACTTGCAGCAATGCCATCTACATGGGTCGTGATGGAGGCTTTATGGTCCTTTAATGTGTGATAGATCGCAATTCCATCAAAGACATCCCCTCCATAGCTATTAATGTGAACATCAATATGATTAGAGTCGATTCCGTTGAGGGCATTCTCCACTTCACTTGCGGTGACGTAATCACCCCACATAGATTCACCGATATCGCCATAGATTGTTAGCTTATGCGTATCGGCATTGATAGCCTCTGCCTTGAACACTCGCCCAATCGCAGGCTTGTTATTGAATTTTTCGTTCTTAAACCGCTTCATTTTCATTCTCTTCACCTCCTTCCAGGTTCTCTGCATCTTGATAGTTTTTCGTGACAAAACGTTTCTTCGACCACGGAGTGTTAAGAGGTTCTTTACCTAGGAGCTCTAGAATGTCGTCGATGCATAGGCCGCCGACCGCAAAGAGCTTGTCCACCGCGTTCGCCAACTGAACGATGTCCACGACTTTGATCTGTGACGTGTCGACCTTGATATAGCTGCGCTCCAGGAATTGCTCTTTATCATAGAACTTCCTATTCAGCTCCGTCTGGATCAGCTTAACCAGTGGCAATATGCAGAACATCAGGAAGCTATCAATTTGCTTTTCAATATCAGATACGTCTCCTTTGATGATGCCCCTGGGAACATGCAGGCTCATGGCCACGAAATCAGTCACATCATTTACCAGATCCCGAATATCTCGGCTCGTCCCGAAGTTACCGGTGCTTTTTTGTCCGTCACTCATATCTTCCATAGTGAGGTCTTTGGAGAAATGAAATGCTGACCCTTCCTTGTCAGGATTGAACCAATCCTTTAGCTGCGCCTCCAAAAGTGCATTGGTCTCTTCTTGCTCTTTCTCCGTCAAACCCCTTAAATAATCGCCCTTCATCGCATACCTTTTGTTGTTTTTTCGCTTATAGTAATTGATTCCGGATGCCAAGAGCTTCCCATAGTCTTCATATAAGCTATCAATGACCTTTATGATGTTATGATCGTTGAGCTTGAAGTAAAAGACATCTTCCTCGTAGAACGTCTTATCAAATTTAAAGTCGCCTACCTGAACATTCTTATATGAGTTTGGCTTCACCGCGTACACAGTACGAGCAAAAGAATCAGCAATGATCAATTCTTCGCCTTGTTGAAGGACCAGGCATTCGTTGTCATTGATCAAGTGCGTCACGACACTATGGAAAAACTCCGTGGCATTCTGATTTTGATTGGGTGCCACATTCAGCGTGTAATGGAGGCTTCCTTTGGTTTCCTTGCCCTTATTAAATGTCGTGAATTCACATCTAGAAAGGGCACTGGCTATGATATTTGTACAGGTATCTATGGCCAGCCTCTTGTAATGGACCTTTGCTGCCAACTCAAAAAAGTCAGCGTCTAAAGCGATCGTGCTACTGTCTTTAAACCAGGAACTGAACCAATCTAATATTTTCAAATTTTTCTCACCTCCTTACACAGAGAAGGCCCTGAACATGTTTTTGATCCGGTCCATGGTCATTGGCTCTGAATCCTCAAGCTCTGCATCATGTTGCAGGGCGTGAAGGAATGCAAAAAAGCCATCAGTCTTTCTCAGCCGTGGCTCGATCTTTTCGTATGTGATGTTTCCTTTGCTATCACGCTTGATGTAGACGTTATTTGTATACCACCGCATCATCAGGTCATCTTCATCAAAGATCACATTCTCATATGCAAAGAGGTCCTCAATGATTGGCTGCAGCTGCGTATGCGTCTTGCTACCACTCCTGGCAATGATGAATTCATCAAACCCGGCTTTCTCAAATTCTTCTCTCAAGTAATTGATCCGGTACATATCGGCGGTGATGAACTTAATGTCATGAACCTTCGCTTGTTCAAGGAACCACTCAACGAGATATTCTGGTTTGTTGGTTTCTTCTTTAATAATCGTAACCAGACCGCGTTCAATGGCCTCTTCAATGTTTACCTTGTAATTGTTCAAGAGCAAAGACTTGTGATTGATGAATGTATGCTGCTTGAAGTATTTTTTCTTCCCGAGCTTGAAGTACAGACCCACGACGGCGAAATCTTGCGTGTCAGAGTAGTCTATGGAGCCAATGCAGGCCGAACGCTTGAACTCGGGGAAGTTATGCTTTGTGGCGGCCAAGATTTTCTCCCATTCAGCGACAAGATCGTAGGCATCCTGTGAAGGGATGTTCATTCTCTTTGTCATAAACTCAAGTTTAGCCGACTTACGGTGCTCCATATTCCGGTACTCTGTTTCCATCTCCAATTTAAGATGAGGAAAGTACATGATGGAGGGGTTGGCTTTCTCCCACTTGGAGAAGTCGTGAACCTCTTCCGGATCATCGAGCTTACATATGAACGGGAAGAGCCTGCTCCCTTTAATCTCACCATTCAGGACCATCTTGGCCTCTTCCTTCATCTGATCAAGGAATCCGCCACGGATATTGCCATCTGTTGTGATATAAAAGCGCCTGGCTCGTGGTACTTTACCGAGGGCCGAGGTGAAGACTTTTATGTTCTCCTCATCTTCATAGGCGTGGACCTCATCGAAGATGATACATCCTGGTCTCAGTCCATCCTTCGTTTTTGCATTGTTCGTAAAGTATTCGAGCTTTGACTTGGTTTTCTTAAATCCAATTACTTTAAGAGTCCGCCTAAACTTCTTCTCTAATTTTCTCCAGTGACTGTCCAGTGCTTCCCAGACGTCCATAAATGAAGTCTTTGCTTGCTTCTCGCTAGTGGCCACAATAGCAACATCATAATTACGAATCTTTTGTCGTGAGATCAGATAAAACGAGAGGGCAGCTATAAATCCGTTTTTTCCTGCGCCCCGGCCCATCATTAAAAAAAACTCATTGAAGACCAATGAGCCATCTTTCTTATAGGTCATCCCTACGACGAATGCTGTAATGAATTTTTGCCAAGGAAGCAACAGGAAGGGGAAGTATCTCTCAATTGCCTTAATGGCCCGATCTATCTCTTCATGATCTATGTGAATAAGTTCTTTTTCATCATGAAGCTTCCCTTTAAGATAGGCTACTAATTGCTTTACTTCTTTCGAAGCGACAATATGGCCACTTTCAACTTGTTTAAAGTAATGATCAATATGTTTGTTGTATTGAATCTTACCAGTCGTCATCGTCGTCATCACCATCAAAGTTCGCGGCAGCTTTGAGTCCTAGCTCCGACAAAATCTTTAACATTTGAGCATTGGTTTTGTTCAGGTCATTTATGGCTGGGTTTGACTTTGGACCATGCATTCCAGCAACCTTTGGACCTTCCTTTTCGATATCTTCTATCAGTGAATTTGTTAAATCCCACATCGATAGGTACACCTGAACCAAGTCAAAAAAGTGCTCACCAGATATTTCTCTTTCATTAAGTTGATCAAGCAAATCTGCTTCAATTCTTTTTCTCTGGGCTTGGCTCGTTTTCCTGGCCATCTTATCACCTCCTCGTAGAACATTTTCCATTCATTTCCCAATATTTACTCATGAGAGCATCAGAAATTTAATTAATCGTCACCCTCCCCCGTTGTAGACCCTCCCAAGTAATTCGCCAAAATTTTTGACCGGGGGGCATTTCATCCCTTCACCACCTCTCTTCATTTATAAATTCCTTCTCCTTTTTCCTGAACCGCTCCAGCTTCTCCGGGTGAAGCTCATTGTGACAACGAATGCACACCGCTTCTAAGTTCTCATCATCATAAGCGAACTCCGGAAAGTCCTTGAGCTCCTTAATGTGATGCACGTTTCGAGCCCTTGCGTACTTTCCCCTGCGCTTGTGGATTTGACATTCATTGTTGTCCCGCTTCAGGATCTGTTTGCTCTTCCTTCGCCACGCTCCTCGGTTATAGAACTTATCAATGCGATCATTGGCGATGAGCAACCTGATTTCTTCTGTCATCATTTTAGAGCACTCCTTGCAACAGCCTTGATTGGTCTGTGCCTGTTCACAGGCCGCTTTCTCTCTGGAAGAAGGATATCCCACCCTTTCCTTGCAACAAGCCGGCTCCCCGCTTTTCCGAATTGCTCCTTAACGGTGATGCAGAATTTCTTCATCCGTCTGAACACTGCTGCTGCCTCCTTCTTTAGGTACTCAATGAATCTACTTAACTCGTTCAGAAATGCCCTCCTGCTCTCTTCATTCATGGCGCTTCCTCCTTTTATGGCAACAAAAAAAGCACCCTCGAAAGGATGCTCCCCGCAACTCACGCTACAGGATGAGTTGCATGTGTTTGGTATTCCTCAAAGTCCGCTTTCTTTACTCTGAATCTATGTTTGCAGATCAGACACCTCATGATAACGATATTGTCCTTTTTAATTTTCCTGTTGAACACCCAGGCAGCGCTAAGGCCGATGATGCCACCTAACCATCCGATGATCGGGATAATCAGCACCACGCAGGAATAAATAACGAGGAACTTCATGATCTTGCTCCGTCTTGCTTTATCGTTTGAACACTGTGGACATTTGACTGATTTATATCCTTCCAATTTCTCACTCCCTAAGTAGACTCTTTTTGCATTAACGAACAACTGCTATGTAAAACCCTTAAACCCAACCCTTTACTTCATATTCAGCTATTTTTTTTCTCAAAGCTCTTCCGCATTCTTCTAAATCCACATCGTTTTTAGCAACCTTATTGTAATGTTCTTTAGTTAAAGTAGAAATAATTACACGGGCTTCATAACTATTTTCAGCCGCATGTTCAATGTATCCCATTATTTGCTCAGCTACCCAAATTGTACTCTTAATTATAGAGAGTATTTCAGGATTCACAGTTGATGCTTGGCTAACCAATTGTTTTGATACACCTGAAAGTACTTCTGCACTTTTGTATACGTCTTGGATAACATTGTTAAAGTCCATCTCATTTAGTGATTTTATACTTGTCTGGAGTCTTATATTTTTATGTAATAACTCCGAGAAAATCAAATTGTATATATTGTACTTTTCCTCTAACCTTTCTGCTTGTTGTTGACGCAAAGTCAAATTAACACCGCTTAGTGTTAGCAATCCAGATATTAGTCCTCCAATAATTGCTCCTATGAAAGCTATTATTGCTGTGAGCATTAATTCATTCAATTCAAAAATATAGTATACAAAACTAATCGCTAATGTAGAATAAACAATTATTAAAACTGTTAGTCCAATGTAACTTCTAATTTCACGTTTAATTTTCACAGTTATCACCATTTTAATTTTCATAATTAATAATATGTTTGCCCTATTATATATACTTTGTGTACCGCCTGTGATTGTACTGGATAAATTAAATAAATCATTTAAAGGAAGAAAGGCCCCTTCAGTTAATAGGAGCCTTTCTTTCTTGTTTCACTTTTCCTAAATTACTGTGCAAACTTTCTTTGAAACGAAAAGTTAAAAACTAAAGTTTTTTTTTAGAAAGTAGAGCGAAGTGTGCTCTGGCAGTTCTTTTTCTTTCTTTTTTACAATTTCCATTTCCTTAGAACCTAACTCATAAAGGTACATCTTGGCAATAGGTTTATTATTCGATATATATAATTGTATAGAAAGATTATCTTCTTTTATAAATGGAAATTGCTTAGTCCATTTCATCATATCTTCTTTCGTTTTATTAACAGCGGATTCGTTACTGGCTTCACTTCTAAAAAATAAATACCTGCTCACAAAAATATTAAGCGAGTATGCAATTAAGACCAGGAGTGGGAGTATTATAGCTAATAATACATTCCAAAGATTACTATCTAATAAAACACTTGTTATCGTTCCTAAAATTACAGAACAAGCCAGCCAACTAATAGGGAATAGATATAAAAAGACTGCTTTAAATGCCGTTGATTTATTAAATGGAAAGCCTATTCTCCATAGCTTGAAATAATACATTAAAGCCCAAAAAATAAACCAAAATACCATCAAACTCCCATGAATTAATATCCACGTTGGCATCTACTCACCTCTAATCTTTATCTTCCTCCCCTAAGATAAGTACAGTATCTCTAAGAGGTGGAGAGACGTTTTTCTGATCAGTTACAATTAACCTATGCTTATACTTAATAAAGTTTCCATCAACCGTAAAGCTACCAAAGAAAGTTCCATCCTTTTCTGTCAAATCAAGAATCTTATCCTTAATATTCTTTGCTTTGACTGCTTTTAGCCTAGCCGTTGGATTAGTTGTTATAATTTTTTCATTACCCCGTTCTGTTCTAAGTTCAAACGAAAATTTATACTTCTGTCCTTGTTTGAGAAGTTCTGTGGGTGGTCCACTGAAATAAAGTGAATATTTTTCAGAGAAGAATACTTCTACATTAAAAAATTCTGAGCTAAATCGAACACTTTTTACGTTGTCACCAACCACTTGATTTTGATCTATCTTGGTATACTTATTTTGAACGTTTTGTTCAATATTATACTCATTTATTTCTAGCTGGTTCAACTGAAATAGTGAATCCCAAATTAGCTTTGGAGTAACTGCAGAAGTAGTTTCTTCCCACATTAGCATCGGGATCTCACCTAAACTAAATTCTAAGGTTTGAATTTCTTCTTTCAGTTCAAAATCTGTAATTTCAGAGTAGAATTCTATTGTAACTTTTGAATTCTTGTTTCCTCGAAGCGTTTTAGTGGGTACTTTAATCTTATTTGTTTGCTCTGTAACTTCCTCCCATTTCACATTTTCCTCACTAAGACTATTTAAATCTTTTTCCTCTAATATTCTAAAGTGTGTCTTTGGTTTAACCCGTACACTCTGCCCAGTAAATTGAAGAAGAATTCCCTCTGGATCAACAAATAGCTCAGCTTTTGTTTTAGGTGGATTTTTCTCTATGCTAATAACTTTTGAAGAAGATTTAATTACGCGATCAAATATATCTCTCCCAAAAGCTTCAATGGTGTACTGACCTGATTCTAAATCAATCAACTCATTATTTTTGTATTTTCTTACATCTTTCCCGTCTATAGAAAAAAATAATTCATCTATAAATTCACCCTCATCTGATTCTATATATATAGTAACTGGCCCGGAATAGGCTTTGAGGTATGGAGTCTTTTTAGTATTTCCATGCGGTAAAATGTTCACATCTATCTTAGGAATTGGATGTTTCTTAACTGATTCTTTATCTTTTGGCGACATAATTTTTGGTTCAATATATTCACCCTGATACTCAAGAACTGAAGCATCAACCTTTTCTTTCCCAGGTATTCGTAATTTAGCGGATTTGTCCTTACTCACTGGGATAGTATCAAATCTCAATGATTTAGTACCTACTTCACTCTTGTCAAATACTTCTATAGATACTTGAGCAATACCTTCTTTATAAGCATTAATTTCAAATGCCAACTCTTCAGGTATATCTTGGGGGAAATATGCATATTTTGATTCACCAATATTAAAAAACTTCACTTTTTCACTAGAGGATAACTCACTAATTTCTGAGATACTAGTATCAAATACACCAGCGACATATTTACCTTCCTCATCAACTATCGTAGATTCTACCGGACACATTATCCTAGTCATAAAACCCGCCACTAAATTGTTGTTTTTAGGGGCAACATCACTATCATTAGTTATAATTCCCTTAGGTAAATCCTCTACTTGCCCATAACCTGTAGACCACTTGATAAACTCAGCAACATTAGGATAAGAGCATAAAGAAGAGTGCTCTCCTTTCACATAGTATAAATTTGCAGTATGAATTGGAACTGCGCTATGTAACGGAACTACACCATCTCCATTTTTAAATTCGGAGGGATTTTTATATTTTTTTAGTAATTCTCCAGCTTTACTAATTTTCTCAGGAACTCTATATAAAGTTGCTTGGTCATATCCAATTAGGCAATCATGCTGAATCTCCTCTGGCAGTTCAGCACTTAAAACCTTTTGTAGTGGATCTATATAGGTTTTCCAAACGTCTACAAATTCACTTTCTTCCTTGTCAGAATCATGCAAATTTTGAATCATTGTTTTAAAGCTACTAAATGCCATATCCATGCCATCTTTAGTAGCAATAAAATTCCCATCTGGATTGCGAAAGTAGGTTTCATTCGGCAATAACTGATATACAGAAGGATACATCCTAGCAATTTTACGGGTGGCTTTTGTGTTAGCGAACTGAAAGATATTAGTAAAATCTTCAAAGATACCTGGTTCACCGTATAATAAAGCTTTAAATGAATCAGGTGCACCATTCCAGGGAGTCCCTATAGTAACAAGTTTATTAACCTTGTCTGATAACCCTTCATCATTGATTTTAAGGAGAGCTGCTTTAGCTAACAATCCCCCCATACTATGAGCAACAACGGTAACTGATTCCCCTGTCGCTTCATACTCTCGCATAATAGTAGACACTAGCGAGTCTACATGGTCTAAAATTGATTTTCTCCAATCATATGGGAAAAGAGAAAATGAGCTCTCTCCAAATTCATCTAGGATTCCTTTGTATATATATTTGGTGAATTTTGTTGCCCCATATGGAGTTACATGCCTAATAATGGAATTTGCTTGCAATTCATTCTTAATATCTAATAAATCCATATCTTTTTCAGTAGAAGGAAACCATCTTTTATTGTCCCCTTCAAACAACTCACTTCCCTTAATTCCTGGAACAAATACAATCATAACTAATTTCCCCCTATAAGCATTTACACCCATATTACTACATTATTTTACAAAAAAGGTGTTTCAACCCGAAATTGTTATGAAAAAAATCCTTAGAATTTTGACATTAGTGTACTTAATAACCTAAAAAAAAGAACGAGACGTACAAAAAGCTCCCTCAATAAAAAGGAGCCCTCTTTGATATATTTCGTTAATACCATAATAGCACGGTCAGGATGAAATGCTTTGCCAACTAATTGCCATTTATTTGCCATTAGTCTGCCATTACTTTTTAACCTGCTCTAACTTCTTTTCTATGTTTTCTCTTTTTTCTGCAGGTAATTTGTCAATTAATGCTTGTAGCCTCTTTGGCTTTGTATATTGGTGTTCAGCAATCAGATTTAATACCATGAACAACTCTTCAGCAGCTTCTTTATCCTCATTTAAATCTATAAAACCAACATGCGCAGACGAATTCCCATAAAGCCTAATTATTTCAGCAGCCATAACTAATTCCTCAGATGTTCCTTCAGAATCTACTAAAGAATCTATTTTATCAACTAGCCTTCCACTATTATAACCTTGTTGATTGAGTATAGATTCCAAAGCCAGTCTTAATAGGGCTGCAGAGGAACGTGAAGAAAATTGAAAAATATTCCTTGCTTCATTGTATATTTCTTTTATATCTTCTGGAAGATCCTCATTGGGCTCAGTAATTTGCAGGTTAGTTACTGGATAAACTAACTCTCCCTCTTTCCACAAACAAAAGTCATCACAGTAATGGCACACTGATAAGGCATAATCCTCTTCATCAATGTTTTTGATGATATTATGATGTGCAGTATAACTCATATACATTTCACCACTTCCAGCTCCCACAAAATACCAACTGTGACTTGTGCCAGTTCCACATTGTGGACAAACAAACCTTTCTTTTCCGTACATAAAAAACATCTCCCCTATAACCTCATAATAAAAAGCATCCATTAAGAATGCTTCTCGCCTTTATAAACTTCAATTCTCAGTATAAAAGCTAACTTATAAAATATTCTCGCTTTTATCCTATAATACCTTCTTTCACTCATCCCTAATTCATTATAAAGCTCATAATCAAATATCTCTTCATCCTCCAGGTATCGCTTATAGATGATTTCACGCTCCATCTTATTCAACCGATTTACTCCCCTAAGAACCCATTCGATGTGTTTCTTCTTAGCCAGCTCCTGATCTACACGATTAACAACAGCCTGCTCGGTGGAAGAGTGGAACTGATTCGAGAATGCCGGTGGAATTAATGAATACGTTGCCGTCACTTTTGGAAGGTGATCTTCGGGTATTGTTAGTAAATAAAACCTATACATGTCTAAAGCGGACTCAACAGCTGCCTTGGTCTTTTCTCTGTCGATTTCAGGTAGCATGAACAATTGTTTTCCCAACATTGAACCTCCCCTTTATGGTAAAATATTCTTTGACGAGAAATTCATCAAGGTCGGCAGGGTCAATGCCGGTCTTTTTTACATTCGGTCTGATTTTTTTTGTAAGCTTGAATGCTGTTCTCCCCACTATTACGAAGAGTTACATCGGTGATTCGTAAAAAAAAGGTTTTAGGTTTTTAATTACGATATTGCTGTATAATTTTTGGTGTACATAAAAACCAATAAAGGGTGATATTTTTGAGCTGTAAGAGCATTTTGGATCAGATTGAATTAGCAATAAGTACAACTATTGATATGGTAGGGACTCTAAGTGAAGCCGACTTACAAAAGAGACCTACTCTTGATAAACATTCAATAGGGGAACTACTAGAGCACATTGCAATAATTTGTGAAGCTGATTGGCGGATTTCTAAGGAAGCTTCAGAAAAAGAAATGCAGAGTTTTTATGCTGGAGTTTCTTACAAAACATTAGATGACATAAAAGAGGGCTTAATCAAAAATTTCAATGCATTAAAAACCAACTATATGCAACTAACAGTTGAACAATTGAATAAACAAACTACTTCTTACTGGGGTGCTACCTATACCCGTTATGAATGGTTAATTGAAATTCTTGCCCATGTCTATCACCATCGAGGTCAATTACATGCAATGCTAGTTCACTGCTCCAAGAAAGATCCAAAAATCATACTTTTCAACTAAGGTATTTCAGACGGTCTTCAAATCCCAATGGTTCGCTTTTTTATCCGATCTAGTGCCCCAGTATCTTGTTCTTTGACGTATGCATTAAAGCTTTTCATAGTTTCCTTATTATCCACCTTGATTACCCTCTAGTTTTATTTTCACCAAGGAGTGGCGGCAGCTCCGCCTCTCCCTGGTCAATGTTCATCAGTGCAGCTCTTTCTCTTCAAACGGATCCGCAACATCCTGCTCGGTAGAAGAATGAAACTGATTCGAGAATGCCGGAGGAATTAAAGAGTACGTTGCAGTCACCCTAGGGAGCTGATCTTAATGCACTGTTAGTAAGTAAAATCGATACATGTCTAAAGCGGACTCAACAGCTGCCTTGGTCTTTTCTCTGTCGATTTCAGGTAGCATGAACAATTGTTTTCCCACTATTACCCCTCCCGTTATGGTAAAATATTCTTAGTCTTAATTACTCATAAATCAGGAATGTTTCTGATTCACATTAGGTGGTGAGGATATGTTTGAAGCACTGGATACTTCAGTGTTTAATGGACTTGCTTTGGCTTTAGCTACTCTATGCATTATGGTATTAGCTACTTCCGTTATTCCTGTATTAATTCTTGAGAATGTCGGAATTCCTAAAAAGATTACTCGGAACTTAGTTGGACTATTCTGCTTGGTAGGGTTTGCTATTTGGGTATACGGGATGTTTTACCTTGACTTAATAAGCAAATTCTTTTAGCAATATGCTAGAAAAGCTCTAGATCTTCTGTTTATATATCTTAACGGTATGAAAACTTTTTGTTAGTTCAAATGCCTGTTCATCAAGTAAATGTATAAATTAATGTTCTAAGGTGAAAATACCTCTATCCAATTAAAGAGGGTGTATAGATATGAACGGTAAAAGTGATTCTTTGTTTAGTATTGCGATTTTGGGAGTCCTCCTAACAACAATTTATACAGCTATACTTGCATCACAGCTTATGGCCACTAAACACAAGGTTGATTACCTTTACTTCAAAAACAAATTTAGTGAAAATCAGAAATAAGTTTTAGACGGTGTTATCAGAAATATTTTTATCAAGGAGCAGCTATCCCTACAAACTGCTCCTTGATATTTACTTAATCAGTGCAACTCTTTTTCTTCAAACAGATCCGCAACATCCTGCTCTTCCTGATCCTCTACATCATCAATGCTCAGTTGATCCTTTGGAACCTCGACATTTCCGTTTTCGTCTACCTGGTACTCAATGCCTGGATTGTCTTCGTAGAACTCTTCAATGCTCATTTGAGATTGTTGAATGGAGAGGTTCACATTGCGGCCGGCGTACTTATAAAGCTCCTGTGCCTTTTTCTCCGAATCCCCTTTAATCGCAAATTTCATGGCCGTTTTCTTGGAGTCTCGCTGAATGTTCATGAATTCGGCCGAAGTCTCACCAGCTGCACACCCTTCAATTTCAAATAGGATGATGCTCCCTGCCAAGCCATAAAGGGCGGTGGTTGACTCGTCTCCCTCTTCCTGCCCTTTAATTTCAAACTTCAGAACCTCTTTCTTATCGTCCTTCTGCTGCATCTTGAAAAACACGTTAAGTTGAGTTTTGCTCATGTCTCTGTCTCCCTTACCATCTATTTTTTCTGCCAGATCATTTGGCATCCTAACCCGTATCCATGTTTCTTGATTGGTGTTGATTGTCTCCACCCACGATCCTCATGGTCGGCAATGACCTTCCCAATGGTCTTCTCTGTCATACCGAACACGACTTTCTTCAATGGTCTATGCCTTATGCTCATGCCTTCTTTTTCACATCAGGGGTTTCCTGGAGGATCGCCTGAACGACTTGAGACTGATTTACTGTCAGATTTATCTCTCCACTCTCTTGGATCGCAAAAGTGGCAAAGGCGATCTTAGCCAGAATATAGGCATCTACTACGTTGTCGCTCCGGTGTTCATATCCAAACGCGTTGAAGACAGCCTTCATCACTTCTCGCTTCTTTTGTGGACCTGTTAGCCTCTTCTTGCTGCCCTTTTCTCCCGTCCAGCCGGTCACTCCCACAAACTTTTTGACGGCATTGGGGGCAACCTCGTGATAAGGAAGGCGCCTTTTAAACATTTCATTCCGAATTCCGTGATGCAAGCCCCCGGCGAACATGGCCTTCTGTGTGCTATAGGGGAATCCCTCAATACAGATGTGGTCGCCTGGCTGCAGGTGTGTAGTGATTTCGTGAATCAGGGTCACCATCCGTTTGGGATCCTTGTCCCCGATTCCGGATAGTTCCTTTTCTCTGACCACTTCACCACGATCGTCTAAGGCCACAAACCCAGTTTTCGATGCCGGATCGATTCCGATAAATCTCATGCTCGCTTCCTCCTTCTAGCTTTCTCGTTTTCATAGACCTGCTCGAGTTCTGATAAGGTGAGTTCGTACAGTTGCTTTCCACATGGCGTTTTAAAGTAGTCCATTTGCAAAAGTTCACTTTTATAAAAATCTTTTTGGATTTGGATTCCTTTTCTTAATTGCCCATAGGGTACAGTGGCTCTCACGGTCATCCCTCCTTACATAAAATTCATTTCCTCTTGCTTGACCAGGTTGATAAACTTCCCGTACTCCTTTACAAACCCGAGTTTGACGGTCCCAGTTGGCCCATTACGGTGCTTGGAGACGATTAGCTCTGTGATTCCCTTTAGATCAGAATCTTTGTAATAGTAGTCATCCCTGTAAAGGAACCCAATGATATCTGCATCCTGCTCAATCTGCCCAGATTCCCTCAGATCGGACATCATCGGCCGTTTGTCCTGTCGTTGCTCTACACCCCTTGAAAGCTGTGAGAGGGCCACTACGTTGACATCAAGCTCCCTTGCCATCGCTTTGAGGCTCCTGCTGATATCACTGATCTCCTGGAGCCGGTTCCCGCGGTAGCTTGCATTCCCCATGATCAGCTGAAGGTAGTCAATCATCACCAGCAGCTTCTTGCCGGGATTCTCTCGCTTAACCTTTCTCACCTTGGTCCAGATGTAGTTCACCGTTACACTCGGGCGATCGAAAATATGTAAATCCAGGTTATTGAGGATGCCGAGCGCGTGGGAGAACTTTTGCCAATCATGATCCGTGAAGTCTTCACTTGCATTTCTCATCTTCTGCGCATCGATATTGCCCGAGATCGATATGAGCCTCTTGAGTAACTGTTTCTTAGGCATTTCCAGTGAGAATATGCACGGGATTTCGCCCTCTTCAGCTGCGTTAAAGGCTACATTTAGAGCAAAGGCTGTTTTGCCCATGGATGGCCTAGCCCCGATAATGATCAGGTCACTCTCCTGGAGGCCGCCAGTGAGCTTGTTTAATTCATCGAAACCGGTGGGGATGCCCGTCATTTGATCCGTTTGAGTGCTTAACTGCTCATAGACGTTTAGCAGCTCTTCTTTTATGCTGCCATCGTCATCCGCGGTCTCCTCTTCTTGCACCTTCATCAATTCACCGATGACCGTTTGGATCGCCTCTGCCGGATCCTCCTGGACCAATTGCTTCTTAAAATCGTTGGCCAACTGCAGTGATCTTCGTTTCCGCCAGTTTTCCAGGACCAGAGATTCATAAAATTTGAAGTTCTTTGTCGTCGGAACAGACTCGGCCACCTTGAGCAAATGCTTGATTCCTCCGATCTTATCAACATCCTCTTCAAGAAGATCAGCGATGGTCGTGATGTCAATCGGGATCCCTTTCTTGTCTAAACGGCCCATGGCCCAAAAGATTCGCTTGTTCTCCATGATGTGAAAGTGATCGTGCTGCAAGACACAATCCTTAATCAAGTCACCTTCCAGGAGAATAGATCCGATAACAGAGTGCTCGGCCTCTGCATTCATGAGTTGAGGTTCTTCAACCAACTGATTCATTCTTTTCCACCTCATCTGGGATGTTTAGGATTCTTCTGATCTCGGCCAGCGCCTTTTCCCTTACCTCCGGACTTGCGGCATTCCTTCTGCTCCTGGCTCTTTCCTGGAGCATTTGTTGTGTCTCCTCAGCAGTGGGTACAGCCGGACCGGATGGTGGTTCCTCCTCTGAGTAATGAACCAGTTCTGATAAGGAGGGCACGAATTTCGAGCACAGTGAAAGCTTTTCGGCATTCTGCAGGATGACCGCGGAATCCTTATCCTTTAACAACCGGTACCACGTATTTAGCTTTGTTTGGTCAAAATGAAAGTTGTTGTAGACTTCTTTAAATAAGCTCATCACTTCAAAAACCTGTTCTTTAGTCATTGAGATCAAAATCCTCCTTACTAGGTCTCTTGGCACTACCCTTTCTCCCTCGCTGTTTGAAAGACTGTTCAAACTTCCGTGCGTCATCAATTGATCTAACCCCTGCCTCGACCCATTTCTTTAGGATGCCTTCGGTGTAGTCGAAACCTCTTTTTTCTTTCTTGGCAGAGAGTTTCATTGCTGCCAATACAATTTCTGAATCGAAGTCATTCATCCAGTGTTGAATTTGTTGATAAACATATGGGGAAGATGAGACCCCGACTTGAAGGTTTTCATGATAGAATTCAATTACCTCATCTTGACCACCACTACTACTACTAGAGTTCTTTAAATTCTTTAAGTTCTTGTTTGTGTTATTTTGTTGTTTTTTTGTTGTCATTTTGTTGTCATTTTGTTGTTCACCATCTGACTCCTGAGACTGATAATCCTCCCATTTATCAACGGTTATGATGGAAAATTTGTTGTTACTGTTTATAGATATTGATCCGAGTTTTTCTAACAGCTTAATGTACATCCAAACTGTCGATTCTTTCATGTTCATTTCGGATGCTGCTTTACTTCTACCGAACACAAATTGTCCCGGTTTTAATTCAACCACTTTCATCCCGACTAACTGTTTATATTCAGAATGAGATGCCTTTAGTAGGCAGTACATGAACACTTTCAGTAGCTTTTCGTTCTGAAAGATATCACTCTGAAGTAATTTCCGATGCACCTTAACCCATCCACCTACTGTCACAGCACCTCACCCCTTTCTCTCTATCCGATCTAGACAAATTCCAGAACCTTATCTTTATAGGTTAGTCCAGCTGTTCCTCATCAAAGTTAAACTCCATTTCAATGGCATCTGCTTTTTTCGCTTCTTGGATTTTCAAATCCACTAATCTCGACAGGCCAGTCACCTGGCTAAGGTTCAGATCAGCCGGCTTTTTGTTGAAGTTTGATTTAACCAGGTCAGTTACGTCTTTCTTGGTAAGTGACGAAGCCTTCACCTTATCGTCAATGTCGTCCCAAGCTTTCTTGATGGTTTCTGCGTCGTCCTCCTGGCCACCCTCATGGTCAAGATTTTCCGGAGTGATGTCCTTCCGTTCCCTGGGTTGATACGCATCGATGTTATCTTCTTGGGCACCTGTGGCATCATCCACATCAATCCCGAACTGAAGCTTCAATGCCCGCTTGAGTGCATGCTTTTTGAACATATCATTGTAGTACGTCTTCCACTGAGATCCCGACTTGGTTCGGAGATGCTCCACCTCATCCGCCTCAATGACGACCACCTTATCCGGATACCCTTCACGCTTGGCAATAGCATAAGCTGCGGCCACTTTCCCACGAGGGATTTTAATGGAGTGCTTCTCGATCTTGAGTTCTTGGGTTTCCGGATCTACACCGATTTCGAAGTCATCGTTTTCATGGATCAGTTGGACTGTAACTCCTTTGTAGTCCTCACGCTGTTGGGCCAGATACTGAATGCCCTCCACTGATACCTGGATGCTCATTTGATTCCCGTACTTTATGAAGTAAATATGATTTTTAAATGGATTCAAGTTGTTTTGCTTACAGATCTGGATGAACAGGGCTAGTTCTTCTTTCGTGGCTCCCTTGGCAATGGAATTCACCACTACCTCAAGCTCTTTTTCCGAGAAGTAATTCTCAAATTCCTTTGTATTAATCGGTGCAAGATGATTATTTCGAGTCATTGTTTTTCATCCCCCTTGATTTCTATTGCTTTAATGCTTAAGTCTTCATCCACGACCCTGACTACGATGAGCTGACCTGCAGGAGCGGAGAAATTCAAAATGGATTCAGCATTATCCACGAATGTTGGCGTAACCAACTCAGACTGCATACTGAGAACTTCGATGAGTTCTAATCCGGCCTTGATCTTCTCTGCCGTGGAAAGCTTACTGTACGGCTTACCGTCCATCTCAATTTCGAAGGTGGCTCTCTCCTCTCCGTTTTTGAGAGTTTCGTAGAGCTTGACCGATATGGAGGTGAATAGATCATCCACTTTGCTGACCATCAGCTCAGAGCGTTTCGTTTTGAACTCTTTGATGGCATCCACAATCCCCTTTGAAGTCACAAGTTCTCTCCGGATTGCCTCTTTCTTTTCTTTCGCTGCCTCAATGTCTTCAGCTAGGCTACTTGCCTGCTCTGCCTGCTTTGAAGCCATTTGAAGTTCCATGAGCTGTGATTCAATCTCATTGAGCTCATCAGTATCGGCCGCCTCCGCCACTGGCATATCTGAAAGTGACTTTTTCAGCTCATTCACTTTCTGTACCAGTGCCTTCCCGGTGGCTACTTCCTTATTGAATCTTGCCTGACGGTTTTCCTTCACTTTAAGAATTGCCTCTTCAGTCAGTGGTTGGTGACAGGTGCTACATAGCTCCTGCACTTCCTCATCCTTGATAGACTGAACAACATGTGTCTGTTGCGTAATTTGGTCAGTGAGGTTATCAATCTGCCCTTCCACTCGACTCCTGGCTGTCTTGGCTCTCTGTCGAATGTCGTTTTCTTCCTGTATGGCTGTCTTTTGCTTATGCAAGGATTTGATTTCCTTATGAGCAACCTCAATGTCGAATGTTTGCCCGTCATTTTTACTCGCTTGTTCTTCCAACGCTTGAACGCGTTCAGCTGCTCGTTCATATGCCTTATCATTTGTGCGTACCTTTTCCCGATGGAGCTTATCAAGATCATCTAGGCAGTGTTTTTTCAATGGCCCTTCTAAGCGATCCCGATCTACCTGAGACATTTCGGCCAGGATTTCTTTATTTAGAGGCTCGCTCACGTATTGAAGCAACTGGCTTCGCTGATCCTGCCAATGCTGCGTGAAAAAGTGGCTTGGGTTAAACAGTGATAGGAAGAGGTTCTTATCAAACTGATTTTCTATGAACTCATTAAACTCGGTGGCTTTCTTTGGAATCTCATTTATGAAGTATTTGGCTGTTTTCTTCTGAACCCGACCGAACATGACATCTTTGCCAGCAATGGACATCAGCACCTCCACTGTCGCTTCTGTCCCCTCTTCCGAATCAATGGGGCGTGGATCGAGCTTACTTCCTGCACTATCTGTTCCAAAGAGAACCCATGTGATCGCATCCCCGATCGAGGACTTGCCCGTTCCATTGCGACCCTTGATATTGGTCACGTCACCGAAATTGACAGTTATTGATTTGTGGTTCTTGAAGTTTTTAAGTGCCAGTGTTTTAAAAGCGATTTGCATTTCTTCACCTTCCATTTGATTTTGGTTGGTGATTCCAGTACAATGTACTCAACTGTTTTAGGAATCACTTTTTTTGAAAGATCCGTGTGCCAGCACGGGTCTTTTTACGTTTCATGAGGAGCATCCGGTGCCTGAATAATGACGACACCCTCTGGGAACCCCGCCCATAGGAAGTATTGATATTGGTCCCAAGTAATCTCCACTACCTCTCCCCGATCATCAAGAAAGCCTTTTTTCATTTACTTGACCCCCTTCTGATTTTCTGAAGCCCTTTTCAAAATGAGCATATATCGTTCAACTGGTGGCATTGAGAGCCACTCACCAATCTGTACCTTCACTTGATCCACCTCCTCCCAAAGCCTTCTTTTCAATCCATCGGGTTGTCCAACATGTACTCGACTGTGACGATCTCTCTAATGTCCGTTGAGTATTCCACACCTTCAATCTTGGTGTGAAAATCTCCATCGGCTAAATACTCGGTTAATAATGTGCTAATCATTTATCACAACTCCCTTCACCTTGAATAAATGCTTGCGAAGTTCTTTTCAAGAAACTCTGACATTCTAGTTGCTTGAAAGGACCAACACTGTCCTCTACCTTGCGGGTAATACACAAATCCTCCTTGATTAACATCCAGTACTTCTTTAAAACGCTTAACATAAAGAACGTTTTCCTTTAGCCACTCAATTTTTTTATTAGTTCTTTCCTCCAGATCCTTCATTGACCACCACTGACCTTTTAGGTCTTGATTAAGGAACTTCTCGTACTCTACTCTCTCAATTACTACTAGATTCTCTGGTAGAGATATTGATAGCTGAAGATCAAAGCTTTGCAATGTAGAAGCCCTCCCTTAAATACTTAAGATTTTTTGAATGTGCCTGATATGCTCTTGAGCTTTAGGGCCGTTCTTACGACCGTAGATAATATCTGACAAATATGCGTTAGAGATACCCAACATAATCGCTAACTGTTTTTGACTCATCTTGCGCTTAAATAGTTCTGAACGAACTTTCATACCTATCTCCTCTGACATTTCCTTCACCTCTGTTCAATGAGTTTCTTCTCCACTGTTTACTTTTGTACACAATGATAATTTTTAAGCTAATTTATTAGCTAATTACATTGACCCTAAATGACTTTAATGCTATTATCAAAACATAGCTAAATAAGCCTTAAAAGCCTTTATTAATACATTTATCTCGTTCCCCAACGTCAAAAATGCTATTAAATTAGGTCTTGTTTTTTAATGACTTTTTAGCTAACAAATTAGCTTATGTGAACAGTATAATAACTTAAAAGTCATAAGTCAACAAATAATGACTTAAAAGTTAATAATTCTATTCAGTAAGCTCCAGAAAGGCTGGTACACATGAGTTTAGTGAAAAGAATAAAAGAACTATGTGATGAAAAGAAGATTACTTTTGCGGAAGTAGAAAGAAAAATAGGAATATCCAATGGCCAAATAAGGAGATGGGACAAAGTATCTCCAAAAAGTGAAAACGTCCAGAAAGTAGCTGATTACTTTGATGTCTCAACAGATTATTTATTAGGTAGAACTAATGTAAAAAGGTTTAATGACTCAAATGAAACAATTGCAGCACATCATGACGGAGAGGAGTGGACTAAAGAAGAGTTAGAAGAAATTGAGCGGTTTAAACAATTTGTGAAACTAAAGCGAAAAGAAAAAGGTGAATGATGGTGCTTTATGAGAAGTTGTTAAACGAAGTGGTCAATGCAGGGGTATCAGTATTCGAAGTTAAGATGCAAGGAAGAATTAAGGGTCTATATAGTGATGATGTGATCTGGATCAATGAAGCAATAGATACTGATTCTGAAAAGTATTCAATCTTAGCAGAAGAGTTTGGACACTATAATACGTCCGTTGGAAACATTATCGACCAATCTAAACTTGTTAATAGGAAGCAAGAACAAAGAGCACGAACCTGGGCATACGAATATACAATTCCCATTAGCAAGATCGTCTCTGCGCATAAAGCCCATGTGAAAAACAAATTTGAATTAGCCGAATATTTAGGGGTAACCGAAGACTTTGTGGAGAGGACTATTGAACGTTATATCGAGAAGTACGGAGATTATGTCTCTTATAAAAATTTCACCGTATGTTTGAACCCGCTAGGTGTATTAGAATGGTTTGATTTTAGCCACTAACTAAGGAGGATTTGATATGGCGAGCTTCTCAAAAAGGGGTAAAACATGGCAGTACACTGTAAGCAGAATGGTTAACGGAAAAGCACAACCAATTCGTAAAAGTGGCTTCAGGACCAAGAAGGAGGCCCAAGTAGCAGCGTCAGAAATAGAAGAAGACCTGCGTAAAGGGATTGTCCCTACTTTAAAAAAGGAGCCCTTTGATCAGTACTTTAAAGACTGGATAGGTGTTTATAAAACGAATATCAGTGAGATCACATTAAAAAGGTATCAAGACACGCTGCAAACTATCCAAGAATGCTTTGGTGGAAAAGCAATTCAGGATATCAGCAAGCGTGAATATCAAGCTTTCCTTAATGAATACGGAAAAACTCATGCTAAAGAAACCTCTAGAAAGTTGAATGTCCACATTCGCGCTTGTGTGAGGGAAGCAATTGATGAAGGTATCATTAGAGTTGATTTTACCCGAGATGTTGTTGTAACAGGGAGTGTAGAAGCAAAGCGTCCTGAAGAAAAACACTTAAATTATTTTGAAAGCAAAAGAGTGATGAATGAGATTTACAACCGTTTAGACAGAAGCCTAGTCTATTACTTGCTTTTGCTTGGCCTTACATCCGGAATGCGCTTTGCAGAAATGATTGGCCTTACACGAAAAGACTTCAATTTCACCTCTGGAGAAATCACCATTAATAAGACCTGGGATTATAAGACCGGTAAAGGTTTCACAAAAACAAAGAATGACCCGTCCAATCGAATAATAAAAATGGATGGCAAAACAATGGGTAAGTTCCAAGCCCTATTCGAAGCAACACCACCGAATATTGAAGGTCTAGTCTTTTTCAGCCCACATAATGCTCGCAAAGTTTTGACCAATGAAAATGCCAATAAGATTTTGAGAGGTCTACTTAAAGAACTTAATATTGATCCAATTACAATTCATGGTCTACGCCATACTCATGCCAGTGTTCTTTTGTATCGAAAAGTATCGATCTATTATGTATCTGAACGGTTAGGTCATTCCACCATCGATACTACTTTAAGACATTACGCACATGTCATAAAAGAGTTACGTGAAGAAGACACAAAGGCTGCTGTAGATACGTTCGAGCAAATGGCCAATGTGTAAAAAATGTGTAAAACCGATTCAATTCCAACCTTTTTCTATCGCCTCCCTCTCCTCAAGAGAAAAATAAAAAACACCTACAAACGTTGATATATCAACATTTATAAGTGTCCTCTACTTTTTATACCTTTTTCCAAATGTACTGCGGTACGCCCTCGGAGGGAATCGAACCCCCATTTTAAGAACCGGAATCTTACGTGCTATCCGTTGCACCACGAGGGCATGTTTTAGTTACTGTCACGAGAACTAATTATAATAGAGAAAAGTCTCCAATGCAAGATGTTTTTGGGTTCTCCTCTTAATACCTTATGTAAAAGCCAAGAATCCTTAGGAAGGATCTTGGCTTTTTATAAGGTTAGAACGTATAGGATTCTCCGTCATCCGGCACCAGGATACGGGATTGGAGCCCTTTCTCTGCTGCGGTGTTCTTGAGTTCTTCCCTTGAAAGCGTGCCGTGGTTGACGGCTTCCATATGGGCCGAGATGATGGTGGCTTCGGGTGCTGCGTTCGCGGTCTGAAGGACGTCTTCTTTTCCCATGACGATGGAGCCGCCTTCGAGGAACTGGTTGTCTCCTGCGTTGACGACGATGATATCCGGATGGTGGGTGTGGATTCCTTCTTCTACCTCTTCATTCCATACGGTGTCACCGGCTACATAGAGGGTTTTCTCGTTCTCATGTTTGAAGACGATGCCGCTGACGGTCCCGGTGCGTTTGAGAATCTCTCCCCTTCCGTGCTTGCCTTTGGTTTTAGTGAGTTCGATGCCGTTGAACTGCTCGTGATTCAACACGTGTACATTCGTGAAGCCTGCTTTTTTGACTTCTCCGGCATCGGCTTCATTCTGAACATATAGATTGATGGATTTAGGGAGGACTTCTTTTGCCGTGTCATCGAAGTGATCCAGGTGGAGATGGGTGAGGATCACGGCATCGATTCCCTCCAGTATGGCGTCAACGGATTCTGGCAGATCGACGATGGGATTCTTGATGTCATCCCGTTTTGACGGCGTGAATGGGGGATAAGTCCCTTTCGGTGCGAGCATGGGGTCAATGAGGAATCGCGTGCCTGCGTAGTCAAGGATGAGGGTTGCGTTTCTGATGAGTTGTAGGTTCATAGTATCGGCTCCTTTTGTTCCGTTTCAGATCTGATTCTCACAGAAGGGTACACTTCTCATTTTACCCGTTGGCAAGGGGGAGCAATCACGAAACTTTCAGCTTTTGTACCGTTTAAAAAAGGGATGAGTGGGTATGATGTAGAAAGGATTTACATACAGGTTAATAAAGGAAACATTAGGTTTGACCTTTATTGACCAACAGTGTATGATAACAGTACAAAGTGAATATGAAATGATTCAAAAATACACAGATGCATTTAAGGAGGAACGAGGATGAACTTAATTCCTACAGTTATTGAACAAACAAACCGCGGTGAACGTGCGTATGACATCTATTCCCGTCTATTGAAGGACCGTGTAATCATGCTTGGGAGCGCCATCGATGATAACGTGGCAAACTCAATCGTATCCCAGCTTCTATTCCTAGAGTCTGAAAATCCGGAGAAAGACATCTCCATCTACATCAACTCACCAGGCGGAAGCATCACAGCCGGTATGGCGATCTACGATACGATCCAGTACATCAAACCTGATGTTCAAACGATCTGCATCGGTATGGCCGCTTCCATGGGTGCATTCCTTCTAGCTGCCGGAGCGAAAGGCAAACGTCTTGCCCTTCCAAACGCAGAAGTAATGATTCACCAACCACTTGGAGGAGCTCAAGGTCAAGCGACGGAAATCGAAATTGCGGCTAAACGCATTCTCTTCCTTCGCGAGAAATTGAACCAAATCCTTGCTGACCGTACTGGTCAACCACTTGACGTGATCTCTAAAGATACGGACCGCGATAACTTCATGACTGCGGAACGCGCTTTGGAATATGGTCTGATCGACCGTATCATCACTCGTAACGACGCAGAAACTAAATAAGACTTGAATGAACCCCCTTGCATGAGTGCAAGGGGGTTTTTGTGTGGGTTTGGATTCACACTAAAGCAAAGAACCGCCTCATCCAAGGCGGTTCTTCAACGATTCGATGGCCAGATTCAGCGCGGTCAGCCTCCGTACGTTCAATGTCAGCTGGGGGCTTCCATCTTTGGCCTTCGCTAGCTGTTTATGAATGGAAGGGAGGATGTCCTCCAGCGTTACTTGGGAAGTCGCGATGACGTCTCTTTCATGTGAAAAATCGTTACCGTACCAGTCGCTTCTAAGGCTTTCGATTCCTGCCTTAACGGCATCACGCCTCTTTTTCACCAGTGTGGTGTTCGCCCCTTTCCCCTCCATGCTTACATAGGCGTTCGAGAGCTTGCGGTAGGTCGATTCCAGGGAGTTCAGGGACGCCTCCTGATCGGCACTGCTTATCATTGGCTCTCTTCCTCTTCTGAAAAGGGCTCCCACAACCGTGACACTCCCACCAGATCGACACCGTCAAAGGTCAGCCGGTACACATCGGGCATATCGAGGTTCTCCCAAAACGCCAATCCATACCGGGGGTCAAAGTGATTCATGATGAGCACCATGATATTCCCATGGGTTCCGACGACCACGCGCTTCCCTTCGAATTCGTTCAGGAGATCGAGCATGGCTGCGACGCCGCGCTTCTGGGCATCCACATTCGATTCTCCGCCTTCCCAGTGGAATGAGGGTTCTTCCCATACTTTTCGGATGGCTCCTTGAAAATCGTCTAAGGGAGCAGAAGATAGAAGCCGTTCTTTGAACCCGTCTAGCAGGATCACGTCTTGATTCAAGGAGGCCGCTGTCCCTTCCACCGTCTGCACCGCACGCAAGAACGGGCTGGACACCACATGGTCAAGGTTTTCTAATTCTAGTATTCTGGTCACACGTCTGGCATCCCTCATTCCCTTCTCCGACAGGGGCCTGGTGAGCTCCTCCGGTGTGTAGGTGGAATGGGCATGTCTGACGAAATAGATTTCAGTTTTCATTGGCTTCTCCCCTGATTGCTTTTCTTCTATCCTAGCATATTCCTCTTACATGTCCCTGATTCGTTTCGTCAGTTCATTGAACCTCGCATCAAGTTCGGCGTATTCCTTTTGGGCAGGCGTCATGAAGCTCAGCTTCCCGAGGACCTCCTGGCGCTCGGTCTCAAGCTGCATCTTGAGCTCTTCCCGTTCGTCCTTTGAAGGCTCTGCGGGCTCCCACTTCCGCACCATCTTCCCATTTCCGATTGCAATTTCTGACGATGTCGTCTTCTCCAAAAAGTAGCGATCATGGGAGACAACGATGAGCGTGCCATCGTATGCTGCCAGGGTGTGTTCCAGCTGCTCGCGGCTCAAGAGATCGAGGTGATTCGTCGGTTCATCGAGGATCAGTACGTCGCGGTCCTCGAGGATATACTTGATGAGCTTGCACTTCACCCGCTCCCCCATGCTCATGTGGCGGATCGACTCCTCCCACTGGCTTTTGCCGAATCCGAGGTAGGTCATGAGATTCCTCACCTGCCCCCGGTCGTGAAATGTCTCCCTGTAAAAGAGATTCTCCGGTGTCTCATCGAGGGGTAAATCAAAGACCTCCTGCGTGAGGTAGCCGATCTTCGCGGCTGGTGAAAGCCATAGCTCTCCTTCATCAGCTGCTTCGTTCCCCATGATTATATTGAGGAAAGTCGTCTTCCCACTCCCATTGGCACCGGTTACCGCCACCCGCTCCCCGTTTTGAATCGTGAAGGAGGCACTGCGGAAAAGCACCTTGTTTCCATGGGCTTTACCAAGATCCTTTACTTCAAGGAGACGTTTGCCGGCCCTCCTGCCTGCACGGACCGATAGATGTTTCTTCTCCTCCACCTCGACAGGATCGGCATTGATCCGCTCGATTTCCTTCTCCAGCCGCTTCCGCTTCGACTTCACCTGGGCGTCCATCCGTTTAGCTTTTGAACGGTAGAACTCCTTGGGGAATTCCTGCTTTGTTGACTGGGCATGGGCTTTTCCCGACCAGGAAGTAAGGTCTTGGATCTGTCCTTCGATTCGTTCAATGAGCTTCTGCTGCTTCTCATACGCCCGCTGCTGAGTGAGCCTCCGCTGCTCGGAAGTCTTCACGTATGCCGAGTAGTTCCCCTCATACGTCACAACCGTCTTGTTCTCGATGGACCATATCACATCGGCCACCTCATCGAGGAATGCCCGGTCGTGGGAGACCAGGATGACAGTCCCGCGATACCCCTTCAGCTCTTTGATCAGAAACCCGATCCCCTCTTCATCGAGATGGTTGGTCGGTTCATCCAGAAGCAGCAGGTGTGCATTCTGTGCGATTCCGCGTGCGAGTCTCACCTTCAGCTTCTCTCCCCCACTCAGCTGATCATACTCTCCATCCGGCACATCCCATCTCTGAAGGAGGGCTGCTTCCCCAGGAGTCAGTGCGTTCCTTGAGTGATCCATCGCTTCCTGTTCCACCATCACGGTCTTCAACCCTTGTATCAGCGGTGTGATACTTCCGGATGACGGTGCCATGTCCCCGTTCAACAGCTTCAAAAGAGTCGATTTACCGGCCCCGTTATTTCCGATGAGACCGATCACCTCTCCCTTTCTCACCCCTGCCTTCACCTGTTCCAACAATAGTGTTCCTTCTATTTCAACGTTCACTGAATCGATTTTCACTAATTCCTGCATACAATCCTCTCCTCATTCCGGGAGAACACAAAAAATCCTCCCACGATTTCTGGAAGGATTAGCCGCAAACTACCATACACAAATAAGCCCGATGGAAATGGGACCTATGGGAAAAATGGACAGACTAATCCTACTAAATATCATTCGAAATTTATTCCATTTCAAATTCTACCTACCAAGATTAGTTATCCATCGTTCACCCATCATCCCTTTCCCTTAACATTAACCTAATCGTACCACCCACATCCCCATAAATCAATCCTATCCCATGGAAAAATAAGTATTGGAAAATACAAGAATGCGAGCTATAATACCTATACCCATCCAAAAGGAAGGGATGCGTGTGGATTTTAACCTACTATACTCGTAAACACCACAAAGTGCAGTGCAGCGGAGGACGGCCGACTCCTATGGGAAAAGCGGGCAGGGTGAGACCCTGCAGGCTTGCCGAAGCGGCTCACCGCACGCCCCATGGAAAGCGGCCGTCCGCAGCGAAACGGAACGAACCATTCCCTTCTTCATTCCCCATAAAAAAGGGTTGAGGGGTCGATCTTCCACCGCTACACTCGTACACACCACAGAGTGCAGTGCAGCGGAGGACGGCCGACTCCCGCGGGAATCAGAGGCAAGGTTGAGACCCTGCAGGCGCAAGCCGAAGCGGCTCAACTGCCTCCCCGCAGGAAAGCGGCCGTCCGCAGCGGAACGAAACGAACCAGTAACCAACTACACAAACCACTATCAAAGGAGACCACCACCATGTTCACATTCCAAGTCCAACCAAACCTAACCCTAGCCCTGCTCCAACCCCACCACGCCCAAGAAATCTACACCCTCGTCGACACCAACCGCCACCACCTCAAACACTGGCTCGGCTGGGTAGACGGCGTCCAATCACCCGACATCTACCGCGACTCTATCATCCCTGCCTGGCTCCAACAATTCGCCGCCAACGACGGATTCACCACCGGCATCCGCCACCACGGGAAACTCGTCGGAATGATCAACCTCCACTTCATCAACTGGAAAACCCGTAGCACCAGCATCGGTTATTATCTATCAGAAGAAGCCCAAGGCAACGGAATCATGCAGGCTTGCGTCAACGCCCTCCTCCAGCACGCATTTGACGACCTCAGCCTGAACAAAGTCGACATCCAGTGCGCAGAAGGCAACAAGAGAAGCCGCCGCATCCCCGAACGCCTGGGATTCAAGCAGGAAGGAGTCTCCCGCGACGCCGAATTCATCAACGACCATTACAACGACATCGTCACTTACAGCCTACTTTCAAAAGAATGGAGAACTAGCAAGTAGGAGAAGCGGTTCTAATGCTTCTGGAGTGATACGCAGGAACCGTACCCATGCGGCCAAAAAACATAAAGGGACGGTTCCGATGCTACCTGATGGAAGCACGGGAACCGTCCCATTGTCTCATTCGATTGTTCGGTCTTCTGTTGGGACAAGGATATTTCCTTTTATCCCTTTTTTCAATAGAAGATGAAGAATGGTTTTGGAAAGTTTGCTTGGATGATACGGTTTCATGAGGTAGTCGCTTGCTCCTAGCGTCATCCCCTTTTCTTTCTCATCAAGGGCGGAGGAGATGATGATCGGGATACCGATCAACCCTTCATCCTCCTTGATTTTCTCCAGTACATCCCATCCATTTAATTTTCCACCTAGCATGATATCCAGAACGATGGCATCGGGCTTTGCATGCTGTAAACGTTCAATGGCGCTCGAACCGTTTGTGGTGTGCTCCACTCGGAACCCACTTTCCGAAAGCTCCGTTGCCAGGAGGGACGCGAGGCTCATATCATCCTCGATAACCAGGATATTTAGGCCATTCCCTTGATCTTCTTCCTTGAACGTATCCAAGGTGACAATCGGGAGGTTCACCGTGAAGGTGCTCCCTTTTCCAAGTTCAGACGACACAGTCACAGATCCACCGTGGGCTTCTAGGATTTCCTTGACGATAGTCAGGCCGAGTCCTGTCCCCCCGATTTTCCGACGGTCGGAATTGTCTATGCGGTAAAATTTCGTGAACAGTTTTCCAATCGACTCTTCCGGGATTCCGAGTCCCATATCACGGATTTCAATGGAGATGCGATCACCCTTTTCCTTCATCAGGATCGTGACGTCCCCTCCATCTGGAGAATATTTCACCGCATTGCTAATAAGGTTCGTGAACGCCTGGGTGAGTTTATCCCCGTCCCCGAGGACGATGGTGCAATCCGTTTCCCTTCCGATGGTGAATGTGTGGTCAGGAGAGCTCACCTTAGTACGATCAACAATGTCCCTGATTATGTCCAGTACGTCTTCATATTTTTTTTCAAATGTCTGTTTTCCAGATTCCATCCGCTGAACGTCTAGGAAGTTATTAATCAGGGAAGTGAGTCGCTGTGCTTCCTTGTAGATAGTATTCAAGTATTTCTTCGTCCGCTCGGGCTTGAGATCGCGCGTGAGCATCAGTTCCGTGAAGCCAAGTACGCTCGCAAGCGGCGTCCGTAACTCATGACTCACGGTACTTACAAATTCCGATTTCATCTGGTCGACTTCATATTCTTTTGTAATGTCACGGTGGACGAAGATGGTGCCTATATGTTGCTCTTCATGATATAGAGATGTTGAGTACACTTGGAAGACTTCTTTTCCTTCTGTGAGCCTGTAAATCATGCTGTTGCCGGTTTCCTGATGGCGAATGACACTCTGGTAATAATCCTTCAGCTCATCTCCATTTTCCACTTGAGTAACGATGCCACATCCCCACTTTGAATACGGGACATCTTTCAAGGCATCCATATCACTTCCGATGATCCTGGCAAATTTGGTGTTCACCAGGAGGCTGTCTCCCATCGGATCGACAAGTTGAATTCCTTCCTGAAGATTGTTCAGGATGTCCTGGTTCATATGTCTAATGCGTTCAGAATCTTCATAGAGAAGTATATTCCGAAGAGAAATCGAGATTTGCTTTGCAAACCCTTGATATTCTCTCTGCTCCTTTTCGGTATACCCGTCTCCAAATCGGCTGAAAACCATAAACGCTTGCAGTTCTTCTCCACTGGATAAAACTGGAATAAAAAGGTCATAGGAATACATCAGTTCTTCATGATAGCCTTTTTCAGAGGTATCGAGTTTGCGTTTCACACAAAACGGTTCTTTTGTTTCGAATAATCGTTGATGAAGCCCATTATCAATATTTGTGAGGAACTGTTTGATAGCCTCATCGGATATTCCAAATGATGCATACGTATCATGATCATCCTTCAAGACAATCATGCCCCGAGGCGCATCTATAATCGTACACATGCTCTTCACGATGCTCTCCAGAACTTCTCCCTTATTCAGAGAGTTTGAGATGCCGTTGATGAATTCGTTCCTTTGTTCGAGCTGCCCCCCCCTATCCTGGGCAAGGTGAAGTAAACGCTCAAGCTCCTCTTGTTGGGCTTCCAATTCATCCTGTTGAGCCTGGAGTTCTTCATTTTGAGCAACCAAGTGCTCTTCTTTGTCTTGAACGGTGAAGACCATCTTTTCAAAAGCACGGGACAACTGACCGATTTCATCCTGGCGTTCCTTTTCAAAAGACCAATTCTGATAGGTGCCCGTCTCGGAGATATGCTGGGCAGACGTAGCGACTTCTTCCAGGGGCTTTCCGATTTGCCTCGCGATAGATCGCATGATGCGCATCAGAAGGAGAAGCATAATCAAGACAAAGGAAAGGAAGACAGTTTGACTTGTCGCTTCTTTAGATCTTAGTTCCCCATAGGCTTCATCTGTAGACTGTTGAATACTGTCATTGTAATTGTCAAGCTGCCGTAGAAAGGTGCTGACCCTTTCCGTATTTCCATTTTCCGAGTTTTTTTTGACTTCATCTATTTTCCCTTGATCTATCAGTTCGAAAGTCTCATCAACAATTCTTACATAATAGTCGTAAAAACTTTCAACTTCAGAAGCGAAAATACGATCATCCGGTGTAGTCGAAACTCTCCGGAGCTCATTGATGCTTACCTTTATTTTATTCTCTAATTCAAGTATATCTTCCTTAAATTCATCACGCTCAAATGCCACATACCCGCGCCCCTCAAAGAAGATCCGATTGAACTGCCGGTCAAGCTTCTGGGCGACTTCCTTCCGGTCATCGAGCTTGGCTTTCGTCTCATCGTATTCCACAGAAAGCTTGTGATCGTACCAGTATAAACAGCCTGCTCCTATAAGGAACACGAGGATGAACCCCGTCATGAGGACGATGATCCTCCGTCTCAGACTGGAATGATAGAAATCGAGGAGTTTACCCATTCAGGATGTCCCCGATCTTCTCCATGAGTTCGACCGGACTGTAAGGTTTCGACATGAAGTAGTCAGCACCGGCGGCAAGGACAAGGTCCTTATCCGCCTGCTGATTCTTCGCCGATACCATCATGATCTTCACATCGCTCTTCCCGTGATGGTTCCGCACCTGATCGATGACCTCGAGACCCGTATAGGCCGGCATCATGTAATCGAGGACGATCAGGTCGTAGTCGGTGCCGAGGATCCGGTCGATCGCTTCCTGACCGTCAGCCGCTTCGTCGATGTCATATCCTTCATCTTCAAGGGTGTCGACCATGAGCATGCGCAGCACTTCTTCGTCTTCTGCAATCAAGATCTTCGCCATGTTTATTTCCCTCCTTTTCCATACGCTTCTTGCAGAATATAATAGGAATCTTTCAGTCTCTCATGGAAAGTCGGCTCTTCCCACTCTTTCCATGAATAGCGGTAAAATGCAGCCGGATCCATGAAGCCGTCTTTCAGAGCAGGATAGGCGTATGATTCCTTCCCGTCCGTTTCATAAAGTCCGATATTGATGGAGTCTATTTTCTTCTTGCCTTCAATTCCTGTCTTCCACATATCCCCCATGGCATCCTTCAGGCTCGGATCCTTGATGTTGAGGAGCTGCCACGGGATGCGGATTTCGGTCATATCGCCTTCTGGGGAAACGCTGATATCCGTGAGGGAGTCATAGTCTTCATCCCCGGGGTTCGCTGTACCGAATTGCATCTTGCCTGTTTCATAGGATTCAAACGGCAGGGTCTTGCCCTGAATTGTCAGCTCCTTATTCAGGGTCAGTCGGATCGGATGATAGACGCCGTTATCCTTCTTGCCCGCATACGGCTCCTTATCGATCATCTCTAAGAGGTTCCCGTAGTGATAGTAGTAGCTGTCATAATAGCTGTCTACGAGGAGCTGGGCGGTCTGATCCCCCTTCATATGAAGGACGAAATCCACTCCTTTGGTCTTCACATCATCGACCCCCGGGATGGTCGATTGACCCTGATCCGGAATTGTATCAAAGAGAAGATAAGAGTCTTTATCTTTCACAGAATCTGTATCGACCCTCACGTATACATATCGTTCATCACTAGAAACGTAGAGGGCATGCTTACCGTCCTCGAATGCAGGTTCAATGCCCTTGAACGCCCAGTCTTCCCTGCGTCCGTCCACATGAAGGACGTCGGTTCGGTTCTTGCCAGGATCAAAGCTCAGGACGCCGAACTGCTGTTCATTCGTCTGGGCATTGGACCAGAACGGACGTCTGTCCGGGTCATCATAGTCCATCGTGTTCCATGTCCGTTTGAACCATTCATCCTGCCAGGTGAAAACCATTCCGCCAGCCAGATTCTCTTCGATGATGTCCTCGAAGAGCCTGCGGTCAATCTCACCCTGTTCTTTTTCCGAATGGTGTCCCTGATCGAGTCCGTCGACATTCCGGTGGGTCAGACCGCGGGAGCCCGGCACGCCGAATTCAGCGACGACGAGCGGCATGGTATGATGATTCTTCATATCATTCAGATAGCCTGCATAGTTGTTCTTCTCACCACGGTGATCAAGATAGTTGATGTACTCCGGCTCATAGTTGAGGAAGTCCGGGTAGTACGGATAGATATGATACGATGCGAATAGTCCGGTATGGAGCTGGTCCGTTGCTTTGATGAGGTTCGGGTCCACCGATACCATGTCTTCCTTCTCGGACGGCTCATACGGGTGATCGAGAAGGTCCGTGGTCACCCAGTTGGTGAAGCTGACGGGGCGCTGCCATTGATAGGTGGAGGTCTCATACGATACGGCTTCATCCATCATGGTGGAAATCCATACTTCGAATGGCCTAGCCTTTTCTGTATAGAGATATTCACCCTTCAGATCCTTCATGCCCTTGTGCTTTTCGTTCGTCGAGAGGACCACTTCTGGATCCCACTCGACCCCGAACACCCAGCCGAGGACGTAAGGTGAGATATCATGGGTATAGCTTCCCGAAGCATGGCCGGGGCGATCGGGAATCTCTGCATTCCCATGGATCAGATCGACCGTGCGTTTGATTTCATCCTGGAATTCTTCAGTGTTTTCCTTGGCAAAGGCATCCTTCGTCTTCAGGAAGATCTCTTCATTCACCCACACCCCATGGAAGAGGTAGAGCGGTTTTTCAGCCATCTGATTGTATTCGTAGAAAGCTTCATAGAACTCCGGCGGATGGATCGTATAGACTCGTAGGGAGTTGGCATTCATGGCGCCGATCTGCTTGAACCATCTCAGATACTCTTCCTTGGTGATGGCCGTCTCGCCGGGGAAATGTCCGGGCTTCGCAATCCCCATATTGACGCCTTTGATGGTGAGATCCTTCCACTTGCCGCCCTGGTTGATCTGGACGTAATCGGATCCCACCTTGCCTGCAAGCTTGATGCCATCCTCGACTTCCGCTTTCTGCGCTTTCGCCTTTGGGGCATCTTTCTGGCGATGGATCCTCTCAAGGATTGTGTCCATCATCGGGGCATACGCCTTCCAGTAGAATGCCGTTTCTTCATCCGGTCCTGAGCCCTCCGTCCACTTCCGCCATGTCGGCAGTCCCGATGTTTGGTACAGATTCGGCACGTCCGGCTGGTCGGCAAAATCACCGCTGAAGTAATAGGTTTCGAATTGGCGGTTCTCCTGGTGGATCACGGCAGGGAAGGTTGTAGGCAAATTGATTCCCTTCAGCTTATCTTTCCCCTTGTCGGTAAGGGACAGGGAATACTCGGCCAGCACCTCGTCCGGATTGATGGCTTCGACGATATCGAACCAGTAGGAATACGCAACCGACAGGTCTTCACCGAATTCTTCTTCCCCCTTCTTCGTGGTGGAGAAGATGGCTCCTTTATCGGTGATGTCGTCCCCGTTCAGGATCATCAGGCGATCCGACCGGTCGACAAGGACGAAGCCGCCGCCTTTGAACGCATAGTCCTTCCCGTATTGCTCTTTATAGTTGTTGCGGACCCACTCCGGCACCTCTTCGCTTGTCATATCGGGGAAATAGCGCCCGATCCACCCTGACCATTCAAGATTGAAAAGGGAGTAGAACTTACGCCTGACCTTTTCATCCGTGGGATCGGCCATGGAGTTGAACTCTGCGATGATGGTCTTCCCTTCATTCAGGGCCATGGACTTCAAGGAATCGATCTCTTCCTCCTCGAGCCCTCCATACACCTTGGAGGACCGGGAACCGGAGACGTTTTCCCTATCCAGATCTTCTTCGTACACCCCGTATGTATCGGTGATGTAGACGGCATCATAGCCTTCGGCGGATTCCGGAACAGACGTCGGTTTCCCTTCCTTCGGGTCATAACCGATGTAGTCTGTGTCCTCCCGGTAGCTACTACCGTCGCTCTGCCTATATTTCTGCTGATTCAATAGCCACATCAAGCCTTTATGCTCCCGGTAGCTTTCATCGGGAACGGTCTTATCCACGATCATCAGGTCAAGATCTTTCTTCCCCTTCACCTGCCATACCCAGAACGGGGAGGTCAGAAGCAGGACGATTCCCAAGATGAAGATCAGGAAGCCATATCGTTTCACGTTGTTCATTTGGATACTCCTTTTCTCGCCATTTCACCCCAGCCCCGCTTCTTGCGGAGGAAGTCGATGATGCCCTCACAGCGCCACAGTACGGTCAACGGGCGATACCAGAGGGTCTCTGTAAGGGAATAGAAGAATAGTTTCGTAATGTCAGATGCCTTCGGATATTTCCGGATCGTCCACTCCTCCAGCAGGACGGCCGACATGGAAAGAATCGAACCGTAGAAGATCGACAATAAGAATAAGAGGATGGCAAACTCCAGATAAACGCCGCCGAACAGCAGCGAGACGATCATGATGAGATAGCCCGTCAGCTCCACGACCGGTCCGAGGAACTCGATGATGAGGAAATAGGGCATGCTCACCATGCCGATGGAGCCGTATTTCGGATTGAACAGAAGTTTTTTATGGATCCACAGGCTCTCGAACAGTCCACGGTGCCATCTGCTCCGCTGTCTCCGCAAGTATTTCATGGACTCCGGTGCTTCCGTCCAGCTGACGGGATCCGGAACGTAGACGATTTGTTTGTCTGCTTTCTCTTCTTTCACGAATCGATGGAGCCTCACGACAAGTTCCATGTCTTCACCCACCGTATGGGCATAGCCCCCGGCCCGGATGACCCAGCTCTTCGAGAAGACGCCGAAGGCCCCAGATACGATGAGGAGGAGATTGTGCCGGCTTAGACCAATTCGTCCCATCAGGAACGCCCTCAAATATTCGATCACCTGCATGACGACAAGGGGAGAACGGGATAACCCGATCTTCACGATTTCTCCGCTCTCGATGTCACATCCATTGGCGATCCGTATGCTTCCACCTGAGGCGATGACGTCTCCATCAGATTCGATGATGGGCTTCATGACCTTCAGGAAGGCGGACCGCTCAAGGACCGAATCCCCGTCGATTGAGCAGAAATACGGGAAGTTGGACACATTGATCCCTGCATTCAGGGCATCGGCCTTCCCTCCGTTTGCTTTATCGACGACAAGGAGGTTCTTATACAGCTTCGATTGATAGACCGCTTTTACAGGCTGGGTTTCGAGCTGCTGCCGGATGACCCACTTGATCTTCACCAGCTGGAACGTCTCGATGAGCTTCTCAAGGGAATCATCCGTCGACCCATCGTTCACGATGATCACTTCGTATTCCGGATACTCGATGCTCAGGAGGGACCGGACCGTGGCCATGATCCCGACGGATTCATTATAGGCGGGCACCAGGATCGATACCGGCTTCGTCTGGGAAAGATGAAGGAGCTCTTCATACGGCTCCCAGTCGTCAAGCTGGTACGATTTCCGCAGCTGGAACATGGAGATCACGAGAAGAATCGAATAAAAAGAGATAACAAGAATCATATATATGAGGACGAACCACCCGATGCCGAGCAGGACGTTTCCCCATGCGTCTGAAATGTTCATGTGATACGCCCCCTTTCCAACCATTGTTCCGCCATATCCCTGGCATACAGGTCTTCTTCTGATATGGCAATCTCCCTCAGAACCTGCTGCCCGCGCTCAAGACGCATGATGGCCTGAGCGGCCTGTGACCGCACATAGAAGGACGCATCCCTCATCAAGCTGATGAGAAGGCCGGTCAATTCAGGACTACGCACGTATTCACACACCTTGATGGCCATGAGCCGTTCCTGCCAGGACTCTGCCTTCAGGTGTTCGGCGAGTAGGTCTGCTGGAAGATAATGCTCCATAGCCACGATCGCTTTCAGGGCACGAATCCGGATTTCAGATGATGCCAAGCCTAGTTTATCCTCCAAAAACCCTGCATAACGGGGATTCCGCCTCAGGCCGATGCTGTCAATGAGGGAATGATGCATCACCTCAGGCAATTCGCCTGCCACATCCATGAGTCCCTCAAAGTCTTTGGGACCGAGTGCCTGAAAGAGGAGGCTGTACTCAAATTCCGTGAATACATGCTTTGGATGCATGAGGGCTTTCATGACGTCAGGGGATCCGTTTTTGATGTCGATCTTGAGGATTTGGATTTCTTCTTGTTTGGTTAGTCTGCGTGATTGATAGACCCTGTCGAGTTCGGTTTTCATGGTGCGCATCCCGAAGTCCTCGATCCAGTACAGGCCGTTCATCCGCATGCTCCACCGCCGGTGACGGAGATGCTTTTTGATCTCCCCGTCAAAATGGTCCTCGGCGAAGAGCCTGATCCTCATAAGGATATCCTCGCTTGCGAATGTTTGGGAGAAACCCGCCATCAGCTCGATCAAAGCCCTGACCTGAAAGGGATCCCTCCCCACTTCAACTTCCTCCACCCCTTCCCTGAGGAAATGGAAGAGGGGAAGCTGGTATTCCTCTTTATATGCCTCTATGACGTCACGTTTCTTCGTTTCTCTTGTTTTTTTCATAACGAGATAAAGAAAGATCGAGAATAAGATGATCAGGAAGATCCCGAGCATCACGACAAAAAACAACAGCTCATCTTTGAACAATGGCCTTACCTCATTCTCTTCAGTATTTGATTCAAGCGCGCTTCGAGCTCAAGAAGCTTGAAGGGCTTGGTGATGTAATCATCGGCTCCAAGTTGCAGAGATCTCGAGATGTCCCGTTCGCTCCTTCTCGAGGTCAGCATGATCACTTTGTAGCGATCGGAATCCTGACGTCGTCGAAGATGTTCCAATACCTCCAGGCCATCCATCTTCGGCATCACCCCGTCAAGGACGACAAGGGTCTGTTCACTGCCATGCCATTCATCGTAGAGGAAGGATTCCCCGTTATCGAACGTGTTTACGTCGTAACGCACGCCCGGCTGTTGTGGAAGCTTCGCCACGATGTCACTCATCACGGTCCGGATGATGGGATCATCATCTACGATGGCCACCTTAAGGATTTTCTCATGAGAAGGGTCGAGCTTCAGGACTTCGGATTTCACCCGATTCCGGCCCCCTTCCTTCGCTTCGTACAGAGCCGTATCCGCTAGACCAAGCCAGTGCTCGAACCGTCGGCCCGGATCGGCGATCTCCGCCACTCCCGCTGAAAATGTACAGCTGAATGCTTCTCCGGCAAAGAAGGTGTGAAGGCTGAAGTCCTCGCGAAGGACATTCAATCTGGCCACTGCTTCATGGAGGGAAGCTCCGTGAAACAGGATGACGAACTCTTCTCCACCGTAGCGGAAGATGATGTCCTGTGCCCCCACCTTCTGCTTAAGGTATCCGGCAAATTCCCTCAGCACTTCATCCCCAATCAGATGTCCATATGTATCATTCACCTTCTTGAAGTGATCGATATCCAGAATCGCCACACATAGCTGACGGTCTCCCTGATCCTTCAGTCTGGAATACGCTTGTTGAAGATATTTCCGGTTATACACATGGGTAAGCTCATCGATGAGGACGAGAGATTCGAGGTGCTTCTTCCGTTGAAGCTGGCGGTCGACCCTGACAAGGAATTCATCCATGTCCACCGGCTTTGCCATGAAATCATCGGCCCCGACCTTATAAGCCTTGACCCTGACCTCCTTGCTCCTATCGGAACTCATCATCACGGCTGGAACATAGTGGCTCTTCAGGTTCTGCTTGAAGGAATCAAGCTCTTCATCATCTGCCATATCCACATTGAGGATCGCGCAATCAGGACGGACATCATAGTACAGACCAATCGCCTTTTCCGTACTGACGACAGGCACCACATGCCACCCTTCTGCCTCCCCCTTCTCCTTTGCTTCCATCAGAAAATGGGTATCCGTATCCATGATGAGGACAACCGGTCCCTCTCCCCTGCGCTCGTATTTCCTGGAGAAATCGGGGATCTCTCCTTCCACATGAAGATAGCAGGCTTCGATGATGTCGAAGAGTTCATCCCGTATTTCATTCATACTCCACATGCGTGAATCTTTCTCCGGGAGCCCATCCATGATGGTACGTGCCTTCTTACCGATTGCATCCAAGCCCAAAACCGAGGCAGACCCTGCGAGGGAGTGGATGAAACGGTACACCTCCTCATGGGGGATCTTCTCTGCCGCTTCCCATTCCGACAGTTTCTTGCGAATATTTTCAAAGAAATGCTTTGTATACTTATCCATATATCCGTCTTCCTTTTCTCATTGATCGGCTGATCTTTCAGCCGTAGACCGTCAACACAGCTAACCTATTATACTCCTGGCAAATCATCATATCTAGATACTTTATTAAGCATTTTTTCTTCATATGTAAGAAAAAACCTCTTACTAACTAATGTACCAAATCCCCTAATACACTACCATGAAAGAAGGGGTGAAATAGCGTAAAATGAGACATTTTAAGGGGTCAATTCTCTTTTTTAGAAAAATAAGGATTATATACCCATTAAAAAAATCGGCGTCCTATGGTATGGACGCCGATTTTCTTTACCCCTCGGTGGAAACAAATTCTTCAAGTGCTTTCACTGCCTCATCCTCATCGCTTCCATCCGCAATCAGGTTGACGGAAACGCCGGTGCCGACAGCCAGGCTCATGAGTCCCATGATGCTTTTGGCATTCACTTTTTTCCCATCCTTCTCAAGGAATATATCAGATGAGAAGCGGTTTGCCTCCTGAACGAATAGTGCAGCGGGCCTTGCTTGAAGACCGGTTTTCAATTTCACTTCTATGCGTTTTTCTACCATTGGACACTCTCTCCCCTTTGTCGTCGATTACGAATGGATTTTCTCGCCCGCCCTGATTTTCTCAGCAAGCTGATCGATCTTACGCAAGCGATGGTTGATTCCTGATTTACTGATTGTCCCTCCGGATACCATTTCACCCAGTTCCTTCAGGGTTACATCCTGATATGTTACGCGCAGCTCGGCGATTTCCCGGAGCTTATCAGGGAGAACTTGGAGCCCCACGTGCTTCTCGATGAACTTGATGTTCTCGACCTGTCTCAGTGCGGCACCGATCGTCTTATTCAGATTGGCGGTCTCACAGTTTACAAGCCGGTTGACCGAATTCCTCATATCCCTGACGATCCGGACGTCCTCGAATCTCATGAGGGCGTTATGGGCCCCGATGACATTCAGGAACTCTGTGATCTTCTCTGCTTCCTTCAGATACGTGATGAAGCCCTTCTTGCGCTCAAGGGTCTTGCTGTTGAGCCCGAATGAGTTCATCACCTCTGACAACGCTTCGTTGTGTTCTGCGTAAAGAGAGAAGATTTCAAGATGGTAGGACGAGGTTTCCGGATTGTTCACGGATCCCCCTGCAAGGAAGGCCCCGCGCAGATAAGAACGCTTACAGCACTTCTTCTTGATCAGGTCTTCGGATATATTATGGATGAAGGTGAAGCCCTCTCCGAGTATCTTCAAGTCCTCCAGGATCATCTTCGAGTCTTCCTTGATTCGGACGATGTAGACGTTATTCTTCTTCAGCCTCATTTTCTTCCGGACAAGGAGTTCCACGGGGGTGTCGTATCCCTTTTTGATCAATGTGTAAATCCTTCTGGCGATGGCAGCATTCTCGGTCTGGATGTTCACCACAAGCTGCTGATTGGAAAAGGACAGTGATCCGTTCATCCGGATCAGTGCTGAAAGCTCGGCATTCGCACAGCAATCCTTCACCTCGATATTGGTAAGTTCCTTTTTCGTTTCTGACGCAAATGACATCCCCATCACCTCCTAGCAAACAACATTATTTCTCCAGTGACTCCTTCAGATATGAAAAGATCATATCGGCCACCTTCTCTGTATTATGACGCACAAGCTGGTTTTCATAGGATAGAATATCCTCGGCCACCACTTCGAGTCCCATGGACGCCAGCTTCTCCACGTCATAATGGACAGGCTTTGCCTGCTCTTCACGATAGAGTGCCTTCACTTCTTCCGGCACCTGCTTTTTATTCACAAGCACGCAGTCGATGCACGGCACCTCCATATGATCGAAGATCGCCTTCACATGGTCACTCGCAGAGTAGTCAAGGGTTTCCCCCGCCTGGGTCATGATATTGCATATATAAAGCTTCTTCGCTTCTGACCGGCAGATTGCTTCACCGATCCCCGGTACAAGAAGATTCGGCAATATACTAGTATATAGACTTCCCGGTCCCATCACAATCAAATCGGCTTCGTCGATGGCGCGGACCGTTTCACGCAGCGGTTTCACCGAATCCGCGTCGATGAAGACACGCTTGATCCGCTTCCCCGCTTCAGGGATACTTGATTCTCCCGTCACGATGGATCCGTCCTCCATCTCGGCTTTCAGGACCACGCTCTGATTCGCAGAAGGAAGGACCTTCCCGTTCACGTTCAGGACGCGGCTCATCTCCTGGATCGCGTGGACAAAGTCCCCCGTGATCGACGTCATGGCGGCAATGATCAGATTGCCCAGTGCATGACCGGATAATTCATTTTCCGTTTCGAATCGATGTTGAAACATCTGTTCAATCAATGGCTCTACTTCAGACAGGGCCGCGAGTACGTTCCGGACGTCTCCAGGAGGAGGGATGTCCAGGCTGTCACGCAGCCGACCGGAGCTCCCGCCGTCATCTGCGACGGTCACAATGGCCGAAATATCGATCGGGTGCCGCTTCAATCCCCGGAGAAGGACAGGGAGCCCTGTCCCTCCACCGATCACGACAACCTTAGGCTGATCAGTCATGTTGTTATGCCCTTTCTCTTCTGGATGTCCCGGTGGGAAATGATGGTCTCATAATCCTCTTCAAAATGATGACCGATATACTCCGCCAAGGCGACGGAACGATGCTGGCCGCCCGTACAGCCGATGGCGATCACAAGCTGACTCTTCCCTTCCCGCTTATACTGAGGAAGCATGAAGGAAAGAAGATCCGTCACCTTCTCGATGAACTTCGACGTCTCGTTCCACTTCAGAACATATGTCGCTACATCCTCATCGAGGCCCGTCCGTGGACGCATGGACTCGATGTAATGGGGATTCGGCAGGAAGCGCACGTCGAACACCAAATCGGCATCGATGGGAATACCGTGCTTGAACCCGAAGGAAACGACATTTACGGTGAAGATACTCTGCTTATTCACCGAGAACTCCGTCAAGATCTTCTCCCGGAGCTCACGCGGCTTCATTTCCGACGTCTTGTAAATCATCTGAGCGCGACCTTTCAATTCCTCCAACAGCTCCCGCTCCTGCTTGATTCCCTCAAGGGGAAGACCTGCAGGTGCCAGCGGATGGGTGCGGCGCGTTTCTTTGTAGCGGCGTACCAAGGCCGCATCATCGGCATCCAGATACAGGATCTGAGGCGTCACCCAGGACGTTTCCGCCAATTCATCCAGTGATTTAAAGAGGTGGTCGAAGAACTCCCTTCCCCTGAGGTCCATGACGACCGCGACTTTATTCATCTTATTACCCGACTCTTTCATCAGTTCCAGGAACTTCGGAAGCAGGGTCGGCGGCAGGTTGTCTACGCAGAAGAATCCCAGATCTTCAAAGCTTTGCATGGCAACCGTCTTGCCGGCACCCGACATCCCGGTGATGATGACTAATTGTACTTCATTTACTGAACCCGTACTCATGCTCTTCCCCCCTGTAAGGTTTCTATCTATCTGCTTTCGTGTAAACCCAGTTCAGCTCGGATCCAATCGGTAGGACAAAAGCTTGAAATCTGGCGTATAGGTGAAGGTTCCGTAAATGGTCTTCTTACCGTGCAGGAGATAATCGAGGATATGGAAATCCCCTTCCGCCATGGGAAGCTCCCGGATCTCTTCGATATTATGCCACTTGATCGTACCTTCCTCCGACTCCTGGAAGTTCACGCCATCTGCTTCTGTTGCAAAGAACGAGAACATCATCCACTCCTGGACAATCTGATCTCCGTCTTTAATGATGAAGGTGAAGACCCCCTTCAAATCAGGGTTCTTCAAGTAGATCCCCGTCTCTTCGCGATACTCACGGATGACGGCGTCACGGATCGATTCACCGGACTCCATCTTGCCGCCTGGCGCGACCCACCAGTTCCTTCTTGGTTTCTGAAGAAGGAGAACCTTGTCTCCATCCAGATATAAGCAATTTGTAACTCTCTGCACTCCATTCACCTCAATCCGACTATGGGGATGTACAGATCCCCATTCTTTATCATTCTTTTTATTATACTATGAACGCATACAAGCCACAATGTCTGCGGTGGCGGGACAATGTCGATAAACATCGAATAATTTGTCCAAATCCCGGTACACGCAGACCGATACAGGCCCTCGGACTCCACTGTTACAGTTTTGTGGCAAAAAAAAGAGACACAGGCGAGTCCTGTGTCTTAAAAGGGATTTATTACTTAAAAGGGGGTCAATTTCTTATTATCTATATTACCCGATAAATATTGCACCTGTGTTACAGCAGATTTAAAACGGTATTACGGAATTGTTAACCTTTGTCGAATCCATGCTGACCCTTGTCGAAATGCGCATCAAAAGTTATAAGAATCCATGATTTGATCGGCAATCAGGTCATATCCCTTCCCGTTCGGATGGAGGGAATCAGAGAAATATTCCCCTTTCGATTTTCCTTTGAACAATGGATTGGACGAAACGTATTTCACGTTTTCTTGCTTCTTCACTTCCTTGATGATCGTCTCATTCCAATCATCCACATACGCTTCGATTTTGTCGCTGTCCCGATCCGGATACGGATTATACAATCCGATCACGAGAATCGGAGCATCTTCATTCAACGTGTGGAGTGTATCAATGATCTCATCGAGATTATCCAGGTACTCTTTCTTCGCGTCCATGATCTTGTCATGGTGAAGAGGCTTGAAGTCTCCTCCATTGCTTTTGATCAGATCATTCGTCCCGATATTGATGATGAACAGATCGGCATCGGGCAGATCCTTCGTCACGTCAGGCTTCATGAGCTGCTTCTGCAGCTGGCCGGACTTTTGACCAGGGATGCCGAGGTTTTGGAATGAGTAGGTTTCATCGGTCTTTTCTTTGTTCACCTTGTCCTCCAGGCGACCGATGTAACCGGAGTTCTCCTTGTCTCCTTTACCGTATACAAGGGAGTCCCCGAGGGCGACCACATATTTTTTGTCTGCGGTTTCTTTCTTATCTGTGAAGAATAAATAATAAGCTCCGGCTAGGAGGACTACAACCACTAGTACTCCGACCATTTTCCAAACTTTCATCTTACCCCGACCTTCCGTTTAAACTTGGATGTATGTGTGGTTATTTTCCCTGAAAATGAGGTTGTAATCCTGTTTATTTTTGGATGGGGGGATTTTGTGAGGGGAGTCCTATTTTTGATGGAGGATCCGTTGTGATGGGGCGTTTCGTTTCGCTGCGGCCGGCCGCTTTCCATGGGGCGTGCGGTGAGCCGCTTCGGCAAGCCTGCAGGGTCTCACCCTGCCCGCTTTTCCCATAGGAGTCGGCCGGCCTCCGCTACACTTCACTTTGTGCGTGGTAGGAAATCGTGCTGATATTACACGGTGGGTTCATCATTTTCCTTTTTTATTGGGATGGGGTGTGGTGTGTGGGACTGGTTCGCTTCGCTTCGGTCTTGGGGGCCAATCCAACTTCATTCTTTGTCTCATCCCAGCTCTGATGAGTGACGGAAGCATTCAGTGGTAAGGAATATTTTCATATACGCGAAGAAGGGAATTGATGGGATATCAAAGAATGTAAACATAGAACAAATGAATCCATTTAAAGGAGTGAGAACGTATGAGTACTTCGTTTATTGAACAAGTGCATTATAATCGGATCCCCGTAAAAGACCTGAAACTGTCCGCGCATTGGTACAGGGATATCCTAGGGCTCCCATTGCTGTCCCTTAACAAGGAGCTTGCGATATTGAAAATCAATGATGGCCCCTCCCTCCTCATCCTCGTTCCAACACCGGATGATACCTACGCCCATTTCACCGTCAACGGGACACAAGCGTTCAGCATCGCCTTCACCTCCCGGGACATACCCGGATTTCATCAACACCTAACAGACCACAAAGTAAAAGTCGACGGCATCCAACACGATGATGACCACGCCTACTTCCACTTTCACGATCCCAACGGAAACAAATTTCAAGTGCATTGGTGAGCTCCTTTCCACCACATGGGCGCAAATAAACTAGGGTACTTGAAAGATTATTTAGGCGTGCCATGAAGAAGGGATACTTTATTTTTGAGGATCCGAAAAACCATCAATCATCGAAAAGTGCAGTGGAGCGGAGGACGGCCGACTCCTTCGGGAATAGAGGCAAAGTTGAGACCCTGGAGGCGCAGCCGAAGCGGCTCAACTGACTCCCCGCAGGAAAGCGGCCGTCCGCAGCGAAACGGAACGCTCTTACTCCTATCACTCTCCACTTCAATAGCAGTAAGAAGTAACGGAGTTTAACACTAAACCTCCACATCCTTCATCGAAGAGTGCAGTGCAGCGGAGGACGGCCGACTCCCGCGGGAATAGAGGCAAGATTGAGACCCTGCAGGCGCAGCCGAAGCGGCTCAACTGACTCCCCGCAGGAAAGCGGCCGTCCGCAGCGAAACGGAACGGTCCCGTACAATCACACACCAACCCAAACACTCTTCCCCACACCACTCTCATGAACAAAACAAAAACCGGACTCTCCGCGGAAAGAGTCCGATTTTCATTTGATCCCCTATTTCTTCTGTACTCCGAACCGTGCATTCAATTGACCCCTAATCATCTTCTGCTTCGCTTCGTTTTTCTCTTTTTTAGACAGCTCGTGTTTGATCTCCTTGGTCGTGACGCCTTCCTCCCGCTGGTCGGCAATATCCATCAATCGCTCCACATCACGGAACGAATACTTTCGGTACCCTCGATTGGACCGCTCAGGGAAAATCAGATTCTTCTCTTCATAATACCGGATTTTTCTCTCTGTCAAACCGGTGAGCTCACTGACGACCCCAATGGAAATCACTTTTTTATCCTTATAGGAAGGCTCCTTCTCCACACTCACTCATCCTCCTGAAAAGGGAATACCTTGATTATACATGAATCATCCTGAATTTGGATTGTTATGTGAGGAAACCTGACAAGAAAAATAGAATTTAGGTAGAAAAGCTTACACAAAGGATGATTTCACCCGCTGAATCTCTTACACTTTTCTTATTCAGGTAGAAAGGGAGTGGAGTCAGTGCCTTTTTTGCGAGAAGCCGTTGAAAAACAGAAGGAGCAGTTCATCTGTCGACTGATGAAAGAGGGGGTATATGAACGGAAGGAAGATGCTGAAAAATTGACCTTGACCGAGCTTGCCCTCCTGTTGGAGAACCACGTGAGGAAGAAATGAACAAAAGCCCTGTGGACACGGAGTCCACAGGGCTTTTAATGTATTATACCGGTTTAACCTTTTCTTTCAGCTCTTCTACATAGTGCTGGACGGCTTGAGCCGCGATGCTTCCATCACCGGTTGCCGTAACGATCTGACGCAGTTGTTTCTCACGTACGTCACCAGCTGCGAAGATGCCGGGTACTTTTGTTTCCATTTGTTCGTTCGTTTCGATATAGCCTTCTGCATTGGTGATGCCTAGGCTTGCAAATGGTTTTGTCAGCGGAAGCATACCGATGTAAATGAATACACCGTCTGCTTTGAATTCAGTTTCTTCTCCGCTTTCAGTGGACACAAGTGTCACGCTTCCTACTTTTCCGTTGCCTTCGTTGATTTCTTTGATGGTATGGTTCCAGATGAAATCCACTTTTTCGTTATCGAATGCACGCTGCTGAAGGATCTTCTGGGCGCGCAGCTCGTCACGACGGTGGACGATGGTCACTTTGTTAGCGAAACGGGTGAGGTATACCCCTTCTTCCACGGCAGAGTCTCCTCCTCCGATGACAACGAGGTCTTTGTTTTTGAAGAAGGCACCATCACATACGGCACAGTAAGATACTCCGCGTCCGCCGAGTTCCTTTTCACCAGGGACACCGATTTTTTTGTATTCGGCACCTGTTGTGATGATCACGGCACGAGCCTTGAATTCTTTTGAACCGGTTTTGATGATCTTGTACTCTTCACCATCGATGATTTCCTTGATGTCGCCATATGCGTATTCCGCTCCGAATTTCTTTGCGTGGTCAAACATCTTGTTGGAAAGGTCAGGTCCTAGGATCGTATCGAATCCAGGATAGTTTTCAACCTCTTCCGTGTTGGCCATCTGACCGCCCGGAACTCCCCTTTCAAGCATGAGGGTGGAAAGGTTCGCACGGGATGTATATACTGCAGCCGTCATGCCTGCAGGTCCTGCTCCGGCAATGATGACATCATAAATTTGCTCTTCTGACATAGCTGATTCTCCTTCCGAACAGAGTTCTTATTTAAATACTATGGAGGGTGGACCGTTTGGTTTCCTCCTTAGTATGAACTTCCTACGTCTATCCTATAAAATTAGGAAAGAACCGTCCAAATATATGCTCAGGAGAGGTAATCCTCAACAGTGGCGATATATTTTGTCAGCGTGGACACGGCAATCCCATATCGTCCACTGACTTCCTTTTTTGTCTTTGCTTCGCTTCTGAGGCGGTACCATGTGTACTCCAACGCAGCCGCGAACGCTTTGGTATTCTTAAAGTCTTCTCCTTCTTTCAAACCCCTATACGCTATGTTGAACCATGTAAGGTATAGACCGGAAGTGACGCTTGAAATCGGATGGTGGTGCTTATACAAGTGAAGGGCGATCGCATGGATGGACTCAAGCGTCTCATTCACCTGTACCGACTTTCCTCCCCGCCCGTTCAGGATCTGGGCAAGATAAAGCTTTTCCACAATGGACAAATCGTCGATCTCACAAAAATCGGCATGGGAAAGAATCGCTTCCTGATAATCGGATACAGACAGCAGGAATAGCCCGAATAATCGCTCTTCATCATCTTCGCTTTTGAGCTTTTTCAGGATCGATGAGATATGGTTCTCGAATCCTTCGCCTTTCGGTTTCCCGCTCCACGGTTCCTGCCCTTCTTTTTCCGGGGCCAGGTCGAGCACCTTCTTCCAGGCTTTCCGGGCCGTATCGTGCCGGCCGGTTTCAAACGCTGAATGTGAAAGCCAGTAAAAGAAGCTTGCGTCTCCTTCAAAGCCCGTCTTTTGCAGTGACTTCAGCCATTCATAGCCTTTCTCCGCGTGACCGATGAGGGCAAAGGTCGCGCCGAGCTTGTAGCGGTGCTCAAAGTTGATCGGACGTACTTTTTCAAGGCCGAGAATGAGCTCATCCAACTCATCGAATCTCCGCTGATAAAAGTAGAAGACAGCGGTATTGCACAAGGCGTGCAGATTCCCCGGGTTCTTCTCCAATACTTCTTCTAGGGTGGAAGCGGCCTGTTCCACTTCACCAAGGTAAAAGTACGCGAGTGCGAGATTGTTATAAGCCGACCAGAATTCGGGATACTCCTTGATCACACCTTGAAGGGTATCGGCCGCCTTCTGGAAGTTGCCTGCCTCCAGCTGTGTTTTCGCTTTTGCCTGCTTGGCGATCAGGTCATCGTGTTCGTACAACTCATCGGTGATCAAGTCGGAATCGAGTTCGAGGAGCTCGAGCAGATCTTCGGCGTCTTCGGCAAATTCACCGTAGCGATCCTTTTCAAGGTAGGCAGACACCTGTTCATACGCTTCCTTGAACAAACCGAGATGCGCATAGTTGTTTGCCAGGAAGTAATGGCACTCGTTCATGCGTGGATCCAGATCCTTCAGGATTTCATGCAGCAGTTCATTGGCTTTTTTGAAATCACCGAGTTCTGTCAGGACAATGGAAAGCTGACATGCGATCATCGGCTCCAATGGTTCCAGTTGTAATGCTCTATTTAAATATTTTAATGATTTTTTCAGTTCACGATGGTGGTATGCTTTCATCCCTTTCGTGAAGTAATACTCACCGGTTGGGACGAAGGACAGCACCTTTGCTTGCTCACTGACTGTTTTTGACCCTTTTTTCATCAAAATCCTCCGAAACGTTCGTAATGTAACTACCGTAGTATAACATACAACGCACCGCTACTGAACTACCATATTTTAAGGGGCGGCCACCGCAGGATATGCAGGGACCGCCCCTTGAGGGATTACTTATTATGACGTTCCAGCAGCACGTTGAATACGTCATCCAATGGAAGTTTTTGCTCCCTCAGGAGGACCAGGACGTGGTAGAAGAGATCGGCGGTTTCCCACTTCAGCTCTTCCGCATCACGGTTCTTCGCCGCGATGATGACTTCTGACGCTTCCTCCCCTACCTTCTTGAGGATCTTATCGACCCCTTTTTCAAAGAGGTAGGTCGTGTAGGCCCCTTCCGGACGCTCTGCGTCACGGTCGGCAATCAAGAATTCCAGCGTCTTCAGGATTTCTGCACCGGTCGAAGTCTTCTCCCCGTGTACGGTTTCACTGAAACAGCTTTCCGCACCGGTATGGCACGCCGGACCTGCCTTCTCTACCATTACAAGAAGGGCATCCTTATCGCAGTCCCAGGTGATGTTCCGTACCTTCTGGGTGTTCCCACTCGTTTCCCCTTTGTGCCAAAGTTCCTGACGAGACCGTGAATAGAACCAGGTTTCTCCGGTTTCCACCGTCTTCTTCAATGATGTTTCATTCATATAAGCCAGGGTTAGTACTTCCTTCGTCCCTGCATCCTGGATGATGGCAGGGACGAGCCCCGCCTCATCATAGACGACATCTGCAAGCCATTCTGTCATCGTACATGCACCTCCTGAGTCCGTAAGTATCGTTTCACTTCTTCTATGCTTGTTTCTTTATAGTGGAAAATGGAAGCAGCAAGGGCGGCATCGGCCCGCCCTTCAGCGAAGGCATCCTTGAAGTGCTCGGCATTCCCCGCCCCGCCTGATGCGATGACCGGAATCGAGACGGCTTCACTCACCGCCTTCGTCAGTTCAAGATGGAAGCCGTTTTTCTCCCCGTCGCTGTCCATGCTCGTGAGGAGGATTTCACCCGCTCCAAGGGATTCTGCCGTTTTTGCCCACTCGATGGCATCGAGGTCTGTCAGCTTCCTGCCTCCGTGGGTATAGACGCCGAATGTCCCGGTTTCTACATTCTTCTTCGCATCGATGGCGACGACGATGCACTGGGAACCGAAATAGTCTGCACCTTCCTTAATCAACTCTGGTCTCAGCACCGCAGCCGTGTTGAGGGATACTTTGTCGGCACCGGCACGGAGGATCCGCTTCATGTCATCGACGGAGTTGATTCCACCCCCGACGGTGAAGGGGATTGCAAGTTCTGCTGCTACCTGCCGCACCACTTCGACCATCGTTTCGCGCCCTTCGTGGGATGCGGAGATATCAAGGAATACAAGCTCGTCCGCTCCCTGCTCATCATAGGCCTTCGCAAGCTCCACCGGGTCGCCTGCGTCACGCAACTCGATGAACTGGATGCCTTTGACGACACGTCCTTCCTTTACATCGAGGCAGGGGATGATTCGTTTCGTCAGCATAATGTCACCTCTCTGATGGCTTCCGCCACGGTGAATTTCCCCGTGTAGAGGGATTTGCCGCAGATGGCTCCGCTCACGCCACTTTCCTTTAGCGTCTTCAGATCCTGAAGGGAGCTTACCCCGCCTGAAGCAATGACAGAGGCGCCGGTCGCCCGAGCCAGTTCCCGGTTCGCTTCGACGTTGGGCCCGGAAAGCATCCCGTCTGTTGCGATATCCGTGAAGATGAAGGTCTTCGCCCCTGCATCGGCAAGGTCCTTCCCGAGGTCAATGGCTGTGAGCTCCGACGTCTCAAGCCAGCCGTGTGTGGCCACATAGCCATCCTTCGCATCGAGCCCGATGACGATGCGGTCTCCCCCGTAGCGCTTGATCCAGGATTTCACGCGTTCCGTTTGGGATACAGCGATGCTCCCAAGGATGACACGATCGACTCCTGCATCAAGATAATAGTCGATATCATTTTCCGTACGGATTCCTCCGCCGATCTGCACCTTGGCCCCAAGGTTTTTAGCGACATTCAGCACATGCTCCCCGTTGACCCGGGAGCCCGCTTTCGCTCCGTCCAGGTCCACCATATGGATCCATGATGCCCCTTGGTCCGCGAAGCCTGCAGCCATATCGAACGGGTAATCCCCGTAGATGGTCTCTTGATTATAATCTCCCTGAATCAGTCTGACACATTTGCCTCCGCGCATATCAATAGCGGGATAGATGGTAAAACTCATGCTTTAACCTCCACGCGTGTTGTGAAATTCTTGAGAAGTTCCATGCCCAGTTCTCCGCTTTTCTCAGGGTGGAACTGCATGCCATATACATTGTCACGGCTCACGACAGCCGGGATCGGCACGCCGGCGTAGTCCGCGGACGCAACGGTCACATCAGCCGCCCCCTCGTGAACGTAATAGGAGTGGACGAAATATACATACCCTTCCTCCAACCCTTCGGTCAGGATGGACGGCTTGGCGTAGTTGAGGTGATTCCAGCCCATATGAGGTACTTTGTACGTGTTCCCCTCTAGATCTTCCTTCGGGATGCGGACGACCGTCCCCGGCAGGAGCCCAAGCCCCTTTGTACGACCGTTTTCTTCGCTATCCTCAAATAGGAGCTGCATGCCGAGGCAGATGCCAAGGAGCGGCTTCCCTGTGTTCACGAATGCCATGATGGTTTCTTTCAGATGAGTGGACTCCAACAGGGCCATGGCGTCCTTGAACGCCCCGACACCTGGGAGGATGATCCCGTCCGCTTTCAAAAGTTCTTCTTGATCATCACTGATCACATACGGGACACCGAGTCGTTCCAGTGCTTTACTGACACTGAATAAATTCCCCATTCCATAATCGACGATTCCAATCATGATTACAGCATCCCCTTCGTTGACGGGATCCCTTTCACGCGGGGATCGATGGTCGTTGCTTCATCGAGGGCACGCCCGAGCGCCTTGAAGATCGCCTCGATGATGTGGTGGGTATTCGTTCCGTAATGAACGATGACGTGAAGGTTCATCCGCGCTTCCAAGGCAAGCTTCCAGAGGAATTCGTGGACAAGCTCCGTATCGAATGTCCCCACTTTCTGACTCGGTAGCTCGGCGCGGAATTCCAGATGCGGACGATTGCTCAAGTCCACTACGACTTGTGCCAAGGCCTCATCCATCGGGACAAGGGCCGAACCGTATCGCTTGATCCCCCGTTTGTCACCTAGGGCTTCTACCAGTGCCTGTCCAAGACAGATACCGATATCCTCCGTTGTATGGTGATCATCCACTTCGATATCCCCATTCGCTTCGATGACCGTATCGAACTGGCCATGCTTGGTGAACAGGTCGAGCATGTGGGTCATGAACGGCACCCCGGTCTCGATCTTCGAGTTCCCTTCCCCGTCAACTCCAAAAGACAGGCTGATATTGGTTTCATTCGTCTTACGTGTGATGGTCGCATTTCTCGTCATGGTCTGCACTCCTTTTACTTTTCACCCTTGAATCTGATCTCCACCGCTCTGGCATGGGCTTCGAGCCCTTCGAGTCTGGCAAGCTTGGCGATCTTGTCGCCATGTTCCTTCAGGGCTGCTTCACTATATGAAATGATGCTCGTCTTCTTCATGAATTCATCTACATTCAACGGACTTGAGAATCGTGCCGTTCCATTGGTGGGCAGTACGTGATTGGGACCGGCAAAATAGTCGCCGACAGGTTCTGAACTGAATCGCCCGAGGAAGATCGCACCCGCATGGCGGATCGAGGCCATCGTTTCGAACGGCTGTGCCGTCAGGATTTCAAGATGCTCCGGCGCAAGATCATTCACGACCTCTATGCCTTCCTCCATGGAATCTACGACATAGATAGTGCCGTACTCTTCGATGGACTTTCTGGCAATCCCTTCTCGCGGAAGGCTTGAGAGCTGCTCCTCCACTTCTCGGGAAACCTTTTCGGCAAGTTCCCTTGAATCGGTCACGAGGACCGCTGATGCAAGGACATCATGCTCTGCCTGCGAAAGCAAGTCTGCCGCGATTTCATCGGCTTGCTGATGCTCATCGGCGAGGATGACGATTTCACTCGGGCCTGCAATCATATCGATATCCACATCGCCGAATACTTCCCGCTTGGCAAGGGCCACGTAAATATTCCCCGGTCCGGTGATCTTATCAACAGATGCAATTGATTCGGTTCCATATGCAAGGGCCGCAACCCCCTGGGCGCCTCCGACCTTATAGATTTCCTTCACGCCGGCAATCTCCGCTGCCACTAAGACACCCGCCGGGATTTTCCCGTCCTTGCCTGGTGGTGACACCATGACGATCCGCTCCACTCCCGCAACTTTTGCAGGAAGGACATTCATCACGACCGAAGACGGGTAGGCTGCGGTTCCGCCCGGCACATACACCCCGACAGAATCGAGTGGGGTCATCTTCTGACCGAGCATGGTGCCGTCCGCTTTCGTTTCAAACCAAGAAGGGCGCTTCTGCTTTTCATGAAAGTCCCGGATGTTACACGCCGCCTCCTTGATGATCGTGACCAACTCGGGATCAAGACTTGAGAAGGCGTCCTCGATTTCATCATTTGTGACAGCCAGGCTTTTGAGGTTCACTCCGTCAAATTTCTCCGTGAGGCGGTGGAGGGCATCATCTCCAGCATCCTGCACCTCTGCAATGATTGCCTGAACGGCTCTTCTCTGCTCCTCGGTTCCACTGTCCACGGATCGCTTGATGGACGCTCCTTTGATGTTATCGACGATTTTCACTGAGGTTCCCCCTTCCCGGTTTCATTCCCCGATCACCTTTGATAATCGGTCCACAAGGTCTTCTATTTTTTCGTCCTTCATCCGATAACTCACCGGATTGACGATCAGTCTCGAAGTGATATCCACAATCGTTTCGAATTCCACAAGTCCATTCTCCTTCAAGGTCCTGCCAGTGGAGACGATATCCACGATGCGGTCTGCAAGTCCGATAAGGGGTGCGAGCTCGATGGAACCATTCAGCTTAATGATTTCCACCTGCTCCCCTTGTTCACGGAAATAGGATGAGGCCACATTCGGATACTTTGTTGCGATCTTCGGTGCCACTTCGCTCATCTTCGTATCAGGCAGTCCCGCGACGGCCAGATAGCAGTCGCTGATGCGGAGGTCGAGGAGTTCATATACATCCCGTTCTTCCTCCAGCATCACATCCTTGCCTGCAATCCCAAGGTCTGCTACACCGTGTTCCACATAGGTCGGTACATCCATGGGCTTGGCGAGGATGAACCGGAGATCTTCTGCCGGCACCTCGATGATCAACTTCCGTGAATCATCGAATTCCGGAGGCAGATCGTATCCGGCCCTTCTCAGCAGCTCGACAGCCTCTTCAAAAATCCTTCCCTTCGGCATGGCAATGGTCAGACTCATCGGATGCCACCACCTTTCCCACCGGCTCCGATACAGTAATGAACCGAGTTGAATAGTTTCGTATACTCATCCACGTCACTTACGCCACGCAGACTCTGTAGGACGACGGATCGTCCTTCACCCCTCAGCTCGCGAGCAAGTCCGAACGCTTCCTTCCTGCGCTCATCACTGTATAGGATGCATTCCTGCTCAGGACGCTCCAATTTCACTTGAAGTGCCTCCAGGACGTAATCGAGACGGAGTCCGAAGCCCGTCGCTCCTGAATCCTTCCCGAATTTCTCCAGAAGCTTATTGTAGCGGCCGCCGTTCCCGATCGCGAAGCCGACATTCTCACCGTACACCTCGAACAGGATGCCGGAATAATAGCTCATATGACTCACGAGGCTGAGGTCGAACTTGATATGATCCTCCACACCGTGATCTTTCAAGATCCCCCACAGCTCGCGGAGTTCATTCAATGCCCCCATCCCCTTGCTTCCTTCAAGGAGGGCTTCCGCTTCTTCAAGGACACCATCTGCTCCCCGCAGATTCAAGAAACCTTTCAAGCGATCTTTATCAATGGAAGATAGGGAGAGCTCCTCAACATGGCGACGATACCCCACATAATTCTTCTCATAAAGGAACCGGCGCAGGATATCGGCCCGTTCGTCGGTCCCGACAATGCCTTTGAACAATTGCTGGACGAATCCGATGTGACCGACCGAAACTTTGAAATGCTTCAATCCCGCTTCCCTTAAGGTTTCGACCATCAGGGCGATTACTTCCCCGTCGGCACTGACGGAAGGATCACCGATGCACTCGATTCCCACCTGCTCAAATTCCGCCGGTCTGCCGCCTTCACGCTGCTGGGCCCGGAACACACTGTCTGAATAAGCAAGTCTCAGGGGTGCCTCGTCCTTCAACAGTTTGGATGCCGCGATCCTAGCAATGGGAGCCGTCATATCCGGACGCAGGACGAGGGTGTGTCCCTGCTGATCCAGGAGCTTGAACAATTGTTGATCCAGGATGGCCGAAGCATCTCCGACCGTTTCGTGGTATTCCAGCGTCGGTGTCTCGATGAGGCGGTAGCCCCAGCGTGACATTTCCGCCACCATCCTACTTTTCGTCTGATCTTTGACCTCATATAAATCAGGGAATGTATCTCTCATCCCCAATGGTTTCTCGAACATGAATAGCTTTGTCATACGAACCACCTTTTGAACGTAGTATCCTATCTTTTCCCTTGATTGAACTTTCTCAATCCTTTAGTTCGCTAATATACTAATAAAATAAAGTTACATGTAGTGTAGCGCTTCTTACGGATTCCGTCAACCGATTTGAAGCTGATTCCTGCAAGGAATGACATGACCGCCTATACTTGAAAGGAACGGGAATTCAATACTCCCATTCTCCCCAAAACAGATGACCGTATTTCATTTCTTCAGAAATACACACTACTCTTTCTAACGGATCCGGACATCCAATCCTATACATAACCCCACTATCCACACCAACGCAAAAAAAACGGAAAGGACATCAGTCCCTTCCGGTTTTGGCGGTTCCATAAATCTCGTCGTCATTCCAGCGATCGGCGAGTTCTTCTTTTGTATAGATGATGCGCATGGGGTTTCCTCCTACGAAGGCACCCGGTGGCACATCTTTATGCACGAGGGTTCCGGCAGACACGATGGCCCCATCACCAACGCTGACACCGGGAAGGATCGTCGTGTTCGCTCCGATCATGACCTCCGAACCGATCTCGACGTTTCCCAACCGGTACTCCTTGATCAAGTACTCGTGGGCAAGGATGGTCGTGTTATAGCCGATGACCGTATTCCGGCCGACGGAGATCTTCTCCGGGAACATAACGTCCAGCATGACCATCAGGGCAAAAGACGTCTGCTCCCCGATCTCCATTTTGAGGAACGTGCGGTAAAGCCGGTTCTTCAATCCGAGAAACGGGGTGTACCTCGCTGCCTGTATGACAAGGAAGTTCTTCACGACCTTGGCGAAGGGAACGGTTTTGTACACATGCCAAAGGGAGTTCGCTCCCTTGACCGGGTACCTTGTCGTCCGTCTCATCCCTCAGCCCCTACAATCGTCAGGATGTCCTGCATCGTATCCAGCATGAAGTCAGGTTCGTACTGCTCCAGATGGGCTTTTCCCTTCGCACTCCAGGCCACGCCTGCAGATAAGACTCCCGCGTTCCGTCCGCCAAGGATATCATGATGGTTATCACCGACCATGAGCACTTCCTCAGGTGCGGATCCGAGTGCTTCCAATGCTTTTTGGACAGGCTCAGGATGCGGCTTCGGATGCTCCACTTCATCAAGACTGATGATCACATCGAAGTACGGTTTCAGCCCCATGAGCTCTAGGCCGCGAATGACCATCACACGTGACTTTGTGGAGACGATGGCAAGCTTGTATCCCTGTTCATGAAGGGTTTCGATCGTTTCCGTGACCCCTTCGAACTCCGTGACGAGATCATCGTGGTTCGCCCGGTTGTGCTCCCGGTAGTGGGCACACATGTCATCACATTTTTCCGGATTCAATTTTCCGAATGATTCTTGAAGGGGCGGCCCCATGAACGGAAGGACACTCTCGCGGTCATAGTCGCCCGGGTAAAAGTGGTTCAAGGTGTGGAGGAACGAAGAGATGATCAGTTCGTTTGTATCAATCAGCGTTCCGTCCAGGTCAAACAGTATGGTTGTAATCTTCCTCATATTGACGCTCCTTTTCTTTCTTCACATCGACTTTCCGCCAGAAGTAGGCGATCGTCACCGTCAGCAGGATGGCCGTGGTGAGTCGTATGGCGAGCAGCGGCCACACCGGGATTCCAAGCGGGATGAAGATCAGGGTATCCTCTACCACGGCATGGCAGGCAACAAGGAAGATGAAGGCAAGGGTCACATCCCGCTTGCTTACTCCTTCTTCTTTCACTGCCTGGATCATGACCCCCGCCCCGTAGGCAAGACCCACGACCAGACCCGTCACCATGGTGGACGACGTATTGGCATTCATACCGAGGGCGCGGGTGACGGGCGCCATCCATCTGGAGAAGACGTCCATCCACTTCAGGTCCTTCATGATCTGGATGATCATCATGAGGGGAATGACGATGATGGCAAGCTGAATCACGCCATATCCCGCTTTTTGAAGTCCAAGAAGGATGATTTGTCCCCATCCATGTGGGTCAGCCTGCTCCGCAGGCATCATCCCGTACTGAGCAAACTCTGCACCACCATCCCATACAAGATTGATGACAATGGCAGACAGGAGGGCAAGGCCGATCCTGACGAGGAGGATCAGCCAGATTTTCACACCGACCTTCGAAGCCACGGTGGACTCGATGAATAGATTATGGGAGAAAGACAGCATGACGGCGATGATGAACACTTCCTTCACCGTCAGGTCCAAGGAGAGGATTCCCCCGATACCAGCGTAGAGGTTGAGGAAATTCCCCAGTACCAGCGGAATGGCTGCATCCCCGGAAAGTCCGAGGATCTTCATGAATGGAGCAATCCTGTCCATGACCCACGGAAGGACAGGAGTGTATTGCAGAATGAAGACGAGAAGCGTGATCGGGAAAATCACCTTCCCAAGGGACCAGGTCGTTTTCAAGCCGACGTGGCCCCCCGTTCTGATCGATCCGAGCATGCTGTCTCCCCCTCTAGCTTTTGGCGTTCATTTTTTCCTCGTAGTAGTGGTTCGCGAGGCCCGTTTTCCTTCTATAGATCATCGTCACGATTGCTGCAACGATCAGGGCGATGGAAATGACCTGTGCAAATCTGAAGTCTCCGAGCATCAGGCTATCGGTCCGCATGCCTTCCACGAAGAAGCGTCCGATGGAGTATCCGATTACATATGTCAGGAACAATTCTCCCCTTCTCAGTGACTTCACCTTCCGGCGGATGATCAAAAGGAGGACGAGGACGACCACATTCCAGAGTGATTCATATAAGAATGTAGGGTGATAGTATGATCCGTCGATATACATTTGATCAATGATGAATCGGGGCAGGTGCAGATTCTCAAGGAACTGACGTGAAACTTCACGGCCGTGGGCTTCCTGATTGATGAAGTTCCCCCAGCGTCCGATCGCCTGGCCTACGATCAAACTCGGAGCCGCGATATCGGTGAGCTTCCAGAACGAAAGTCCCCTCACTTTGGCAAAAACGATGGTTGTAAGCACCGAGCCGATCAGGGCTCCGTGGATGGCGATCCCGCCGTTCCAGATTTTGATGATATCCTCTGGATGGTCGGCATAATAGTTGTTCCATTCGAATGCTACATAGTAAATGCGGGCAGAGATGATGGCAATGGGAATTGCCCATACGAGCAGGTCGATGAATGTATCCGGATGCAGTCCCTGACGCTTACTCTCACGGATGACCATATACATCCCGAGGGCGATGCCAAGGCCGATGATGACCCCATACCAATGGACCGAGATGGGACCGAGTTCAAAGGCAATGGGATCGATGGGCATGATTGTCTCGTTCATAGTTCTTCTCCTTCGTCAACGGGCCCGTGACCCGGTTTGTCAATCCATGTCGTCATTGTCACCGTCTTCGATCACATCTGATAGACGATTGGTGAATTGCTCGGCTGCGTTCACGCCCATCCTCTTCAACCGGAAGTTCATGGCGGCCACTTCGATGATGACGGCCAGATTTCGTCCTGGTCGCACAGGGACCGTCAGCTTCGTGATTTCCGTATCAATGATTTTCATTTTCTCTTCGTCAAGACCGAGGCGGTCATATTGCTTCGCTTTATCCCAAAGTTCGAGATTGATGCAAAGGGTGATGCGCTTATGACTTCTCACGGCTCCCGCACCGAACAGGGTCATGACATTAATGATGCCAAGACCTCGGATCTCAAGAAGATGTTCAATGAGATCAGGGGAATTCCCAATGAGGGTATCCATGTCTTCCTGCCTGATTTCCACACAGTCATCGGCTACAAGACGGTGACCACGTTTCACAAGCTCAAGGGCCGTTTCACTTTTACCGACGCCGCTTTTACCCGTTATGAGTACGCCTACTCCATAGATATCAACAAGAACACCGTGGATCGCCGTCGTTGGCGCAAGCTTACTTTCCAAGTAATTTGTTAGATGTGAAGAAAATCTCGTCGTCTTCATCGGTGACCTCATGACAGGCACATCATACCGATTGGCTGCTTCAATCAAATCGTGTGGTACCTCAAGCTCCCGTGAAATAATGATGCCGGGTGTGATATCGGTACAGAGGGATTCAAGCCTTCTTTTCCGCTCTGCGTCATCAAGCAAGTCAAGGAACGTGATCTCCGTCTTCCCAAGGAGCTGAATCCGCTCTGCAGGATAATAGTCGAAATAACCGGCGATTTCGAGGCCCGGTCTGGAAATATCACTCATCGTAATCGGTCTATGTAATCCTTCTTCTCCACCGACAAGCTCAAGATGGAACTTATCCATGATGTCTTTCGTGCGCACTTTTGCCACTCTTTACTCCTCCTTCAACTTGCTGTACCTCTAACCTATTTTAGCAATTATGTGGAAAAGCGCAAGGTAATGGTAAGCACGCAAAAAAGCGGCCCGCGCCTGATAACGGCACGGACCACTCTCTTATGCTTTTCGTTTCGGTTCGAATATTGCTTTTTGAATGATCAGGTTGCACGCGGATAGGATGATGCTGGCCAAGAAGGCCATTCCGAATCCTGAGATCTCGAAGCTGCTCCCCATGATTTTATCTGTCAGCATCAAGGTCATGGCATTGATGACAAATAGGAATAAACCGAGGGAAAGAATCGTAACCGGCAGCGTCAGGATGATTAGGATCGGCCTGACAAGCACATTCAGGAATGACAAGATGATGCTCGCTAAAATGGCGGCTCCGATCCCCGTCACCTGGAATCCTTCAAAAAAGCCCGCTAACGCTATAAAGATGACCGCATTGATAAGTATACCTATAATCCACCTCATTATCTGATGGAATCCTCCTCATTCGGCAGCACAAAGGCAAGTAGGGCATATACCACGACTAGGGCGAAGAAGCCCGTCGGGATCAATAGCAGGATGAAGGCGACCCTCAGGATGATGGGGTCAATCCCCACCGTCCTCGATAAGCCCCCAAGCACTCCTGCCAGCTTTCTATCAGACCTTGTTCGCGCCAATGTTTTCTTCATGATGATACCCTCTTTCTAGTTCGTCTCTTTGTTGCTATTAACATTCTTCGATTCGTACTTTTTTATGAGCACGGAACCGGTTTTTGTTTCAGCAAAGAGATGAAGCTTATCCGGAGAGGTTGTTTTTCGTGAGAAGCGGATCGATTTCTGCACCACTTCATTTTTTTCTTCCAATACATCGATACCCTCAAGTTCCATTTTGAAACCACCGAGATTGGATTTCGCCTCACCTGAGATGTTGATGTTCTCAGGTACGTAGAAGTCCACGCTTCCCGTCATGGTCTTCGCATGGACGGTATCGGCTTTGTCCCCGGTCAGGGAGCAGACGATGTTACCATTTAAGGACTGGGCATCCGTATGAAGGATATCGCCTTCGACGAGGACCTTTCCGTTGATGGATTCTGCTTCAACGTGCTCAGCTGAGACACGTGTAAGGGTGATGGCTCCATTGGAGGTCTCCACATCAGCCCTCTTCGCTTTCAACCCTTCGACGATGATCTTACCGTTTGCCGCCTTTGCCTTCAGGTCTTCCACTTCGAGGTTGTTTGCATTGAGACCGCCGTTAAACAGACGGACGGAGATTTTTTTGTACTGATGTTCAGGCACATAGAATTTCGCATTTACTTTCATCCATTTGGACTGGGTGCCAAAGTACAGGGTATCACCGTCTATGGAGAAGGAAGACGTATCATGGAACTGCTTGAGGCCTTCTTCCCGGTCTTCGGTCCGGTATACTTTCGCATCGCATTCCACCCGGACCTCCCCTCCGCTCCATGGATGGATCTCGACCTTGCCGTTTGCCACATCGATATCGATCTTATCAAAGGATACCTCGGGCTGCTGGAATACATGGGACACTTCGACTGATTGACTCAACTGGAAATCAAAATCAAAGTTCTTTATCTTATTAAGGGCTGTATTCATGAAATCAACGACTTTATCCTTGGAATTAGACGAACCGGATGATGTCGATTTTTGCTTAGGCTGATCGTTCGGATCTTGGAAAATCGAAACGAATTCGTCTACAAAGCTTTTCTCCTTCGGTTTCGGTTCTTCCGGTTTCTTATCCAGTGCTTCCAAAAGGGCCACGGCTTCCTGAGCAGAAATTGTTCCGTTCTCCAACATATCCAAAATCCGTTTACGCTCTTCATTCATACCCGTTCAACTCCCATTTTCAGATTATCTCAGTACTATCATGAATATAACCGATAAGGCAAAGTTATACCTGATCCGTCATTCATTGCTTCTATAGTATGTACGTTTAAAGCGCCCAAAGGTTTCATTCCTGTAAAAAATGTTACTCACTGTCCCATACCCTCCTGACAACATAATAAAACGGAGGCGCCGGGGCACCTCCGTTCCAATCAGTTCGTCACGCCTTCTTTTTCCCTGACTTTCTTTTGCATCCGTTCTCGCTCACGCTCGAGGACAGGTTTCAGGTATTTCCCTGTATACGAGCCCTTCGCTTCAGCCACCTTCTCAGGAGTTCCGGTGGCTACGATCGCGCCTCCTTTATCTCCCCCTTCAGGACCAAGGTCGACGAGGTAATCGGCTGCTTTGATGACATCAAGATTATGCTCGATGACAAGGACCGTGTCTCCGTTCTCGACAAGACGCTGAAGGACGACGAGGAGACGTGAAATATCATCCACATGCAAGCCTGTCGTCGGCTCATCGAGGATATATAGGGACCGGCCCGTTGAACGGCGATGAAGCTCGGATGCAAGCTTCACGCGCTGCGCCTCCCCTCCGGAAAGGGTCGTGGCAGGCTGCCCGAGGGTGATGTAGCCGAGGCCGACATCATAGATGGTTTGAAGCTTCCTTCTTATCTTCGGAATATTTTCGAAGAACTGCAGGGAGTCTTCCACCGTCATCTCAAGGACATCAGCGATGTTTTTATCCTTGTATTTCACTTCAAGGGTTTCACGGTTATAACGTTTCCCGTGGCAAACCTCACAAGGGACGTATACATCAGGAAGGAAATGCATCTCGATCTTGATGATCCCGTCACCGCGGCATGCCTCACAGCGGCCGCCCTTCACGTTGAAGCTGAAACGGCCTTTTTTATATCCGCGTACCTTCGCTTCATTCGTGGTGGCGAATACGTCACGGATATCATCGAAGACCCCTGTATAGGTCGCCGGATTCGATCGAGGCGTACGGCCGATCGGGGATTGGTCGATGTCGATGACCTTATCGAGGTGCTCGATCCCCTTGATTTCCTTATGAAGCCCAGGCTTCGACTTGGCGTTATGAAGCTTCTGGGCAAGGGACTTATGAAGAATCTCGTTGATAAGGGTACTCTTACCTGAACCCGAGACTCCCGTCACCGCCATGAACAGGCCGAGGGGGAGCTTCACTTTTACGTTATTCAAGTTGTTCTGCTTCGCTCCGAGGATCTCAAGATAACGGCCGTCCGGCTTTCGTCTTTCCTGCGGGAGCGGGATGAACTTCTTCCCGGATAGATATTGTCCGGTCAAGGATTTTTCATCATCCATGACTTCTTGAGGGGTTCCTGCCGAGATGACCTCTCCTCCGTGTTTCCCTGCGCCAGGACCGATATCGACAAGATAGTCCGCTGCCATCATCGTATCTTCATCATGCTCGACGACGATGAGGGTGTTTCCGATATCCCTCATATTCTTGAGGGTATCGATGAGGCGGTCATTATCGCGCTGATGAAGTCCGATTGACGGCTCATCAAGGATGTAGAGTACACCCGTCAGTCGCGAACCGATCTGGGTCGCAAGCCGGATCCTTTGTGCTTCACCGCCCGACAGTGTACCTGCGGCACGACTGAGGGTCAGATAATCAAGTCCTACGTTCACAAGGAAACCGAGGCGTTCACGGATTTCCCGCAGGATCAGCCTGGCGATCTGCATATCTTTGTCCGAAAGTTCCAGGGCATCAAAGAATTGATCTGCTTCCTGGATGGAGAAGGCTGTTACCTGTCCGATATGGAGGGAATCGACCTTCACGGCGAGGGACTCTTCCTTCAGCCTGTGTCCATCGCAGCTCGGACAGTTTTGGGTAGCCATGTATTTCTCCATCTGCTCCCTAACGTAATCGGAGCTAGTCTCACGGTAGCGTCTCTCCACGTTCGCCATGACGCCTTCAAATCGGAGGTAATTCTCTCTGACTTGACCGAAATCATTCTCATAGCGGAAATAGATTTCGTCTTTACCGCTTCCGTGAAGGATTTTGTCCATATCATGCTTCGGCAGGTTCTTCACCGGCACATCCATAGGGATCCCGTAATGATCACAAACCGCCTTCAACAAGGATGGATAATACTGTGAGCTTGTCGGTTCCCACGGGGCGATGGCATGCTCATCAAGGGTCTTATCCCAGTTCGGGATCACAAGCTCTTTATCGACTTCGAGTTTCGTTCCAAGACCGTCACATGTCGGACATGCACCGAACGGACTATTGAAAGAGAACATCCTCGGTTCGAGCTCAGAGATGGAGAAACCACAGTACGGGCATGCATGATGCTCACTGAACAGAAGCTCCTCTTCCCCGATCACATCGATGATCACCTGACCGCCGGCTAGGCGCAGTGCTGATTCAAGGGAGTCCGATAGTCGTGCAGCCACGCCTTCTTTTACCACGACGCGGTCAATGATGACTTCAATGGTGTGCTTTTTATTTTTCTCAAGGGTGATTTCTTCGCCGAGGTCTTCCACCTCTCCATCGATCCTCACCCTCACATATCCCTGCTTCTTGATATCCTCAAGGGTCTTCGCATGAGTTCCCTTCCGGCCCGATACAACGGGCGCAAGCACCTGAAGCTTCGTGCGGTCCGGATACTCAAGGATGCGGTCCACCATCTGTTCGATCGTCTGAGACGTGATTTCGATTCCATGATTCGGACAGATCGGCTTCCCTACCCGTGCAAATAGCAGACGGAGATAATCATAGATCTCGGTTACGGTCCCTACCGTGGAACGTGGATTCCGGCTGGTCGTCTTCTGATCGATGGAAATTGCCGGTGACAACCCTTCGATGGCGTCCACATCTGGCTTATCCATTTGTCCGAGGAATTGCCTTGCATAGGCAGACAGGGACTCCACGTAACGCCTTTGACCTTCTGCGTAGATCGTGTCGAAGGCAAGGGATGATTTCCCTGAACCCGAAAGGCCGGTCAGTACGACCAGCTTATCCCTCGGGATGGTGATATCTATATTTTTAAGGTTATGAGCGCGAGCTCCTTGTACGATAATATTTTCCTGCGCCATAAGTCGTTCATCCTTCCGCTTTCAGCTCGAGAATGGTATCGCGAAGCTGTGCTGCCCGTTCGAAATCGAGGGCTTTGGCCGCTTCTTTCATTTCCCCTTCTAGGCTGGCAATAAGTTTTTGTCTCTCCGGTTTGGACAGTTTCGATACATTCGTGCGACCTCCATCCATCTCCTCTGTTTCCTCCACTTCGCGAGTGGCCTTGATGGCATCCCGGATCTCCTTCTGGATCGTCGTCGGGGTAACGCCGTGCTTCTCGTTGTATTCTTCCTGGATTTCCCGGCGACGCTTCGTCTCGCTGATCGCCTTCTCCATGGAATCGGTCATCTTATCTGCGTACATGATGACCTTCCCTTCGCTGTTACGGGCCGCACGTCCGATGGTTTGGATCAAAGATCGTTCAGAACGGAGGAAGCCTTCTTTATCAGCGTCGAGTATGGTCACCAAGGACACTTCCGGTATGTCCAGCCCCTCCCTGAGGAGGTTGATGCCGATGAGGACATCATATTTTCCGAGGCGGAGGTCACGGATGATCTCGATCCGCTCCAGGGTCTTGATTTCGGAATGCAGATATTGGACCTTGATGCCGATCTCCTTCAGATAAGCACTGAGGTCCTCGGACATCTTCTTGGTGAGGGTGGTGACAAGGACACGTTCGTCCTTCTCCACGCGCTCATTGATCTCCCCGATAAGGTCATCGATCTGCCCTTCGATGGGCCGGACTTCAATAATCGGGTCGAGAAGACCGGTCGGGCGGATGATCTGTTCGACCATTTCCGGACTGTGCTCAAGCTCATATGGACCCGGCGTCGCCGACACATATAAAAGCTGATTCGTCTTCCCTTCGAACTCATCGAACTTCAACGGACGGTTGTCCATGGCGGACGGCAGGCGGAATCCATGATCCACGAGCACTTTCTTCCGCGCCTGGTCCCCGTTGAACATCCCGCGCACCTGTGGAAGCGTCACATGGGACTCATCGATGACGATGAGGAAGTCTTCAGGGAAATAATCCATAAGGGTGTAAGGGGTAGAGCCCGGTGGTCTCAGCGTAAGATGACGGGAGTAGTTCTCGATTCCCGAACAGAAGCCCATCTCCCTCATCATTTCTAGATCATAGCGGGTCCGCTGCTCCAGACGCTGGGCCTCGAGGAGCTTATCGTCCTCCCTCATGATTTTGAGCTGTTCTTCAAGCTCCTTCTCGATGTTTTCAATGGCCACCTTCATCTTCTCTTCACGGGTAACGAAGTGGGAAGCCGGGAAGATCGCGACATGATCGCGGTCGCCCATGATTTCACCCGTAAGGGCATCGACTTCACGGATCCGGTCGATTTCATCACCGAAAAACTCGACCCTCATGCAGTGTTCATCCCGTGATGCCGGGAAGATTTCCACCACGTCACCGCGGACCCTGAATGTTCCGCGCTGAAAGTCGATATCATTTCGTTCATATTGTATATCCACAAGCTTTCTCAAAAGCTGATTACGTTCAATTTCCATCCCGACTCTCAGGGACAGGACAAGCTCCCTGTATTCTTCCGGATTACCCAACCCGTAGATACAGGATACACTTGCGATGATAATGACATCCTTCCGTTCAAACAGTGCGGAGGTGGCAGAGTGGCGAAGCTTATCGATCTCATCATTGATGCTCGCATCCTTCTCGATGAACGTATCGGTCTGAGGGACATATGCCTCCGGCTGGTAGTAATCGTAGTAACTTACGAAGTACTCTACGGCATTGTCGGGAAAGAATTCCTTGAACTCGCTGTAGAGCTGTCCGGCCAGCGTTTTGTTGTGGGCAATGATAAGAGTGGGCTTCTCCACTTCCTTGATGACATTGGAAACGGTGAACGTCTTTCCCGTCCCCGTCGCCCCGAGGAGCGTCTGGTGGCGTTTGCCTTCCTTGATGCCCTCTACCAGCTTCTTGATTGCCAGGGGCTGGTCCCCTTCAGGTTTGTATTTAGACTTTAGCTCGAATTGATCTTTCACCGTGAAACCTCCTATAGGTAAGGAACAGTATGTTCTATGCTTGTCTATACCCATCCCTTGCACTGTCCATTCGTCTCTTCCCATTTTACCACAATCAATCGGAATTTAACCATCAATAAGCGAACAAAAGTTCGTTTTTATCCCTCAGTAGGATACGACCTGTGGACAATCGCAGGTTCGACAAACTCCACGGTGTCAATCGACAGCATTCGACTACTTTTACACACACCCTGTGGGTATGTCTGTTGATAACCACTATACCATTGTGGAAAAGACGCCCCCTTACCCACAATTCGTCAAAATTCTTGTGCACTCTTCTAGAGAAACCGCATACAACCTGTGTATAACTTCATGGAAGAAAAAAAGAGCACTCCCTATTGGGAATGCCCGGTTATTCACTTTTTTGCCCTTTACCCTTCATCCGTCCGCTATACCAAAAACCCACTGTCAAACTCGCTGCGTCGATGACGATCAGCAGGATGGAGTCCGTATATCCTTTGGAAACGGAAGCGGCGATCAACGCCACGGTCAAGGCAAGTCCGATATATCGATTGTAGGTGACCCTCGAAAAGAATACGACGAGGAGGCCGGGCAGGAAGGCTGCCAGAATGATCTTGGACACAGTCAACTCTCCTTAAAGAAGGAATATCAACTAGTTTAACGGATATTCCCTGTTCTGGAAAGAGGCATCAGGCCCCCGATGATAGAATCCGCTCCGTCCTCTCCTTCAATTCACTGTGAGGGATGAACTTCTCTGCAAGCATGTCCGGCAAGACGTACTCAAGGAAGTATTTCACACTCGCAAGCTCCTTGAATTTAATGATCGTCGAAAGGGCTTCCTGATAGATTTCCATGAACAGCGGCTCCGGATTTCCTTTTTGGATCTCACCAAATGATTCATACAGAAGATCGACTTTGTCGGCTACGGATAAGATCCTGCCTTCAAGCGTCTCGTCTTTTCCTTCCTTGAAACGGTTCCTGTATACATCGTGGAATTGAGGGGGAAATTCTGTCGTGATGAATTTTTTGACCATCTGATCCTCAACCTGGCTGAACAATTCCCTCAGTTCCTTCGAGGCATATTTCACAGGCGTCTTGATATCTCCGGTAAAAAGCTCTGCATAGTCATGATTCAGTGCCTTTTCATATAGGGACTTCCAATCGACCTCATGCCCCTCCTGTTCTTCCACGGTTCCTAGAAATTGCGCAATCTTCGTCACCTTGAAGGAGTGGCTGGCCACATTATGCTGATGATATTTGAATCGACCCGGACAGCGGATGAGCGTCTCGAGGTCTGATAGACTTTTAAAATAATGATGGATCCCCATTTCGATTCTCCTTTCTAAGGCATTCTATGATGATTCGGATGTATTGCCAATGGCAGAAGCCCTTAGCCATAGACTTCCCCGCTCACCTGAATATAAAACAAATCCCCCTTACACGGTGCAAGGAAGGATTTGTTGATTCCATATTAAATCAGTCTGACCGATACGACCCCTTCTATGCCTTCAATCTTCTGCTTCAGTCCCGCCTGCTCTTCTTCCGTCAGGACGTGGTCAAGATCGATCATCGTGTAGGCCCATGTAGCCTTGCTTCGATTGATCATATCGGCAATGTTGACAGCAAACCCGGAAAGGGCCGTCGTGATCTGGCCAACCATGTTCGGGATATTTTTGTGCATGACGGTGAGTCTCATCTTCCCGCTATATGGGAGTTCGACATCAGGAAGATTCACGGCATGCTTGATATTCCCGGTTTCAAGGTAGGTCTTTAGCTGCTTTGTCGCCATGACGGCACAGTTCTCTTCCGATTCCACCGTTGAAGCCCCAAGATGGGGAACCGGGACGACATTCTTCATCGAGAGGACCCGGGGATTAGGGAAGTCGGTCACATATTTACCCACCGTGCCAGACTCGAGCGCCTGCCCGAGGGTACTTTCATCCACAAGCTCACCACGTGAGAAGTTCAGGATGGTCATCCCTTCTTTCATCTTGTTGAAGCTCGATCCGTTCACCAAACGATTCGTCTTATCGGTCAGGGGGATGTGGAGGGTAACGAAATCGCACTCCGCCCATACTTCATCGATGTGCATGGCACGGTTGACATCGCGCGAAAGCCTCCAGGCCGCATCCACTGAAATGAACGGATCATACGCAACTACGTCCATTCCCAGTGCCAGTGCATCATTAGCAACGAGGACACCGATGGCACCAAGCCCGACAACGCCCAGCTTCTTACCTTTGATCTCACTTCCGACAAACTCCTTCTTCTTTGCTTCCACCACAGCTGCCACATCATCCCCATGTTCCTGGAGGGTTTGTGCCCATCCTACTGCGGAAAAAAGATTCCTAGATGAAGCAATGAGATTGGCAAGGACAAGTTCTTTCACCGCATTGGCATTGGCACCAGGTGTATTGAACACGACAATCCCTTTTTCCGTACACTCGTCGATGGGGATATTATTCACACCGGCACCTGCTCTGGCGATGGCTTTCACAGATTCGGGAAACTCGAAGCCATGGAGATTCTTGGATCTCACAAGAATGCCATCGGGATCGCCGCTTCCGTTCAGATAATAATTCAAATCTTCTTCAATAAGGGACAAACCTCTTTGACTGATGGCATTGAATGTATTAATGGTCAACATGTGATGTTCCTCCTTGGTCTGCTTCGAATTCTTTCATGAAATCTACCAGTGCCCTGACTCCTTCAAGGGGCATGGCGTTATAGAGGCTAGCCCGCATTCCGCCAACGGAACGATGACCTTTCAGGAACTCGAATCCGCGCCGTTTCGCCTGTTCCAGGAAGAGCTTGTTCACTTCATCACTGGCCGTGGTGAACGGGATGTTCATCAAGGAACGGCTCGCTTCCGGAACAGGGTTGGAGAACAGACTGGATTCATCGATACAGCTATAGAGCAATCCCGCTTTTTCCCGGTTTAGTGCCTCCATGCCTGCAACACCACCGTTTTCCTTCACCCACTCAAGCACGAGCTTAAGCACATAGATAGCGAATGTAGGAGGTGTATTGAACATGGATCCGTTCTCCACATACGTTTCGTACTTCAACATGGTCGGGCATGTCTCCGGTGCTTTTCCGATGAGATCCTTGCGGACGATGGCAACGGTCACCCCGGATGGACCAAGGTTTTTCTGGGCCCCCGCATAAATCAAACCGAACGAAGACACGTCTATCGGTTCCGAGAGGATATGGGATGACATATCCGCCACGAGGGGAATCCCGCCTGTTTCGGGATAAGAGGCGTACCTCGTACCTTCTATTGTATTGTTGGACGTGATGTGGACGTACGATGCCTCTGGAGAGAAATCTTCTTTCGTATAAGCAGGAATGTCTCCCGGTGACTCTATCTGATGTATGGTTCCGATTTTTCCCGCTTCCTTGACGGCTTTCTTAGACCAGCTTCCCGTCACAATGTAGTCAGCGACACCATGTTCCCCAAGAAGATTCATCGGGATCATGGAAAACTGCAGAGAGGCGCCTCCTTGAAGAAAAAGAACTTCATACTCTTCAGGAATGTCCATAAGCTCCCTCAGCAAGGCTTCAGCACCCTGGATGATTTCTTCGAACGGACCGGAACGATGACTCAACTCCATGACAGACATGCCAGTCCCGCTGTAGTTCAATAATTCTTTTTGTACTTTTTCCAATACTGGACGGGGAAGAACCGCTGGACCTGCAGAAAAATTGAACACTTGCTTCAACAAAAACATCACCTGCACATTCGTTCAGAATTTTCCCAAAGTATAAGAAGAAACACGGTATCCGTCAACAACCCTGACGAACGAAGAAAACGCTTACGAAGTAAGATTTTAAGAAATAGCGCAAATATCGTTGGGTTCTTATTGTTTTTGGAATAATCACTTAACCATAAAAAAATAAGACAGCAAAAGCTGCCTTATCCTGTCAATATATCTTCTTTTGGATAGCGAATCTTCTCTTTACCCGGCCGTGAGAGGGAGTAGGCGAGTGTCAACGGACCCATCTTCCCTGCGAACATGACGAAGATGATGACCCACTTCCCGACGGTACTCAACTCCGGACTGAAGTTCATGGACAAGCCCACGGTTCCGAAAGCCGATACCACTTCAAATAGTAGCGTGAGGAAATCCGCTCCTTTTTCCGAGATGGTAAGAATGAACAGGGACCCTACCACCAAAAGGACGCTAAGCGTGGAGATCGCAAGGGATTTCAGGATGACCGATTGATCAATGGAGCGCCGGAAGATCTTTACTTCTTTTTTATCCCTCAAGAAGGCACCGACCGCGAGAAGGATCATCAGGAATGTCGTAAGCTTGATCCCCCCGCCTGTAGAGGCGCTCCCTGCTCCGATAAACATAAGAAAGACTGTAAAGAAGATTGTCGGACTTTCCATCTCTCCATAATCAAGCGTATTGAACCCTGCCGTCCTAGGTGTCACAGCCTGAAAGTAGGAAGCCAACCCTTTATCACCAAGAGAAAGGGGGCCGAGTGTACCCGGGTTGTTATACTCCAAGACGAAGATGATGATCGTTGCCGCGACATTGATCAAAAGCGTACCTAGGATCATGATCTTCGAGTGAAGGGACAGCTTTTTGAAGGTACGGGATTTCCACCCGTCCACCAAAACGGTGAACCCAATCCCACCGATAATGAAAAGGGAGGATAGTGCGAATGTGATGACGGGATTTCCTACAAATCGCATCATGTTATCCGGCCACAGACCGAAACCGGCATTATTAAAAGCGGAAACAGAGTGAAAAAGGCTGTAAAACAAGCCTTCTGACCACCCGTATCGGGGCACCCACTGAGTGGCAAGGAACATCATTCCAATCCCCTCCACCAGCAAGGAAAAGATGAAAAGGTATCTCACGAGCATGATCACCCCGCCAACAGAGGTCTGATTCAACGACTGTTGCAGCAACAGCCTTTCCTTGAATCCGATCTTCTTCCCGAGCATCATGACGATAAGGACGGCGAACGACATGATGCCCAGTCCCCCAAGCTGTATGAGGCACATGACGACAATTTGGCCGAAAACGGTGTAGACGGAGCCGGTATCGACAACGGCAAGCCCCGTCACCGTCATGGCTGAAGTTGTGGTAAAAAGGGCTTCGAGCCACGTGATTGGCTCAGTCGTCGATATGGGAAGCTTCAACAGAGCCATTCCCACCATGATGAAAAAGGCGAAGACCGCCACCAGCAGCTGCGGTGGACTTAAATGAATGACCCTGTATCTCATGGTTATACCCCTTCTTTTTCGAATCGATTGATATCACGATTATGTCCGATGACAATCAATAGATCTTCCAGTTCAACCGTATCGTCGGCGCTAGGTGAGACAATGACTTCATCCCCCCGATGGATGGCAATGATATTGCATCCATACCGTGCCCGGACATCCAGGTCCATGAGCGTGAGGTTTGCGACTTTAGACGAAGCCCTGACCTCTACGATGCTGTGCTCCTTAGAAAGCTCGATGTAATCGATGATTTTCTCCGATGTCATATGGTGAGCGATTTTCTTCGCCATATCCCGTTCAGGATGGATGACCTTATCGGCACCGATCCTTTCAAGCACCTTTTGATGATACGCATTTGAGGCCTTCACCCAGACCTCCTTGACACCCAGCTCTTTCAGAAGCAGTGTAGTCAGGATGCTCGCCTCCACGCTTTCCCCGAATGAAACAATCACGTGATCGAAGTTACGTAGTCCCAGGGACCTCAAAACGGACTCATCCATGGCGTTGGCCTGGACGGCGTGTGTCGCCACATCCGCGTAGCGCTGAACGACCTCTTCGTGCAGATCGATTGCCAGTACCTCTGTATCAAGCTTGCTCAATTCCTCCACCAGGTTCCCCCCGAATTTCCCAAGGCCGATAACGGCGAATTGCTTCTTCATGATGTACTCCTCCAACTGAACGTTACTGATATTTTCGTATCTTTTGTTGTTTTCTACTTGTTCATTCATCTTCCATGATAAATCGTGCTGATTCAAAAAATGACGGCACAAAAAAGACCGCAGGAACTAAGCCTGTGGTCATCGTCAATGCGATTCCAAGGTTCATTCACTCCCATTTACGCTTACGAGGTTAGCTGACGGATTCGGGCCATGGAAGCAGCCCTACCTTAAAAGGATTCACCCCTGTATGAACTCGGGTCCCCCGCTTCTGTAAAGAATTAAGCGATGATATGATCAAAAGCAACCAGCTTTGATGATAGATATATTACTCCTAGACCCATTCGTTGTCTATAACTATTTTAGTCTTTTTTTCGCGGAAAATGAGATATGGATGAACCACCATCATTTACTTGCTCCATCAATGGTTTCGAACCCTGTGTTTGGGGAATATTGCTTATAAAATGCAAACTGAAGGGAAGAAGTAGCCATGGCTGACATTACATCGGTCCTGCCTTCCGGTAAGGACAATTCAAAGGATATCAAACCCTGGATCAGGGGGTTCGCCCGCATAGGATTCATATCAAGGGGGCTCGTCTACATGCTGATCGGCGCCCTCGCCGTCATGGCGGCATTCGGAGTGGGCGGCAGCACATCCGACTCGAACGGGGCCTTCGCAGCCATTGCATCAAAGCCTTTCGGTGAGGTATTATTGTGGATCGTCGGCATCGGACTTCTCGGTGTGGTCATCTGGAGCCTCATCCAAGCTATTACCGATCCCGAATACCACGGGGACCAGGGAAAATCCATCGTGCGGAGGATGACCCACATCTTCACGGGTGCCGCTTACGGGATCCTCGGCTTCAATGCCATCGCCATCGCCCTTCACGCCAAAGGCGGCTCCAGTTCCGAGCAGACCATGTCTGCAAAGCTCCTATCCCAGCCTTTCGGTCAGTGGATCGTGGGCATCGTTGGGCTGGCCATCATCGGATTCGCCCTTCACGAACTGTACTCTGCATATACAGAAAAATTCGCGAAGCAGTTCAAGAAAGGCAGCATGTCAAAGCACGAGTGGAAATTCAGCAAAAGGACAGGAAAAATCGGCCTCACTGCCCGAGGCATCGTATTCCTTCTCGTAGGCTACTTCTTCATCCGTACCGCCATCACGGCTGATCCTGATAAAACCAAGGGACTGGACGGGGCACTATCCGAAATTGCCCAGCAGCCTTTTGGACAATGGCTGCTCGCCATCGTAGCAGCTGGACTGTTCCTCTACGGGGTCTTTGAGATCCTCAGAGGGAAGAATCGACATTTAAGCATATTCTAAGCCCATCCCCGGGCTTTTTTATTTGAGAAGAGGTATTAACTATGAAGACATTATGGACGAAATACAAGAGCATATCCCTGATCACGAAAATCACCGTAGCCCTGATCCTCGGGGTCATAGCAGGCGTGACCTTCGGAGAGCGTGCCGCCTCCATTTCCATCCTGGGGGACATCCTTATCAATCTCCTGTCGTTCCTGATCATCCCCCTTATCCTCTTCACACTCATGACAGGTGTGAACCAAACAAGCATCAAGGAACTCGGGAAAACGGGGAGCAAAGTGTTCCTTTACTATCTTCTTACATCCGCCTTCGCCATCATCGTGGGGTTGGCTGTCGCGAGCATCTTCCAACCAGGGACCGGAATGGAGCTCGACCAATCCCAGTCATTCGATGTTCCCGATGATCCGGGCTTGAAAAGCGTCTTCCTGTCGATCATTCCAGACAATATCATAAAAGCTTTCACAGAGCTTAACCTGTTGGGGATCATCTTCACTGCCATCGTGTTCGGGACCGCCATCTCCTATTTGCGTTCCACGAAAGAATATGGTGAACTGGGGGAGCACGTATTCAAAGTCATCCAGGGACTCAATGAAGCGAGTCTCGCCATCATGAAGGCGATCCTGCACTATCTCCCTATCGGCATTTTCGCCATCATGGCCAAAACGGTTGGAGAACAGGGTGCGGGGACACTCCTATCCCTCGGCAACATGATCATGGTCCTGTATATCGCACTCATCGTCCAGCTGTTTCTCTACACCGTTGCCATGATCATGGTCAAAATCAACCCCCTTTCGTTTTATTCAAAGGCACGCACTCCCATGATCACGGCCTTTGTGACACAAAGCAGCACCGGCACCCTGCCTTTATCTCTTCAGGCAGCCAGGGAGATGGGGATTCCTAAAAGCCTCTATGGATTAAGCCTTCCCCTCGGGGCGACAATCAACATGGATGGTGCCGCGATCCGCATTGCAGTATCCGCGGTCTTCGCCGCAAACGTCGTCGGTGACCCGTTGAGCCTGACAGATATGGCTCTCGTCGTGGTCGTCGGAACCCTTGCCTCCATTGGAACGGCAGGCGTACCGGGAGCTGGCATCCTCATGATTGCCACGGTGTTCACCCAAATCGGCCTTCCCATGGAAGCCGTTGCCCTCCTGACCGCCATCGATGCCCTTGTCGGCATGGGCTGCACGGCCATCAACATCACCGGTGACCTTGCAGGAACTTCGATCATTCATCGGTTGAGTGGTAGAAAGAATTAGCGAAAGAGGCTGTCGTTGTGTGCGACAGCCTTTTTCGTGGGGATAAAAGTGAGGAGATTGGGGTGGATATTGTTTTCTACTACACAGGTATCAGAGTTGATTGGAAAGTGGGGAACACCTTTCATCCCCCTAGTTTTAACCGTGATTCTTATTTGTTGCCTGCTTGTGTATGGGACCGTTCCTTTTCGCTGCAGACGCCTGCTTTCCCGCGGGAAGGGCGTCAAGCCTCCTCGTGCCTGCTGGGTCTTGCCACTCCTTCTTTTCCGCTGGAGTCAGGCGTCTTCCGTTGCAATTTACTCTTTGGTTCGAGATGATGTGAGTTTTGATTTCTTCTGATTGGTCATTCGAGGGGACACTATCCGTTACCCAAACCGGTTTCCTTCATGATAGTGTGCTGAGGTTTGGGACCGTTCCTTTTCGCTGCAGACGCCTGCTTTCCTGCGGGAAGGGCGTCAAGCCTCCTCGTGCCTGCGGGGTCTTGCCACTCCTTCTTTTCCGCTGGAGTCAGGCGCCTTTCGCTTCAATCCACTCTTTGGTTCGGGATTAGGGATAAAGGAATCTTAGACTTTGGGTTTATTTCATAGTGCAGCGATACTTAACAATCCTCTCTTTTTACTCCACCCTCTACCTGCTGGATGGGAATGAAGATAGCACTATCATGTCACCAACTCCCTTAAGCAGAGAACTCCCTCTGACTACCATCACGTAGTGCAGTGTAGCGGAGGGAGACCGACTCCAACGGGAAAAAGCGGGCAGGGTGAGACCCCGCAAGCATGAGGAGGCTCACCGCACGCCCCGTGGAAAGCGGGCTCCCGCAGCGAAACGGAACGCGCCCCTCTTTTCACTCCCCCATAAATGCTGGATGGGGTAAAGGTATCCCTCTCCAAAACCCTTATAGGTGGAGAACTGAATCAAGCTACCACCAAACAGTGCAGTGCAGCAAAGGACGGCCGACTCCCGCGGGAATAGAGGCAAGTTTGAGACCCTGCAGGCGAAGCCGAAGCGGCTCAACTGCCTCCCCGCAGGAAAGCGGCCGGCCGCAGCGAAACGGAACGGGCCCCTCTCTGCACTCCACCCCATAACAAAGGGATGGAACCGAGCCAATATCTCCTTTCCACCCAAACAAAAAATCCCCCACCGGCATCAAACCAACCAGTGAGGGATTTCCCTTATCCTCCAAGGAACACAGCACCGTACACGAGCGCCCCGCCAATCACCAACGCAGGGCTAACCTTCCACCTCTCCAACAAGAGATAGCTGGCAACCCCGATGATCAACGTCTGCACAATCCCGATCCCACCATACGAATCCACAAGGAATTCCATCGTCATGATGCCAAGAAGGATTGCAATCGTCGGCCTGACGATCGTTGTCATGTTCTTCACCTTAGGAGAATCTTTAAACTTCATCAACAACCCGAGCAAGAACAGCATCAGCAGAAGCGAAGGAGCAATCGTCGAGAATAACCCGATTGCTGCCCCCAGTACACCGCCCTGCTGATAGCCGATATAGCCGGCCATTTTCGTATTGATCGGACCCGGAAGCGCATTGGCAAGGGCGAGCATTTCACTGAACTGACTATCCGTCAGCCAGCCGTACCGGTCCACGACCTCCGCCTGAATGAGGGGGATCGAGGACGGCCCGCCGCCATATCCTAAAATATTCGGAACAAAGAAAGCCATGAAAATATGCACATACGTCATGAAGCTTTCACCTGCTTTTCATTCACAGGTTTCTTGGACATTAGGGCAAGCCCGAGTAACACTGCAATTACAATTCCCGGGTGAACCCCAAGTCCTGAGAGGAGCAAAAGGCTCACTGCCAAAAGTCCGATTGTGATCTTCCAGCCAAGGCTCTTTTTCGACTTTTTCACAAAGTCCCACGTCAGGACACCGAGCATGACCGCGACCACTGGGACGACCGCCTGAGACATCCCGTGGACCCACGGGCGGTCTTTATAGGAATTCAATGCCGTCAGCATCAGGATCAAGAGTAGGACGGTCGGGACACTTGTGGCGATGATGCTCACGAGCATGCCGAGCACTCCCCCGACCCGATGCCCGATATAACCGGCCATCTTTGTTGCAATCGGTCCAGGCAGGGCATTTGCCAAAGCGAGGGTATCCGAAAACTCATCGTCACTCATCCATTTGTATTTCTCGACTACTTCTTTATGAAATAGTGGTATGGAGGAAGGACCTCCCCCGAATCCAAGCATCCCTACGCGGAAAAATGCCAGAAATAACTGCCACTGTTTCATTCATCACACCTCATTTCAATCGTTAGCGGGGTCTCCTACCAAGCGGAGATGGCCCCGTCCGTACGGGATTCCGTCCCTCCCATTAAAACACCATTGGTAGGGTTTCTCCAAATGATTTGCCCCCGGCCAAATGAACCGTGATCGGTCGCGACCTGAATCTCGTGACCGCGCCGGGCAAGTGCTTGTGCGATGTGATTCGGGAATGTCGGTTCGACAGCTACCTGTTTCCCCTTCATCCACTGCCATCTTGGTGCATCGAGGGCAGCCTGTGGATTAAGATGAAAATCAATGGTGTTCATGACGACTTGAAAATGACCTTGAGGCTGCATGTAGCCTCCCATGACGCCGAATGGCCCTACAGCTTCACCTGCTTTTGTCAGGAAGCCGGGAATGATCGTATGGTATGTCTTCTTTCCAGGTTGAAGGGCATTCGGATGCGCCGGATCCAAGGAGAAATCATGACCGCGGTTTTGCAGTCCGATCCCGGTGCCAGGCACCACGATTCCGGATCCGAAGCCCATGTAGTTGCTTTGAATGAATGAAACCATATTCCCTTCCCCATCAGCAGTGGCTAGGTATACGGTTCCCCCTTTGGGAGGCTCATATTCCGTCGGGATGATGGCATCTTCCCCGATGACAGAGCGCCTTGCTTCGGCATAGTCTTCGCTCAGGAGATGCTCAACGGAAACGGGCATATCCTCCTCTTCTGTGATGAACGCTTTTCCGTCGGTAAAGGCGAGCTTCATGGCTTCGATTTGTTTATGGTATGTATCGATGCTCTCCTTCTCCGTGACGTCATAGCCCTTCATGATGTTCAGCCCCATGAGGGTGACAAGGCCCTGGCCATTCGGTGGGATTTCCCACACATCGTACCCTTTATAATCAGTAGAAATCGGATTCACCCATTGTGGTCGGTAGGAGGCAAGGTCCTCTTTTGACAAGAAGCCTCCGCCTCGTTGGACAGCTTCAGCTATTTGTCCAGCCAATTCACCCCGGTAGAAGCTTTCTGCCTTCGTTTCGGCAATGGAGCGGAGGGTTTCCGCATGACCTTTCGAAGACCATACTTCCCCGATTTCCGGAGCCCTGCCTTCGGGGGCAAAGGTGTTGAACCACGCTTGATATTCCTCCCCTTTGAAAGATTCGCTGAACTTCTTATGGGCGAGGCTCCAATACTTACCGAGTACCGGGCTGATCGGATACCCTTCTTCCGCATAAGCGATCGCCGGTGCCAACACCTCGGTCAATGGCAGTTTGCCGAAGCGTTCCGAAAGTTCTGCCCATGCCGACGGAGCTCCCGGGACCGTGATGGGAATCGCGCCGTGTACCGGCATGGTCTCGTGTCCTTTTTCCTTCACAGCCTCAATGGAAATGGATGCAGGGGATGGACCACTTGCATTGAGTCCGTGAAGTTCTCCCTTCACCCATACAAGGGCGAATGCGTCCCCACCGATTCCGTTCGAAGTCGGTTCGACGACGGTCAGAGCTGCAGCCGTGGCGATGGCTGCATCGATGGCGTTCCCTCCTTTTTGGAGGATCTCCAAACCTGCCTGGGAGGCGAGGGGCTGAGAAGTCGCCACCATTCCTTTTTTGGCAAACACTGTATTACGTATGGAGGAATACGGTTGATACAGGTGATCCATATTCATAAAACCTCACGTCCTTTTTCTACATGATGACAGGCGACAAAATGCTGATCGCCCATGTCCCGCCATTCGGGTTTCTTCTGTTTGCATAGGTCTGTAGCGATGGGACATCGCGTATGGAACGCACAGCCTGTCGGAGGATTTGCCGGATTCGGAATCTCCCCCTCCAAGCGGATGCGCTTACGGTCTTTTTGAATGGAGGGCCTTGGAATCGATGATAATAGTGCTTTCGTATAAGGATGTAGCGGATTGGTATACAGCTGTTCCGCTGAAGCAAGTTCAGCCGTATTGCCAAGGTACATCACCATGACCCGGCTGCAGAAGTAGCGGACGACACCGAGATCATGGGAGATGAAGAGATACGTCAACCCATATTTGGACTGGAGGGTTTTCAGGAGCTTCAGAACCTGCGCCTGCACAGATACATCGAGTGCCGACACAGCTTCATCACATACAACAACGGATGGATTTAACGCAATGGCGCGGGCGATGCCGATCCGCTGACGCTGACCTCCACTGAATTCATGGGGTAGACGATCATAGTGATCTTCCTTCAATCCGACCTCTTTCAATAAGTCTATCACTTTCTTCTTCCGCTCAGAGGCTGAAAGATCCGTATGGATGACAAATACTTCTTCAAGTGCCGCTCCGATCTTTTGCCTCGGGTTCAGGGAAGCGTATGGATCCTGGAAGATCATCTGCATCTGCTTCTTGAATGGAAGACGCTGTCGATTCGAGAGGCTCTGAACCTCTTTCCCCTGGAAGATGACCTTCCCGTCCGTGACATCCTCAAGCCCGAGGATCGTACGGCCAAGGGTCGACTTCCCGCACCCTGATTCCCCTACGACTCCAAGGCTCTCACCTTCGAATAACTCAAGGGAGACCTCTTCTACGGCCTTCACATGACCTTGGATGCGTTTCAGCATCCCGCCTTTGATCGGGTAATATTTTTTGACTCCTTCGAGTTTAAGAATGGACGGTTTCTCTCGTAGTGCAGACATCCTCATCAGCCTCCTGTAGCCAGCATTTCACCTTGTGTTCACCCGCCACGATGTATTCAGGCGGTGTCTCGGATTTGCAACGGTCCATTGCATATGGACAGCGGGGGTGGAACCTGCAGCCGCTGATCTGCTCATCGATGTTCGGCAGGGATCCCGGTATCGCTTCAAGTTCAAAGTCCGGGTCATCCAGGTTCGGGACCGAGTTAAGCAGCCCCTTTGTGTAGGGATGCTGTGGATTTTCGAAGATGGACTCCACGTTTCCCTCTTCGATCTTTTCTCCTGCATACATGACCATGACGCGATCAGCGACTTCCGCGACGACACCCATGTCATGGGTGATCATCATGACGCCCATCCCGTACTGCTCTTTCGCGTCCTGGATCAGATCGAGGATCTGGGCCTGGATCGTCACATCCAGTGCCGTCGTCGGTTCATCGGCAATCAGGAGCTTCGGGGAGCAGGCGAGGGCGATGGCAATCATCACCCGCTGCCTCATCCCGCCGCTCAATTCATGGGGATACTGCTTCATCCGTTTTTCAGGATAGGGAATCCCGACTTGTTTCAGAAGATCGATCCCTTGTCTGTTTGCCTCGCTCTTACCGATCTGTTTATGCAGCATCAGCGGTTCCCTGAGCTGATAACCGATTGTGAGGACCGGGTTCAAGGCAGTCATCGGTTCCTGGAAGATCATCGACATGTCCTTTCCCCTGATCCTCCTGAGCTGCTCTGGTGAATAGGCAACAAGATCATTCCCGTCGAACTCAATACTTCCCTCTTTAATCGAGCCATTGCTCGGAAGCAGCCCCATGACGGAGAGGGAGGTGATGCTCTTCCCGCATCCCGACTCCCCTACGACACAAAGCGTCTCTCCTTTTTTCACCGTGAAGGAGATGCCCCGCACGGCAGATACTTCTCCGTTAGCTGTGCGGAAGGTTGTGACCATATTCTTTACAGATAATAGATCTGTCTTCATCGTTATCCCTACTCTCTGTAAACGTTATAGAGTTTCCAAGAACCTGTCGGATCGAGCTTCAAGCCTTTGACGCTCTTATCGGTTGCGGATGTATTCACACCGTGGTTCATAACGACGATCGGGGCATCTTTCACGATTAGCTTATTGGCTTCATCAAGCTTCTTCGCACGGACATCTTCGTCGATATTCTCACGTGATTCGTCCACAAGCTTGTCGAAGTCCGGGTTGTTATACTGAACGCGGTTGGATGATCCGATATTGTCTGAATGGAAGTTCGGGTAAAGAAGCTCACTACCATCAGAGGTCGAGTTCGCCCATCCTAGGAATGTGATATCGTACTTGCCATCGCGTACCGTATCGAGGAATGTTCCCCATTCCATGGATTCAATCTTCACGTTGAAACCTGCATCCTGAAGCTGTGACTGGGCGATTTCAGCCATGAGCATATAGTTATCACGATTCGGCGTCAGGATGGTGAGTGCTTTGCTTCCAAAGTCGTTTTTCTTCACCATTTCTTTTGCCTTCTCAGGATCATAGGCATATCCTGCATCATCTGCAGAGGCGTCGTATCCGAATACTTTCGGACCGATGAGACTGTTGCCTTCAACACCAAGGCCGTTCATTTTCTTCACGTATGATGCACGGTCAAGGGCATATGCCACTGCTTGACGGAATTCAGGATTATTCATCGGCTCTTTACTCATATTGAAGCCAAGATACGACACTGGAGTCCCTTCTTCCTTGGAAACATTGACGTTCTTCAGCGCTTCGATCCGTTTGACCTGTTCAGTCGGAAGGGCATCAAGGAATTGAACCTTTCCTGTTTGAAGCATGGAGATCGCCGTGGATACTTCCGGAACGACCTTGTAGGTTACTTTATCGAGTTTGGCAGGGTCTCTCCAGTAGTCTTTGTTTTTCTCAAGAACGATCTGATCACCAGGCGTCCAGCTCACGAATTTGAATGGACCGGTTCCGACAGGCTCTTTCATGAGATCCTGGGATTGATCCGCTTTAGGGCTGACAATGGCTGCGTTCGAGTGGCTCAACGCCGCAAGAAGGGGTCCATACGGATACTTGGTCTTGATCTCCACAGTGTAGTCATCGACCACATTCACTGACTCGATCGGCTCTAAAAGTGAAGCCCGTGGCGCAGCTGTCTTCGGATCTCTGAATTTATCAAATGTATATTTGACGGCTTCAGCATTAAAGTCCGTACCGTCCTGGAACTTGATGTCTTTCTTCAATTTGATGACCCACGTCTGATCATCAGGCGTTTCATATGATTCTGCGAGAAGTGGTTCAATTTCATTTGTCTTGATGTTACGTTCGAACAATGTCTCATACACTTGATCGATGACATTTGCCGATACGGAATCATTCGTCATGATCGGGGAGAGTCCTACGGCATCGGATGTTGTTGCATAGGTCAACTCCTGAGCTGCGCTTCCCCCGCTCTTCTTCTGTCCGCCCCCGCTACAGGCAGCGGTTACCATCATTACGATTGCGACTACTAGTACCAACCATTTCTTCATCTCTTCATTCCTCCTCTTATTATTGGTTCAAGTTCATATTCGGATCGAGGGCATCCCGAAGGCCGTCCCCGACAACATTGAAAGCAAATACGATCAGCATGATGGCGATACCTGGCACGATTGTCATATGAGGTGATGTCCACATGAAGTCCTGCCCTTGTGAGATCATTGCTCCCCACTCCGGTGTCGGAGGCTGAGCCCCGAGGCCGAGATAGCTGAGGGAAGCGGTGGAAAGGATAGCCGTCGCCATCCTCATCGTGGCAAATACGATGATCGGTGCCGAGCAATTGGGCAGGATGTGCTTTACAAGGATCCGGAAATCACTCGCACCGAGGGATTTCATCGCTTGCACATACTCCTGCTTTTTCACGGTTAAGACCGATCCCCTGACGATCCGCGCACACGTCGGGATCGACCAGATCGAGATGGCGATGGCCACATTCACAAGGCTTGTGCCAAGAACGGCGATGATCAGCATGGCCAACAGGATCCCCGGGAATGCGAATAGAAGGTCGACAATCCGCATGATGATACCATCAAGCCTCTTATAGTAACCTGCGAGTAACCCAAGGGTCACCCCTCCAGCCAATCCAAGGCCGACTGCTGTAATCCCTACCAATAGGGAAATCCTTGCCCCGTAAACGATCCTGCTCCACAGGTCGCGTCCGAAGTTATCGGTCCCGAGGAAATGACCTTCCGAGAAGAGGGGCAGCTCGCTTTGTGCCAGATTCTGCTTGAACGGACTATGTATCGTGATGACTGGTGCGGCAATGGCCATGATCACTTGAAGCAGGATGATGATGAGGCCGATGATGGCCAGCTTATTCTTCAGCAATCGTTTCATGGTGGTGACAAACGTACGGTCTTTTTTCTTTTTCGTCTGGATGGCTGTTGTAGCAGCCACAGCTTCTGCACTCAATTGCTTCTCCCCCTCTATTAGTCGTAACTGATCCTAGGATCAACAAAGACGTAGATGATATCGACGATCAGATTAACGAGAACAAACAGCGTTGCGACCAGGAGTACCGATCCCTGTACCATTGGGAAATCTCTTGCGGCGATGGCATCGATCATCAAGCGGCCGACGCCGTTGATGGCGAATACCTGCTCCGTGATGATGGTTCCGCCAAGAAGGAAACCAAAGTTCAATCCGATGACCGTGATAACCGGGATCATGGAGTTTTTCAATGCATGGATCCAGACGATCGTCTTTTCTTTCATCCCCTTCGCTCTTGCGGTCCTGATATAATCGGCCCGGATGACCTCAAGCATGGAGGATCGACTCATTCGGGCAATCATGGCAGCTGATCCTGTCCCAAGCGTGATGGCCGGGAGGATCAATTGTTTAAACCCTTCGGCCGTCCAGAAAGGGGCGTCCAGTCCTCCCACCGGCAGGATTTGCAGGTTCACCCCGAAGACGAGGATGAGGAGTGCACCGAGCCAGAAGTTCGGGATCGAGATCCCTGCGAGTGCAACCACTGTACTCGAAACATCCAACCAGGAATTTTGTTTCAGTGCCGATATGATTCCCGCACCCAATCCGATGATCACAGCCACGATCATACTGGCCACTGCCAAGTTCAGCGTATTGGGGAACCGGACAGCGAGAGCTTCTGAAACGGATTGCTTCGTCTGATAGGAATACCCGAAGTCCCCTTGGAAAATATTCTTCATATAGTCCCAATACTGCACCAGGAATGGGTCATTCAATCCCAGGCTATCCCGGATGGCAGCGATATCCGACTTCGTTGCCGTCGGTCCTCCGATGATCGATGCCGGATCACCAGGTGCCAGGTGCATGCTACCAAATACCAAAAATGAAATACCCACCAGTAACAGCAGGAGTTCTAAAAATCTTCGTCCAATCATTGCAGCCACGTGGACCCTTCCCCCTTTATGAAATAGAGAATATAAGCATTTCGTTTGTTAGGTAAAATATTTATTTAACCTAACAAACGTAACCGTAATTACGATAAATTCGATTATATCGAATGCCGAAAGAAAAATCTATACATTTTTCTAAAAAATAAATTTATTATGAATATTCACTAATTGTTAGCGTTTTCACTGGTATATAAAGAATAGAGAGTGTGCTTTTCCACAACTCCTCCATGACTATCGGCGCATAAAAATGTCACCATATGCATATTTAGTCGCACCCATAAAAAAAGAACCCAACCATCGTTGGATTCTTCCTGTTCCTTATAGTTTCAAACCGCTGCGGCTTTTAAATCTCCGGAGAAGGATGTGACTCTCCACCCGTGTGATGCCCTCCAAAGAATACAGTTCATTGTTGATGAATTGTTCAAGGGCCGCGAAGTCCTCCACCAATACGTGCATATGTAGGGTACTGGGGCCGGTCATCTGATAGCAGCTCGCCACCGTGGGGTTGTCAGCCAGATTCTGAGCCACTTCCACGAGGAACGCAGGCTCGCAGTCCACCTCGAAGAAGGCCGAAACCCGCTTCCCCACTTTCTCCGAATTGATGACAACGCTGAAGCGCTCGATCACGCCGTTATCCTTCAGTTGATGAACCCTTTCCCTCACCGTCACCCTGGAAAGTCCGAGTGACTTTCCTATATCGGCATAGGACAACCTCCCGTCTTCTGTCAGGAGCTGCAGTATTTTTCGATCTGTCTCATCTATTTTCATTCCAACACCTCTCAGTTTCTGACCCTCAATCGTATCACTATTATATCGATAAACTAGTCTTGTGCAAGTATTTTATCAGAATCTTCCAATAAAACATCGTAAAAAAAGGTTGAGTCAAATCAAAAACGAGATCAAGTAATGACGACCAATATCAATATAAGTCCTTATGATTTCCGTGCAAGACTTCGCTTTCCGCGGATAGCCCGTGAGCCTCCTCGGAACGCCTGCGGGGTCTCACATCAGCTACTCTTCCCGCTGGAGTCTTCGTCTTGCACTCCAATCAACCGCTGGAAAAATGACATCAAGATGCTCATAAATAAAAAACCCGAACTATCTTGCCTGATCCTAGGCAAATGAATTCGGGTTTTCCCATGACTAAAACACATTTGTCCCAGCCTTGTTCCACTACCAGTCCAATTTCAGTAAAAAGGCCTTCACATCTTCATACACTTGCTGTCGCTCTTGATCCAGGGTAATGATATGACCTGATTCTCTGTACCATTTCAATTCCTTCTCTTCACTGAGGATCTCATCATGGATCCGGAAGGCACTTTCTTTATAGAGAGCAGCATCCTTGGCTCCTTGCAAGATGAGGGCCCGATCCCCTTCTTTATATGTAAATGGTTTTGGCGCCACCACTTTCATTTCGCCATTCCCCGCTTTCTCTTTTAGATGATTTCATTATAGGTGAAAAGCATCCGTCTGAATAATGCCTGACAGACATCGATTTCATGCATAACAACCATTAGAAGTCATTGTCAATCAGGTGTATGATGGAATTAAAAACATTTTATTAAAGAGAGGTCTCGGCGTGGATTGGCATCAGATCAATTATTTTAGAACGGTTGCAACGATACAGCACATCACAAAGGCCGCTAAGGAGCTCGCAATTTCACAACCTGCCCTTAGCCGCTCGATCGCGAAACTCGAAGACGAACTGGGCGTCCCCTTGTTCGACCGTAAAGGACGGCGGATTTATCTGAACCGATACGGGAAGATGTTCTTAAGGCGCGTGGAAGAATCCATCATGCAGATTGAAGAAGGGAAGAGGGAAATATGGCGGGAAACCCATCCAGATCACGGGACGATTTCCCTTTCATTCCTGCCTTCCCTAGGCGCAAGCGTGATCCCCGAAATGGTGAGTGCCTATCAGAAAGAACACCCCCATGTGAAATTCCAGCTTGCCCAATCGTCCAATCGGCAGATCATCCATCAGCTCAAGGAGCGTCAGGCAGATCTCGCCCTGATTTCCTACTATCAAGAAGATGAAGACATGCTATGCTTCCCTCTCGTAACCGAAGAACTTTTTCTCGTCGTAGCCAATGATCATCCTCTCGCCTCTATGGAAAAGGTGGAGTTGGACATGGTCAAAGATGAGCCTTTTATTTCTTTCAAAGAAGCCAATGAGCTCGGTACCATCATCCATGAGCTGTGCGTATCTGCCGGATTCACCCCGAATGTCGTTTTCGAAGGGGAAGACATCGGGACGGTGGCCGGACTCGCCGGTGCACGCCTTGGCGTGTCCCTCGTCCCGGATCTGAAGCTTCTGGACCGGGAAAAAGTCACATTGGTACCCGTCTCCTCTCCGGTATGCGCACGGGAACTTGGACTGGCCAGTTTAAAAAATACCTATCAATCCCCAGTTGTGAGGAAATTCATCACTTTCGTCCAAACCTTCATAACTGAAAAACAGAATCAAAAGGAATGACAGCCATGAGCTATTTACAACGGAATACCCTGGCTTTCAAGCGGGCCAATCTCGCCCTCTTCGCCGGAGGCTTCAGTACGTTCGCTATCCTGTGGGGAACCCAGCCCCTCCTGCCTGAGATCGCGGCAGAATTTCACGTCTCACCTGCCATGGCAAGCTTGACCCAATCATCGGCAACGATCGCCTTGGCGGTGGGACTCTTGATTGCAGGATCACTCTCTGAGGTATTCGGCCGCAAATCGATCATGGCCTTTTCTCTCTTCATATCCTCTGTCATCGCCCTTTTCACAGGACTTTCATCAAGCTTTGAACTGCTCGTTTTGTCTCGTGCTCTTCAAGGGCTGACTCTTGCGGGGCTACCCGCTGTCGCCATGGCCTATCTCGGGGAGGAGATCGAGTTCAAGAGCCTCGGGATGGCCATGGGGCTCTACATCAGCGGGAACTCCATCGGTGGGATGACGGGAAGGATCCTCAGCGGGATCTTGACGGACTACTTCAGCTGGCATGTCGCTTTGGCAGGTGTCGGTGCCTTAAGCCTCCTGGCGAGTTTCGCCTTTCTCTTCCTTTTACCGCCTTCCAGGCATTTTGAAGCGAAATCGTTCAGTCTGCTTCCCCTTATTCGCTCCATGGGAAGTCATCTGAAGGTAAGGGGGCTTGTGTATCTGTTCCTGATCGGATTCCTGCTGATGAGCGGGTTTGTGTCCCTTTATAACTATATCGGGTTTGAATTGATCGCCCCTCCGTACTCCCTTAGCCAGACGCTAGTGGGCTTCATCTTCATCGTCTATATTGTCGGCACATTCAGCTCCACCTGGATGGGGATGCTTGCAGACCAGGTAGGGAAAAAGAAGATCCTACTTCTCTGTTTGTTCATTTTTCTCGCCGGCACAGTTTGCACCCTCCATCCTGCCCTCTGGATCAAGATCATCGGGATTGCCATTTTCACATTCGGCTTCTTTGCCGCCCATTCCATTACAAGCAGCTGGGTGGGGCTCCTCGCCACACACGATAAAGCTCAGGCGTCCTCTTTGTATCTGTTCGGGTATTATGCAGGATCGAGCATCGGAGGCACCATCAGCGGTTCCTTCTACCACGATTCCGGTTGGGCAGGGATCGTGGGGATGATCGTGATCCTCGGAGCCATTTCGGTCGTACTGGCCCTATCCCTGAACGAACGAGGAAATCTACAGGAAACAAACTAAAAAACATCCCGCGGAGCCCCGCGGGATGTTTTTGTTTTTGCAATCAGTGCATGCTGACCATGACCCAGATCGTTCCAAGAACGATGATGAGTACGATCACCGTGGCGGAAATCATCTTTCCGACCTGCCATTTACCTTCTCCTTCGGTCACGTGCATGAACATGAACAGCTGGATCGCTGCTTGAATGAATGCAAGGACGAATACGAGGGGAACCATGACATTGTATGCTAGACCTGCGTATAAACCGAACCAGATGGCTAAAAAGGTCAACGCGATGGATAGGATGAACCCTACCACCTGTGTCCAAGGAAATTTACTGTGATTCGCTGTGTTATGTTCCATTTAGCCCACCATCCCTAACAGATACACACTTGTGAATACGAAGATCCAGACGAAGTCAAGGAAATGCCAGTATAGACTTGAGATGAAGATCTTCTTGGCATTGTCCGGGTTCAACCCGTTCTTCATCACTTGGATAACCACAAGTATGATCCATAGAATACCTAAAGATACATGGAGACCATGCGTTCCGGTCAACAAGTAGAAGGAAGACCAGTATGCGTTCGTTCCGAGTGCAGCACCTTCATGAACAAGGTGGATGAACTCAGTGACCTCCATATAAAGGAAACCAAGACCGAATAGCAATGTGACGGCGATCCAGAAGATCATGGCCTTCACGTTTCTTCTTCTAAGCTCATTGATGGATAAACCGGATGTAAAACTACTGAAAAGTAGCAGTAAAGTCATAATGAGTGTGTTTTTCAGTTCGAATAGATCACTTGGGAGGGGTCCTCCCGCCATGACGCCGTGATCCTTAAGGGCAAAGAATGTGGCGAAGATCGTTGCGAACAACGCCATCTCCGCACCAAGGAAAACCCAGAATCCGAAGATATTCAGTTTACCTGTTTCGGATTGATATTCTAACGGCGTGTTTGGATCTACATTTGTATTATGTGCCATACATCACGCCTCCCTATTCGTCGGATTTTCAAGTTCTTTGATTTCTTCCACCGTTACATAGTACCCTTCATCCTGCTTGCTTGAAGTCAGTGAACGGTAAGCCATGCATCCAACGGTACCGATACCGCCGAGAATAGCCATCCACCAGATTTCAAAGACAAGACCGAATCCTGCGATGAAGAAGAAGATGCTCATGATGAAAGGTGTACCCGAGTTGCTAGGCATGTGTATCGGCTTGTATTCAACTTCAGGCTTCTCATCGATCTTGAGTGCGTGACCGTCTTGTTTAGAGTACCAGAACGTATCAACACCAGTAACTTCAGGAAGTTTAGAGAAGTTGTAGTGAGGTGGGATTGCTGTTGTTGTAGCCCACTCAAGAGTACGGCCACCCCAAGCATCACCAGTCGTCTCACGTTTTTCAAAGCGATAGCTGTAGTATACGTTGTATACGAAGATCAAGAATGCTACACCCATTGCGAATCCACCGATTGTGGATACAACGTTCAGGGCTGTCCAACCGTCTTCAGCTCCGTATGTGTACACACGACGTGGCATACCGGCGAATCCAAGGATGAATTGCGGTAGGAAACATACGTTGAAACCGATGGTGAAGAACCAGAACGCCCATTTTCCGATGCGCTCGTTCATCTTGAGACCAAACATTTTTGGATACCAGTAGATGAGACCCGCGAAGCAGGCGAACACAACACCGGCAATCAATGTGTAGTGGAAGTGAGCCACTAGGAAATAGTTATTGTGATATTGGAAATCGGCTGCGGCCATACCAAGCATAACCCCGGTAACCCCACCGATCAGGAACGTCGGAATGAACGCGAGAGACCAGAGCATCGGGGTCGTAACCTCGATCCGGCCCTTATAGAGCGTACCAAGCCAGTTGAATATCTTGATTCCCGTCGGGATCGCGATGGCCATTGTCGTAATGGAGAAGACGCTGTTTACTGCGGCAGTTCCACCCATTGTGAAGAAGTGATGGACCCAAACGACGAATGACAAACCTGAGATCGCCACTAGGGAGATGATCATGGATTTGTAACCAAATAGCGTTTTTCTTGAGAATGTTGCAATGATTTCCGAGAAGATACCGAACGCCGGTAAGACGACGATGTATACTTCCGGATGTCCCCATAGCCAGAACAAGTTGGCCCAAAGCATGGAGTTCCCTCCAGCAGCCAAGGTGAAGAAATGGGAACCGAATAGACGGTCAAATGTCATAAGGGCAAGCGTCACAGTCAAGATCGGGAATGCAAACACGATGATGAAAGCTGTGATGAGCGTTGTCCAAGTGAACATCGGCATGCGAAGAAGCGTCATGCCAGGTGCACGCATCTTGATGATGGTCACAACGAAGTTGATCCCCGTCATCAGCGTACCGATACCTGATATCTGTAGTCCCATCAGGTAGTAGTTGATTCCTGGCCCGGAGCTACCTTCGACGGCCAGCGGTGCATAGTTTGTCCAACCTGCATCCGGTGAACCACCGAATACGAAGGAGATATTGAAGATCATGGCACCAATCATGAATGCCCAGAAACTCAAGTTGTTCAAATAAGGGAATGCAACGTCACGCGCCCCGATTTGAAGCGGTACGGCAACGTTCATCAAACCAATCAAAAACGGCATCGCCATGAAGAGGATCATGATCGTACCGTGCGTAGTGAAGATTTCATTGTAATGCTGAGAAGATAGGAAATCGTTGTCTGGGACTGTCAATTGAGCCCTCATCAACAACGCATCGACCCCTCCGCGGAATAACATTAGAAGTGCTGCGATAATATACATGATACCGATTTTTTTATGATCGACACTTGTGATCCACTCGGTCCAAAGCCATTTCCATTTTTTGAAATAGGTAAGGACGGCTACAACGGCGACGACTGTAAATGCTATGGATACGTTCGCCCCAAGGATGAGGGGATCGTTTAAAATCAAATTATCCTTAATAAAGTCAAACACCTAGATTCCTCCCTTCTTAATGTGCATGCTCGTGAGAGTCTGAGCTGTCCATGTCCATGTCGCTGTGATCCATGTCACTGTGGTCCATGTCATGATCCATGTCGTGATCCATTTCTTCATCGGATTCACCATGTTTGCTCGGTTCTTTCACACCATACTTTTCTCGTACTTCCATGGCATAGTTTGCACTACCCATTTTTCCGTGATCAACATACTCAAGGTGAGTAGAAGAGAACGTCATTTTATCTGATGAACCAGGAAGAAGGAGTTTATCGTACATTTCTTTCGTCAGCTTCGGTTCATTTTCTTGCGAGTCTTTAACCCATTCTTTATACTCGTCTTCACTCATGGCAACGAAGTCGAACTTCTGCTGTGCCATCCCTTTACCTGTGAAGTTGGAGTTACGGCCGTCATAGACACCGTCGTGGTCAGCTTGGAGATACATTTCATTCATCATCCCCGGCATGCCGTAGATCTGACCGCCAAGTTCAGGAACCCAGAAAGACGCCATTGAATCAGCAGCACTGATTTTGAAAAGGACCGGATGACCTGTAGGAACGTTGACATAGTTGACAGTCTCGACGTTTTCTTCAGGATAAGAGAAGACCCATTTCCAATCGACGGCTGTTGCATGAATGACGATAGGTTCTTTATGTGCGGTGGCTTTAGGAGCCTCTTTCAATTCATAGAGCGCCTGTGTATTCGGGATGCTCAATGCGATGACGATAGCAACAGGAATAAGCGTCCAGATGATTTCGAGCTTATTGCTACCGTGCATGTTCGGCTGATAATCACCGTTTTTACCCTTACGATACTTAATGACGATAAAGGTAAAGAAAGATAATACAACAATCATGATTGCAAGCATATAGTAGATTGATAGCATGATTAAATCCTTTTGAATTTCCCCGACAGGTCCTTTAGGATTCAGGATGATCATATCCGTCCCGGCTCCAAGGATAACGATGACGAATAGGGAAATCAAACTAATCAATATGATCAGAAAAGGTTTGAATTTATTAAACATGTATAATCACCTTCCTTTATATAAGATTTATATCGACTAGACATATACTATCAAATTCTCGGAAAAACGAAATACGTTAACGATCATTTCATGTCGATTTGAGTAGATTTTCGAAATTTAGACAAATTTTTTTCACATATCAGTAACATTCGTGGAAAAAATTTCTCTAAGCACAAAAATATAGCCCACCATGGATGATCTTCCAAGAAGATAGATAGACTAGCGGTGAGGTCATACCTGTTACATAACCTCAATTCTTTCATTCTAAACTATTCACAAGTCTATTTAAACAAATAAACCTTTCCAAATGCGTACTTGAAATTTTCGGAACATAGTCATTATTCAGTTCTGCATGGAAATCCTTACTGACCAGCTTCGTTCCCGGCCATTGATATTGATGGATTTCATGTATATTTTGCAGGTGCTTTGCACATTCTTTTACATAGGGGATCACCTTACATATTATACTTAAATAACATCCCGACCTTCCGTGAAGGAGACCTGTCATAATGAATAGCACACCTAAAATTGCCTTTTTATCCGTAATCAGCAACTCGTTCGTCGTCATCCTGAAAATCGTGATCGGACTCATTACAGGGTCTGTAGCCGTCCTGTCTGAAGCTATCCACTCGTCTCTTGATCTCATGGCTTCCCTGATCGCCTTCATTTCCGTCAGGGTATCCGGTAAGCCTGCTGACCCCGAGCATCCATACGGACACGGGAAAGTGGAGAATATATCCGGGACGATCGAGACCCTTCTCATCTTCGTGGCCGGTTTCTGGATCATCTACGAGTGTATCCACAAGCTGATCCATCCGGAACCGATCAAACTCCCGATCCTTGGTATCTCCGTCATGATCATCGGTGCAATCATTAACTTCATTGTATCCCGCATCGTCAGCAAAGAAGCCGACCGCGTCCATTCCGTGGCCATGAAATCGAACGCCTTCCATCTCCTTACCGATGTGTACACATCCCTCGGGGTTGCAGGAAGCCTTCTTCTCGTGACCCTGACCGGCTGGCACTTCCTTGATCCGATCATTGGGATTGCACTGGCCATCTACATCATGATCGAAGCCGTCAAACTGATGAAAGAAGCCTTCCCTCCCCTCATTGATGCCAGTCTGACAAAGGAAGAGGAGGCAGAGATCATGTCGATGATCCAAAGCTTCCATGATGAATACATCGAGGTCCATGACCTGCGCACAAGGCGTTCTGGTGCCCATGAATACATCGACTTTCATCTGGTGGTGGAGTCGACCGACAGCATCGAGAAGACGCACCGTCTCTGCGACCGCATGGAAGAGATGATCATGAAGCATTTCCCCCATGCCCACGTCCTGATCCACCCAGAACCGGAGAGCAAGCGGAAATCGTGATCAACCAAAAGTGGTGGAGTTAAAACTAAAAAGGGATCATTTCATAACGAACACGCTTCATGTACGTTTTTTATACCGCTCATGATTTCCATGCTTTCCGCGGGTAGCCCGTGAGCCTCCTCGGCAAGCCTGCGAGGTCTCACATCAGCTACTCTTCCCGCTGGAGTCTTCGTCTTGCACTCCAATCAACTGCTAGAGACAATGAAATCGTCATGAAACAAATTAAAAACCCGAATTCATTTGCCTTATTGTAGACAAATAAATTCGGGTTTTCCTATGACTAAGTTCTTTCTTTTTAGGACACTTGGTGAGTTTCCCACCGTTCATCCTGATACGTAAATAACAGACCGAGTTCATGATGATCCCCTTCATACAGGGCACCCTGGGTGAAACGATTTTCACCATTTGTCCCGACGACCTCAAGCTTGCAGTAGGCACCGTTCTTCTGCAGAGCTTCATAAAATTCCCTTTCATTGGAAATCTCATTCCCATTTACCTTCAGGATGATCTCTCCTACTCTCAACGAAAGGGTTTCAGCTGGTGAACCGGGGATGATACCGAGAATCATGAGTCCGGCAGGCTGACGTTTGAAGTAGTACGGCTTTTCTGCTTCTTTTTTCGACGTGCTGACCGCCATCCAGATGCGACCGAGCACTGCCAGGGCGCCGGCAGCGATTGACGCCTCTGTCACCCAATAGCCTGCGGCCGCAACCGTTGTGATGAAGGCACCGAACCAGAATACATTGCCTCCCACCGGTCTTACGACGATTGCCGGCAGCGCGCTCCGCACGAGAAGGCTGAAACCAAGCAGGAACGGAACGCACACAAGGGCCAGATCCGTCGTCCCGAGTGATATGACCGGCCACCAGTCAAAGATCGGCGGCAGACTTCCTTCCGGAACGAAAAGGATCATCGGTACCAGCCAAAGCTTCTTGCTCTGAAGAGCGCCAACCTTCATTCCCCGCGGACTTTTAATCCACTTCGGCGAGGTACCCTTCCAGCCCGACAACCTAATGAGGATTCCCTCAATCATGAGGAGAAGCCCCGCCAGTAAAGGAAGGAACCCTAAAAGATTACCGTTTTCCAGTTCAGGTATGTACGGAATATTCAAGCCGGAAAAGTCCCATGCCCATAGGAGCAGGTAGGAGAAACCGACCGTGATGCCTGCTGAGAGCAGTTGAAAACGACCTGTAAGGGCAAACAGGATCGTGACGGCTCCGATGAGGACGAGTGAGATGACCGGCACGGTCAATCCGACGGCCAGGGTCACGATGGAAAAGGCAAGGCCGAGTACAAGTCCGTAGGATAAGAGAACCCTCAGATCGTTGTAGCCGTCGAGCAGTCTTGTATGGAAATCGCTTCTTTCACGCTTCACCCTGAAGTATCCAACCAGGATGGCGAATAGGAGCGAGAGGGGAAATAATGGGTTCAAGACGAATTTCCCGAGGCTTTTTGCGATTTCTAGTAACCAGGTTTCCAGCAACGAAACGTCACCACCTTTCATGTGTGTATCTATGTTTCATTCTATCAAATTCCCCTAGTAAAGCCTATTGCAACTTTGTGGGATTGTGCCTTTGTTTTCGACACCATTCCCCGGGAAATGATGGGGAGGTATGTAGAAAGAACGGGGTTGCCGTTCTTTTGGAGGCGTGTTGAGAGTTTTCCATTGATTATTTTTTTCTAATGCAGAGCGTTTCGTTTCGCTGCGGGTGCCCGCTTTCCACGGGGCTCCCGGTGAGCCTCCTCATTCTTGCGGGGTCTCACCCTGCTCGCTATTTCCCGTTGGAGTCGGGCTCCCTTCGCTTCACTTCACTCTGTGATGTGGGAAAGGGCTATGGAATGAATATGTCACTGGTTGTTGGATTCAGATGGTTCTCTTCCAAAGGTAAGCTGGTGTGCATTAACAACTGTTTCATAGCAAGTTTAATTTAGTTTTGAGAAATCAATGCTTTTGGAGGCGGTTCTACATCCCATTTATGACTGGTGGCTAGTCCTTCATTAATCATTATTTCCTATGAAGAGCGTTCCGTTTCGCTGCGGGAGCCCGCTTTCCACGGGGCTCCCGGTGAGCCTCCTCATTCTTGCGGGGTCTCACCCTGCTCGCTATTCCCGTTGGAGTCGGACTCCCTTCGCTTCACTTCACTCTGTGATGTGGAATAGGGCTATGAGAATGGATGTGACAGTGGGTGGTTGATTCATGGTAAGGTCAATCTTCATTTGTTCTGGACCCCACCTAATTTAGTCTTCTAATGGTAGCTTAGTTCATGTAGTGATGCCCCCACTTACTAGTATATGAACCATCACTCCCCTATTTATAAACCACAGAGTGGATTGAAGCGGAAGGCGCTTGACTCCTGTGGAATAGGAGGGTGGTGAGACCCCGCAGGCACGAGGAGGCTCAACTCCCTCCCCACTGGAAAGCAAGCGCCTGCAGCGTAAAGGAACGGTCTATTTTCCATCTCTCACCACTATCCACAGGAATCCATTACTCATTCTGAGGGATAAACCTTTGCTGCCCCATCCAAAACCACAGAGTGCATTGAAGCGGAAGGCGCTTGACTCCTGTGGAATAGGAGGGGGGCGAGACCCCGCAGGCACGAGGAGGCTCAACTCCCTCCCCACTGGAAAGCAAGCGCCTGCAGCGTAAAGGATCTCTTTCCCATCTCTCACTACTATCCACAGGAATCCATTACTCATTCTGAGGGATAAACCTTTGCTGCCCCATCCAAAACCACAGAGTGCATTGAAGCGGAAAGCGCTTGACTCCTGTGGAAAAGGAGGGTGGTGAGACCCCGCAGGCACGAGGAGGCTCATCTCCCTCCCCACTGGAAAGCAAGCACCTGCAGCGTAAAGGAACGGTCTCTTTTCCATCTCTCCACTATAAAGAGGGATCCATCACCACAGAGTACATAAGCGAAAAAGAGCTTGCCTCCCCCTAGCGGAAAGCAAGCTCCTACATTGGAAAGGTAGGATACCATTCCAATCATTCAAAATCACCATCAATACCAAATACTCTTCACAGTCTCCCTGAACACAAAATAACCAAACCCTAAATACTCATACGGATACATATTGCACCTCCTTTCTACGAATGCTCTCTCAACCAGTCCATAAGTCGGGAAGAAACCCCATCTTTGATAAGGCTCGCATGCCCTCCTGGAACCTCGATGAACTGTTTCTCCTGACTTGCAACTAGCTCCATCAGCGGATAACTGATCGCAGCCGGTACCATCTGATCAAATTTTGAACAAACCATATATAGATTCGATTGAATCTTCGCAGGATTGATTTCCCTTCCCCCGAGGGTCATGCCCCCGTTCATCACCGCATTCTCCTTAATGAAATAGTGAAGCAGATCCCGTAGGAATGCGCCCGTCATCGGGATGTGGTCATTGGTCCACTGATTGAATCGGTACCAATGCTCCGTGTAGGCAGGGTTGTGTGCGCGGTGGAGGAGGGAAAGATACGGGGAATAATAGACGGGTGCCGTAATGAGGCGCATTCCGTAGCGGATCTGTTCGGCGGGGATGATACCCGTGGCCGGTGCAATGACAGCTGGGTCAATAGCTCCCGATTGGATGGCTTTGATCCACTCCCGGAAATCAGGCAGTTGGTTGAAATCGATGGGGGTCACAAATAAGAGAAGGTTATGGATGCGGTCTGGGTAAAGGGCTGCATAGAGCGCGGCCAGGGTTCCGCCGAGGCAGAAGCCCGCGAGCGTCAGCCGGCCGGTCTGTTGATGCTGCAATACTGTCTTTACGGCTCCATCGATGTAATCGAATAGATACGATTCAAGACCTGTATCCTTGTCCCGCTCATCCGGTATCCCGAAGTCGAGGAGGAACACGTCATAGCCATTTCTCAGGAACTCTCCGATCATGCTGTGCTGTTCCGTAAGGTCGAGTATGCTTGGCTTATTGATGTGAGAGTAGACCATCAGGATCGGGAGTGCTCCGTTGCTTTCTACCGCGGGATAATGCCACAGGGTGGCCCTGCCGATTTCCTGTATGGCATTCCTCGGGTGATGCGGTTTCCATTCTTCTCTTCTTGTCAGGGTTTCAAAAAAACCCATCCATCTGTCTTTCTCGGTTTTCCTTTCCATTACAGTTCCCCCTCTGATCGGACGAATTGCGGGAAGAGCCAGTCGATGATCTTGCGGATGAAGGTGATGATCAAGTCGGCCAGGACCATCCAGTTTTTCGCCATTTCCACTACGGCAGGCTGATCGAGTTCTGATTTGATCAGCTGATTCGTGGCATATTCCCACTCCCTTCCCGTCAGCTTCAGTTGCTCATAGAGTGCTTCCATTTTCCTTTCCTCCTTCTTATGCCATGGCCTGGATGCCGCCGTCGACGACGAGGATATGGCCGTTCATATAGTTTGACGCCTTTGACGAAAGAAACACGGCTGCGCCTCTCAGGTCATCGCCTTCGCCGAATCGTCTTGCCGGGATGAATTTCCGGATCTGATCGCCTTGCTTGGCGAAGAGCTCTTTGGTGATCTTAGTCGGGAAGAATCCCGGTGCGATGGCGTTCACTTGAATATTGTGATACGCAAGCTTCACGGCAAGATCCTTGGTGAGGGTCATGACAGCGCCTTTGCTCGTATTGTAAGGAAGGGTGTCCATCACAAGGGGGCTCGTCCCCCCGAATCCCGAGACGGAAGCGATATTGATGATTTTCCCTGCCTTACGGGCCATCATGGAAGGCGCCACTGCCTGTGAAAATAAAAAAGCCCCTTTCACATTCACTTCCATGACCTTGTCCCACTTATCCTCAGGAATATCCACCATCGGTCCCGCCCACGATGTGCCGCTGTTGTTGATGAGGATATCGATTTTCCCGAAGACCTCCAAGGTCTTTTCCACCACGGCGGTGACCGACGCTTTATCGGTCACATCGCATGCCACGGCGAGTGACCGTACCCCAAAGGCTTCTATTTCCTTCGCTGTGGCCTCGCAGGCCGGCAGGTTCCTCGAGCATACCACTACATGGGCGCCTGCTTCTGCTAGAGCGAGAGCCATCTCGCGGCCGAGACCCCTGCCGCCTCCAGTGACAATCGCCACTTGATCTGTCAATGTAAACATCATTCTGCTCCTTTCTAGTATCCATGGCTACGCGTATTGAGACCATGAATCTATCTAGTAAACTAGTTCTCTCTCTATAATAGTGAGTATCGATAGAATCGGTTCCTCTTTGGCGAAAGAAAAGGCGCTTAACACCAAAAAAGGACTGTAGGCCATGGCCCACAGTCCTTCTGACTATCGATTTGAACGTTGGATATACTCAAGTGCAGCCTGTAGCTGGGTATCATTCTCTTCATCCTTCACGGCTTCATAGATATCTGCCTGTAGTTTTTCAGCCGTATCAGGCGTGATGGTACCGGTTGTTTTCATCTCGTTTTTCTTCTGGAACTGCTTCACGGCTGCTTCTGTCTTCTTGCTGTAGTACCCGTCGGTCCGGTCGATTTCATATCCGAGGCCTTGGAGCATTTCCTGGGCATTCTTCACCTGTTCATTATTCATCTCGGCCTTCAAAGGCTCTTCCACTTGAAGGGGATGGGCGTAGAAATAGGCAGGCTGCCTCACCGGGATATCCGGTTTGATCCCTTTCTTGTGGATCCAATTTCCGTCCGGCGTCAGCCACTTGAACATGGTCAGCTTGATGTTGCTTCCATCTCCCATCGGAACGGCCTGCTGGACGGTTCCCTTCCCGAAGCTCTTCGTGCCGATCAGTGGGTAGCCTTCCGTTTCCTTCAGGGCACCGGCAAGGATCTCGGAAGCGGACGCACTTCCTTCATCGATGAGCACCACCACCGGGTAGGCTTTTTTCTTCTCTTTGTCGGAGAAGCTCTTCATCACTTCACCGCTCCGCTCCTGGATCTGGACGAACGGCTTATCCTTTGTCACGAACTCCTTGAGGATTTCATTGACGGATGACAACAGGCCTCCAGGATTCCCGCGGACGTCGATAACGAGACCGCCAAGATCCTTCCCTTCAAGTTCCTTGAGCTGCTTCTTGAAGTCATTTGCCGTATTCTCGGAGAACGTTGTAATCTGGATATAGCCCATCTCCTTGCCGTCCACTTTCTTTACGTCGGAATGAACGGTTTCAACCGGAATGTCGTCCCGCTTGACCTCGATGGAGAGAGGTGCAGATAAACCTTCCCTCTTGATGCCGAGCTTGACTTCGGTCCCTTTTTTCCCGCGAATCTTCAAGGTGGACTCAAACAGATTGAGTCCCTTGATACTCTCTCCGTTCACGGAGATGATTTCATCATTCGGCTTGAGACCCGCTTTTTCTGCCGGTGAATTTTTAAATGGTGCGACGATCACGAGCTTTCCGTCGAGGATCGTGATTTCGGCTCCGATCCCTTCGAAGGAAGAATCCAATGCGTCGTTGAACTGCGCTGCCGTTGCCGCATTCATATAGACCGAATACGGATCATCGAGCGTTTCGAGCATCCCCTGGATCGCTCCTTCCACCAGCTCCGATTTGTCGACGTCCTGGAAGAATTTATCGCTGATGAGGTCATAAGCGACCTCCACCTTATGGAGCTTATCATTCGCGCTCTGATCCAGTTCCGCAGTTTCATCGGGACTGCCCGTCCATTCCAGCCCCCCGTACATGGCTCCCGCCCCCACAAGCATGCTGAGTGTGATGGTCATGAGCTTCTGGCCCTTCCTGTTCATACGTCTCCCCCCGCCTCTTCATAGAAAAAGACACCGCACAAGAACGCGCTGGTCAGCGGTGCGATGTCTTTGCTTATTCCACTATATGATGACGGGGGACAAGTTATGATCATTTCACCCTTGAAACAAGGGGCTTGTTTTCTTCAAGATGGGAAGACAGGAGACCTCCCCATTTCTCGAATTCAACGAGGAATCCATCATGACCGAACTTCGTCGTGATGAAATAATGCCTTCCCTTCGGCACGGAGCGCGCGAATGCTTCCATGGAGGCGGATGGATACACGAGATCTCCTTCGTAGCTGATGGCAATCAGCTCCGGATAAAAGGAGTCAGCGGGATCGTGATCGCGCCCCCTTTGGAGGTCATGAGAGTTCATCGCCTTCAAGAGGGTCAGATAGCTGTTGGGGTCAAAACGCCGCCCAAGCTTCACACCCTGATAGTCCAGGTAGCTCTCCACGTTATAGACGCCTTCCTTCTCCTGCCGTTGGAATCGATCATCGAACAATTCCGACGTGCGGTAGGTGACCATCCCCACCATGCGCGCCACTTCAAGCCCCTTTAGTCTTGTGCCGGGTGGATAGTCTCCTCCGTTGAATTCAGGATCCTGCTCGATGGCCGTGATCCCGATATGATTAAAGGCGAGGCCGTAATCGTTCAGTGCAGGCGTGACGGCGAGGGCGAAGATCTTTTTCATGAAGCGGGGATGCAGGATCCCCCATTCCAGGGCCTGCATTCCCCCGAGAGATCCTCCGACAACGGCTTCCACCTTGTTGATGGCAAGCTCCCGGAGAGCCAGGTACTGGGCATTCACCATATCGCGGATCGTGATGACCGGGAAATGGGATCCGTATCGTTTGCCGGTCTCGGGATCCTCTGATGCAGGACCCGTGGCCCCCTCGCAGCCTCCGAGGACGTTGAAGGCGATGACGTTGTAGCGGTTGGTATCGATGTAGGAGCCTGCACCGATCAAGCCGTCCCACCATCCCTTATCTTCACTCGTCCCTTTCACGATATGGGTGCCGGTGAGGGCATGGCAGACAAGGATGACGGGACCTGATTGATTCCCGGTACGTTCATAGGGCAACCTGACATTCCGGAGGGTTTCTCCGTTTTCAAGGACAAGGGACGGAAGGGTGACGGTGTTCAATTCATATGGTGTCGTATCGCTACTCATTCCTCCGCCTCCTTCACACGTTTGACGTTTCGCGTGCCTTCTCGATGGCTTCATCCAGGGAAGAGATCAGATCCTTCGCTGATTCCAGGCCGACCGACAGCCTGACAAGGTCTTCCGTCACGCCCGTTGCCCTGATCTCCTCGTCGTTCAGCTGCTGATGTGTCGTGGAAGCCGGGTGGATGATCAGGGATTTCGCATCCCCCACGTTGGCCACATGGGACCAGAGCGAGATATTGTCCACCACTTTGCGTCCTGAATCCCGGCCACCTTTGATCCCGAAGACGACGATAGAGCCCGCGCCGTTCTCCAAGTATTTCTTGGCCAGTTGGTTCGACGGGTGCGAAGCGAGTCCAGGATAGGAAACCCATGCTACCCCTTCATGGGATTCAAGATGCTCGGCGATTTTCCGTGCATTCTCTGTATGGCGTTCGATGCGGAGGTGCAGCGTCTCCAATCCCTGCAGGAGAAGGAAGGCGTTCTGCGGGCTCAGGCAGGCGCCAAGGTCACGAAGCAGTTGGACCCTTAGCTTGGTGATGAACGCCGCAGCACCGACATCCTGTGCATAGCGGAGGCCGTTGTAGCTTCGGTCCTCTTCGATGAATCCCGGGAACTTCTTGTTGTTCCAATCGAATTTCCCTCCGTCGATGACGACGCCTCCGATCGCTGTACCATGACCACCGATCCATTTGGTGGCCGAATGGATGACGATGTCTGCCCCCCACTCGATCGGCCTGGTCACATACGGTGTGGCGAAGGTGTTATCGATGATAAGCGGGATTTCATGTTCGTGGGCCACTTTGGCGACCGCTTCGATATCAAGGACATGAAGGCTAGGGTTGCCAATCGTTTCGGCGAATACGGCCTTTGTCTTCTCGTTGATGGCGCTTCGGAAGTTTTCCGGATCCGTTGGGTCGACGAAGCGCACGGTGATGCCGTATTTCGGCAGGGTGGTGGAGAAGAGATTGTAGGTGCCTCCGTACAGATTCGTCGCTGCTACGATTTCGTCCCCGGCTCCTGCGATATTCAGGATCGAGAGGGAGATCGCCGCCATGCCCGATGATACTCCGAGGGCCCCGATGCCGCCTTCAAGGAGAGCCAGACGTTTCTCCAGAACGTCCACCGTCGGGTTCATGATCCGCGTATAGATGTTCCCCGGCTCTTCCAGTCCGAAAAGCTTCGCAGCGTGCTCACTGCTGTCAAACACATATGAAGTAGTTTGGTAGATCGGCACGGCGCGTGATCCCGTGGTAGGATCTGCTTCCTGTCCTCCGTGAAGCAAAAGTGTGTCAAAATCGAATGAATTCGTCATCGTACATTCCTCCTGAGTGTTTGTTTTAATGATTGGGTTTGTTCTGTGATGGATGATGGTCGGGGCTGAAAAGGGGCAAAAATAAAAACCCCCTTCCTAAGAAGAGGGTCTAATTGAATAGGGTCCTCCTCTTATCTTTCAGGCAATGCGCCTGCAGGAATTAGCACCTTTTCATGGCAAATATGCACATGAAGGTTGCCGGGTTTCATCGGGCCTAGTCCCTCCACCTCTCTGGATAAGAGCATTAAGTTGTAAGTGTTCGTTAGCAAGAATTATAAAGGCTATCCCCTCTGGGAGTCAAGGTTATTTTTAGAATTTTTCGTCTAATCTCCCATTGACGACTGCCACTACTGACTTGAGAGCGTTGTTCTTTTTAAATCTCATGACACTTGCTGATTGCTGAAAGCATTTGGGATTTAATGTCTTCCGGGTCCTCGATTCCAAGTGAAATCCGGACCACATGCGTATTGATTCCGAGCTTCTTCTGCGCTTCCTCCGGCAGGGACCTGTGAGATGTCCCCAACGGATAGGAAACCGTCGTTTCAACCCCGGCCAGGGACGGGATGATCTTGATCCAGCCAAGTGACTTGAAGAAGGTACTCATATCAGCGGATGGTTCAAGCTCGATGGTGACGATGGCTCCATGACCTTTCTCAGATAGATTATTCGGGTAGTAGACGTGTTTGACCCATTCGTGCCTCCTGAGTTCGACGGCAAGGAGCTCGGCATTCAGTGCCTGCCTTTCCATGCGTAGGGCAAGGGTCTTCGCTCCCCGGCAAGTGAGCCACGCCTCGAATGGGCTCAGATTGGCCCCAAGGTTGACGATCTTCGCTCTTGCCTTATCCACCAGATCCTGCCTTCCGGTCACAACACCTGCTGTGACGTCACTATGACCGCCTATGTACTTCGTTGCGCTATGGGCGACGATATCAATGCCTTCAGTGAAAGGCTTACGGAGGAACGGGGTCGCAAACGTATTGTCGATCATCGTCGTGAGACCATGTTCTTTCGCCATCTCCACCATGGCCGGTATATCCTCTACCCTCATGAAGGGATTCGTCACCGTTTCACTATAGAGAAGTTTTGTCGAGTCGGTGATCGCTGCTTCCACTGCATTCCGGTCGGTGAAGTCCACGAATGAAGTGGAAATACCGAAGCCCGCAAGCTCTTCCTTCAGCATATGGAAGGTCCCCCCGTACAGATCTTCAGCAGCAATGATATGATCCCCTGCCTGGACGACAGACAGGATCCCTACGAGGATCGCGGATAACCCCGATGAAGCGGCGACTCCTGCCGGTGCCCCTTCAAGGGCTGCTACAAGACCTCCCAGCTCATCAGGATTGGGATTCCCCGTCCGTGTGTATAGATAGGGTGATTTCCCTTCATAGAACCCTTCCAGTTCCTCCAGGGATGAAAAGGAAAAAGCAGATGTTTGATAGATCGGTGTGGTTTTACTTTTGATTTCCTCTGTTCCTTTCAACTGACTATGTACGACCTTGGTGGTGAAATTCATTTCGTGGCCATCCTCTCTCTACGAAAATATGTATGTAGAAGAGTGTACCATATTCAGAAGATTCCGAGAAGAAAAGTGGTTCAATTCATGCCTTCTACCATCTTTTTCATCATTTCCTGGTTCATCGGACCGAGGATTTTATGCTGGATGATTCCCTCCGAGTCGATCATGAACGTGGTTGGGATCGTAATGATGCTGTAGGCATTCCCCACGGCTCCGTCTTTATCAAGGAGTACCGGAAACGTGATCTCGTATCCGTCCACGAACTTTTGCGCCGCACCTTCCATACGCTCCTGGGACGTGAGGTTCACGGCAAGGATTTCTGCACCGGGCTCTTTCTGATAATATTCCTCCATATGGGGCATCTCAGCCTTGCAGGGTGGACACCACGTTGCCCAGAAGTTCAAGATGATCTTCTGTCCCCTATAATCCGAGAGGCGCACTTCTTTTCCTTCCAGTGTGGTCAGGGTGAAGTCCGGTGGCTGATCACCTTTGGAAAGCCCCGTCTCCGCATCGGATAAGTCCATGGATTCACTCGCAAGCTGGGCTGCTGCGTCTTTTTCTTTCTGATCCTGCTGATGCCGGACGAAATTCACCAGGAAGATGGCGACGAGGACACCGATGAGTCCCAATGATAGTATTCGTTTGTTCATGTAATCCCTTCCTTTATAGGCCGGATCTCCGCACAGCCTTTCTGGCAATCAAATAGTAAATGGTCGATCTCAAATACCCTCTCTCCACTTCATAGCCCGCCGACTGAAGCTTCCTCACCAGATCATTGGAAGAAAGGCTGTTCCCCTGTGGGAGCGCTTCCGTTTCAATGATCAGCCAAAGACCGTCATCCCTGAGCATATCCCTGAGATCCTGGATCACTTTGACAAGATTCGGCAACTCATGGAGCACAAATCTCGTAATGACCTTATGAAGCGTGTTCTGTGAAAAACGGAAATATTCAAATGACATATGTTCATAAAGGATGTTTTCTACCTGCAGTTCCTCCGCGCGCCGCTTCAGCTCTTCCAGGGCACCCCGGTCGAGGTCGATGGCATGCACATCGGTACTCACGATACGCGCAATCGGAATCGTCAGAAAGCCTGTACCGCAGCCGAGGTCGGCCACATGATCCCTTTCATTCAACTCAAGTAGATCCAGCAGCTCTTCAGATGTGATTGTATTTGTTTCGGCAGCCATGGGGACTCCTCCTTTAGAGTGAAGATATCCCTAGCTTGCCCCTCATATGAATTATTACAGATGGAGGAGAAAAATCAACCCGGATCAACGCAAAAAGATCCCATGAGCGGGATCTTTTTGTGAACATTTGTCAGGTCGGGTGAGATGAATGGGGCTTTATACGTAATCATTCCGATTTATAGAGCATGGGAAGGCTACTGCTCCTCCGGTTCCATGGAGAAATAAAAGTACTGGGTATCACCCTGTCTGAATCGGTCGGTGCAGTCGATCCAAGTCATGCGGCTGAGGCGCAGGTCCATCTCGGCATTGATCGTTTCTTCGATCTTTCTCATTGTTTGGATGAATTCACCGAATGACAAGCTGAAATGGGCTGCTGCCTGCCTGTGAGGGGCATGTTTGACCAGGAGCTGCATGAACTCTTCTGATGTGGCAGACATACTCGCATATTCATCTTCAAGAGCCGTGACGAACTCATACATGCTTCTTTCCGGTGCCGGCAGTGACGCCACGATTTCCCTGCCGATGATTTCCATTAAGTGCTCATTCATCCCAACCACTCCCGATCGTCCTTACTTCATATTGTATTTTTTCATGAATCGTTCTGCGCGTCCATCCCTGTCGGTGAATTTTTCACGGCCCGTATAGAATGGGTGACTGTCCGAGCTGATCTCGACCTTCAAGAGTGGATAGGTCTTCCCGTCTTCCCACTCCATCGTTTCATTCGACTGTTTTGTTGAGCCTGTCAGGAAGGTGAATCCGCTGTTTGTATCCATGAACAGGACCTCTCGATATTCTGGATGTATGTTTGTTTTCATGTCTTTTCCTCCTACCAGCTTGATTTTTTGACGCCTGGGATCTGACCTTTATGGGCATATTCCCTGAAGGCGATCCGTGACATTTTGAATTTCCTCATATACGCCCGCGGTCTGCCCGTCACTTCACAGCGGCTTTTGAGCCTCGTTGGGGAAGAATCCCTCGGAAGCTTGGCAAGGGCCTCGTAATCTCCCTTTTCTTTCAGCTCCCTGCGGAGTTCCGCGTATTTCGCCACGATTTCACGGCGCTTCTTTTCTTTGACCACTTTTGATTTTTTGGCCATGTTTTCACCTCTATTTCTAATATCAAATTAACAAATCGTAATCATTACGTTTTAAAACGTATGAGTATATTAAACCATATCACCTCATGAAATGCAACCACCCTGTTTCGCACGTAAAAAAGACCCCTTCCACTAAGAGAACGGGTCCGTCTGCACAGGTCCATCAGTTATCAATGAACCAGCGAATCTTCATTTTCCAAGTATTCCTTCAGGGCATCCAGAATCAGGATCAAGTAAGAGGTCGAGTTTCCTCCCCGCTGGTCGATGAGGCGGATATCCTGCACAATCCGTTTGACTTCTTTCAATTCGAGCGTTTGGACAAGGATGTCGCTGACCTGTTCTGCTGAGTAGTTACCAAGATAGGTTTGCTTGAGGGTGGTGCGGCTTCTTCTGCAGAAGCTCTTCAGTAGCCTTCTAGCTTCATGTGCCTTGAGCGTTTCCATGTTTTCACCTCGCAAATGAAAATCGTATGTACCATAAAAAAAGCCTGCCAAAAAAGAATGGCAGGATTAAATGCTTGGCATTTAATGGTCATTCCTTTTCGGTAACCCGGCGATCTTAGTTTTTCCAAACCTTAGACCCGTGGCTTTGCGTCCCGGCCTTTCAACCGGTTTGCCTTTATCGAAGAAATTCGCTGGCTGGCTTTCCTATTACTAGGTATTACAACAATTATACTAGAAAACGTAATGCTTGAAAACAGAGAGTTCATATATGTTCTAAAATAGACATTTTTTCACTCTGTCACCACTCTTATGCAGGTACAAGCAACTACTCCATCAATTTCGCAATCGGTTTTGATACGAACAGGACGATGATCCCAAGGACAATCGTGACGATCCCGATCAAACCGAAAATATCGAAGTATCCAAGAGATTGAGTGTACGTTGCAAGGACACTTGCAAGCTTATTGGCTACGGCTGAACTGGCAAGCCAAACGCCCATGAGCACGGATGTCAATTTAAGCGGGGACAGCCTGCTGACCATGGATAGGCCGACAGGTGAAATCATCAGTTCCGCCAACGTATGAAGGAAGTAGGTGAAGACCATGAACAGCATGTTCACCCTTACCTGTGAATCATCACCGACCATGACTGAGGCCGGGATCAAGATAAAGAATCCAAGACCCACGGTGATCAGACCCATACCCATCTTGGTAGGCGTCTTGAAATCACCATTTTTCGTCTGGGAAAGTTTGAACCAGAGCATGGACATGATCGGTGCCAGCAGCATGATGAACAGGGAGTTCAACGACTGGAACCATTCCGTCGGGATGATGAAATCGCCGAGATGACGATCGATGTTTTCTTCTGTGAACAGTGTAAGCGAGCTTCCAGCCTGTTCAAATGCTGTCCAGAACGCGATGGTGATCACGGCAAGAATGACAATGGCAATCGTCCTGCGCACTTCCTGTTTCGTCAGGGGTGCCTTGCTGGCAGTCTCGGTGTGCTCCTGCACCTTCTTGGCTGACTCTTTACCGATATCACCAAGGTATTTGTTCCCAAGGGTATTGAATAGCACCTGGCCGACAACCATACCGATCGCGGCTGTCAGGAAGCCGTATCTATAGTCCATGAGACCGACGACAAGGGGAGCGACGAACGCACCCAGGTTCACACCCATATAGAAGATGGTGAACGCACCGTCCCGTTTCGGGTCATTGATATGATAGAGTTCGCCGACGATCGTCGAGATATTCGGTTTGAAGAATCCGTTCCCGATGATCAACAGGGCGAGACCCAAGTATAGGGCACCCATGCTTTGATGAAGGAAGATCGAGAAGTTCCCGAGTGCCATGAGGACCCCACCGATCGTGATGGCCGTCCGTCTAGGCAGGAATCGGTCTGTCAGATAGCCTCCGATGATCGGGGTGAGATAAACCGCCGAGGTGAACGTACCGTATAAACTTATTGCCGTCGTCTTATCGGCTCCCAGTCCACCGTTGATGGCCGTGGCGGTCAAATAAAGGACAAGGATGGCCCTCATCCCATAATAACTGAATCGCTCCCAAGCTTCTGTTGCAAATAGAAGATAAAGCCCAGGAGGATGCTTCTTTCTGAACTCAGATGACTGCTCTTGATGTATGTTTGCTTCCACGATGATGAATCCTCCTTTGAAACTGTAAAACACATACTCTGCCGACATGGGCAGAAGCGGATAAAACTGTTGAAATAGAAAGAAATAACCTAGCTGTGAGGGGGTATTTATTCATTCTAATGAATGTTTATAATAATTGTCAAACATATATTATGAATTCATAATATTAAATTTATAATAATTAAGTAGGTGTTCTATTATTTGGAATCTCTTACGAAATCATCCTTACGTAAAGGTGAAATGATTGAATGTGAATTAAGGAAAGAATGAAACTTTCGTGGGGCTTGTGCGTACATATGAGTAAGGATTTCTGAAAGACATCGGAAAAAACGGCACAAAAAAAACATCCCCTCCGATTGGAAGGGATGCCTGGGAATTAGAAGTTGATGTATTGACGCGGATTGACCGCATTGGATTTCGCTGCGTTCCAAGGTCCTGCGTGAAGCTCGAAGTGCAGATGCTGACCGAATGAGTAACCTGTGTCACCCATGTATCCGATCTGCTGGCCTTTTTTGACTGATTGACCATTACCCACAAGTGCGGAAGACATATGAGCATATACAGTCGTGAAGGTTTTACCATTGATCGAGTGAGTCATGTATACAACATTACCGTAGCTTGAGCTATACTCGCTGCGGATGACGATACCATCAGCTGCTGCAACGATCGGAACACTTCCGCGTGCTGCAATATCAGTACCCCAGTGCATACGAGGCTTGCCGTTCAGGATATCTGTACCAAAGTTCGTTGTGATGGCTCCAGATGCCGGACGAGTCCAAGCGCCTGAGCTAACTGCTGGTGCCGGTGCGGCTGGTGCTGATTTAGCCTGTGGCGCAGAAGAAGCTGATGCAGATGATGATGAGCTGCTGCTTGCACTTGCCTGAGCTGCTGCCTGCTCTGCTGCACGCTTCTTGGCTGCTTCTGCTTCCTGACGCTTACGCTCTTCTTCTTGCTTACGAGCAAGTTCTGCAAGACGTTCTTGTTCAGCCTGGATTTCACCTTCGATGCTCTTTTCACGTTTGGAAAGCTCATCTGATTCTTGTTGAAGGTCAGCTTTTTCAACTTCCAATGATTTCTGTTGTTTTTCAAGCTGCTTGAACAATTCGGCTTTTTCCGCTTTTTGACTGTCCAATTCTTTTTTCAAGGTTTGAAGGCTCGCTTTATCCTTTTCAAGGGACGCAAGCTTCTCTTCTACCTGTTTCTGTTTCTTTTCAAGTTCTTCTTGATCACGCTTTTGCTCGTCCATGATCTTTTTGTCCGCACTAACGATCGTGTTGACTGCTGTTACACGGTTGACGAAGTCTCCGAAGCTGTCAGCTCCAAGTAGGACGTCTACATAGTTGGCTGAGCCGCCTTTTTCCTGGATGGCACGCGCACGCTCTTTCAGAAGTTCATTACGCTCTTCGATCTTCTGTTTCAATACCTCGATCTCTTCTTTAAGCTTATTGATTTCAGCGGTCGTATCATCGATTTCTTTTTCTTTGTCTTTGATCTTTGATTCTGTATCGTTCAGTTGTTTACCAAGTACATCGATCTGTCCTTGGATATCTTTTTGTTTGCTGACGGTTTCATTGATCTCAGACTTCTTAGAATCGATTTTACCGTTGACTTCCTCTTTCTTTGAAGAAACGTCATCCTGCTGCTTCTTCAGATCGTCCACTGAAGAGTGGGCGCTTGCAGAGGTGCCAAGACCTCCGATTGTCAATACTGCTGCGATGGATAATGAGACGAAATACTTCCTGTTCAAGCGGCATGCTCCTTTCAGCTTCTATCAACCTATCAAATTTTACACTCTCAAGAATTTACGGACGGACATGAAGCTTCCCCATGCCCCGATGAGACAACCCATCAATAGGATCAATCCGTTTACCTGGTAGATGAACGGGGTAAAATCTAATACCTGAATAAAGTGACCTTGTAGTTTTGGTTTAATAAACTCATATGCGTAGTAATAGCCTGTTGTAACAAGAGCAATCGGGATAATAGAACCTAGGATTCCGAGCCAAAGCCCTTCCAGTATGAATGGCCAGCGTACGAACCAGTTGGTTGCACCGACCAGTTTCATTATTTCGATTTCTCTTCTTCTGGCAACAATCGTGATTTTAATCGTATTCGAGATAAGGAACATCGCCGTGAATAATAGACCGATGATGAGGACAAGCCCCACGTTCCTGCTCATTTCCAATACATTAAATAACTTCTCAACTTTCGCTTCCCCGTATAAGGCTTCATCGACGTGATCATACGTGCTGATCTCTTTTGCGATTTTACCGGTTTCGACTGGGTTGGTCGCTTTTACTACATAGACATCGGATAGTGGATTATCCTGTTCAAAGAGTCGGAAGTCATCTCCCATATCTTTCACAAGATTCTTAAGTTCATCTTCTTTCGAAGAATACTCAATCGATTCCACTCCGTTGAGTTTTTCAATCTTATCGTTGATTTCCTGCGATTGTTCTTTTGTCGTTCCGATATCGAGGAGTACCCGTACTTCTACGTCCTTCTCGATGTCTGTCGCGACTTTGTTCATATTGAGCATCAGTACGACGAATACTCCTACCAATAAGAGCGTCACCGTCACTGCACTGACTGATGCAAAGGTCATCCAGCCGTTACGTCCGATACTCTTGAAACTTTCCCTGAAATGCCGGCCATACGTTCTAGCTTTCATAACCGTAGTCACCTCGCTGTTCGTCTCGCACGATCCTGCCGTTTTCGATGGCAATGACACGGTGCTTGATTGTATTTACGATTTCCCGGTTATGAGTAGCCATGATGACCGTAGTCCCACGGTTGCTGATTTCTTCAAATATATTCATGATGTCCCAAGAGGTCTCCGGATCAAGGTTCCCGGTCGGCTCATCGGCAATGACCAGCTTCGGGGTGTTGACGATCGATCGTGCAATCGATACCCTCTGCTGTTCTCCTCCGGACAATTCATCCGGCAGCATCCTTGCCTTGTGCTTGAGTCCTACGAGATCCAACACTTCCATGACACGCTTCTTGATATTCTTCGGGTGCTCTTCAATGACTTCAAGTGCGAAGGCAATGTTTTCATATACGTTCATTTTAGGAAGCAGTTTGAAATCCTGGAAGACGACCCCTACATTTCTTCTGAGGTAAGGAACTCTACCATTCTTCAATTTCGCTAGATTAATACCGTTCACGATGATATCGCCTTTGGTCGGCTTCTCTTCACGGTACATCATCTTAATGAAGGTCGACTTACCGGCCCCACTCGGCCCAACGACATAAACAAACTCTCCTTGTTTGATGCTGACGTTGAAACCATTCGCAGCCATGACCCCATTGGAGTACTGCTTATATACGTCTTTCATTTCGATCATTCAATCACCTAATTTTTTATGTAGTTCCCCTCTTGGCTGTCGGTCATATGTACTCGTCGGGATGATTCTGTACCGTTCTCCCATTTTGGTGAAAAAACTCGAATCGTGCTCCCGAAAATTATTATAACATCACTTCTTTCGATGTTAAGGAAAAAAATTATTACAGTTTCGTTTCAAGAAAAGGGTAAATGTGTAATATATCCCTTTTTTCATAGGGTTTTTAAAGGGTTTTCAGGCGTTTGATAGGAGGATTTGACTAGCACCTGGTCATAAGGACTGGTCATGACACCTAGATGGGTTATAGGGATAAACGTTGATAGATAAGAGGTTTGCTATAGGAGAGTTGGTTATAAAAAAGGGAATATTCTGACGAATAATAGGGGTGGTCAAGGTGTTTCGGGGTTTGTAATATAATCTTAAAGAAAGGATTGGGGTAAGAAGAATCCACCAAGGGATCCTTCTTGATAGTGCGTTATTTTTTGTTGGAAAGCCATTCGGCAACGGCATCCGCCTCTTCACCTTTGATCAGGTTCTTCGGCATTTGCCCTCTTCCGTTTTCAATGACATGAAGGATTTCATCCTTGTTGAGCCTCTCCCCTACATTATTAAGGGCAGGACCCATGCCGCCTTCGAGGTTGCCACCATGACAGCTTGTACACTTGTTGTTGACGATCTTCTCGGGATCTACCTGGCCGGTACTTGTTTCCGTACTTTCGTCGTTGCCACAAGCAGCGAGGACAAGTGAAGCGCCAAGGAGGGCACCAATGAGTTTCTTCTTCATTCATTCTCCCCCTAGGAAAAATTTAGTGAGGTTCACTTCCTCATTATACGATCATTATACCAGCGTTAGACCCGTTTGAAACCTTCCCCGAGGACTTCCGAAGCATCCATTGTGACGACAAATGCTGATGGATCAATGGTTTTGACCAGTTGTTTCAGTTTTGTGAATTCCGTTTGATCGACGACCACCATCAGGATCGGGCGTTCATCATCGGTATAACCACCGTATGCTGATAGTTTTGTCACACCGCGATCGATCTTATGCAGGATCCCTTCACGGATCTCTTCCTGTTTGTTCGTGATGACCAGCGCCATCTTCGACCGGCTGATGCCGACCTGGACGAGGTCGATCGTCTTGCTTGTCACGTATAGGCCAATGAGAGCGTAGAGACCACGCTCGATATCGAAGACGATGGCCGCCGAAAGGACGATCATCCCATCGATGAGGGCTACACATGTACCAAGGGAAAGACCGGTAAATTTATTGACGATCTGAGCTGCCAGATCGGTCCCTCCAGTAGATGCTTTCCCCCTGAAGACGATTCCTAAACCTAAACCGACTCCGATTCCGCCAAATAGTGCTCCGAGAAGGGGATCCGTCGTCCAAGGCTCCCAGCTCTCTGTGAGGAATACAACTAATGGAAGAAATATAGTTCCGATCGCTGTTTTTACTCCGAACTGAAGACCGAGGAAAATCAATCCGGCAATGAATAAGGGGATATTGAATGCCCATTGCACGTACGCAGGCTTCCAATCGAGAACCCCTTTCAAGATCGTGGATATTCCGCTTACCCCGCCGGAGGCAACCTCATTCGGCAGCAGGAACACGTTGAAGGCAATGGCCACGATGGCCGAGCCGATGATTACAAATACATATTCAAGCCATTTCTCCCGGGCTGGATCTATATTCCGCCCTCTCCCCTTCAATACCATGTATCTTCCGACTCCTTTTTTATCCGTTACGTTAGTATGAGTAGTTCAAATGCTTTGCATGCAGGGGCGTGAATCCCCTCCATATCAACCTTTGAGAGTATAGCATGGGGTCGGGGTGGTGTAAATGACAGCCCAATGCCGTATTAAAGTGGTAGTGTGGCGGGATGAAAAAAAGCCGATCCCGTTTTGGGACCGGCCTCAGTCTTATTGGATTTTCGAACGCAGGTACGCGTTGATGAACGGATCAAGATCTCCGTCCATGACACCTTGCACGTTTCCTGATTCCGTATTCGTACGGTGGTCTTTCACCATGGAGTACGGATGGAATACGTAGGAACGGATCTGGCTTCCCCATCCGATCTCTTTCTGCTCACCACGGATCTCAGCAAGCTCTTGCTCCTGCTCTTCGATCCTACGCTGATAAAGCTTCGCTTTCAGCATCTTCATGGCTGACTCACGGTTCTTGATCTGTGAACGCTCGGACTGACAGGTCACGACGACGTTCGTAGGAAGATGCGTGATCCGCACGGCGGAGTCGGTCGTATTGATATGCTGACCACCGGCACCACTTGCACGGTACGTATCGATCTTCAGATCCTCTGTACGGATTTCGATGTTGATCTCTTCGTTGAATTCCGGCATGACCTCACATGACACGAAGGACGTGTGACGACGGCCTGACGAATCGAACGGCGAGATACGGACAAGACGGTGAACGCCTTTTTCCGCTTTCAGATAGCCGTAGGCGTTATGCCCCTTGATACCGAGCGTGACGCTCTTGATTCCGGCTTCATCACCTGGAAGATAATCCAGGGTCTCCACTTTGAATCCGCGTTTCTCTGCCCAGCGCGTGTACATACGGAGAAGCATGGAGCCCCAGTCCTGTGACTCGGTACCACCAGCACCCGGATGAAGCTCAAGGATGGCATTATTTTTATCATGTTCTTCACTGAGTAGAAGCTGAAGTTCGTAGTCGTTCAAACGGGTGATGAGCTCTTCAAGTTCGCCTTCAAGCTCCTCTTGAAGCTCTGCATCGGGCTCTTCCTTCAATAGTTCAAGGGTCAGCTCGAGATTTTCATGAGATTCAAGAAGTGCATTGTATTCATTCACCAGATCTTTCAGGCCGTTCCCTTCATTGATCAAGCCTTGTGCTTTCTGCTGGTCATCCCAGAAATCGGGTTGAACCATGATTTCATCGAGCTCCTGGATTCGTGCCTCTTTGTTTTCTAAGTCAAAGAGACCCCCTGAAGTCCGCTAATGTCTTAGCTGATTTTTCTAACTCTGATCGAATTTCTGCATGTTCCATTTTATTCACCTCTTGTAGTATTTGGGGCCATCTTTTCAGAAAAGTACCCGGAGCAAGGCTCCAGGTAGTTTTCCTCTTATCCGGTTATCCCGTGGCAGTGCTTATATTTCTTCCCGCTTCCGCATGGGCATGGATCATTTCGTCCGATGCTTTCCTTGCGGCGGAGGGGCTTCCTCTTCGCCTTCTCACCGTCTTCCTTCGGGTTGACGGCCTGGCCTTTGGCCACTTCCTGGCGCTCAAGGTTATTTTTGATTTCAGCCTTCATGATGTATTTCGCGACATCTTCCTCGATGGAGATAATCATGTTCTCGAACATGGCGAAACCTTCATGCTGGTATTCACGAAGCGGATCGGTCTGACCGTACGCACGGAGGTGGATACCCTGTCTGAGCTGATCCATGGCATCGATATGATCAATCCATTTTTGATCGACAGCGCGGAGAAGGATGACTTTCTCAAACTCACGCATCTGCTCTTCAGACATATCGTCTTCTTTTTCATTAAGCTGGTGATGGACATCCTGGAAGATGATGTCGACGATCTCTTCCGGCTCTTTGCCGCGAAGCTCGTTTTCATTCACTTCGCCTTCAGGGAGCAGGTTCGCATTGACGTAATCAATGATGCCTTGAAGGTTCCAGTTTTCCATCTCTTCTTCCTGCGTATGGGCAGCCACCTGACGCTCGATGACCGATTTGATCATACCGTCCACGATGTCGCGGAGATTTTCGGAATCGATGACTTCATAACGCTGCTTGTAGATGATCTCACGCTGTTGGCGAAGGACATCATCATATTGAAGGAGCTGCTTACGGGCATCGAAGTTATTCCCCTCGACCCGTTTCTGGGCGGACTCGACGGCACGGCTGACCATCTTGCTTTGGATCGGCTGCGTGTCATCCATCCCGAGGCGCTCCATCATGCTCTTCATGTTGTCGGAGCCGAAGCGGCGCATGAGCTCATCTTCCATGGAGAGATAGAATTGGGTGACACCCGGGTCCCCTTGACGTCCGGAACGTCCACGGAGCTGGTTATCGATCCGGCGGGATTCATGACGTTCTGTACCGATGACGGCCAGTCCGCCAAGCTCGATGACGCCTTCACCCAGTTTGATATCCGTACCACGACCGGCCATGTTCGTGGCGATCGTAACGGATCCAGGTTGTCCCGCTTCCAGGATGATTTCCGCCTCGCGACCGTGGTTCTTCGCGTTAAGGACGTTATGGCGTACGCCTTTTTTCGTCAGGAGCTTCGAGATGAGCTCGGATGTTTCGACGGCGACTGTACCGACAAGGACCGGCTGCCCCTTCTCATGACGCTCTTTGATATCCTCGACCACTGCAAGGAACTTCCCTTCCATGGACGCATAGATCAGATCGGCACGGTCATCACGGACGATTTCCTTATTCGTCGGGATGACGATGACGTTCATGTTATAGATGTTGCGGAATTCCTCTTCTTCCGTCTTCGCCGTACCGGTCATACCGGAAAGCTTTTCGTACATACGGAAGTAGTTCTGGAATGTGATGGTGGCCATGGTCATGCTTTCGTTCTGGATCTCCAGGCCTTCCTTCGCTTCTATGGACTGGTGAAGACCGTCGCTGTAACGGCGTCCTTTCATCAGACGTCCCGTGAAGGAATCGACGATGATGATCTCGCCTTCCTGTACCACATAGTCCACGTCGCGGTGCATGCTCACATGAGCCTTCAGCGCTTGCGTGATATGGTGGTTCAGGGTGACATGGGTGATATCGAAGAGGTTGTCGATATGGAATGCCTTCTCGACCTTGCTGATTCCGTCTTCGGTCAGCTGGACGCTCTTCGTCTTCTCATCATACGTATAATCGTCCTCTTTGTTCAGGGTGCGCACGACGGCGTTCGCCTGGATGTAGAGCTGAGGCGTGCGCTGTGCGTTTCCGGAGATGATAAGCGGCGTACGGGCTTCATCGATCAAGATGGAGTCGACCTCATCGATCACTGCGAAGTGAAGGGGACGCTGTACCATCTGCTCTTTGTAAAGGACCATGTTATCACGCAGGTAGTCGAACCCGAATTCATTGTTCGTACCGTAGGTGATGTCGGCACTGTATGCTTCGCGCTTCTCTTCTTTCCCCATGGAGTTGAGGTTCAACCCAACGGAAAGACCGAGGAACTCATACAGTCTGCCCATCTCTTCGGCATCACGGCTGGCCAGGTATTCATTGACCGTGACCACGTGGACGCCTTTGCCTGTGATGGCATTCAGGTAGACCGGCATCGTCGCTGTCAATGTTTTACCTTCACCGGTTTTCATCTCGGAGATGTTTCCTCCATGAAGGGCGGCACCCCCCATGAGCTGGACGCGATACGGATAAAGACCGAGTACACGGCGTGCCGCTTCACGAACAACGGCAAACGCCTCGACGAGCATATCATCGAGTTCTTCCCCTTTTTGATAACGCTCCTGGAAGCGGACCGTACGCTCACGGATTTGATCATCCGTCAGGCGCTCCATTTCAGGACCAAGGGCTTCTATTTGATCAGCAAGCTTTTCGAGCTTCTTGATTTCTCTTTTATTTCCATCAAACACTTTATTTAATAATCCAAGCATTCATAAACGCTCCTTTATCTGTGTTTACGGTGAGGGCTTCATCCATTATAAACGTCTTACATGAGATTCCCATGAGAAATGTGCTCTATCCTTATTCGAGACAGAGTCCTTGAATTCCTTCATGCGTATACCTACTAATCTTACCACTATCATAGGGGGGTTACAACATATTGGGAAAATGGGACCCTTGTAAAAAGACCGCCACTTCTGAATGAAAGGGCGGTCTCCTTTTATGTCTTAAGCCTTTTGTTCCTTCAGCATGCTGTACACGGTGTCCTGATAGCTCTCCCAGATCTGCTTGCTCCGTCTCGAGATGCTGTTGGCCGACACGTCGAAATGCTCGGCAAGCTCCTTCTGCACGTGACGGATGCTGATCTCGTCGATATTCTTCGCCATATCGACCATGGCACCTGAGTAGATTTTCGGATTGCGGATCGTCGGACGCTCAGTGTAGAAGTACTTCTCAAGTACCGCAACAAGAAGGGCACTCTCCTTCTTGTTCTCCCCTTTTTCCTCCAGGTAATCCTGAAGGGCCTTGATGGCCTCTATATACTCAGGGGTCTTCCAGATCTCGACGCCTTCGATGGCTCCCGTCGTCTCCTCTTTCTCTTCTGCCGGGGCAGGCGTTTTCGCAGCCTTGCGTTTCTCGGCACCGTACAGGACGAAGCCGACGTCGGCAAGCTCAAGATACTGCCCGGCAAGGTACTCTTGCAAGTCTTCAAACTCGCCTTGCTCAAAGCGGATCTTCACCATCTCCGAAGCCCCTTTCTCGATGATCGGATAGATGAAGTACTGAGCGAACGGGATGTAGCTGTCGCCATTCGGCAGCAGAAGCCCAAGGAAGAAGCTGCCCTCTTCCATGTGTCCGAACGCTTCCTTCACCAACAGCTCATCACCCGTGATGGCTTCCGTCACGCGAAGCGTCTCGTCATCGACCTTCTCCACGCTCCCCGCTGTGATCCGTACCTTCTTCCAAGACTCAAGACGTTCTGCCGTCTGTGGACGGGTCACCGTCTGCTTGTCCACGAACCGGTCAATGAGACGGAGCCCTTCCTCATCCTTCTGGGTCACCCCATACCAGCTCACAAACGCCATCTCATAAATATCGGGATCGGCCTTCATCAGCTCCATCTTGGAAAGATACTGATGATACAGCTCCTCCATATGCGGTGATTGCGTCGTCGCAATGAAATCATACGCCTGTGCCTGAAGCACATCCAGCTCCTGCTTCACCAGCGCATCAATATCGATGGCATTTTCTTTTCCATGACATTTCTTATATTTTTTCCCGCTACCGCATGGGCAAGGTTCATTTCGTCCAACTGTATTCATTCCTGTTACCTCATTCATTGTTGTTACCTCCAAAATAGTTCACGACCTTCACACAAACATTCATTATATAACAAGTAAGCCTTACTATAAACCGTTTTAACGCAAGAAAAAAGAACCAGCCCCTGTTCCAGGCCGGTTCCCGTCTCATTAACGTCCCTGATTTTTCATGAAATCGAGGACATCAAGGTCGATATAGCTTTCATCCTGCTCCCGCATCTCGAAGTTCTCTGTATGAAGATAATCCGTCAGGCTCTGCTGCAGCGACTTCTTAGGGTCCTTGTATCCCAAGCGCGTGAGTTCCCTGTCCAATTCATCACGGAGCGTGCCTTCAATCAGGACGACCCGGCCGGAATCGGACGGTTTGAAGTAAAGCTGGTGCATGCGGAAAATCCGTTTCAGTTCCTCGATCGGCGATGGATGGTCGTCCACGCGCAGATCGATGTAGCGATCATTGAATCCTCCGTAGCCACCCTCTTCTTTTACGACGAGAAGGGCGGCAGACTGCATCCCCCTCGAATCGCCACCGGCATCCTGTCCGGCACTCAGCGCGGTGAGAAGCCTGTCTGCAAGGGAACCATTGGTTGCTTCGAAGGTATCGAGCATGGCCTGCACCGTTTGTTCATCCACAAGGATATTCCCCTGAACGGCCACATGCTTCCCGGTCATCCCCCCAGCCCAGTTATAGCATCCTTCTCCTGTATACGTGGTCGGATTGCCATGGGCGTCGATGATTCCTACCTGGCGCAGATGGCGTTCAGGATCGTCTTTTGTGATGAGCTCTAATGTTTCCTCTGCCGTCTTCCCTTCTTCGAGGAGACGGAGCGCTTCGGGACCATAAGCGGTATTAGCGTAGGACTGGGTGGCGATGGCGCCGACTCCTGCTTTGGCAAAAGGGACAACAGAGCCGACAGCCAGGAATTTGGACTGGACGGCGATGCCCCATTCCTGGGTTTCGGGGTCATGGGCGATGATGGAGTAGGTCATGTTTGGGTTCCTCCTTTATGGTGGGTAGTGCAGTTCATGTCATGCAGGACTATGTGTACGTCATGCTGGACCGCTTAGTTTGCGGACCGGTCGCCTTCCCGTAAACGGGAAGGGTCCTGCGGTCTGATGAGACCGCAGGACCCTTGGCTATTCATTAATGCGTTTCGATCAGGCCGTACTTGCCGTCTCTACGCTTGTATACGATATTCGTTGCGTTCGTCTCCGCATCCGTGAAGATGAAGAACGTGTGCCCGAGCATATTCATCTGAAGGATCGCTTCCTCGCTGTCCATCGGCTTCAGATTGAAATTCTTCGTACGCACCACTTCCGTATCATCCTCGAGCTCATCCACCTCAGGCTCTGCCACCCCATTCGGTGCCACATTCCCAAGATCCTCCTGAGCCGCGAAGAACTCCTTCGGACTGCCCTTCTCACGCATCTTGCGGTTCACCCGCGTCTTATGCTTACGGATCTGACGCTCAAGCTTATCGACTATTAAATCGATCGCCGCATACATATCCGTGTTCCGCTCTTCTGCGCGAAGCACCAGATTCGGCATCGGGATCGTCACTTCCGTCTTGGTATTTTTATCAGGATAGACTTTCAAGTTAACGTGCACATTTGCATCAGGAGTTTCATTGAAATAACGCTCCAACTTACTGATCTTCTTCTCCACGTGTTCTCGAATAGCTGGAGTTACCTCAATGTTCTCGCCACGAATGTTGTAATTCAACATGTAAACTCCTCCTTTAAAAATATAGCTATGTTGTATATATTCTGCATTCCCTTTCGTATTCCTGCTTAAACTTTCTTAATTATTTGTCAATTTTGTGGAGAGGGTGTAGAAAATGGTAGATTGGTGGCGGGGATATGGGGATTGGGGCGGGTTGTTGTGAGGGTTGAGGGCGGGGTTTGTCGAGGGATGGGGGATTTTAGCCTTTTTGTGCCTGGCACCTTTTAGCCTTTTTGTGCCTGGCACCTTTTAGCCTTTTTGTGCCTGGCACCTTTTAGCCTTTTTGTGCCTGGCACCTTTTAGCCTTTTTGTGCCTGGCACCTTTTAGCCTTT
>NZ_JBDKWY010000004.1:0-334477 GCF_039822645.1 Rossellomorea sp. RS05 | reverse complement strand
GCGATGTTCACTATAGTAATCGTACAGGGACCGAAACGCTGGTATGGCGTGTAAAATCGGGAAAATCGCCTTATATATCAAGGAGCGTAGCCGTTTCCGCCCGCGTTTCGATAATCGTTTGTTCCCTTCTTTTTTTCCCGAGGAATTGGTGACTAACGTAAGACCCGCTAATTTAAGAATTTGGCGTGGACTCTTATAGTGTGAAAAGGCTCCTATTTCTGAAAGGATTTCTACTACGGTGTTTTCTCCAATACCAGGGACCGAAAGGAACAGATCGAAATCTGTCATCTGTTTCGCCAACGTCACTAACTGCTTTTCTATGCTTTCCAGTTGTTCTTCAAGCAGCTTCATCTGTGTCAATAGAATTTGGATCTCTGCCCGTGCCATTTCAGGACTCTCCTGATAGCCAATAGATGTGGCCGCGACATCAAGAAGCTTAGTAAGGTTTTTAACCGAGAAATGCTTACCTCCCAGGTTCTTGAGGTTCTCCAAGAGCTTCTCAGGATCTTCTCTCACAAGGTCTTCCGGAAGAGGATAAGAAGAAAGAACAGTGGAGGCGTTCATTCCAATGGACTTATAAACCGAAATAAACTCAGGGAAATATAGATCAATCCATCGCTTGATCCGGTTTTGAGTCGACGCTCCTTGTTTTTTCAGACGAGCCCTAAATGCCGAACCATGACGCAACTCTGCTTCAATAGGAGTCATGTCACGAGGAATACTGTAATAGCCTTGCGGTATCATCTTGGCAATGACACGAGCATCTTTCGGATCGTTTTTACTCTGTAGGTTGTCATCCAATTCTTTGGTTTGCTTCACATGGAGAGGGTTGACGAGAACAAAGCGAATGCCCCGATCCGTAAGGTACGAGGATAAATTCATCCAGTAATGACCGGTAGGTTCAAATCCAACGACTACATTCTTCTTTTGATGAGATTCCATCACCTTTAGGATGGTAGCGTAAAAGGTTTCAAAGCCTTGTCTGGACTGACGGAATGAGAAGCTTTTCTTGACCTCCCTACCTCGTTCATCCACTGCGCAGGCATAATGTACACACTTGGCGATGTCGACTCCAATCACCAATGTGTCCTCAGAAATTTGATTAATGCGTTCATTTCGATTATCATGCATGTTAAAGATCCTCCTTTTTGTGTGTGGCTTCGCACCTGCATCATAAAGGAGGATCTTTTTTTGTGCAATAGGTCCATACTTTCCCCACAGGAATAGCTCCTGCGGGAAGAGTAGCTGATGTGAGACCCCGCAGGCTTGCCGAGGAGGCTCACAGGCTACCCGCGGAAAGCGAAGTCTTGCACGGAAATCATGAGCGGTATTAAAAGGATATAGTTATCGTCATTAAAGGGTTCTCTTTTTTCAATCCTTTACTGAATATCCTTACCCTTTTTCATCCTGCTCATCCTTCCACCATAGTGATTCTTCAGGATTCTCTACGGCTTCTCTGTAATCTGATTTAGTCGCAACAGTCGGATACGATCCTTTGAGGGACTTACCGGACGTACTCGTGAACATGAACAAGATGATGAAGAAACCGATGACGCTGACAATGGTTAGATACCATGCAGGTGCCAAGTTGTTCCCTGTTTGGTGTACAAGCCATGTGGCAACCAAAGGGGTCGTCCCACCAAAGATGGAGACCGAGACATTGAATGTGACGGATAAGGTGCGATAGCGTACATCACTGAAGAACATGGAAGGCAACGTTCCAGGCATGGTTCCTTCATAGCTCGCCAGTAGTATACCTAAGATCAAAATGCCCAGTGAGACGAAGAGCAGACCATTGAGGTTGACTAAGTAAAAAGCAAAAGCGGACAGGAGCGACAGGCCACCCAAACCAATCAAGATGGTCGCTTTGTTGCCGATCTTATCGCTCAGTTTCCCGAACATGAGGGCCAATGGAATCATGATGACCATGACACCTGTGATCAGGACCGTTCCCGTCGTGCTGGACAATCCGACGATTTCATCTAGATAAGAAGGCATATACGATAACAGCATATAATTCGTTATGTTAAAGAATGCTACTGCAACGAAACAAACGATAATGTCCTTTTTATGGTTCTTGAAGATCGACACAAAACTTTCTTTTTTCTCATCCTCATTATCATTGGCAAGTTCATTTTCGAAAATCGGTGATTCCTCCAAGCTCTTCCTTAAGTACAATCCAACAAGCCCCAAAGGCAAACCAAGCAAGAATGGAATTCTCCAGCCCCACGAACTCATTTGATCATCTGATAGCGTGATGAAAAGGATACTCGCAAGGAGAGAGGCCAAGATATAGCCGGTAAGGGTTCCGATTTCCAACCCACTAGCGAGGATATTCCGTTTATTATCCGGTGAAGATTCTGCAATATACACCATGGCTCCAGCATATTCACCGCCAGTTGAGAATCCTTGGATGATCCTTGCAACAAGCAGCAATATCGGGGCCCATACCCCAATCTGATCATAAGTAGGAAGCAGCCCGATCAATAAAGTGGAACAAGCCATCAAGATGATCGTGGTCGTTAGTACGACCTTCCTCCCTAACTTATCACCGATCCGTCCGAAAATAATACCGCCAAGCGGACGCATCAAAAAGGCAATGGCGAACGTTCCGAATGTGAAGATCAGCTTCAGTTCATCATTCTGGACAGGACTGAAAAAATTCTGACTGATGATAACGGCTAAATATGAATACAAACCAAAATCAAACCATTCCATCGCATTCCCTACACCCGTTGCGAAGACACTCTTCTTGGCCTTTTCAATACTAACAACGTTGATCTTCTTCTTATTGAATTTCATATACTATTGTCAACTCCTTTGATGTGGATGGATTTCTACATGAAATACCAGGTTGCCTGAATAATCGTTTATGGTTTTACTTCTACTTACTGAAAAGGCCTGTTACTGTATGATAGTACCCTCTATTCAAGAAATGTATTCCTCCTTAATAAACAGGCTTATTGTCATGTGTAAAGTATGCCAGCATAGAAATCCAAAGACAGTTACCTTAGTATTTGCCACAACCCCTATTGCTATTAGCAACGCGAACCCGATATAAAAAACAAAGCAGCCTCCATTGGGAGACTGCTTTGTTCGGGTGGTGCATGCGTCATTTATGATTTCTTTTTCTGATAAAACGAATAGCCTGTGAATCCAATCCCCACCACAGCCATGAGTATCGAAAAGACTAACGGAACGGTTCCGATCCTGCGAAACGCCGTCCCGAACACACCGTAGCGCGAATCCCAACCAAACCCTTCTTTGCTAAGAACCGTGGAATAAATCGCTGCGGTAATCAACGTCGATCCATATAAAATGGCACTGGATAAGATCAGCACCAACCCTGTCGCAAGTTTCTTCATGAGTATTCCCCCGATGTCTGATTTTGGACGACGCATGGGGACGGTTCCCATGCGTCACGTTTTTGACACACAGGAACCGTCCCCACACGTCATGCATAAAACCCAATGGCATTCAAGATCGCGACCCCGACCACCGTCACCAGGATCCCCGTCAACGCCGCAACGAAGGCCGACTTCATCTTCCTCGTATCCCACCATACCGTCACCCCGACGATGACCGTGAAGATCAACCCGAAAAAGATCGACGCCATGGGATTCGTCGGCGTAAGCCAGTCGTACCAGGATAGAAAGTCCATATAACTCACCCTCACTCCGGAACACCTTACATATATAATTTCACATAAAGGAAATAATTCCTTTTTACTAAATGGGGTCGGTTCACATCAAGCCTGCGCCGTCAACGGATGCTTCACCCCCTCGGGGATCCCTTCCCCAATCTTCATGGGCAGAACGAACAGCACCTCATCCCCTTCGAATACATCTGTCCGCATCCCTTCCGTCTCCTCCGGTGTGAAGTGAAAGACGATCTGCCGCGTATCATCGTCTGCAAGCTTTTCGGCAATCTTTCGGACATCCACGGTTTCGCGGCATGCGACATCAAACAGATCAAGCCGCTCCCCGTCACGCTGGAACATCACCACCGTGCCTTCTTCCTCAAGATAATAGAGATCCAGGAAGGAATAGAGAGCATAGAACATGAACAGCTCACCTGTGTTTCTCATCCCGAAGCGAGTGGATACCGGCAGCCTGTCCCTGGCGATCCCATATGCCAGATCGCGGTCTGCTTTCTCCTCCATATCAAGCTTCCTCATGCTCACTTCACCTGCGGTGCCTGGCACCATGCTGAATAGCGTTTCCTGCTGTGCCCGGAAGCCAAACTTCGGATAAAACTCCAAGACGTTTTGGTTCGCAAACAGATAGACAAAATCGACTTGATCCCGGTACTCATCCAGCACTTTCACCAGAAGGTCCTTAGATAACCCACGATTCCGGTAGTCGGGATGGGTCATGACGGTCCCAATTTGGATCGCCTTCTTTTCTTCTCCTTCTATAGTAAAGTCGATCAGGTTCACGGACACGTTGGCAATGACCCGGTCTCCTTCGATAAAGGAAAATGGCACGTATTTCTCTGTCCAGTATCCCCTCTCATACCACTGCCCAAAATGGATGCCGAATGTGTCATCGGCAAGCTGGTTGAAGCTGTCACGTAAGTTCTGATTCTCCCGAACGTTCTTCCTGAATTCCACGTACATTCTCCTTCGCTTTGTCAATTTCAACTAACGCTGCTACCTGTTCCTTCTATCATAACAAAAGGAAAATTATAACAAAACTATTTTTTCACTCAACAAAAAATCACCCGGAACCTCCTGTGAAGGTCCCGGATGATTCCGGTGATGATCTTATAGATCGATGGTGTCTCCTGCTTTCATGACGCGGCCTTTGCTGTCTTCAAGCATCTCGACGAATTTATGCGGATCCTGCTTGATCGGCGGGAATGTATCGTAATGGACAGGAACGACTTCCTTCGCTTTCAAGAACTTAGCGGCAAGTGCTGCATCCTCTGGTCCCATCGTGAAATTATCCCCGATTGGAAGGAAAGCAAGGTCGATCGGATGGCGTTCACCGATCAGCTTCATGTCGGAAAACAAACCTGTATCTCCTGCGTGGTAAATCGTCTTCCCTTCAGCCATCAAGAGGAAGCCTGCCGGCATGCCGGTATAGATGATTTCGTTATCTTCTGTTGTATAGCTTGAGCTATGGAATGCCTGGGTGAATTTCACCTTACCGAAGTCGAACTCTCGCGCTCCGCCGATTGACATCGGATGAGTATTGAGGCCCTGAAGGCCAAGATAGTTCGCCAGCTCGTTCGGTGCAATCACCAAGGAGTCATTCCTTTTCGCGATGGCGACAGTATCACCCACGTGGTCGTTATGTCCGTGGGTCAGGATGATCACATCAGCTTTGACGTCATCTGCATTTAGATCGGTATATTCATTCCCGTTGATGAACGGATCAACAAGGATCGTTTTTCCGTTGGTTTCGAATTTCACCACTGAGTGGCCATGATATGAGATCTTCATCATTATCTCCCCGCTTCCGTAAATGTTTACAGACGTAGTTTACCCGTTTGATCAGCCGGTAAAACAGAATGGCCCTTTACAATGAACACTTCTTCGGATTGCTGAACCGATTGAAAATCATCCGTGAACAGAACGCATGACTACCGGCTGCTGTGAGGCAGCCTCTTGTAGCGTTCACTGTCCATACTGCTCCCTGATCCAGCCCGCATCATTTAAGAAGTCGGCTCTGGATAGCGTTTCTCTTCTCAGTCGCTCCCGGTACGCTGTGATCGTCCCGTCATGGGATACCACGTACACGTGATGGGCGCCCTGATCCTCGATCCATCGTAAAAAGATGTCGGCCCATTCCGAAAACTCGTCATGAGGCATGACATTGATTCCCGACGCACACATATCCGGGTCCATCCCGAATTTCACTTCAAAGTCAGGGAACTCGTTCCGGATGGTCTTCAGGTCCAACATCCGATCGCATGGCAATGTCACTGCCCCCGGCTTTTGCGGGAACATCCTCGGGGACACCAACGGATGCACGACCCGCCTGCACCCCGATTCACCGGCAATCAAGGAGGCCGTTTGCAAGGTTCTCCGCACAGGGCTCACAACCACCAGATCATCCTTCGTAACAGTGAAGACCGTTGAAAGGCTCCTTGCCTGTTCCTTCCCCGCTTCCGTCAATGACGGATCCTCCAACTGCAAGCTTTCCGGCAGGCTCAGCGTATGCTCCCCCTGCCCATGTCGGATGAATGTGATCTCCATTGGCTACCCCTCCTTTGACGCTTGCGTCATTTCCATGATCACATACGCCTTGTCGCCTTTGGTGAAGTGGCGGTCGGTTTCACGCAACCCGAACCGGCTATAGAAGCCGGCTTTTTCAGTACGTGCGTTGCACCAGATGCGGCGGATGCCCTTAGCTTTCAATTCTTCAAGTACATGTTCAAGTAGTCGGCTCCCGTAGCCCTTTCCCTGCTCTTCTTCAAGGGTGGCAAACTTCCTGAACTGACACTCCTTTTCCTCGATGAAGAGGGAGATGACGGACTTCAGATCACCTTCATGAAAGAGTCCGTAGTGCAGGGCCGATTCATCGCCCTCTACTTTGATATAGTCATAGGGTCGGTCCGGCCACATGACGGTGTGGCGGAGCTCCCAGGCTTGCGGATGCTCGATTTGTTTAATCATGTAAGGCTCTCCTTTTGGATGCACGTTTGATTGTTAAAAAGTTGGAACTGATGGCCACTAGGGCACCGATGATCAACCCCATCTTCCAATAACCTTCCTCAGTGAATTCTGAATACAGAAAAGAGCTTAGTACAAATAGGATGAACCCCATCGTAAAAAGAATTTTCCCCGTCATGGTGAATTTCTTCAACATGATTTCACCCCCCATTATCTCTTCTTGATCAATAACCGCTCGTAAAAGCACTTCTCTATTACCATATCATATCCTCCGTATGATTTCCTTTTATTTCCCATAAACAAAGACACTCACGATTACGCAAGTGTCCCTTCCTTTCTTATTCCACTACATCCACCGAAATCAGGTCCTCCACGCGTACCCGGACGAACCCCTCATCGCCGCACTCAAGCATCACATTCCGGTCCCGTTCATTCAGATAATGAATCGTACCCGTCTTCATTTCACATTTCCCTTTCAATTCATTCCATATTTTCATCCGCAGGGGAAGGTGGTACTCCATGGCATAGCGGATCCGCTCCTCCATCTCGCTCAAGGCGAAGATGTCGACCTCAGGCTTCGGGTCGCGCTCGAATACCTCCCATATATCCCTCAGTTCCTTGACGTGCTCCGGGAGCATGAGCGACGTCCATTTGATTTTCCCTCTGTCTCTTATCATTCCAATCACCTCTGTCCGTTAGTATAACCGAACGTTTGTTCCTTTACGAAATGAGACGTATTGAGACAGAAGGCTTATAGGCTGCCAATTTTCCCCACCTATTTACCTAGATGATTAAACGGGATAATTCCTTTTAAAAAAAGGAATTAACCAGGTAGCCTCGAATGACTAGTCGAGATGCTTTTTAGAGAGGGGTACTCAAAATGAAAAATGGTGCCGCAAAAGATGTTCTTGAAGTATACAAAACGGCCGTTTACGAACAGGATGTGGAGAAATTCTTATCTGCGCATGCCGAGGATGTTCACATTTATGATTGTTGGGGCGACTGGGAATGCAGAGGGATCTCCGAGTGGAGAAAGAATGTGATCGAATGGTTTACAGGTTTGAATGAGGAAGGCGAGATCCTCAAAGCCCTATTTAATGAAATAAAGGTGGAGGAAAGCGATACAGTCGCTTTTGTTCATTGTGAAGTGGTGTTTGCTGCGTATACGAAAGAATCGGAAGAAAAACTTCGACAGATTGCGAACCGGTTTACATTCGGTCTCAAAAAGATTGAGGGGTCTTGGGTCATCGCCCATCAACATTCTTCGTTGCCGATCGATATGAACACCGGAAAAGGAATGTTCCACCTGAGATGAAAACCGAAAAAGCTTCTTCCCTCCACACAATTGCTGAAGGGACGAAGCTTTTTTCTAATGGGAGGAACCTCTCTATCCCCTTGACCTCCACCTTATGTCTCATACCAACCCGGCCATTTGCCCGTCGAATCCACCCGTTCGTCAAGGTACAGTATAGAAAAGGAGGTCATGACCATGATCAAAGGATTATACGAAGCCCATCTTCCCGTAAGGAGCGTAGATCGTTCCATCACCTTCTACGAGGGGCTGGGTTTGGAGCTCTCCCACCGCGCAGGGGACGGGCTTGCGTTCATGTGGATCGAGAAAGAAAGAAGCTGGCTCGGGCTATGGGATACGGATTGCGTGGAACTCGCGTATCACCCTTCCATCCGACATGTTGCCTTTCAGGTGGCCCTCGACGAGCTGAAACAATCCGTCGCTTGGCTCACTGAACGGGGATGTTCTCCACGGCGGGCGTTCGGCTTTGAGCCGGTGGAACCCTTCGTGATGGCACACAACGGGATGGCCCACGCAAAAATCCACTTCCCCGATCCCGATGGCAACAGTCTGGAGCTGATCTGCCCCCTTGAAAATCCAGGAGATGTGAACGGGATGATGTATTTGAGTGAGTGGGAGGCAATACACTGAGTGGCGCATGGGGACGGACCCTACGCACAGTTTTTTAAATACATAGGGACCCTATGATGTTAGGGAAGCGTTGTGCCCAGCAAACGTTCTTCTGTTCAGGGCAGGTACCTATTATTGATTCCAAGTATTCTATCTTTTACATATAATCGAAAATTCCATTTCAAAACCCCTGCTAAAATTCCTGTATGGTTTAATGGTATAGTAAGTTTACCAAACTCTAACATTTACTATACACTGACTAGGTATGACGAAAGGAGAAGATGAAAGTGGGTTTCCGTTTTAGAAAGAGCATGAAGATCGCACCGGGCGTACGGATGAATCTTAGTACAAAAGGTGTCGGCATGTCGGTCGGCGGGAAGGGATTGAGGGTTAATACAAGTTCTCGCGGGGTGAGTGTCGGGGCAAGCATACCAGGAACCGGATTATCTTATCAGAAACGCCTGTCATCTACGCAAAACAACCGAAACCATGTCCAGGTACAATACAACGGTGTTCAGGTTGAGGAGTACGAAGCCTACATTGCTTCCATTACGCATCTACATGAAGACGCCTTGCAACCTGTCGATTGGCCGGGTATTAGGGATACGCTCCCTCCCTTTTCACAAGGAGAAGACGGTCCCCGCGTGGTCGAAGCAAAGCAAAAACTTGCCTCTTTCGAACCCAACTGGATCGACCGCTTGTTTAAAAGAATAGAAGCACGACAAGCAAAAATGCAAAAAGAACTGACTGATAGCCAGAAAGTTGATGACGCATCGTACGCGGAATGGGTAGCTAAGACGTCCCTTGCCCAGAATGTTTTGAATGGTGACAGGGACGCATGGATCAGCGCTCTAGAGCGTCATCATATTTTCACCATCTTTGATGAACTGGGAAACGATATCGCATTTACCATCCTCGATAATGAGAGTGTATTAGTGGACTTGACCATTAATGTGGATCCGATTCCTGAGAATGCCTTGTCCCTTACGAAGACTGGTAAGCTCTCATCTAGAAAAATGGCAAAAGGAAAATACCTTCAGCTCCTGCAAGATTATGTGTGCAGTTCTGTGCTCAGAATTGGCTTGGATCTTATCCACTGCCTCCCGGTTGAAAACGTCGTCGTAAATGTCCTTGGTGAATCCCAAGCAGAAGAAGGCGCATCGGGGTGCCTCCTCAGCGTCAGCCTCAACCGCACCGGACTTTTAAACCTTACTGAAACAAGCCCATCCACCCTGATTGAAACCTTCCATCCCAACATGAAATTCCTAAAAACCAAAGGCTTCAAGCTAGTAGAAAAGTGGCACTAAATGTATGGCACATGGGGACGGTTCCCATGTGCCATTTTTTTGACATATGGGGACGGACACTTCACTCCACCCGCACCCCACCAGACCTTGTCTCAATCTTCACCTCATGGCTTCCGCCTCCCGACACCCCACTGACCCCTTTTTTCGAGGTCGATTTCCCGTCCAGGTCCACGCCGATTGACTGGCTTCCACTGTTCGTCGACACATCAAGCTTCAAGTCGGGGCGTTCCTCGTCAAACCTCACCGATGCCTTGCCACTTCTCGTCTTCACCGAAACCGGCGCCTGAAGTTCTGCCACATGGAGATCCACATTGCCACTGCTCGTTTCCACCTCGATCCGGTGACGCCCGAGCTCTTCTCCTGAAACATTCCCAGATGAACCATCAAGAACGAGTGTCCCATTGAAGCTCTCTGGGATTCGCACTTCCAGAGAAGGCTTCTTCTTCAGATTCACCAGTCGAATGGCATTACTGTCCACCTTGATCGTCAATCGGTCTCCGTTCCGGTCAAGGCTGACGCCGGGACCGCTGTCATACACCGTCATATGGGTCTCCACCTCATCCCCCTCGCCAACCGTGACCTTCACATTCGTACTCGCAAAATCGACGGCAACCTCCCCCAATTCCGCTGCCGATTCCTTCTGTACAAATACCTCTTCCGATCCTCCTCGGCAACCCGCAAGTATCACGGCACTCAAAATCATCATCATGATCTTTTTCATACTCCTGCCTCCTTTTGCGCGTAAGTTCATTGGGATGATTCCGATGCTTCAAAGAAGTGGCGCATCGGAACCGTCCTCATCTGTCATACCCATTATAAAAGATGACGCTGCGTCACCTTCAACTGATAAGGTGTTTCGTTCTTGCAAGTGACGTACCGTCATCTTTTATACTGAAAAAAAGGAGGAGATTCGGAATGAAGAAAGAAGATATGGTGATATACGGATGCGTCATCGTCGGTGCCGGGATCGGACTTGTATTCGATGCGGCCATTCCTGGTGTGCTTGTGGGACTCGGACTGGGCTACTTGCTAAAATCGGGAATGGCGACGAAGGATAGAGAGGAATGATGAGGGTGCTTCATATCAATGAAGTGAAGAAAATGAGCGGGGTGTCGGTACGGACGCTCAGGTATTATGATCAAATCGGCCTGCTGATTCCTGCAGGGAAGACGAACGGCGGACACCGTCTCTATACATCGGCGGAACTGAAGAAGCTTCAACAGATTCAGTTCCTTAAGTCGATCGGATTCCAGCTTTCCGAAATCGGACAGATCCTTGTATCAAAAGAGTGGGACTGGGCGGAGAGCCTGAATAAGCAACTGTCCTATATCCTCAATGAAAAGGACCGGTTGGCTGATATTGAAAAATCCCTGCGAGAGCTCATGAACGGCCTCGCGATTGACGGGGAAGAATTCCAAATCTCGAAGATCATGAGCCTGTATGCCAGGGGCAAGAAAGATTCCCTCCTGAAGTCGCGGGATAACTGGGATGTGCATGACGAACGCGTACTTGAGCGCCTGCCGAATATGAATAGCACCGACCCCGATTCCCTTGAGTGGATCGCCCTCCTCGGTCAGCTCAAGAAGTATATGGACCTCGGGCCATCCCACCCCAGAATCCAGGGCATCATCCACCGCATGGATGAGAAGCGCGCCCTCGACTTCGACGGCGAAGATGCGTTCCTCGATCAGCTCTGGGAGATCCGCATGTGCCCCGAGAAATCCGAAGAACACCGCCTCTATCCTGTCGATCAGGATGTCCTCGAGCTGATGGCCGAAGCGTACGACCTCTATCTGGAGGAAACGGATGGAAACTGAACTCCTCCTCTACCTCGGCGGCCTGGCCCTTCTAGACACCCTGAGCCCGACAATCATCGGCGTCACACTCTATCTGCTTTTAGGGAATCCACCAAAGAGCGCATCCCGTCTCTTCGTCTATCTGTTCACCGTGGCCACCCTTTACATAGCCCTCGGCATTGTCATGATGCTCGGCTTCACGACGATACTCGACGCCTTCAGCTCACTGACCGAGCATGTCATCGTCAGCAGGACCCTGTTCGCCATCGGGGTAATCCTCTTCATCGCAAGCTTCTTCATCCCTACCAACAAGAAGCGCACCATCCCGCTGCCGAAAACGGAGAGCCTCCTGTCGATCACCCTCATCGGCCTCACCACCTTCGTCATCGAAGCCGGCACCGCCTTCCCATATTTCGCGGCCATCGGGCTTATGACGTCTGAAGGAATTCCCCTGTATCTGTGGCTCCCCACCCTGATTGTCTATACCTTCATCATGATCCTGCCAGCTATATTGATTTTCATTGGCTATCGACTGATGGGGAAATGGCTGGAGGGACCTTTAGAGAAACTGAGGCTGAAGCTTGCGGAGCATTCGAATTCGGCTCTGAGCTGGGTGATGTGTATCGTGGGAGTGGTGTTGATCTTGAATACAATCTAAAAAACCGGATCGAATGGAGTTCGATCCGGTTTTCGTTGTATAGATCAGAAGATGAAGTCAGCTACCAACAGCATGACGAGGGATACACCCCAAGCGATAGTGGTTGGAACCGACCAGACAAGGATCTGTTCCTTTACGTTTTTGATTCCTAGCATTCTATTCAATACCCAGAACAAGCTATCATTGAAGTAGGAGAAGATCATCGCCCCAAGGGCACATGCTTGAGCAGCCAAGACAAGGTTCACATCAAGCTGGGCAATGATTGGCGCGGAGATGGATGCTGCAGTAATCATCGCAACCGTCCCACTTCCTTGAACAAGTCTTACAATCGTAGCAATCAGGAATGGCACGAGGATTGCAGGCAATGCCAGTTGAGAGATTTGCTCTGCGATATAATCTCCAGATCCACTTGCACGAAGGATGTTTCCTAGTGCTCCACCGGCTCCGGTAACGAGAAGGATGATTCCAGATGATTTAATTCCTTCTTCCATACGATCCAATGTATCCAGGCGTTTCATATTGTTGGTCAAGGTGTAGATGGCAATGATCAGACCGATTCCTACAGCGGTCACAGGGTTACCGAAGAACTTGATGTAGGATAGGAGCTGCGCGTTAACGCTCACCGTCCCCGCGTCTGCCAAGGCCGTCAGTGTAGTATTAAAGAAGATTAATAGAATCGGGAAAACAATCGGCATCAGTGACTTTGTCAAAGATGGGAGGTCCTTCGTCCGTTCCGCTTCAAGCTCTAAAAATTCAATATAGGCTTCTTGCTTAGAAGGCCGGATGAACTCATCCCCTTCTTCGGCAGGTAACTGATAGATCTTCTTCCCGATCCACTTCGCATAAAACACCCCTACAATTACAATACCCAGTCCGAAAATCAATCCAGAAAGAATCATCATCCCAATATCAACACCGAAGATTCCCGCTACTCCCAATGGACCTGGTGTCGGCGGAACCGCATGGTGGGTCGCAACGAGACCTACCCCAAGAGCCACTCCAAGTCCAACGACAGATTTACCTGTTTTTCTTGAAAGCGCTTTAACTAAAGGGTTTAAGATAACGAAGGCAGAGTCAACAAAGATCGGGATGGAAATCAGATAACCCGCTGCCGCCATGGCCCACTCTTCCTTCTTCTTTCCTAATGTTTTCACCAAGCTGTATGCCAATCGTTCAGCAGCACCCGACAGCTCGAGGATTTTCCCCATCATGACGCCAAAACCGATGACCACACCGATCGACCCCAGGGTCGTTCCAAATCCGGCCGATATCTCACCTACGACATTCTCAGGTGCCATCCCCCCGATGATTCCTGTTACGGATGCGGATATAATCAGTGCAAGGAATGCGTGAATCTTTGTTTTCACGACAAAAAAGATGAGTAAAATGACTCCGACAACTAAACCACCGATCATCTGCATAGCTGTTGCTTCCATATCCAAGTCCCCCTTGTTCGTCCTGTATTTTTAATAAGTCAAAGGCAGGACCTCTCCTGCCCCTGACGTTCCACTCTTTTATGCCATCGTTTCCCTCGTGAAGCTCGGTGCATACTGTGCTGCCAGGTGGATACATTCTTCCATGCTCTCGCTTGAGGCAATGTTTTTTCCAGCGATATCAAAGGCAGTACCGTGATCGACGGACGTGCGCAGGAACGGAAGACCATTGGTGATCGAGATGGTTTTATGGAAGTCCGTCATCTTCGCCGCGATATGACCTTGATCGTGATAGAGTGATAGAACCGCATCGTATTTACCTTGGAGAGCTTGGAAGAAGACAGAGTCAGCAGGTACCGGGCCGACTGCGCTGATTCCTTCTGCAACGGCTGCTTCGATTCCCGGCTTGATCTCATTGACTTCCTCCATGCCGAACAATCCATTCTCACCACTATGTGGGTTCAAACCGGCAACGGCGAAGTGGCGCTTTTCCACTCCAAGACGTTGAAGGGCTTTGTCACAGCGGATCAAGTAATCTTTCACACGCTCTTTTGTCATTTGATCTATGGCATCCTTCAATGAAAGATGGCGCGTAAGGAAGAAGATCCTCATGTTCCGTACTTGGAACATCGTGAGGGGATCTTTTGTATTCGTCAGTGATTCTAGCATTTCCGTGTGACCGATATAGGGCACCTTTGCCGCTTTCAGTGACTCTTTATTGATTGGAGTCGTTGCCATGGCCTGAACGGATCCTTCTGTCGCAAGCTTGACCGTATGCTGGATATATTCGAACGCAGCCTTTCCGCACTGAGCTTGTACTTCCCCATACTTCATCTCTTCAATATCGATGTTTTGAAGGTCAATGACATCAATCGTTCCATGTTCGAACTTTCCATCTTCAGGGTTTTCGATCGTATTGATCTCGAGTCCTGTCTGGGTAATGGCGATCGCTTTTCTTAGGACCGACGCATCTCCTACGACAACCGGCTTACACTCTTCGTAAATTTTTTCTGATGCCAGTGATTTAACTGTGATTTCCGGACCGATCCCTGCAGGATCTCCCATTGGAATGGCGATGATTGCTTTTTCATTCATAGTTGAACACTCCTCTTTGTGTTTTTGGTCATTAGGTATTTCACACTTGTATAAATGGCTTTTTTATCCCCGATCATGCCACCTTTGGTCACGACAGGCAATCCGTCGAGATGGCCACCGATGAAAGATCCATATGCGGCAAGTGGCAACACTTCATCCTCCAGGCGAATACCGCCTGCACGGCTGATGGCACATAGAGATGCTGTGACGTCTCCCCCACTGGAGAAGCAGCCTTGAATGTCGTTCCTTCTCTTCTCGATCACTACTCGGGTGATCTTCGCCAAGCCATCGGAGATCCTCTTAGCAAGTGCATCCTGACTGACTCCTTCTTCCAGGGCCAGCGTACGCAGGTCGAGGATCTTAGGATTGGTTGAATAAGTCGTGATGAGAAGGACCGTTTCTTGATCGATGCGCTCCAACGCTTCTGCCGTCGCCCGCTCGATCTCTGTCTCCCATGATTCAGAGAATGTTGCAAGTTTCGCAGCGTCCACGAACACCGACGAGGTATTGGTTTTATCAATCAAATAATTGATCTGTCTTCCCGTATGGGTGGTGACACTTCCGATGGTCACGACGATTTTCTTCGAATCGACCATTCGGTGGTGTGCAGATCGTGCATAGGCTGCCGTCAGCGGTCCCGGATCGATGGGGATCAATCTGCGGTCTGTGATTTCTGCCATTGCTTCGGCAATTGCTTCGATTTCCTCATCGGTGACAGCATCGAACACAAGAATACGGGTCCCCTTATCAACCTGTTCTTTTATAGCGCTTACAATTTTCTGTTTGCCTGCCAATACGGTTTCAAGACCAACGTGGCTTACTTTATTTTCACTCTGCTTTTGAATCAAGCCTGGCACGTAAGACTGGGTGATCGGCATGACAGGATCTTTTGCCACATCGGTCTCTTGCACGGGTACACCATCGACAAGAAGGTAACCGCCTGATGTGATCCTTCCCGAGCTCGGGAAGGAAGCGACCACGATGCCGATGGTGTTCTCACCTAACCGACTCAGCATCGTGTCGATCTCGTACCCGATCTTCCCCCTGACCGTACTGTCGATCCGCTTACATAGGATGCCTGCTCCCCATCGTTCCAGCTCGTCCATTGCCCGGTTGAGCCGTCGGTCGATCACCTCGTCCGGGGCGTATCGGCTGTCGGTATCGATGCAAACCGCCTCTACACCAGCATCCGCTATGATTTCCCGATCATACACAATCGTCGAAGCCGGGAAGCCCGTCTTCGTAAGGCGAACGCCGGTTGCGTTCGCTCCAGTTAAATCATCTGCTATAACGCCAATCTTCATAATCACTGCCCCCTCTGTGCTGCTATATGACTTCCACCATGTTGGAATACCTGTTCCGCATTTCAGGATTGATTCCCTCATCGACGATCATGCCTGCCAGCTCTGAGATCCCGCATACCTTGGCAAATGACTTATGCTGGAATTTACTCGAATCCGCTACAAGCCAGGTTTGCTGTGCTGAAGCCAGCATCGCTTTCTTGATAGCCGCTTTCTCATAGGTAGGGGCGGTCACACCGGCTTTTTCCTCAACGGCGTGGGCCCCTAGGAAGAACAGATCTACATGAACACCCTGGAGAAATTCTTGTGCAGATGGTCCGAAGAGCGCTCCCACTTCTGACTGCAGCTCTCCCCCGGTCACCATCACTTTGGATTTCGCTTCAAGAAGTTCAAAGGCAATACGGATATCATTGGTGATGATCGTCAGCCCTTCGATTTCTTTAATTTGCTTCGCAATTTCCAAGGTTGTCGTCCCGGAATCAAGGAACAAGGACGAACCCGGTTTTATAAGTGGGATCGCTTTGGTTGCGATCTCCCGTTTGTACTCAATGTTCTTGCTTTCCTTCCACATATACGGTGTTTCCGCTATGATCGGGTCCGGTAATACCGCGCCCCCATGCGTCCGGATCAACTTCCCTTCCTTTTCTAGAAAGGCAAGATCCCTTCGGATCGTCATGGCCGATACTCCGATATTGTCCAATAGCTCTTCCAACTCGACCTTCCCAGTCTGCTGGAGCTTTTCGATGATGATGGAATGCCGTTCTTCAGGTATCAAGAACTTCACCTCCATTTCGTTATCTTGATTTCATTATGTTCGAAACGAACAAGATAGTCAAGTTTATTTGTTTATTTTGAACATAAACAGTTAAATGATTGTTTGAATCAATCATAACTTAGAAAAAATAATTGTTACACACCCCATGCTCCTGAGACTTGTAGGGCTATCTTGATCGACTATCGTTTGTTAATTAAGTGGCTGGAGGGACCTTTAGAGAAACTGAGGCTGAAGCTTACGGAGCATTCCAATTCGGCTCTGAGCTGGGTAATGTGCATCGTGGGGGTGGTGTTGATGTTAAATACAATCTAGGATGTTGAAAAAAGAATATCATCCTGGAAACTCCCCTCTCTAATTGAAAATCTATACATCTATTTTTTCTAAATATTGTATAATGAACAAAAACGGGGTGTTTCTTTGAAACAATCAATCATTCTTTTTCTCATCATCGCACTGGTTCTGATGGCAGGCTGCGGCAAGGAAGATGAATTCCATACACATGAGATAACAGAATACAAGGATCCCCCATCCACTTACTATATGAAGGTACAATTCACTCCTAAAAACATCGGAAAAAATACGATACTCGAAGCCATCCAAGTGGGAAGCGTAGAACTCAAAGATGCTTATGTATTAGATGATCAGGACCTCAATACCGTTGAAGAATATACCACCAGAAAAATTGCCTCTCTTCCAGTCGAAATAAAGCAGGATGAACGATACTCGGTCGTTCTGATATCAGAAGATAAAGCGCTGTTTGAGACAGAAGAAATTGATTTCAGCTACAAAACGGGCTCGAAAAAATTGATCTACACTCATGAAAAGTAAAATACATCAACGAAACAGGAGTAACGTGTGCTTGAACAAGCATGGTTACTCTTTTTTATCTTTTATTAACAATTATTTATTGTAAATCAATAAACAAGGTGATATATTCATTTATAAGAAATCATAAGAGGTGACCAACATGAAACAACGTTCAACACTATTCCTCAAGGTCGTCCTGTTCTGTATGGGCATCCCCGTCTTGGTAGCATGTATCGCTGGGGCCGTGCAATTGATCCGGCATCCGGCCAATCCGGAGTACGCACCATTACTCTATCCAGCCGTTGTGCTGATCTATATCACCGTGATCCCTTTCATCATGGCACTGGTCCAATCCTATTCGCTCCTTGGGCTCATCGATCGCCAAGAGGCGTTCTCCGCTCGCTCCGTGACGATCCTGAAGAAGATCAAACGGTATGCGCTCACGGTCAGCGTTCTCTACGTTGCCGCGTTCCCGTTCGTCTTCATGGTCGCTGACAAGGATGATGCACCGGGTCTGATCCTTGTTGGGTTTGTCCCGATTTTCGCCTCCGTCGTCATCGCCGTCTTCGCTGCCGTCCTCCAAAAACTACTACGTGAAGCCATTTTCATTAAAACTGAAAATGATTTGACGGTGTGAGGAGGATACGATGGGAATCATCATTCATATCGATGTCATGCTGGCCAAACGGAAGATGAGTGTCACGGAGCTGTCCGAGAGAGTCGGCATCACCATGGCCAACCTCTCCATCCTCAAGAACGGGAAAGCCAAAGCCATCCGCCTTTCCACGCTTGAAGCCATCTGCAAAGCGCTGGACTGTCAGCCCGGCGATATTTTGGAGTATGTGAAAGAAGACGAAACATCCTGAAGAAAAACGCCATCTTCCTAACAAACGGAAGATGGCGTTTTCCTATTATGTATGCAATCTTTTATCCATCGCCTTTAAGAGAACATGCTGAATAACTTTTTTACCGCCCAATAGACCAGGCTTACACATAGTCCAAGAAAGAGTAAGATACCCAAAACAGCGACAATCGTTTCGAACATAGAAGCCTCCTTTTTACTATCTAGTTCTCATAAGATATGTATCTCTTGCTACCTAATGGCTCTGCTTACTCCTTCTCCCCCCTATTCCGCCACTTAGATCGCATGTTATAAAGAAACGATGGAGCAGGCTTGAACACTAAAAAAGAAAAATCCGAACGAGTTGGAATTCCATTCACTCGCTCGGATTTTTCTATGGTTGAAACTCTTGTGTCGTAGCCCCTCTTTGCTAATCAATCATGTATCTTCCGCATATCCTCAACAAGCCTTCCAATCAACGCTTCCTGATAACCGGCTCGAGGCTCCTCCCTCATCCGCATAGCCACTTCCTTCAGAGTCGGATGAACAAGCCCTCTTACCTTTTGCAACCTTTTCTCAGAAATCTCTTCATCCGACACGCTTTCTCCATACGCCTGAACATCCATGCGCCATAAATGCACCTTTTCCGGAAATTTTCTTATAAGCCGTTCCGCAATCATCATCCCTTCCGGATCGAGATCTCCGGAGTAATGAATATGAACGTCAGCCTCCCCGGCCAGCAGTTCAAGCAATCGCCAGCCGGCCAAACGGATCTGGCCGTGGGTGCAGACAACCGGCGCATGGGGGACAAGGTCCATGAGCGTCGAAGCGACGGATGAATTCTCCACGACCCAGACGTTGCCTCCTCCTGCGGGATACACGCGGTCCAGGCGCAACAGCTCCTTCATCGGTACATTCAGGACCGTACCGGTTTCGGCAGCCGCTTCCCAGACGGGATGGAGCTTCCCACCCGCTTCCGTCAGCAGATTCCTAAGCGTGACGAAGCTCCAAAGATCATCGCGGATCAATCCGTACTGGCCAAGGAGATCCATGTCTTCTCCTGTTGTTTTCTGGAAAATCACTTCTGCACCCTGATCGAGTTGATCGACCGTAAGGAAGTGGCTCAACCATTTCCCCAGCACCGCACCTCGATCGAAGGCATGGGGGTTCCCCGTGACCATTTGGGCAAATAAAGGGATGCGCAAATACGTGTGGTCTTCTTGAAGAAGAGAGTATCCCTTTTCCAACACACCAAGCCCGTCTTCCACAAATGCGCGGTCATTCCGGTACATCGTCCAGATCCACCTTGTATCGGCTGATTTCCCCTCGATCCACTCGATATACCATGCAAGCATCGGATGCCTGTCCTTCAGTGACGTCCAGAACGCAGCATCCCGCTCTTGTTCATCCCGCTCACGCTCTTTATTCGCTATCAGTTCTTCTCCAAAATACGCTTCCAAAAAAGCACGGAGGGAATCATAGCGGTACTTCGTCTGGTCCAACGTCTTTTCAAATGAGAGAAGAGTCATGGACCTTTTGGTCTTCAATTCTTCCACGGGTACCCCGGTCAGTCCGGAAATCGCACGGAGCTCTTCATCATCATATCGCTTCAAGCTCACCGACCCGCCGATCCGGCCGAGGGATTCATACTTCTTCTTGAAAGCGAGGAACAGCTTCTGAAAAGCCGGTTCCTGCTTAAGTGAATTCAAATCGCTCATGCTCTTCTTCCTCGTCTTTCATCGGTTTTCGCTCCACGCCGTCCCATTCATAGCGCATGACCGTGACGAAATCTGCGTTCTTCGGTCGCAAGAGATCGGCGATGGATAGGGCCGGAACCGTATCGTAGTCCCCCCATAGGGCCTGGGAGTTCATGATGTAGTTGAATCCGAGCTGCTCGATCACCTCGAACATGTCGCGGATATTTTGTTCATCGACCCCGGCGAATGCTTCATCTAACGAAATGATGTAAGGGGCATCTGGCGCTGCATCCTGATAGCGGGAATAGGCAGCAGTGAACAGCGGGATATACATGGCCATCGCCTTCTCTCCACCTGAGAAGCGGAAGAAGTGGTTGTTGGTGAGCTCGCGTTTGACGCCTTCATTTTCCCTTTTGTATGAAAGGACGAAGGAGAACCACTTCCGGTAATCTAGGACTTCTTTCAGAACCTGATGCAGGGTCGAGCCTTCATTCCGAAGTGAAATCAGTTCCTTTGCCCTTGCAATCCGGGATTGGAAGTGGCGCGTAATCTTATCAAGGTCATCTTCGTGAAGATGCTTGCTGTCACGCTCCAGGAGCTTCACGAGCTCCGCCGTATCCATCTCCTCTTCCATCTCCGCAGTCTGCGCCTTCCAAGCAATGGAGAAGATCAGTCTCGATGAATTATCGCGCGCCGACATGATCCGGTCCATCTCGCGTACCCACTTTGCAGCCCGTTTGATCCGGCTTCGGAGGATGGTCCCGATATGATTCAACATGATATCTTCGTAGAGCTTGCGGTCCTGATCATCTAGATTCCTCTTCCGCTGTTCATACATCTTCCCGAGGGCATCGGCAAGAAAGTATGGGCTCACCTGGCTGCCGTTGTAGGAGAAGCGGATCAAGCGCCGATCCTTGAGCCCATGGTATTCACCGAGGAAGGCTTCAAAACGGTCATCCCCAACACGATTCATCCATTCAGGGACCTCCTTCCGCTCACCACCTTCACTCATCCTGTACTCCGACAGCATCGATTGTTCTTCAAAGAATGCTTTCGTGAGCTGTTCCTGGACTTTTGCTTTCTCATAAGACGCCAGCACGTCTCCGAACACATCCAAGATTGCTTTTGGCTCCCGTTCTTCCACCTCGGCAAACCCGTGGGCGACCTCATCGGCCACTTGGTGATCCCACTCATCCTGCATATTTTCCCAAAATGCCGCTTCTGCTCTGGTATCTGTTAATTTTTCCTGAATCCGTTTCAAGTCGGACGCGGTTTGCGGGAGATCCTGGTGGATTTGCTTCAGACCAGATTTAGCCTCGGCAAGCCTTTTTTGTACGCTGTGGATTTCCTGTCTGATCTCTTCAGCCCCTTGAAGGGCAAGCTGCTCATCGATCGACCTCATTTCGCGGGAAAGGCGCTCCAGTGCGTCACGCTCCTGATCGATGTCCCCTTTCAGATGATCAAGCTCCTCTTCAATCTCTTCCAGGTAGATGAGGAGATCCGCAAGCCTTCGCCTCGTTGCTGCGAGTTCCACCATGGCTTGACCGAGGGTATTGAGGTCCTCCTCATAATCCTTCATATCTTCCTGCGCCCTCGTCACGCTCTCCACGTTCACATCAAATGAGAAGGGACGGCTGAATTCGTATAATTTCTGCTTCAATACGCTCAGCGGAGACTGGACCTGCTTCCATTTCCGATCGGTCTCTTCAAGGAGAGCCTGTTCCACCCGGCGATCACGATCAAGGGACATCCACTCTTCCTGTACCTGCCGGAGGGTCACGTCGGAAGGAATCGTGCGCTGCCATTCCAGGCTTTCATCCAGGTTTCCCTGAAGGATCTCAATGGCTTGTTCCACTTCCGCCAGGACCGACGTCCACTGAGCCAGCTCTTCTTCAAGGGTGGCCATTTTTTCTTTCATATACCGCTTCCTCGATGTGCGACCGATGAAACGCGCAGGCCCTTCATTAGGTGCATGACCTTTGATCAACCCCATCGTATACGTTCCGTCTGGATCGATGACGAACGCTCCATCCGTTTCTTCTAACGGGATCGTACGGAGGACATCGTCGACATTCTCCCTGGATATACCCATAGCCGGATCGACGTCGGGCTTCAGATAATCAGCCAGGGTCTGAGCCATGAAAAGAGGCTCGGGAACGAGGATCCCATCCTGCTCCGGGGTGATGACTTCTGATGTGATGAGGCTATCAAGTACCCCGGTCTTCCGTAAGACCGATTCGATCCGAGCCCGTTCTTCCTCAGGCACGTGATCGAGAAACTCCACGGCCTCGAAGAACGGGACCGCCCGGACGCCCGCTTCCTTCAGCGATTCCCGGTGACGAGTGGTTCCTTCATGGCGATCAGGCTCGATCATCTTCTGTTGCTTCAGACGATCGATTGCATCCTTCACCTCACCAATTCTCTCACTAGTCCGCTCACCCTCGTTCTTTTTCTCAGCAAGACGGCTCCGCACAGACTCCTTATATGCATCCAAGCTTTCCTGGAGGGCATCCTTCACCCGGCCATACTCATTATCTTCATACAGTCCCTGGATCGACCGGGCAACGCGCTGCCTTTGTTGATCGCTGAATGAAAGGGAACCATGCTCCTTCATCCACGTGAACACAGCCGATTCAAGCTTTTGCTGTTCCTCCGTGAACCATTGATCTGTGTGCTCGATCTGCTGAAGGATCCCATCAAGCTTGAGTTTCTTGGCAGACGACTCCCGTTCCAGTTCCCTGTAGGATTCTTGGAGGCGCTCGCGTTCCTCGAGCATTTTCAGCCCATCCGCCAGCATCTTCTGATGTTCCCTCAGCTCTCTCTTCCAGACGGCAAAGTCATACCCGCCGTCCTTTAAACGATGAAAATCAGCTTCATTCACGGCATGGGCGGCAAAATCGGCTTCCAAAGCGAGGTTTTGCAATTCTCCCAGCAACTCATCCACCCTCCGTTGCCTATTCGATTCCTCATACTCAAGGGATCCTCTTTCGGTCCGCTTTTTCAGATAATCCCCTTCTTTGCGATCCAAGGTTTTCTCAAGTCGTTCCCTCGCAGCCTTCTTATCGACAGACTGCCTGCTGAGCTCCTGCTTCCGTTTTTCAAGGTTCCAGATCTCATGGCGCCCCAACTGATCACGCTTTTCTTCGAGTACTTCCTCTTCCATCGTCAGCTCTTTTTCTCTCATAGAGAGACGGTCCATCGTTTCGACCAGTTCCTTCTCCGATGCGATGAACGAAGCAACCTGATCTTCCTTCTTCCTGAAGCGGTCGGCTGCTGCCTTCCATTTCTCTGCCTTCTCGGCAAGAATATAACGGTTGTAGAGATCATACGCATTCCGTACTTTTTCAACGGATACCTTCTGAGCCGACAGCCGCTCGAGTTCCTGCTGTGCCTGGTCCATATGATCGATGCTGTCCGACAAGTAGCGGATTTCATCATCCGTCAGAGGTGGCAGGGCCGACTCGAGGATTTCGTAGATGACCGTCGGTTTGAAGTCCTTGGAGAGCTTTGGGCTCCTCAGCTGGATCAGGAGTTTGATCAGATCTTCATAGGCATCGACAGACTGGAACTTGAATAAGTGCCGGTTGACGAGCTCCATGTATTCTCTCTGGGACGAAACGACCTCGCCCCCGGCGCCGAGGCGGTTGGACAGTTCTTTTTCGGACAGAGGAATCTTTTCCCCGGAATGAGTCTGGGTGAGATGCAGATCCCAGCCGATGCGGCGGTTGTCCGTGATGACGAAGTACCACGATTTCATCTGTTTGTTCCGCTTCGCCTGCATGCCGATCCCCGTCGTCACATACTGGCCGGTTTCCTTCTTCACGTATTCCATGAACAGATAGCCAGTCCGCTCATCACGGTTGACGATTTCCTTTTCACCGAGAAGATAATCCTCCATCCGGCGGGCCTTCGATCCGAAGGGATCCAGCCGATCGGGTGATTTCCTGCCATCGAGGAGGACAGGGAGGAAGCTCTGCATCGTCACCGATTTCCCCGATCCGTTCGCTCCCCTCAGTAGAAGCTTCCCGTCTTTGAACGTGAAGGTTTCCTCATCGTAATACCAGAAGTTCACCAGTCCTGCACGGTTGATTTGCCATTGATCACTCATGATCCTCACCCTTTTCTTTGTAGTCGTCCGGGTATTTCCCCGCCAGGATCCCGAAGAGCGGCTTGATATAAATCATGTCGCCTTCATCATCCGTCTCCGCCATCATCCAACTCTCCATGGCCCCAAGGCACTCACGGCGCACGGCGTCAATCGAGGCATCCCTGAAGTACTTGGACCACCCCGATCCGTTCTTCTCCTTCAGCTTAAGGAGGATTCCATCGAAATCTCCCCTCGTGAGCAAGAGTTCCCCGGTTTCCGATGGGACGAACGCTGCTGGATGCTGATGAAAATGGTAGGAGAGCTGAAGCAGGATGTCGGTCACCGCTTTATTGCTTGGATAATAATCATACCGGTAGTTCGGCTCCATCGATGAAAGAAAAGCCGTATTTTTAAAGAGCCTCAGCTGATAATGGGTATGCTTCTCGATATCCTCCATCATCCGGTTCCGGAAGTTCCGTATGTAGGCGAAATCAAGCTCGTTCTCTGGACCTCTGTGCATGCCCGGTGAAAAGAAAAGTTGCCGGTAGACACGCTTCCGTCGTTCATCTTCCTGCTGATATCTCCAGTCCTCTTTCAACAGATCCTGCCAGCCTGTGAACATGGTCAAATCTTCTGGGAAGGAACGGATGAAGTACTTGCTGTACACGGTGGTTTCGTACAAAACCTCATGCTCTTCATCCGTATCGAACCGCTGAATATTCCCGTCCACGGTCTGGATGAGATGCAGATCCGTCATCGTCTTGATCGTGCGGATCAGGGACTTCCGGTGCGTATACACCGTCCAGTCGATGCCTTCTTCCCCCGCGTATTCATGGCGGATCTCTTCTGATAGCTCAGACAATAGGAACTGCTCCCCAACCGTTTTGTCCTCGAGGAACGCCATGGCATAGGAAAACAGTGCATAATCCCTTTGCTCCTGGAATGAAGGGATTCCCATCCACGGCTCAGGCTCCACCGGGATCTTCTCAAGCTTGATGAAATGCTGATGCACGATGAGGAGGAGACCGAATTTATCGTCCAGGTACCGCCTCAGCACCTTCTCCCTTTCACGGACCAGCTGGTATTCCCCCGGATTTTTATCACGCAGGATCCAGAATTCATGAAGGAGGATTTCAAGCCCTTGTATTGCTTTATCATCAAACTCCACGCTCGTTTTTGTTTCCAAGCCCGGTCCCCCCTTTCATCTCGAACATCACATCCGGCATCTTCATGATGCCATCCTCAGAGCGGAGAAGCGTCGTCCGTTCACGATCCACCGTGACCTTCAATGTGAATCCATAGTCCGTCTTGATGACCCCGTCTTTGCTCGTCAACCCTTTCCCGATCCAAGAGAGGATCAGCTTCCGCACAAACGGGCGCACTTCCCCCATTTCAGACAACATCAGGGTCTCTTCGGTGAATAATTCCCTTACCACCTCTCGCTCCTCTGCCATTTCAGCGAGATGCTCCTCGAACAAGGCCTTCTTTTTCCCTTCATTTGACACCATCGCACCTGGTTTTGTCTTATCCTTATACTCCCGGATCCGCGGCTTCACCGTCAGGACGACGGGCTCTTCCTCCCAGATGTCGGCATGCATATTTTCAGTTGAATCCTCCTCGATCTTGAGGTGGCGGATCGTCATGGAGCCGAACACGACGGCCGAGAGCTTATGGGCATCTTCAAGAGATGCACTCTCACTGAAGAGTTTCGCCAAGTGCAGATAGTCCTTCTTGCGGCTGTGAAAACTGTGATGGCGCTCGCTCATCCTCTGCACGGAGCGTGTGATCCGCCTGATCATTTCATTCGTCTGGAGCTGAAGCATCTCGAGCTCGCTCGACTGGCTCTCACCTCCGATGAACCAGGAACGCATCACCCGCCAAAAATCATGGAATTCCTGATACCATTCAAGGACCGTTTCCTCCCCGATCTCTTCCAGTCTCGGAATCTGCCTCCTGTACTCAGCAAGCTTATCGAAGAAGGGAGACACCTCCCCCTGGCCCATCCGCTCAAGCTGATCGGAAATCTGGAACGACGTCTTCTGTAGAGATACGATAAAGTCGCGCAGATACGTGGTAAATTGATTCTTATACACAAGAAACGCCTCGCTCTGCATGCGCTGGTCCGTCTGTTCGCTATTGATATACGCTATGTAATCGGCCGTGCTCGTCCGGATCGTCCGGAAATACTGAAGCAGATCTTCCCACAGGAGCATGTACGTCTCAGACGATTTCACCAGACCGTCCTTCAGCTCCGACTCCAACCGGTTCACCGCCTCAAGCAGCCTGTCGAATTGGGATTTCTCCAGAGAACCACCAAAGCTCTCTCCGCTCTTCCTCTCAAGGGTCTCGACCATCCTCTCAATCTCGATCGTGTACGGCGTCGGCTGATAGCGGAACCGTTTCTTCTTATATTCTTCAATCGTCTTCGCATTGGTCATATCCTGCCTGGCATTCAAGTTCTTCCACTTCACAAGCTGAGCCAGCTGCACAAGGAGCGCCTCTTCCTCATACTGCTCATAATGCGGTAGCGACCGCATGTACCCCAGTACCTCTTCAGGCGAAATAAAATCCCGCATCCGCTCATGCTGCAGGTAAAAGTATCGCAGGATCGTCCGGTAATCAGACGCATTCTCCGCCGTCAGGTAGCTCGCTTCGATCAGTTTTTTCATCTGTCCATGCATGGATGCCACACCTCTTTTCACTAGGAGAATAACGAATCTCAACTCCCCTTGTATATAGGAACATTATACCAGTGGGCAGATGGGATTCCCATTGATCTTAGAGAAAATCAATGGGCATGAGGATTAAAAAAACAAGGATGCTGAGAACCAGCATCCTTATTTTATGAATATTTCGGTAATCAAATATGCGTACAGATCCTGTACTACCATGTCATTCAGGCTCCCCTCTATTCCGCCACTTAGATCGCATATTATAAAGAAAATCACTCCCAAAATACACCGCTACTCCCACCAGCATAATTGTAAATGAAGCCCCTGTCTCGGACGTCTGTACATACGTATAAACGGAATGCCCCAACAAGACGATCAATATAACGGAGAAGGCCGTCCCACTCGCTTTTGTTGAATTCCCCTTTTCTTCCTCCGTCATGTTTCTGAAGAACATGTTTCGTCCCCCTTTTCGTTTTCCTCCACTATACATCTTTTTACAAAAATTGTATCCCTCCCCTCCCTTCAATCCCATCAGTGGCATATTCAGGAGTCTATTGGTATGATTAGCTCCGGCAAAGGGAATTGAACATCGATTGGAGAGACAGAAGAAATGAAGAAGATTGAAGTGGATACATTGATTGAAGGCGGTCACAGCATGATGAACAGTGTCGTGGTGGATACGGCGATGGAACTGAGCGGGGCTCACTTTGTGGTGAAGCTTGATGAGCTGTTAAAAGAGCGGGGCGTCACCCAGAAGCAGCTGGCCGAGATGACGGGTATGAGGGTCGGAACGATTTCCGAAATGGTTAATGGAAAGGGAACCTCCATCAATAAAACACAGCTCTTTTCCATCATGGCAGCCTTGAAGGTCACACGCCTGAGCGACCTCTATGAGGTGGTCCTTCCTGAAGATATGCGCAAAGAGTATCTGATGCTCAAAGACGAATGGGTGAACGAACGCAAGATGCCCCTGGCCGTCAAAGAGATGTATAAGAAGAACGTGTTGAAGGCTTCGGGCCTTTCACTTGATTGATCAACCATACGCCCCATGTGCAGGGCGTATTTTTTTATGGAGAAAAGACATCCTATACGAAAAAAGGGACGAAATATGAAAAATGAAATCATGGTATGTTCTCTCCATCTTATTAGGTTTCATCCATCCTCATACTATTGCAGAAGAATCCACGCCTGAACAGGCTCTGCTCGAAGACATGTGGGAAGACGGATATATAGGGATCGAGGATGCCGTTGCTGCGTTCGAAGATCAACAACAGATGGATGTCAAGCTCCCCCGTCTCCCATTTCACGCCACGATCGCACTGGGGAAAGCCTCCCCTGACACACTGACCCTCCAGTGGTTCGACACGGTCAACCATACCCATATCCGGGTCACCATCGGCAGCGGGCCATCCCTCAACAAGAGCCATGCCGTTGCTGTCACTCTGAAGAACGGTGTCAAAGCCTTTTACAGGGAGGATCCGCCTCATCACACCCTGTCATTTATCAGCGGCGGGCTCACGTACGACATCTACACCAGTGAACCGGTTGTCACGAATCAACGCGAGATGGTGGAATTCGTCAATAGCTTCAACTAGCTACGGCCCTGTTTTCAGGGTCTCTTTTAGTGCTCCATCGTTCTCCCCTTCTTCCCCACAAACCGCCCAAATTCCTTCATGAACTCCACCTTCACCGTCCCCACCGGACCGTTACGATTCTTGGCGATCTTGATTTCCACTTCCCTCCCGCTCTTCGTGTCGGTGTGATAGTAGTCATCACGGTAGAGGAACAGGACGACGTCGGCATCCTGCTCGATGTTGCCGGAGTCGCGAAGGTCGGTTAGGCGTGGGCGCTTGTCTTCCCTGGATTCGACGCCCCGTGACAGCTGGGAGAGGAGGATGATTGGGATGCCGAATTCCCGGGCCATTCCCTTCAGCTCCTTCGTGATGTAGCCGATGGCAAGGTCGTGGCGGTCGAACCGGCCTTTCACCGTGATGAGCTGGAGGTAGTCGATGAGGACGAGGAACGGCTTGTCGGGATGCTCCTGTTTCAGGGTGAGGATCTGCTGCCTCATCTCCTGGACGGTGATCATCCCATTTTGCGACAGCTCGAAGTCCGATTTGTACACGTCGTTAAGGGCTGCATGCATCTTGGGCATTTCGTCGACGGTCAAGTACTTATAAGGGTTATTCCACTTCATCATATTGATGCCCGTAAGGCTTGAGAGCAGGCGCTGCATCACCTGACGCGACGACATTTCCAGGGAAAAGGTGAGGGAGACGCCGTCTTGTTTGATGCACTCCCACGCCAGCTGGATTGCGAACGCGGTCTTCCCCATGGACGGGCGCGCCGCCAGGATGATGAGCTCCCCTTCCTTCCAGCCCCCTGTGAGGGCATCAAGGGACTCGAACCCCGTCGCGACACCCGGCAATCCTTCCCGCTCATGATAGAGAGATTCATAGAGCTCCACCATCAATTCCTTCTTCGACTCTTCCTGATGCGTCATATGGGTCTTCATGCTCGCAAGCGCCTTGTACAGATCATGGGCCGATTCCGGCGTGTAGTCCCGGAGGAATTCATAGGCCGAGTCCCGTATAAGGGCGAGCTCATACTGCTTCAGGACGAGGGATTCGAAGTGGGCGACATTCGCCGCTGTCGGGCAATGGGCTGCAAGCTCCAAGAGGAACTGCACCCCGCCGACCTGCTCCACATCTTCCCGCAGCTCGTCCACGAGGGTGACGGGGTTGACATCCAGCCCCTTTTCCTCCACCGCCCGCATGGCGGCGAAGATCCTCCGGTTATGCCATTGGCTGAAATGCTCCTCCTCCAAGGTGATGTCCCCGATTACACCCGGCTCCAGAAGCACGGCCCCAAGGATCATGCTTTCTGCCTCAAGGATCTGACGCAGCATCTTCTCCTCATTCCCAGGGTGGTACTGCTCGATATCCCTTACACTGTTCAATGCGTTCCGCCCCTTCCTTTTCCCATTTCAAGATCATGTCCTTCAGGCGCGTCTCCTCGACAGGCTCCTCGTACAATTCACTGACGCTCGGTAAAAATCGGCTTTCACGAATGTGCACCGTCAGCCTTTGTTGCACCCGTTCATACGTACATCCCTTCAGCTCTTCCGCCCATACCTCAAGCATCGACCGCGATAAGGGCTGATTTGGATAGGCAGCCTGCATCCTCTCCAACACCTTTCCCAGTTCATCACGCGTCATGGTGCGGGACTACATCATCGAACAATTCGTGGAACTTCGCCATAACGGTATCCCCCTGTTCCTTCCGTGACTCCCACACCTTCTCGATGTAGATGGCGCTATTGATCGTCCCCTTCTCGGCAAATAACGCCTCCATGAACGCCAGCAGTTCCTCTTCAGATTCCTTTTCACACAGTCGTTCCAGTGCCATGGAGTCGGCAGGTGAAACGCTGAGCCCCTTCCCCCGCTTCAGGATGAAAAAGTCCGTCACCTCCTGCAGCTTGCGCGTACTCATCAATCTCTTCTCAATCTTCTCTTTCTTTACGATCTTCTTTATGTTTTCACCTTCATTTCGTAGCCCTTTCACATCCATTTCACGTTTATTTCGCAAAGAAGCCTTCCAATGCTCAGGGGCACGGAGCGTGACGATCAATCCATAGGCAAATGCTTCAGTCGTCAGAACCCCCACCTTCTCCAGGCGCTTGATGGATCGATGGATCCTGGACAGGGAATACACCTCTTTCTTCCGGCCGTCATAAAACCACAGATCCTTTTGGAGCTGCTTCAGCGACGTCACATACTGCCTCGAAGACAGCTCCACTTCCCCCACGCGCAACCCGGCCTTGAACGTCACATGAGTCAGCAACCAAATGAAGATCCGCATATCCTCCTGATGATGGAACACATTCATCTCCACGATTTCATTCTCAAACTTACTCCAACCTTCCATATCCACACCACTCCCATTTCAACGTATGTATCTACTCTGTATATAGGCTCAACTTGCCGAAATGGGTACGGTCGACGAAAAAAAACCTTTTCCACGGAAGAAAAGGTCGAGAATCCTCATTCAATTTTTCATTCTTACGCGGGCTCCTTCTGCCTGAGCATGCGTCCTGTACCATAACCCATCAACGAGACACCAAGCCCCACGAACGGCGCTACAAGTTTGAGTAACATTGTATTCCCAAGTAGCAACCCCAGTCCATGTGCCGGCACACTGTACCAGATACCGAACAGCAACAGTTCCTCGTATGGAGCAAAAACGGCCAACAAACCCGCCACCAGGCCTATTCCCCAATACACCCCGACGAATACAAGGAATGCCCCCTCCCCTTTGATTCCTGATGGAATGCCGATCAAAAACCATACGAGGAAAAAGCACACCGCCACCAATAGATCGAACGCCGTTGCCGGATATCCTGCCATGGCCCCGGGTGTATTCATCCAGATCGCCACCATGGTGAGAACAAACGCCATCAGGAAAATCGGAAACCATCGTTTAGACGAAATAACCATCATACCCTCCCTTTCACACACTGGTAATAAAAGTATAAAGCATAACCAGGTCCTTCCACTACACCCTTTTCAGCTTTCCGTCCTGTTTACCACCACCCAAACAGGGAAACATACACCCATCACACCAAAGGAGACAAAACCCATGATCAAACCAACCATCAAAGTATTCATATTCGACGTCTACGGTACCCCCTTCGACGTCCATTCCGTACAAGACACATGCAACAAACTCTTCCCCGACAAAGGCGAAGCCATCAGCCAATCGTGGAGGAAAAAACAGCTCGATTATTTCTTCCTGAGACAAGTGATGGGCACGTACGAAGACTTCGTCACGGTCACCCGCGAGTCCCTCCGCCATGCCCTCATGGAAAACGGAGCCGAATGGACGACGGAAGCAGAAGATGAATTGATCGATGCCTACACGCACCTCACCCATTACGCTGAAGTGGAGAGCGTCCTCGCTGAGCTGAAGGATAAGGAGCTTGTCATCCTGTCGAACGGCACACAGCATATGCTCGACAGCCTGATCGAAAACGCCGGTCTTGATCACCACTTCGACTCGGTCCTGAGCGTCGATGACGTCAAGCAGTTCAAGCCAGCCCCCGCCGCCTACACCCATGCCCTCAAGGAGCTCGACGTGAAACGTGAGGAAGTGCTCTTCATGTCCTCCAACGGCTGGGACATCTCCGGCGCCAAGAACTTCGGCTTCCACACCGCCTGGATCAACCGCGGCCACGCCCCGACTGAGCAGCTCGGACTCGAGCCGGATGCGGTGTATGACGATTTAACAGGCATTCTTCAGTGGAAATAAGTAAAAGGATCCGATGCTGATATCGGATCCTTTTTACGCGTTACAGGAAAACAGATACAATTCATTACCTTCTTACTTCACAACCTCGCTATGATCCAATTCCATAATCATCCCCTACTCCCCCATACTCCTTGCATCAACTCACACTCATCACATAAACCAACAAAAACCCGATCGCATATGCCAGCACCACACTGAGAACAGAAGCAATCATCAGGGCTCCTCCCATCTTGCGGTCCCTGAAGTGATGCCAGAGGATAAAACCAGCCACCAACGCTACAACCGCCAGCACCATGGATGACAACAATGCGGCAGCAACCGTAGCGACCCAGCCTACAATCGTCGTGAATGTCTTTCCTCCTGTTTCGTTCATGCGTTGACCCCTCTTTCGGATTTTTCTTTTAACCTATACCTATGCGTACAGTCCACCCATTTCCCGGATTCAGAAGAAAAATAATGAAGATCGCAGCTTTTCCTAAGGGTTATTTTCATGCAATTAGTGTGTGAGGAGCGCAACCAAGACGGGAAATAATAATGCGTGGATGTATGATATCAATATCCTTTTATTAGTGGGTAGTTTCTTGTACATGTTTAAATGTCCATCTTCATAAAAGACCTTCAACATAACATGTTTTTCTTTTACAGGCATGCAGATATCACACATGCCAAAGACAATCATCACCATAAGAATGGCGACTTCAAGCTTGGGTTCAAAAAGGACGATTCCACTATAGATCGTGACTGACATAATCGAAATGATTACCGGGATGATTACATATGCCGTTACTTTATTCCACTTGGACAGTACATCTAATTTTGCCTCCGAATTCAAGTCAGCACCTTCTATTCTCTAAAGCGATGTTGGACTTTATGATCGTCTCGGAATCGTTAACTAACAGGATACTTTGTAAAAGTATGACAGGTTACATACCATCTACCCTTACGTTCTTCCCTCAATGCATGTTTATTGCAAAAAAAGCTGTAATGGCCGTGACCATACAATATTTCATCAAAGTTCCTTTATGTTTCTTGAGCTTCTCTTTTAAACGTAAGTCACCATCGGTCCCATATACATTCATACATTCATCCTTATCAAAGATGGGTTGATACAACACACAGTAAAGAAAAGGTGTCACGATCAGGGCCAGAACGCTCTGGCCGTGGATGTCTCCAAATGAGTAGACCAGATAAAGGACGCCTGCCCCTGCTGACATGATCGTCGGCACGAGTACGAAGGCCAGAAATTTGTTGCGAATGGTCATATTTACAGTTGATGATTCGTTACTCACCCTATCGCCTTCCCCTCTTTCATTTGCTAGAGCGTTAGATCCATCTACGCCCACACCACCTATAGCACTCTACCAATCAACCAAGGCACCAGATTGATGCTGATCACGCCCCACACCGTGACGGCAGCGATCCACCAGATCATAAACCGGGGCGATGGCTGTTTCTTTCTCTTACGGATAATAACCAGGGTGATGAGTCCAAGTGGGATCATGATGGTAACTAACCATGAGACCATATCATGCACGCTCCCCTCCGTTTCTTATACCCAAACTTTACCATGCAACTGGAAGAAAATGAAGGGAAAAGAGGAGGCACTCTTCTAAATGAAGATTTGAATCCTCCCCCCAAGAAGCTTATAATGAGGTGGAATTTGGAACGGTAAACAAGATCCGGAAAGGTTTAGATAGGATGAAACAGACAGTGTTAATCGCAGAGGATGAAGAGATCCTCCGGGAAATCAGTAAGAATTATTTTGTGAATGAGGGCTATGAGGTGCTGGAAGCCGGCGATGGTGAGGAGGCGCTGGAGCTCTTCGGGTGCCACTCCGTCGATCTGATCATATTGGACATCATGATGCCCCGCCGTGACGGTTGGGACGTGTGCCGGCAGATCCGGAAGCAGTCGGCGGTGCCGATCATCATGCTGACGGCACGGTCCGATGAGGAGGATACGATCCTAGGATTCGAGCTCGGGGCGGATGATTATGTGACGAAGCCCTACAGCCCGAAGATCCTGCTGGCGCGTGCCAAGCGCCTCCTCCAGCAGCGCACCCAGCCTACTACAAAGGACGATGACGCTTTGACGACGGGCGGTCTGCAGGTGAATCTCGGGTCCCGGACGGTGAAGGTGGCAGGTGAAGAGGTCTCCCTCACCCATACGGAGTTCGAGATCCTGTCGTACCTCATGCTCAATGAGAACATGGTCATCTCCCGGGAGCAACTGATTATCAAGATCTGGGGCTATGAATACCAGGGGGATGAGCGTTCTCTCAACACCCATATCCGGAACCTGCGCTCGAAGCTCGGGGCATGCGCCGGGATGATCAAGACGATCGTGCGGGCCGGGTACAAGTTTGAGGGACTGGTATGAAGAGCCGCCTCTTCCTCAAGCTCTTCTTCCTGACCCTTGCCCTGTGCATGCTGATGGTCGGGGGAATCTATGTCGGTCAGACGCTTTTTTTCGATGAGTATTATGAATCGAGCAAGATCGGCGAGCTCTCCGACTCCATGGATGAGTTCCAGAAGGAATACCTGAAGCTCGACGATGGGGAGCGGGCGAACCATGAGCTGGAACGCGGCTTCCATCAGGAGACGAATGCCTGGATCACGGTCCTCGATGAGAAGGGCTATGTGAAAACCCTGGAAGACTACACCCTCACGATCACAGGTGGATTCGTCGAGGAGGGCGGCATCGTGGCCAATATGGACCAGGAGTACACGATTCCCCTTGCCTATCTCGAAAACTCGTTATCTGATACGTCGATCCTCGAAGCCCTGGAAAACTACCGGGATCACGTCCTTGAGGTCAAGGCGATTGCAAAAGGCGACGAGCTGTATCCTTACGAAATGGTCGTGGATAAAGAACATCACCTGAACAACCGGGAGAGCCCCTTCGAGATCTTCGACGGCGGGATCGACAGCTACATGGACTATATGCGGAACCGGGTACTCGATGACCGGATCGATCATACACGGGAACAATCCCTCAAGAAGAAGATCCTGTACGGGAAGGTCGATGCCACGCATACGCCGGAACAATACCCGTTCCAGATGAACCCGGTGTTATCGAATCGCGTGTTCCTGGAACAGGTCAAAGCATTTCAGGCGGATCTGCTCCTCCGCCCGGGTCATGATCCCGTCGAGTCCTCGCCGAAGAGCTATGAGCGGAATGGCGTCTCCTACAAGATCCTCGTGGACAAGAAGCTGGATGAAGACGGGAACCCCCTTTATTTCATCTCGATGACGTCCCTCCAGCCAATCGATGAGGCAATGGAAATGCTGAAGGATTATTACATCTACGTGATCATCGGAGCGGTCATACTGGCCCTACTCGGGTCCTTCTATTATTCAAAAAAGATCACCCAGCCCTTGGTGAACATCAACAAGACGGCAAAGGACATGGCCAATCTTCAGTTCGAACAGCGCATCCCGATCAAGACCACCGATGAGATCGGCGAGCTGTCGGAGAGCATCAACAATCTATCCGACAACCTCCATCGACACATCAACCAGCTGCAGCATGAGATCCAAAAGGAAAAGCAGCTTGAACATACACGCAAGAACTTCATCGCCGGCGTGTCCCATGAGCTGAAGACACCCCTCAGCATCATCCAGAGCTGTACGGCAATCCTCCAGGACGGCCTTGCCAAAGACCGCACGGATCACTATTTTGAAGCCATCAACCGGGAAGTGAGCCGCATGGACCGGCTCATCGTCGATATGCTCGAGCTCGCCAAGTACGAGTCCGGCACCTTCCAGCTCCAGCCGGAAGCGTTCCCCGTCAAAGAGGTGATCCAAAACGTGTTCAATCAGCTCATGATGAAGATCCAGGAGAATAATCTCCAGGTCCACATGGACGTGGCAGATGTCACCGTGCTCGCCGATCAGCACCGCATCGAGCAGGTGCTCAGCAACTTCCTGTCAAACGCCATCAAGCATACACCGCCAGCCGGACAAGTGAAAATCGAAGCCCATCCCGACGGCAACCACGTGCGGATCAGCATCATCAATGAAGGCGAGCCTATCGAAGAAACCCATCTGAAGAGGATCTGGGACCAGTTCTATCAAGAGAAGAAAGCCGGACGTGCCAAAGATGGCACCGGCCTCGGACTCGCCATCGCTAAGAACATCCTGAAGCTTCATGACGCAGAGTATTCCGCACAGAACACGGACCGCGGCGTTTGTTTTTCGTTTACGTTGAAACGGATTTAGCTATCAAACGCTATAATACTTTGCTCTTTTGCGAATAAATGATCTCCTCCAAAAGACTGTAATCTAAATGATTTATTTGTAAATAAACTGATACAAAAGGTCGAATCATGTGATACAATCTTTTGGGAGGTGCGTAAGTATGAAAAAATTCTTAGTAGTCGTACTTGTTGCCCTGCTCTTGGGAGCTTGTGGCACCACGGAAACGAAGGAACCAAAGTCTGTCGATTCCAGTGAAAAATCCAAGAACGAAACCAATAAGGAAGAAACCAAAAAGGAAGAGCCTAAGAAGCTCAACCAGGAAATCGCTGACACAGAAAACATCAAAGCAACCTTGATTTCTGTGGAAAAGAAAAAAGACGATGTGTTTGGTGATACCATTGAGGTAATGTTCGAGGTTGAAAATAAACGTGATGATACCATCGAAATTCAAGCGAGGGAAGTTTCCGCTGATGGCAAGATGGTCGATGAGGGAATGCTCAGCATGAGCCAAGAAATTTCAGGTGGCAAGAAAGCCGATGCTACCCTTACCATTCAAAGCTATGACGATGGAAAAGAGATTCCTGAGCTAAAAGAAAACCTTGAAATGATCCTTTATGCGTTCTCATGGGATAATATGGACTTTGAAGAAGAGCACAATGTAAAAATAGACTTCTAACATAGGGGAGGGCGACTTGAAAAAGTCCCTCTTTTTTTGTTTCAATCAATGCAACGCCACACCCCTCTCCTCTTACTCTCCGGGCTTTTCTGTCCCCATGTAACATTTATATTTCCTCTACTTCACTATTCCCTTCTCAACATTTCACTTTCACTCTGAAGATTTCCCTCGCCATCTTCACCTCATCTTTATCTCCCTGCTATACAGTGAGAAATGATGCGGATACGCGCATATGGGATTTTCGACAGTCGTGAACGACCACATAGAGAATGAATTTCACACATGAAAGGTGGATACACAGTGAAGCGTACAGTCAGACGTAAACGAATCAGAAAAAGAAGGGTCGGTCTTCTCCTTATCGTCGCCCTCCTCCTCGCCTTCGGGGTCAAAGGGTATATCTTCGCCAACGGGAATTCGCCCCTTCATAAGACCAGCGCCGAAGAGGAAACGGAATTCAACGGATCGGACGAGCAGGTCGACAACACCAATGTCCTCATCCTCGGAAGCGATGCACGCGGGGACGAGCGGGCACGGGCCGATACGATCATGATCGCCAACTACTCCTCGAACACGAAGGAGCCTAAGATCGTCTCGATCATGCGGGACACCTACGTCCATATCCCGGAGCACGGATACAACAAAATCAACGCCGCGTATGCCTTCGGTGGTGCGGAACTCATGAGGCAGACGATCGAGGAAAACTTCGGCATCCCCATTCACTCTTATGCCGAGGTCAACTTCAACTCGTTTGAAGAGATCGTCGACGCCGTTGCACCGGACGGGATCGAATTGACGCCGACGTATGAAATGACCCAAGACAAAAAAGCCCTCGGCGTCCAGCTGACCGAAGGCACGCAAAAACTCCACGGCAAGGAGCTTCTCGCCTACAGCCGCTTCCGCCACGACGGTAACGGCGACTACGGACGCGTCGAACGCCAGCAGGAAGTCTTCGGCAAGCTGAAGGAAGAAGTGAGCAGCTTCTCCACCATCACCAAGCTACCGAAGATCGTTCGCATCGCCTACAACTCCGTCGACACCAACGTCCCTTACCGCACCCTCCTCTCGGTCGGAACCGATGTGGTGCGCGGCAAGACCAAGGACGTGGAAACGATGCGCCTCCCGATGGATAATACCTACCATAACACCCGTTATGACGTCGGCGCCGTCCTTGAATTTGATGAAGGCGGGTTGGAAGAGAATGCGGCTGAAGTGCAGGCGTTTTTAGAGGAATCGTGATGGCGGCAATATAAAGATCGTTAACCTAACAAAACCCAGAGTTGATGACTCTGGGTTTTGTATGATTCCATTAATAAAGATAGCCTAATAAATCTAAACATCCATTTTCCCACTTCGCATTTCCAATCTCCTTCATCATCAGTTCATTCATGACTTCCTTTCCCACACCTAAAGATTGATGATTTTCATGATCTATTTTGAGCCATGTACATTCGCTCATTACGGATCGGTATCCATTTTTCAAATACAAACCCTTATGATCTGCAAATAATAGTAAGAAATCAATCGACTTATCTCCACTGAATTTTTCAATTTCTGAAAGCAATAAAGAGCCTAATCCATTTGAGCGGTATTCCTTTTTGACACATAGATCAATGACTCCAAGAACGTTTACTGGAAGGCCATTGAGATTCATCACTCGATAATCCAGCCCTACTTGAGCAACTAGCATATTGTCTTCATTCAAAACCAGGTATCTAAAATGGGGCAATTGCTTAAAATATACTCTTTCCTTTGGATAATCGTCTCCAAAACTCTCCAACAGTAACTCTTGAATACTACTTCTTAGCGCACCATCAACCTCATACTCGTGTACTCTTTTGATTTTCAACTTTTTCACCTGTCCTCTAGTTATTCCAATCTATTTAATTCTATTCCTCATTGACCAAGGAGACTTATACCATACGGGAATAATAAGCGACATCGGTAACCCTGCCCATTAGATTCGATTCAGGCAACACCGCTACCAACGTAAACCCAAGCTTTTCAATTAACTTCTTTGACTGTACATTTTCATTATCGATCGTAGCCGATAGGCGTTTAAGATGTAAGGTGCTTCTACAATGCTCGATGACCGCGGACACCGCTTCATGCGCAACCCCACATCCCAAATGCTCCCTCATGAAGCGATACCCGATTTCGCCAAGATACCCTTCTGCTATAGTTGGGATCATGACATCCCCGATAAATTCATCTGTCTCTTTTAATGCCACCGTCCATTTTGTTTCCGTACGATTCCTGATCATTTCTATCATGGCGTGTTCATCACGAGGGGGATTGATTCCAAGGTATTTTCTTACTTCCTCGTGGTTAAACATTTGAAGCATGTTGGGAATGTCTTTTTCCGCTCTCGGACGTAAAACCAATCGATCTGTATGATGATTGGTGCTTCTTTTTTTTCATGATGGGTTCCAGCCTTTCTTGCATTGTGTAAATAAAAATGGTCACATTATCTATATGCTAGGTCAATGTTAAGATCCCTGTTTTTCTGAAGCTACTTAACTCTTCAGGGGTGTGTAGCGTGGACAGGCTTTTACACAGGTAGAGTCAACCATTAGCCTTTATCAAATATCTCTTGTTTGTTTTCCATTATTCTGGCTACTTTCATTTTGACACGTGGAACTCCATCTTTTTGATAATAATCATTTATTATAGGCTCTACTTCATAGTTGTCTGTACAAAGGATCTTAGGAGAAAATTGCTCAACATACATGTCGCCATAACCTTTGACACAGTTCGCCATTGTATCCAGTGCAATTAAACTTAGAGGTCTTCCTTTGTTCAGCCACGTTTTCATTCTCTCCCAGGTTGGGAAGCATACGGCTGCCAGCCTTCCCCAATTATCGTTAAAACTCATGGAAGTTGACTCAATCCAATCAAGTACATTACTTGAACGGAAGCGGTGTAAGCAGGTAAAAGCCGCTATTGGCAATTCTTTTTCACCTACCAGTTTCAATTTCCCAAAGATATTACTCAATCCCTCTTCGGATGGCAAACTACTGGCTGTCGCCCAAGAAATCGGGTAAAGTAAATCTTCCTCATTACCCACCCTGAAGCAGAAGCACCTAAAACATCAGCTACAATTTCCAACATTCTTGTTTTCACTTCGTAATTTCTGGTTACATAAAATCTAGATATCACTGAACTCAAAGTATTTTGGATATCGTGTATTTTAAGGGCATTTATTACATCATCCTCAAGAAACCATCTGGTTATCGAAAAGTCTAATAAAGACTCCAAATTATCTCGAACATCTCGTAATGTGGGTGCTTTATCTTTTTTTGTTACAACTATATCTTCTTCTGGTTGGAAAGCCTCTCCGTTCTCTTCATAAAAATCATCATGCAATGAAAATTTATTAGGGGAATGAACAACCGCTAAGTTGTACCATTCAATAGGTCGTAATGAATATTTCACTAACCTTTCGTGACATTGATTGCATAATTTATAAGGTTGACTAGAGTCATCAGATGTTTCTACAACGTTAATCTCGTTTCTTTTACAGGCTTCACACAAATCAGTTATCGCCACTGATACCACTCCCTTTTATTGCATATATATTAATGCCCACCCCAAAAACGATACTCATAAAGATTAAAGTCCATTTCATGCTCCAGAAAACGTTGAAAAAATTCCTTCACTTCACGTGGAATCTCAAAGGAGCCAGTCACCGGATGCGCTGCTGACAAGCGGAAAATCCTTCGGCACTCATCCAGGGGAATGCCGGTCACGCCCTCTTCCCCCACGAGGATCTTGGACTCATCGTCAAGATCATTCCATCCAATCTCCCAGATGGCGTCTTCTTCGGAAATCCCATACGGAGATAGCTCCGATTCCAAAAAAAGGCCGTGGGTGGCAGACCATTCGATGGCCGATGGACAGTTCACATGGGAGCCAATATACATATAGTAATCCGTCCCCAAATGGATGAAGAAACGATCCCCGTCATACAGCTGGCACCAAATGAAATCCCGTAGCACCAACTTCATGATCAAGCGCAGGTCACCCAGGTCGACCAGGGAATCTTCCTTCAGCACAATGCCTTCAAATTCACTCTCATATAAGAAAGATGCCCAATCCTCTTCTGTTATGCTCCCTTCCAACCCCAGAACACGCACGGATTGGATGCCGCTCTCCTCCATAAATGCATTGGCAGAATCAATATAAGCCTCCTCTACCCGTAGATAGTCATCGAGCATCAATTCGTTCCCATCAAAGGTCTCCCCTATATCAGAAGGTGAAGTCCACTCCTCTACCAAAGTGTAGTAGCCATGTTCATCCCTGAACGTTGGATTGTACTTCGTGACACGCCACTGGTGCTGTATGTGTTTCACGATCCGACTCCTCCATTATTTCTGTCATGTGCGTATCTTTCCTTCACTATACCATATATTTTTCCAATATTATCAAATCAATTGTAGTATAATGGAAACAAGATCCATTTGCGGTAAGGCAGATCAACAGGGGGTATGTATGAATAAGAAAAAGGTGATTCGGATTGTCTCGGTTCTCTCTCTAGGGACCATTCTACTAACGTTATGGGCTGTTTTTTCTTACCAAGAATCTGATAAATTCGGTGGCTTTCCAGTCCCTCAATTGGCGAAAAAAACAGTGAGTCGGGATGACTTTGAATCGTACAAATGGGCTGGCACTTCTGAAGCGAAGGAAGATGGCCTTCCCTTCCTTTACCGTTCGCATATCAAAGCGGGAGGATGGAAAAAAACGTTTACAGAAGGGACTCTGACGACGTATGAAAAAGGTGAACATAAAATTGATGTGATCGCGCAAACAGGCTATCTTTCCATAAACGTTAGTAGAGAGTAGTCGTGAACCAATCCCTTAATAATAAGGTGGTTGGTTCTATTTCATTTCAAGACATTCTTCTACCACCAATTTAAAAATCCGAAAGAAGTCTGAATCTTTACAAAAAACCTCTTGTAAACCTATCACTCCCTCCCCTATCATGGCAGTAGTGGCACCTTAATCCAGTATGCGCATCGTGCTGATGTTCATATAAAAAACTACATACAGGAGGCTCTCCATGTTCAAGAAAACCATTTTGTTTGTCGTTGCCCTTGTCCTTTCCTTCTCCCTGTTCCTGCCGTCCGCGTTTGCCACTCCGCCTGTCACACCGTCGAAAGCGACGTCCCAGTCCCAGTTGAACGGACTCACGGTGAAGACCGAGGGGGTGATGACCGGCTACTCTCGGGACAAGTTCCCCCACTGGATCAGCCAGGGCGGCGGATGTGATACCCGCCAGGTCGTCCTGAAGCGCGATGCCGATTCGTACAGTGGCAACTGCCCGGTGACGTCGGGAAGCTGGTACAGCTACTATGACGGCGTCACGTTCACCGACCCGTCCGACCTCGATATCGACCACATCGTCCCACTAGCCGAAGCATGGCGCTCCGGGGCCAGCAGCTGGACCACCGCCCAGCGCGAGGCGTTCGCCAATGATCTGAGTGGATCCCAGCTCATCGCCGTCTCCGCGAGCAGCAACCGCTCCAAGGGTGACCAGGACCCATCCACCTGGCAGCCGCCCCGTGCCGGTGCGAAATGTGGCTACGCCAAATGGTGGATCAGCACCAAGTCCAAATGGAACCTGAGCCTGCAATCGTCCGAGAAGACCGCCCTTCAAGGGATGCTGAATAGCTGCGTATACTGATAGAATAAAAGAAAAACGGACGATCCTCATCGGGATCGTCCGTTTCAAACAGGAGGCCAAACCATGGAAACCAAATCAACCACGTTCAACGCAAGCCACGGCGTCATGACTGAAGAAGTCGGCGTCATCAGCGGGGAGCTTGAGCTCGTCACCACCTGCGATGAAGATGGCATCCTCTCCCTCAAGATCACCTATGTAGGTGCACAAGAATGGTACACCTTGCCTGGTGAGGAGTATCGGTTGTTTGATGCCCGGGATCATGAGGTGGTTCATGGGATGCTGGTGAAGGTCCTGGAAAGAAGCTGAGTTTCTACTAAAATATAATCAATGCCAAAGACGCTTGGAATCCGAAGCGTCTTTGTCTTTTCTATCTCCTACTGAAATAGGGCCCAAGCCAACCGGTCTCATGCGTAAGCACGAACGTCCAACGGAACTGTTTGTCTACGACATAAACGTCGCGGCCCACTTCACTTAATAAGTCCTTCACATCAAAACCCGACGCATTCTCAAGAAGCAGGGCGTCCTCCGTGTCCTGAAAGAAGATGAAACACTTCTGTTTCTGTTGATCCCTGAAAGCACCTTCCGCCTTCTCACCTTCAAGACATGTCCTCTTCTTGTAACTGAACAGATGCCACAGATATCCACCGAATCCATCTTGGTCAGACAAATAGATGGACTGTTTCTCCTTTTCGCTGAGGTGACCGGCAAAATGGGTTTCCCATTCTTTCTTCAAGTACGCTCCCCATCCAGGGATTTCTCGGACCTTGATGTTTTTTTCTATTAATCGATCGATCATATTCATTGGTACCTCCGTGATTTTTTAGAGTAGTGCCCAGACCATGTCTCAAAGCAGTGCCTAGCCGGCATTTGTTTGACTCGACACCTAAGAAAACAGCTATATAATATGTAAAAATATGTTATACTACGTTCGAAACATGGTTTACGAACAGGACAAACCAAAACAAAAAATACACTGGGAGATTATACAAATTTGAACATACTCACTTTGGTATTAAGTTATGTTATTGGCTCCATTTCCTTCGCACTTGTCGTTGGTAAGATAGTTTACAAAAAAGATATTCGTCACTATGGAAGTGGAAATTTGGGAGCAACCAATGCTTATCGGGTGTTAGGGATGAAAGCAGGTCTGTTCGTTGCAGGTGCGGATATCGCAAAAGGGGTATTTGCATGTTTCCTTCCCGTCCTACTTCATTCCACGGTCAACCCCATTGCTTGTGGGTTGCTGGCTATCGTGGGACACATCTTTTCTCTATTTGCCCGTTTTAAAGGCGGGAAAGCCGTCGCGACATCTACGGGCGTATTTTTATTTTTGTCTCCCTTGGGTGTTTTGGTCGGTTTTGTAATGTTTGTCTTAACATTGTTCATTTCCAAATATGTATCCCTAAGCTCGATGGTGGCAGGTATCTCCTTATTCATTTACAGTATACTATTCGAAGACAGCGTGATCATAGGTATTTCTCTGCTGGTAAGCGTTTCATTGATCATTCTTCATCGTCAGAATATAATAAGGATTCTCAACAAAACAGAGAGTAAAATAAACACGTTTCATTCTTTATAATCTGTGAAGGAACCACCCATCACGTATATCAACCTGAAACCTAAAAAGCTTCCCAGAGAAACGGACCAACCGTCCACTCTCCAGGAAGCTTTTCTTCATCTTATTTTCCGCTGTTGGTTGAAGACGTGGGTCTCGACCTGGTTGACCATCGGGGGGACCTCACTGAATTCGGCGATGTCGATGAAGCGGTCAGGGTAGAAAAGGCCAAAATAGCTAGGTGTTCGTTAATGGAAGATCGATATTGAATGAATGACGTATGTAAGGTTCCATCCCACTCAACTTTATTCTTATAACCATCTGATTTATAATGAATACAAATCAGGAAAAGTGGGTGATGAAATTGGATCCTATTCGAATTGATCACGCTGATGTAAAAAAAGCCATTCAATCTGGGCATCCGTACATCCAAGTTGATAACAAGAAATTCTTACTTATGGAAGTAGAAGAAATGTCGGACGACGGCGGGTACCACGTTACCGATCCTGATGAGGAAAAGCAACTAGTTACAGCGTTGGAAGAAGACAACCCAATCCTCTCAGAAGATCAAATTAAAAAAATGCTTGGAAGTTAACAAATGAAAATAGCTTGGAGAATGTCAGCCATCTCATCTCTTTTATCCCTCGATCAATGGAGAGAATCAATAGACCTTCAACCGATTGCCGCATATTTAAAGGACGCTGTTGAATCCTATTTTCTTCATAAAGACTTCTCTATTCACCTTCCTGGAAGACATATTCTCGTGAAAGGAATGCCAGTCGACTTACGAATGGTGTTAATATCGTTAGGAAAATCTGATCCCTATAAAATATTTTATAGGGTAAAACAAAACCAAGTCGAAATCTTTCTGATTCGTCATCCTAATCAAAAGTCGCTCTAATAAAATACAAATCCCAAAAAGCTTCCCAGAGAAATGGTCCAACCGTCCACTCTCCAGGAAGCTTTTTCTTCATCTTATTTCACGTAATTCACTAACATTTCCGCAGTCTCTGAATAGGGAACTCCATCCGAACTAGAAACCAGCTTGTCCATAAAAGAAACTCCACCTTCTTTACCTTCGTCATCGAAGAAATTGAAGGTGTCGATACGACCGCGGGATTGAACGAAGGTTTGAGCCGAGAAAAAGGCTGCAACCTTAGCCTCATTGATACATCCTTAACGCTTCTTCTAAGAATTCTTTAAACTGTTCTACATACCTTTGGGGTTCCACAATCCTCACCTTATTGCCAAACCCGGCCAGAAACTGATAAGCAAAGTGATTCTCAGGCAGTTCCATCGTGGCTTCATACGTTCTTCCACCAGCGTGCACGACGGACTGCTTTCCAAACCGCTCAATGAATTGATCCCTGACACTAATATCGATTTCGGCTTTCACCATCATAGACATCATCGGTGGCTGCTCCATGTCATTTCCTTCAGGAGGTTGGGGACGTGGTGTAAACGAGCCCTTTATCTTGAGATCCGTCATCCTTGTCACCTTGAACGTCCGATGATCCTCACGCTCCATACTGTACCCGGCCACATACCATTTCATCTCATGGAGCTTCAAATGATAAGGCTCCACGGCTCGGCGGCTGATGGCCCCTTTCTGATCCACGTAATCAAATTCAATCAGCCAGTGGTTTTTAATGGCGTCCATCAGAGTGGATAATTCCTCATTCAATCCGCTCTGACCCACCCTATCAGAAAAGGTCATGAAGAGGGTGGGAGTAAGATCGATATGACTCATCCCCTTGATCTTCCCGATTGTTTGTTGAACCTCTTCATTCGATGACAGCTGACCGAATCCATCCAAGGCCACGACGATATGCTCAATGTCCTTGTGGGTCAACAACCGCTTATCAAATTTATATTCTCCCATCAATCCGTATCCGCCCTCCCGCCCGTGCATGGCATAGACCGGTATATTCGCATAGGTCAGGGTGTCCATATCGCGCTGGATCGTGCGCTTCGTGACCCCGAAAAGCCGGCTCAGCTCAGTGGCAGATACCCGCTCCCTCTGCAGAAGCAACATCACAATTGAAATCAATCGCTCAATTTTTTGCATAACGCCCTCCCAATGGCGACATATAGTTGTCACCTTTCCCTCATTATACTACCGGTAGACCCATAAAGGAGGCAACACACAATGAAATCCATCGTTTATCTTCAATTCAACGGCCAGGCACAGGAAGCACTCTCATTTTACGAAAAAGCCCTACAGGGAACGGTCCAACAAGTGACCTTCGGCGCGATTCCTCAAGAACCCCCGCTCCCGGCTGAAGAACAAACCATGATTATGGAGTCGCGACTCGACTTCTCTGGAAACACCATCATGATCTCCGACGTTCTTCCGTCCATGCAATCAGTCACGGGTCCCATCAATCCCGGAACCAATGTGATCATCAGCCTGATCGACGGCGATCCTGATCTGAACCAAACGTATTTCGACCATCTGTCTCAAGGAGGAACCATCCTCATGCCCCTCTCGTCCGTTCCCTGGTCATCAAGCTTCGGCATGGTGAAGGACCGCTTCGGCGTGATATGGAAATTCAACAGTGACGCAAGTACGTTTTTGAACCAGCTGGTTTGATCACCATCCCCCACTCCACTTCTAGTATCACAAGTGGGGTGTTTTTTTATTTTAACCCGGGTAATATTGACGACACCATTTTACCCGGGTATAATACACTGTAGTAAAGGAGTTGGAAAACATGACGAAAACGTATACCGCATTTTCAGGCGTCAAAAACGTTGCCCGTGGACCATTGGATCAAGTTGTCTCCACCATCAAAGATCAACTAGATAGCAACGATTGGCCCCAGGTCCTCATCTTTGACGATGCCACCGGCAGACAAATTGATGTTGATTATCACGGTCCGATCAATCCAAAGGCAGAATCAGGAGAACAAGCGGAAGCAGCCCAGCCACGACGGGTCGGCCGGCCGAAGCTCGGCGTCGTATCCGGCGAAGTGACCCTCCTCCCACGTCACTGGGAATGGCTCAAGAGTCAGCCCGGCGGCGCATCCGTCACCCTTCGGAAGCTCGTCGAAGACGCCCGACGCGGAGGAGCCCAGCAGGCCAAAGCATCCCAGGAAGCCACCTACCACTTCATGACCTCCATGGCCGGGAACTTCCCTCATTACGAAGAAGCGCTGCGCGAGCTCTATGCAGGAAATCAGTCGGCGTTTCACCAGCATATAGAGGACTGGGCCGTTGATGTGAAGAAGTATATGAAGGAGCTCTCCAGTACAGCATTCACTGAGGAGTGATTCACATTTGGAGGTACTCATATGAACAGACCCTTCACCCTGGACTGCGGCAACATCCTGTTAAGAGAATTTCAACCATCGCACGCAGATGCCATCTACCACTTGACGTCCCAGCCGGAGATCTATGAATTTCTGCCCGACTGGCGTTCCACAAGAGAGCAGCGCCTGGACTGGCTCACGAATTACGAAGTCCCCGATAACGAGGCATTCCTCTCCTCCCTCCCCACCATCGGTAACGGGTGGCTCAAGCTAGGAATCATTGAAAAAGAGAACGGTGCCTTCATCGGCTTCTGCAATACAGGGATCAAGGAGGAACTCCCCGAACCCAACAGGGAAATTGCCTTTGCCATCTCCAAGCACCACCGGAATAAAGGCTACACGACTACGGCCGTAAAAGGACTCATCGCCTTCCTGGTTGAACAGACCGATGTGAAGCAGGTGAATGCGGTGGTCCTGCCCCGGAATCATGCTTCGAGAAGGGTCATTGAGAAAAGTGGCTTCAGGTTTTGTGGGAACGTGGAGATTGATGGCGAGGTGCATGGTCACTATACAGTGGCTACTTGATATAGCAGGTAACCCCTAATCAAAATAATGAAAGCAAAGGGTTGGAGGAAAATGAATAAGGGTGTTAGTGCCATACTTACGTTAATTGCGGTTTGCATAATGGCTTTTATTGCACTCAACCTACTTGATGAAAAGACGGTGAAACTGGAATCCAGCCTTGAACTGGTTTCAAACGAAGATGGGATCCAAACATATGAGTTCATGGTTAAACCCATTGAAAAGGGTGACCACACGATCCAGTTCGGTTTGATACAGGATATCGGGTATGCCTTTGGTGCAGTCGATGATAACGGGAAGGAATCCTATCCTGAAAACACCATTAAGGCCGAGATCCCGAATCGAGAAAAGGTGAGACCATCACCTTAACGCAACAGGATGAACTGATCTATCCCATCAGTATTGATACCAATCAGTTAGATCCTGGAGTGTACGACTTGAATGTATCCTTTTCAGGAGCTGAAAACGTTGAAGTCAGTGACCAGACTATCAGCATTGAAATTGACTAACACTAAGCAGAGACGAGCTAGTAGTCTGTAACTAGTAGACCCCCTCCTTTATAGAAGGGGTTTTCCTATGCAAACTAAGAAGCAAGCTACCGATTGGGTAGCTTGCTTCTTATCTTTCTATTAACACTCATAAAGACTCTCTCCACATGTATTCTAGTGGATCGTTCTAGTATCAGTAGCCATCACACAAACCCAGCAAACCACAATCCTAACGTCGTCCCAACATAATTCCCGATGATATACCCAAGCGTACCGACCACGAGGATCGGCCCGATCAAATCCTTCCATCCCTTCGCAATGGCCATGGCGGCAGCCGTCGTCGGGCCTCCGACGTTGGCATTGCTGGCTAAGAGGATTTCTTCAAGGTCATATTTCAATAGCTTCCCTGCACCGAGTGAGATGCCCAAGTTGATGATGACGATGATGAGCACGAACACAAGGAGCAGTGGTGCATTCTGAATGATCAACGGAATGGAAGCCGGTATGCCGATCACGACAAAGAACAGGTAAATGAGGAACGTCCCGATCTCCTGGCTGCCGTTGATCGATTCGAAGTACTTCGGAAACAGGGCCAGTGCCAGGAAGGTCAATGTCGTGAGCATGAGGTACTTATCCCCGAACAGCCCGTTCATGAGATTCAGGAAGAAGGACGCATCGTCACCGGACGGGATGAGTCCGGCAAATAGTTCGGCGATCTTGAATGACACCACCACAAGCAGGAAGGCGGTCCCGACCGACAGGGCTATATCCTTGAGGGACATTTCCTTCCGCGACCAGAATCCTTCGGCAAGCGTCTTGCCGTCTTCCTTCATGCCCCCGTTCTCCACCTTTTCCACATGGGGCGCACGGAATCGTTTCCTGAAGAAGCCCATGGTCGGGATCGTCATCAGCACGATGAAGTAGATGGCCATCATCAGATTATCCGCCACCACCGCAGACGACACCATCTCTCCCGGCGGTGCGAACTTCGCGGCCATGGCGGCAAAGTTCACCCCTCCCCCGACATACGAGGCACTGAGCATCGCACCGAGCTTATCAAGGTAGGGAATGTGATCCTTCAATAAGAAGAAACTGATGATCGTCCCCGCCACCGTCCCGACGGAACTGATCAAGAACAGAATGAGCAGCCGCCCGCTTTCCTTCCACACCTTCTTGAAGTTCACATGGAAGAGCAGCAGCGGAATCGCAAGGGGAATGATGAAGGTCCACACGGCATCATACACCGGTGACTCAGTCGGGATCACCCCCGTATTCGATAGAATGATAGCACCCACCAGGGCAATGATGGCTCCCGATATCTTCGCCGCCCAGCTATAGCGCTGTTCGAGGAAGATGCTGACGGAAGCCCATACGACGATGATCCCCCACAGGGTTATGTAATCGTCTGGTTGAATGAGAGCTTGGTTCATGGGGTTGCCTCCCTTGGTTGATTTTTGTACATATATATATCATATCGTACCTATAAAAAGTTAAAAATTCAAAATTTTATTATATAAAGGGAAAAATGTTGCGCACAAAAAAGACCTCTACCTTGAAGGTAGAGGTCGCTCTTTAAAAGACTTAAAAAGGTACTGCTACAGCATCCTCATAAATATAGCTCAACACATCAATCTCATATTCCTTATAGGTAGGATCCAATTTATGACCGTCCCAATGGATATTGAAAACATCCTCAACAAGAATGTCCATTCCGCCCTCTGCATATGCTTCAAGCTTCTTTCTAGCCTTCAATCGAAAATCTGTGTCTTCAAAGGACTCAATATTCCGTCCAATTTCCATGTCGCTAAGAATAATCGAATAAGCCGCTGCTTTCTGCTTGGTGTTCAAATAGTTAGTACGGAACTCTCTTCCATGACGAGAGAATTGCACATCCCGATTTCGTTTAAAGCCCAAACTTGCACAGATAAGGAAAAGCTCTTGATACTTTATTTCATATTCCTCTCTGAAGAGAACATAGATTGATTCGTACTTTTCACTTGTATATAGTAGTGCCTGATCCATTAAGAAATCCATGATTTACCCCCTTGTCGCCATTGCTTCAGTAGTCTCGATCTTAACAATATTCGTGTGGCCGCTTGATAGTTGATCAAGCTTGTACCATTTTCCTAGTTTCCCTGTGGCTTTAAATCTCATCTCTTCTGTGCGGGACAACTCCGTATCGGTCAGCAGGAGAATCCATTGAGAGGTTAGGTTAGGAATATGATCGATCAGATGATCACGGTTATTTCCGCTGATTCGTCCAAAGGGAGTATCCATAAACAATGGGAAGTTAATGTCGCTGGATCCACCAGCAGCAACCTTAGCCAGAGCCGTAATAAACGACAGGGCCACCACTTGCCGTTGACCTTGCGAGATATCCTGGGTAATATCGACGCCATCCCATCCCTTTACCTTTATCTCATATTTTTCATTCACGTCGATCGTGCTGACCAGTTCTTTGTCTTTGTGATCAATTAACGATTTAAAAATCGTAGTGGTTTCTGCTGTAAGTTTTTTACGCATCTCATCGCTATAATCCTTGAACACATTTGCGAAATGCTGGGTCAGATCTTCAATGTACTGAAGCACTTTTGAATCAATGCGTAAGCTTTCATTTTCACGCATCAGTTTTGAGAATTCCTTCTCTTTGGATGCCAGCACTTTTTCATTTTGCACATTCTCTTTTTTCAGGCTATCGATTTCGACACCTAGTTCATGAAGCATCATTTTTTTGGACTTTAATGTTGCTTCGAGATGTTTCAGATTTTCCTGCTCCTGCGCCTTGTCGGCAATCTCTTCTTCAAACCGTTGCAGCTGCTTATCAATCTCTACGATTCCCTGTTTAATTTCTCTGTAGTCTGCCAGTTTTGCATTCATACTGGTCTTCACATCTTCTTCTTCCAGGGAGAAATCATGAATACTTGATGAAATCATCGAGATCAACGGTGTGAGTTCGGAACGCTTATAATTATGTTTGAGCTGTTCAATATGCTTAAGATTTTCCATATGGACACTCAAATCATTCTGACAGCAAGCACATGTTTGGTCACGTAGGGACTTCTCAATGACTTCGATTGGAATAAGATCCTTCTGATCCACAAGGATTTGATCCAAATAATTTTTTACAGACAGGTAATCGTCTTTCATGACGAGGTTATAGCTGTCCGTCGTCAGCACACCACGAATGTCATCTTTTATCCGGGTGGCCAATCGATTTTGAATGGCCTTCTTCTCTGTCGTAGCAGCGAGCTTTTCTTGAATTAAACGAACGCCCTCATTTTCAGCAAGTCTGCTCTCAATATCCTCGATTTCATTAGCACAAGCGACTGAATTGCTGTTTTTTAAGATGATTTTCTCTTCATTGTTTTCAATCCTTGTTTTGAGTTCATCGATTTCGTTTTGCTTTCGGTTTAAGTCCAGGCTTTGAGAACCTTCAAGTACCCTTCTTTTCTCTGACTGCTGTAGCTTCTTCAGGATGCTAATCGCATTCTCCAGTTTGTCAATCTTGAGCAGTTTGACGATCCCTTTTTTCACTTCATCTCGTACACGTGCATCACTTTTGGCGAGTGTCTCAATCTTCTCTGCATCAAAGAGGAAGAAATCTTTAATCCCCTCATCCAAAATGCCGTTCATCAGTCTTGAAATTTCGCTGACATCTGTCAAAGACTCTGCCCCGTAGTTGCCTACCTCGTCGGTGACATTCAGCGTAACCTCTTGAACTCGCTCTTCAATCGCATTGCCGCCCGTTTTCAATCCCATAATTGTCCGTTGAAGCTCATACTTTTTACCCTCGTACTCGAAAACCACCCTTACCTTCGCTTCAACAGGCATATTCATATTTTCTTCCAAGGCCAGAAAATTGACCAAGTGAATCGTTTCCTTCGGATTGTCCTGCTGAATATGAGTACTGCCATACAGCCCGAACATAAGAGCACGGAAAATCCCCGTTTTCCCTTTTCCGTTCTCCCCAAAGATAATGGTTATATTTTGATCGTCATGAGAGAATTCAATCGTTTGATGACCATAGTATTGTCTGAAGTTTGTCATTGAGATTTCTAAAAGCTTCATTCCTCTTCCTCCATTATGATTTCACGGATTTCATCACGGATCAACGATTCAATTTGAGTGTTCGATTTCACTCCTGATTCCAGTTCCCCCATTATCAACTTTGCTAAATACGAAAGTTCTTCCGGGAATTCTTCAAACTTTTTCTGTAGGTCTTCATTAATCTTCATTGGTCTACCTCCATCTTTTTGAACTCGTTATATACTTCCCACGGCAGCTTGTCCATGAGGTATTCCAGGGAGTGCGGTCTGAGTTCAGATCCGACTGTTTCCCTTGCATTGAAGTTGTTAATGGCATAGCGTGAGAACTCCGCAAATCGCGGAAGCTCCTTCGCCGCAATTGATTTAAACATCTGATCGCTAGTGTTCGCTGGCAACACGACATAGTCATATATCTCCGCCAAATTCTTGTTTGGATACTTCCGCAGAATACGCCCCCTTCTCTGCACAAATTCCCGAGGATTGGACGTACTTGCCAGGAAGTAGGCGGTCTTCGTGCTCGGAACATCCACCCCCTCATCAAGGCATTTGATCGCAACTAGAACCTGAATGGTTCCATTGTCAAAGGCATCAAGAATTTTCTTCCGTTCCTCTAATGGCACCTGCGAGTCAAAGCGATGCACCCTGTATCCTAGGCGGGACAAATTACTCGTGATGATCTCTACTTCGCCAGGAGCACAATAAACGAGGGTGTGCGAAACCTCTTCTCTTACTTTTTGATCAAAGGTTCTGAAGAGTACCTGTTTCTTATCATCTGCTTTACTGATAATGAGGCTTCTCTTCCGGTTTACCTCGCTGATCTCTTCTTTGTTTGCTTTCTTATCACTTAAGAGATGAATCAGTCTCTTCGTCAATTTTTCATATCGGCCAATCTCATCTTCAGTTAAATCAACCACTACCGGATGATAGATGTACTCGGTCAGTGCACCATTTTGAATAGCCATTTTCATATCGTACTCATAAACAGTCGGCCCAAAGAAGTCTTCTATGTACTTCGTCCCCTCTTCATCCCACCAGCGATCCGGTGTAGCTGAGAGACCAATTTTCGCCTCCAAACTCCCCATTTTATTTTCTCTCAGGCTCCTGACTCCAAAGTAATGGCACTCGTCGGCAATGAGAAAGCTTTTGCCCCTGACCCGTTCCATAAAATGATTAAACTCATCAGAGGATGCCGTCCTGTAGGTAGTAATCACCACTTGCTTCTTCACCAGTCCCAAGTTAAAATCCCGCACATCGGCCTGAAGCTTATTCATCCATTTTTTCTTCGTCCCAAAACAATACGTAAATTGTTCGTATCCAGCCTCTTGACAATTTTCTTCCCACTGACCTATAAGGTGGGTGAAAGGAACAATTATTACGAGAAAGATACGCCCTTTTTCTTTAAAAAATTCGTTTGAAATAAGCAGACTCGTTATGGTCTTTCCCGTTCCGGTGGCCATCTCCAATATTCCGTGCCAGTTATTGCTTATTACAGCATCAATCGCTTCCTGCTGGTATGGGCGCGGTTTTAGAACAGCCTTGGGTGCTGCCATGACGCCTCCCTCCTTCTTATAGCTAAGAATCTCATCTTTTACGATATTGGGAATATCGATAACGGATAACCCGTTCGTTTGATTGGCCCATAGATTACTAAAGTCATTCTGCATATCTTCAATCCGTTCCAGATCATTCTCACGCCAAAACACATCAATCTTCTCGAAATTATTCTTCATACCGCCGACCGTTTCATTGGCAGAACCCGAAAAGGCCACTCTGTTTCCATCTTCGTCATAAAAGAGACCGAACTTCTCATGATACAGGCTGTCATTCTGAGTAAAGGCGATTTTCATTTCTAACTTTCCCTGATAAATCAGCCAGGCGAGCGTATTCAGCGAGTCTTCCCTAATAGAAGTCTCACATAATTCAAACTCACGTAAAATGGATTGGGATATGACATCCGACTTGGCCTTGTAACCAAACCGAATGGCTTCAACATCTTCCCGCGTCAAGTACGGGTTGGCAATCATTCGAATCATGCCGTCTTTTGCAAGAAATTCCTCCAGGCCATTTGAAATAAGACCCAGACTTCCACTAGTGAAATACCCGACCGCTCTGTCATATTGCACAGATTTCTCCAAACATTTCTCATAAAAGTCAGCATGAATGGAATCGGCATCCGAACGATACTTAAACTTTAAATCCACTTCTTTTAGCGACATGGCATCCTCCCTACACTAATGAAACAATACCGATTTCATCAACATTCACAGAATTTTGTACATTCCTCAGTTCATGAGGCAGAACTTTACCAGAAGGACTATCCTGCTCTCTCACTATCCCCTTCTCCGAAAGGAAATCATAGACACTCCGCTCGTGCATATTTCCGGAGTACTCATTTTTCAGCACGCGGTAGACCAGTTGTTCAAACGTTTTAATGTCACTTTCCTGCTTGACCAAAAGGATTTTATCATAGCGGTAGTCATTCATTATCTTGGTAATTTGACGGTAGCCATGTTCAACAAGGATACTCTTCATTAAAAACGGATTCCATCTTAACCCGATATCCGGCAGCTTACGCTTATAGCCTTTGAGCTTATGAAGAGAAATATATTCCTTACCGCTAGTTTCATTATCGATATACTGTACTACTGCTTTTGCCTCTTCATCAGTGACTTGAAGCTGCTCACTCGGGTACAAAACGCCCAAATCAATTTCAATATAGAGCCGTTGTGTCATGAGATTAAATAAAATGTTATTCGGCGTAATCCCTTTGTATCCAGCTTGTTTTAGCTCGTCCATCAACTGCTTACGAGTAACCTGACCGTTGAATTTTTGCAACAGATAATCTTCAATACTTTTACATTTAGAGTCTTGTACATACATGAAGTTGTTCTGTGTCTTTACTTCAGGCAATAGGATTCTGATAATCGATGCCAATTTCCCTGTGTCGTCTATTTCATTCTCCTGGATCACAGTAGCAAGTGCGGGATTAAATTTCATATCCGTGAGCAAATCCCCAACAAATGCATACCCACCGTTTTGCCTTATCTTGCTGTAGGTAAGGTCGATCATCATCTGCTTCACAGCATTTGTTAAACCCAGGCGCTCAAAGGTGATCACTTTGCTGTTCCCCCACCCAAGAATCTTTTTCGACTGAGAAACGGTCAAATCCAGTTTATACTGTTGCCAAAGAAGACGTTCCTTCAGATCTGATTTGTCACATAGTCCCCCAAGCTCATTAATCAACTGTATAAGAGCGGTCTCAGCATCAAGCTTTTCTGCATCAGGCCGATAGATATTCAACGTGTTCCCTTTGCCTATGTCGTATTGGTCCTGCAGGAAGTACTTAATAATTGAATACAAATGGAGCTTCGTCATGACGCCTCTTGCTTCTAATTTCTCTTGAAAATGATTGTAAACCTGTTCAACATTAACAACGTCTGTTCCCTTGAAACGTTGATTCAAATACGTTTCAACCTCTTTCAACAAATCCATATCAAACGTGTCTTGATTAAACCATTGGAACGTATTACTGTCTACGAGGATAATATTTTCACAATCTCTCAGCCTTGCATCTAGACTTCGTACGCTTGAAGGAAGTTCAAAGTTGAGATGTTTTATACTCAAGGACTGTAAATACCGGTGCCCCTTTTCATCTATTAACACTGATCCACCAATATAGGTGCTGAATAATAACTCTAATGCGTCAACGATCGAGAGTCGTTTTCTTGAATATACATCTCCATTAGCAGTGTATCCACTCGCAACCAGAAGCTTCTCAATCAAATACGTTTCAGGCTGGTCAATCTCCAAGAATTCTAATACCTCTTCTAGCAAATCCTCATACTCATTGAGGAAGAATGTCGTCGGTAAGTCATTCATAAACCCTTCTACCGTTTCAAAATCAATCGTTTTGCCTGCTTTATAGAAAAAAGCATCTAATTTGTCGAAATAGACAAAAGCACTTTCTTGCTCTTTTAGGATCTCCACGAGATAGCGGCTCTCTTCCCCGACTAAGCTGAGTAATTCATCTGCAGAGATATAGGATGGGGAAGATCCCAGCAGCTGAGTGACTTCGAAGAAAAAATACTGACGAAGGAGAGTCATCACTCGAACAATCGCCTTCTTGGCGATCTGCCTTACTCTCTCCCTTGTCACACCAAAATGTTCACCCGTCTCTTCAAGCGTCAGTTTCTGACCATAGCGGTAAACAAGGACTTCATACTCATTTCCTTTCAGCGACTCTCTGATCACTCTGTCCATATCCTCAGGTGTCACGCTTTTATCAATCCTGTACACCAAATCTAAAAGAGTTTCCAATGGCAGAAATTCCTGTACTTCTTCTCTGGTTTTGCCGTTCAACTCCTGAAGAGAGAGATTGCTTTCCAACGTGACGTCCATTCCAAAAGAAGTGATCAGCATGTTCACCCTGAAATCTTTAAGGAGAGAATACAAATGCAACGTATCTAATTCAAAAACATCCGGAATTCCCTGTCCCCAGTTGTTGGCCGTTAGAACGTCAACGATTTGCTCCACTTTCCGCTTTCCAACCTTTGCTCGCCTCGAGAACTCATTAAGGTGCCGCTCGGTCACTTCACTTATCTTTTGCAACCCTTTCTCTTCACAAAACTCCACAAAAAACGCAAGCTTGGTGTTTCTGAACAACCCTGCAATGTCCGGACCGTAGCTCATTCCATTTAACGGGGCTTCAGTTTCTGTACCAAGACCATACTCCGCCACTTTTTCTCTTATTTGCTCATACCTTCCCATTCCGACACCCTTTACGGTGGAGAATTCATCTAGCAGTTCAGCCGTTAGATCGTGTATAGCAGATAAACCTTTTAGGGTACAGAACTGCCTAAACATCGTGTACTTATTTTCAGCGAAAGCAACCGAAATCAGGGATTGATCGATTTCCCCATGTTGTTCACTTGATAGATTGTTAAACCGTTCGTACAAATCAATTAACTTTTTGTACCCCACGCTGTTAGCTCTGGAAAACGCTGTTAGCTCCGCATGACCAAATTGACCTAAGATCTCAATTGAGTGAACGGAACAGAAGGACCGGAACAGCTTAAAACGATTCTCATGAAACACATCTTCAATCCGCAGTGATCCTTTAGACAGGTCTTTCTTATCAATCCTATACCCTTCCAATTGAGGGTATTTCGCTTTTAACTCCGTCATCGAAAGAAGAAATAGCTCTTGAATAGCGTCCTTCACTTTTCCTGGTTGGGGCACTACTTGGACAATGGAATCAGTAAGGTGACTTAGGTAATGCACCCCTTGTTCTTCGCAGATTCGTATGAAATCTGAGTACGAATCATCCTGGAGGGCGACTGACACCGGTGTTACAGCAAATAGTTCTACTTTTGATAAGACAGAGTCATCGTGATCACCAACCGATTCTCCGCTTTCTTCTACTTCTCTCTCTATACTATGTAAGGACTCTACCACTCTAAATCCTGCCCGCTCAAGATCATACTGAAGCGCAACAAGATCGACACTCGCATTTAAACACTTGAACCCTTCCAATGGAACCAGATGAAAGAACACATCACTCTCAATGCGAAAGCGATTCAACAATCCGGATAACCCATACTGGCCAAATTCAATAGACTTATATTGGTCATGGTCTACTTGAGATACGATCCAACCCGTCGGTTCCATCTGGTACCCTGGTAAAAGACTAGTAGGCTTTTCAGTATAAAAACGAAAACCCCTTAATAATAATTCATCCCGTATATTCATAAACAGCGCTCTGTCCTGCACGTAGAGCGTTCGCAGAAAGTTCAACGATATCTTATCGTCTGCATACTCACTATTCTTTAAGAGCAGCTGCACATTTTCACTATGTATTGCCTCTATATCTCTAATGACTTCTGGAATTCTAATAAACCCTTCCATAACGACCCTCCAACTAAACTGGTTCTTACACCCATTTTACTACAACGACGATCATGGATCTATCGACATAGGCAAAATGATGGTTCAATTGGTTCTAGTTTACAGGGGACCCTTGGTGAAATTTCGAGAAGGTACTGGGACAAGCAGACCTTTCTTACCTACGCAAAAACCCAGAGCCTTTTAACTCCGGGTAGTAAACATTTATGTTCCTATTATGTTGTAAGAGGGTGAGGGGTTCACGCATTAACCTTTCATTAGATAAAGGGTTTGAAACCTTCCCCTTCTTAAAAACTCTGATCATCAACCCTACATAAACCCAGCAAACCACAACCCAAGCGTCGTCCCAACATAATTCCCGATAATATACCCCAGCGTACCGACCATGAGGATCGGTCCAATCAAATCCTTCCATCCCTTCGCAATGGCCATGGCGGCAGCCGTCGTTGGGCCTCCGACGTTGGCGTTGGCGAGGAGGATCTCTTCAAGGTCATACTTCAATAGCTTCCCTGCACTGAGTGAAATGCCCAGGTTGAGGATGACGATGATCAGCACGAATACAAGGAGTAGCGATGCATTCTGAATAAATCAACGGAATCGAAGCTGGTATACCGATCACGACAAAGAATAGGTAAACGAGGAACGTTCCGATTCCCTGGCTGCCGTTGATCGCGTCGAAGAAGTTCGGCGATCTTGAATGACACCACGACAAGCAGGAAGGCGGTTCCGACCGACAGGGCTATATCCTTGAGGGACATTTCCTTCCGTGACCAGAATCCTTCGGCAAGGGTCTAGTCGTCTTAATGCCCCAGGTTTCCACCTTTTCCGCGTCCTCACAGGGTTATGTAATCATCTGGTTGAATGAGGTCTTGGTTTACGGAGTAGCAATTTGATCTTCTCTCATTTAAATTTATTAAGAAAACTCCGGCAGAAACCCAATTAAAGTTGTGACTAATTGTAGAATGAAATTACTTTTCCAAATAGTGTATTATATAATAGATTTAGAATTATCTCTCAGGAGGAATAATAATGTCTATTGCTACCTATTCTAAGTTCACCGACTATAAAGTTAAAATTCAATCATTAACTTTACCAATAGAAGATTTTATACTTGATGAAGCATTCCTTCTTAAAAAAGATCCTAAGAAGAAACTAGAGATTTTCTACGCTCCCTTTGAGTATCTCAATGTCAAGGCTAAAGTTGTTATCTTAGGAATTACTCCAGGTTCCCAACAAATGGAAAATTCTTACGAAGTGGTATGGAATTTGAGAGAAACAAACTTTACGGATAAAAGGATTCTCCATGAAGTCAAAAAAATTTCAAACCTTGAAGGGGCAACGAGAAAGAACCTTATTTCAATGCTTGATGAACTCAATCTCCCTAGGTATTTGGGCATTACTTCCACTAGTGAGTTATTCTGTTCACACAACCATTTGCTTCATACCACTTCCGTTCTTCCATATCCGGTTTTTCATAACGGGAAAAACTATAGTGGATCTACACCCAACCTCGTGAGCACAGATTTACTACGTACATATATTACACAATCTTTTCATAGAGAATTAGATCATTTAAATAGTCCACTAATAATTCCTTTAGGTGTAAACGTTTCAGAAGCCCTAAGCTTTCTTTCAGATCAAAAATTAATTGATACAAAACATATTTTAGACGGTTTCCCTCATCCTTCTGGGAGGAATATACACCGGCATCAACAATTTGCAAAAAATAAAAAGAGTATGGTGGAAAAGTTGGTAGCCTATTTCAAGTGAAAATAAATAGGATTTTTAATTTATGTAACTTGACATAATGATTTTTACGTTACAATATTGTTCTTTTATACTAAAATCTTTCTCATTATCATTAAATAGAGGGTTTAGTTGAAAATGATTTACATAATTCCCTTGATCGGAATTTTCTTTATACGTTGGTAGTAATAAAATATTATAAGTATTAACTATGTCAATACCGTTAAAATTTTTTTCATAATGCTTCAATAGAAAATAATAAGATATTTGCTTATAATTTAACTCTTTTATTTCGTTAAAATACTTCCCATCAAAAATATATCTTACATTCCCTTCCAATAAATAGTAATCAGGTTCAAATCGCCTACCTTTCTTCCCTGCAATATCCGGATAAAAGACCCTTTTATTAAAAGGTTTTTGCACAGGGTTTTTATCGCCTGAGAATTCAATATAACCATGTTCGTTTATTCTTTTAAAGTAATTTTGAAGATATGAGCCCACCATTGCTTCCCAGATTAATTCGAAATTTTGTGTTTTAATTAATATCAAATTTTTTCCTGTATTTTCTTTTTGGAAAAACTTAATAAGACTATTTATTAGTTTCACATGTATATCTTTAAATATTGATTGCTTTATTTCTCTTAAATGCCTAATGATTAGTTTATTATTATTCCAATTTATTTCTTTAAAATCTAAATTTGTTCGCTTAATATCAATGAATACTGAAAGAAATTCTGCTGTTGAATCAATAATGTAAGCCATGCATTTACTAATAAAGGCGTGTTCATTTAATTTTTTTTTGATTACCATAGGCATGTAAATTAAGTTATTGCTGGTTAGAATCATAGGGGACTTTAATATTGTTTGCTTCCAGTTTATATTTCCTGAGTAACCTGATACTTTAATATCTCGTTCGTTAGTATACAAACCGTATTTCAAATAATAATTGTAAACTTCAAAAAAAGATTGAAATGGGTAATTATAGTTTATTTCACCCTCCATTCCTATACTTTGTATAGATCTTTGATTTGCACTTTTTTTAATAACATTAAATAAAAGCTTTAAATCCTTATTTAAAAAGACCTTGTCACTCTCCTTTACTGGTTGAAGTTCCTGCAAAACGCGAGGAGAAAAGTAATGCTTTGGGAAGCTTATTAGGCATTTATCTTCCTTCAGGATAAACCCAACAAACTTTGATATATAAGTATTACCAGGTTTAAGCCCAATATCTCCTATTTGAAACTCCTCTTTAAAAAGCTTATATAATTCTTTAGGGAGAAGACTACCCTCTTGAATGATAAACCATTTACTTTTTAACAATTAATGTATACCTCCCCCTCATTGATTAGCCTTAAATATCTAAAAATTGAGATGAGAAAAAGTTTTCCTTTTTTTCAGCCATGCTATACAATTTACTAAAACTTGAAGCTTCTTCAACGAATAGATTTTGAGGTGAATAAGAAGCTCCTTTTACATCATGCCATAGATATTGCAATAATTTACCTTTTATTTGATTGTAATTATACTCTTCTAATTGTTTTATTATGTTTTCGTCTGATTCACCAGTATTTAATTTAAATTTAATAAAGAATTGCCCTATTTGTTTATCTTCGCTTAACCCTAATCCACCGTGTTCTTCGCTTTTAACAATATAGGCATTTAATTTAGATATTAAGGTTATCCAAGAGAACTCTAGTAATTCTTCATTAAGCTTTAATGAAAATTTAAAATCATTTAAACTCCCGATTATCCTCTCCGTTGAGACATATTCAAACTCAAACCGTCGCTTAAATGCTGTATCCATTACATAGACATTTTGGTCACTAGTGTTAACCGTTCCCAAAATAAATATATTTTCCGGCAAGTAGATTTTATCATCACTTCGGTCTCTCCCAAAAATTGATTCTGCAATAAGCGCATTATCCACCCTATATTCACTAACACCCTGTTCATCTCTATCTAGTAATTGAAATAAATCGCCAAATACTCCTGCTACATTTGCTCGGCTCATTTCTTCTAATATCAAAAATACTGGTTCTTTACTGCTTCTAATCCTGAAAGCTTTATCTAAAGCTTTGGTGAAAACCTGAGGGGAAAATTCATATTCTATAATTGATGAACTACTTTCTTCATCTAGTTTCACTACTGGCATAACTTGACCTACAAAATCATTGTACCCATATTCAGGGTGTAAAGTAGTACGAAATACATTAGGATATGCATTCTTGTCATTATAGTCTGCAATTCCGTGTTCTCTGATGAATTCTTTTATACCAAAAGATTTCCCTGTGCCTGGCGCCCCAAAATAAATTCTATTAATCCCAGGTTGTTCTAGGTATTGTGGGGTATGATAATCAATGATTGAATCTCGTACTGTTTCTTCTACAAGTTTTTTTTCAGTTTTTTCAAATTGATGATCGTGAATCCATTCTGAATTTTGCAAGTAAAAAAAGATAAACTCCTTTCTAAATGCACATACATATTCATTTTTTGTTTTTGCAATTGCAAATCCATTTGTTATCGCCTCTGCTATTGTTTCTGCTTGAATTTGCTTTGAAACTGGTTTATCACTCTCTTTTTGAGATGGCTTCAACTTCCATGCACAATAAATTGGTTCTGACAACTCTTCAGTTTTGTAAATACCTAATAATATTCCTTTAACATTATCCTTATTAGCAATTTCGTATGCATCATTCAAGTAAGAAGGTTTTTGTTGTATACGAAACTCGGATGGATATTTATCTGCTCTTCCACCAGGTGTTACTCCTTTTAAGCAAACAACCATTTTACTGGGATTGCCACTGTTTACGTTTGATGTCTCTATCGAATATATATATTTTTTTATCTCTTCTACTTTACTATTATTATGTAATTGATTCATTGCATCTTCCAAAAAGTAGATAAGACTACTTTCAACAATCTGATAATAAGAGATTTCTACAGATTTCCTTTGTAATTCTCCAGTTTCTAACACCCATGTATATTCTGCCAAAGTACTTCCTCCTAGTTGTCACAAAATATTCAACCACTTTTTTTCTCAATATGATAATTTTACCACAAACAAAGTTTTTATAGGACCGGTAATTTTCGATTAGTATTTTAATATATTTTCATTTTGATTGATTAGATATTTAAAACTTTAGTTATTCCTAAAAGTTACTTCCCAAAATCAATGTATAAAAAAAGCAACCCTCTCATACCGGGTTGCTACCTAAAACATGATCTATAGTCAATTGTTCATTTTGACCTCTTCTATACTTGAAATCTTCATCTGAAAAGTATTGTCTCTTAATTTCTTCTGCTATTACTTTTACTAATAATGGGGGAACAGCATTACCAATCTGCCTCCACTTAGTTTTCATATCCCCAATGATTTCATAATCATCATCAAAAGTTTGTATCCTTTTAATTTCAGATATTCTTAAGAATCTATTCTTCCAGTGAAAAGGTCCCATGTTGTTGGAGAAGCTAGCCTGTATAGTCCATGATGGCCTATCGGGAGACAGTTTCAAGAGAAAAGACCAATATCTCGATCTCCACTTAAAAATTGGATTCGGATATCCTCTCTCTTCTGTAAAGTATAAATAGTTTTCACCTGGAGGAACTTCTTTTAATAAATCCTTATGTTTTGAACCTGCTTGCATCTTTTCATCTTCTGGTAAATCAAAATCTAAGTCGCTAAGTACTTCGCCACAAGTTACCCATGGTTTTTTATTTTTATCTTTAATAGAATCGTACTTCTCAGGAATATAATGAGACGCTTCTGGAAAAACAAACTTTGATCCCACATCTTTTTTTACACCGATACAAATAAATCTTTCTCTAGTTTGAGGGACTCCGTACTCCGCAGTGTTAAGGATTTTCCAAGAAATTGTGTACCCCAATTCTTCTGATTTTCCCACCAAATAATTAAATGCTGCTTGATGTGGTTTAAATATAAAGCCATGTACATTTTCAAAAAAGAAGACCCTAGGATTTAATTCTTCAATACCTCGAAAATATTCATATAGTGTAAAAGAATTTTCGTCTTCTAGGGCTCTCTTTTTATCTTTTCTGTAGAATCTTGATTTTGAATATGCAGGACATGGAGGTCCACCAACATACAAATCCACTTTATCAATATTTAACTTTGCAAATAGCCCCTTAAAATCTACTTCCCTTATATCCTTACATTCTACAATTTCTCCAATTTCATTATGTTCAAGTGTATCGCATGCTTCTTTAAAAAAATCAGTAGAATATAATATATCGTATCCAGCTTTCTTAAAGCCAAGATCTATCCCTCCACCCCCAGAAAACACACTTACAACATTTGTCATTTTACTAAACTCTCCTTAAGAAAATTGATCATGGCTTTTGCCATAAGTGGGGGAACAGCATTACCAATTTGTTTTTGGATTGATCTTCTACTTCCATAAAACAAATAATCTTTGGGAAAAGTTTGTATAGCAGAAATTTCAGGAACTCTCAATCTTCTGGAATTCCAGTGGAAGGGTCCAACCCAAGGGCCTGGTTGAGCAGTAATTGTCCAGGATGGCTTCTCTGGATGCAGTTTCAATAAAAAATTCCAAAACCGTTTATCAGCAACGAATTTAGGGTTAGGGTAACCTGCCCATGCGGTTAGAGCTTTATAGTTCATTCCTGGAGGTACTTCTCTTAATTCTTCATGATAAGTTCCTCCACTAGTTAATTCCTGCTCTTCAAAATACTCTTCCTCGTCATATTCACTCATTACTTCTCCTACATTAACATAACTTGGAAGGTTTTCACTGTTTGCTATATCAGCAGGAAAATGAGTCTTTACAGGTTCTTCTGTTTTAAATGTACCTTTTGTTCCTATAAGAAATAGACGTCTTCTCTTTTGCGGAACTCCATAATCTAATGCATTTGCTCTTACAACTTTAGTTTCAAAACCCTCAGATGATGCAATTTCTAAAAATGAATCTACAATCACTCTATTAGTTGGATGCAACAAACTTTCTACATTTTCAAATACAAAACCATCTGGCTTTGTATCTATTAGGACTCTAAGATATTCGTTTACTAATAGCGCTCTAGGATCATCAATGCCTTTTCTTACTTTATTAGTGACCCAATAACCATTTTTTGAAAATGGTTGGCAAGGAGCCCCTCCAATTAAAATAAATTTCCCTTTGAATTTTTCTCCCAGAGAATCTTTTATTTCATCGCTAGATATGTTAAATAAATCTCCATGAACTTTTTTAGTATATTTAAAAATATCATTCAATTTAAGTGTTTCAACACAATCTTTTTCAATATCAACACTAAACACTACCGGTACATTTGCCATATGGCTCCCTATATCAAACCCACCAGCACCCGAAAAAAGACTGATTGCTCTTAATTCTTGTGTCATTTTCCAAACTCCTTTACTCCTATAGACTAATATAATATTACCAAACATTAGCTCCCATTAAAAGCAAAGAGTTCTTTCAAAATTTAGTAATACCTACATGTATGTATTTATTTATCCATTATTATTCTACTCATATCCCTCATTTTTTTCAATGCCCTTATATTTACATCCATTAGAAGATGTTTATCAATATTCGATCACTAAGTGCCTTTCGATAATAGTTCATTGACCATTCTTTAAACCAACGGGAGCCATTAGCAATCTGGGAGACCACCAATTTCCGTTCAGAAGTCAAAGTGAAGACTCCCCTTTCAGACAACTTAGGATGTATGAACAAAATGCAATACCATTTTCTTTAATACCTAGTCCTCCTTTGATGCCATTTAATCTAGCCCCACAATAATTTACATTGAATCCACACCTCAGCAGACTTTTTCTGGATTTCCGGATCTGTTTTACTTCCCATAATTAAAATATTTTAAAATTCAGGGAGGTTGTTGTCTAAAATATCTTAATGAATCGGGTATAATTCCTTATTAACCTTTGTTAATTTTATTTTCAAAAATTATCAATACTTTCTATTTACTTGAGGTCTATAAGAAATCATATCATTCGGAAGAGCCATTTATGAGGTTACAGAGAAACAAAATATGGATTCATAATAAAGAAATAATTATCAAGAGTCCAAGTAACTGTCAGCTATTTATCGAGGAGGTATCCGGGGATTTACCCCCGAAGGTTATCGTTTATTGAGAGGTGACCCAGCTTTATTCAGGAGATATTATTTCAGATATTCACTTAAAGCGCACATTTTTTACATTATGGTATATACCGGACCCGGTCACTGCTTATCCTTCAATATTATGATCTTTAAACATTGATTAAATCATAATAAAAACCATAATTATTTGAGGGGGAATATTTGATTTGATTTCTTCTTCTAAATCAAGTTGTTCTTCAATGGTCTTATCTATTATGCATCACCTTATTTTAGACATATGATATACGATTCGTTTTTTAACTAAATCTTACACTTTACAGTTTTATAAATCATCATATAAAATTTAAAAATTCATATATTCCCATTATATAGAAATGCAAAAGCCACTTTCCTTATCTAATGCAAATGATGATTGTTTTAAAATTATATATTTATTAGTTCATAATGTAATTTAAATCATTCATACTTATCATTATATATGTACCTATCATTAAGAAGGGAGATGTGCTTTGCCTAAGATCCCGCTCTTGGAGAAAGCAGGTCTGAGCAAAACTGTGATTAGTAAAATTAAAAAACAATGAGTGCTAACTCTTTTACACTTTACTCTGTAACCAGCGCAATGAAAATCAGTATAGATTGACTAAATCAAGACATAGACATTGCTCTATCCATTCATATAGAGACCTAATGAAGCAATCCCATTTTCCATGGAGGTCATCAATCATCTTCAGGAAACCACAATGGACTAAGATGATGGTAATACAAAATAAGAAGAACCTTATCTATGAATTCATCGGGTTCATATGAGAACTGTTGTATGGAGAGAACTATGTCACGAATAACGATTCAAAACTTCCGTCTTCCGGGGGAAAGGATTGAAGAGAGTCATGTGGGATGCGAAGAAAGGAAGCTGCAGGAGTTGAACTGCAGCTTTCTTTCTTTTCATATCTTAAGTCTTTAAACCTTCAACTTTTTCATAATCCCCGCCACCAAAGGCGTAAACACTTCCCCTGGCAAAACTCTCCCCGTCTGCGTGATCATCGACGAAGAACATGCATTCTTTCACCAGAGAGGGGAAGGCGAATTGACGACCTGTTCTGCTGTCCGCATCTTTCCGAAGACCACGTCTCCGACATCTTCCAATAATGAGGTAACTATTTTGCTATGGCTCCCGCTCAAAGGGCGAGTACTTGATCACCTTCTTTCGGTAATCTCCCTAGAGAATTTCGATAAATGAGTGGATAAAGGCTATGCTTGCGCTATAAAGTTCTATATTGGACGGGTGCAACCTCCAAGTAGTGTTGAAGACTTTCTGCTTCTTTATAATCTGTTTACCTGCTTATCCGGCAAGCGAATTAATGCTTTACAGCCCCCACAAAACATCATAACCATTTTTAATTGAATAATCATACATCCTTTCTAGCTTTTTCTCATTATAATTACCCATCTGTCTTACCAATAATGGATCCGTTGCCAACGCCTCATTCCGGGAAACAATAGTAAACAAGTAATCCTTCCTAGGCAACTTATCACTCTTTGATGTATTGCACGTGTTACACGCCAAAACCAAATTCCAAATCTGATCCGACTGCACAAACGACCAAGGGATAAAATGATCGACATGTGTTTCTCGCTTCTGTCCGGTCAACTTCTTACCGCAATAAAAGCACTTTGCTTCGAAGTGGGATAATAGTATCTTCTCGTAAGGCCGCAAGGATCCCCTTTTCGCAATACTTTCCACTTTCTCCAACAGATGATTGATATGAGGAACTTCGTTCAGTTTCTCGATCATGGCTGCCATGTGATAATTGGTCAATTGGACGATCAGCCTCTGGTAGTTCATCATGAACACATGGACTGCCGGGCTGAATCGTAACCGTTCTGTCCGGTGATCAAATGCATAGAAGGTAGCACCCGTGTCCCCATATAGGGCCCCAAAGACGTTTTCTTTCATGGTGGTTTTGACTTTGTTGATCAGACTAATCTGTAGGGAATCGGGGATCTTGTCAAAAACCATTTGTGGTGGAATGGAATGACGCGCCTGTTCCTCTTTCATGATCGTGACCACCCTGGCTGTCTTCCCCCGATTTTGATAAATTAGATTATGTTGGGCGATAAGGTTCCAATATACCTTAGTGAACGTGTATGCCAGTTGATCATAGGTCAGTTCCAGATCTTCGTTGACCTGGTATAGATTTTCGATCAACGCCTTCATAAGGGCATATTTATAGGTTGATGATTTAACAGACTTTGAAGAGAGGACGATGGTGAACGTCCTCCAGATTTCTTCATCCGTCAGATAGTCTGCCCGCAATTCTCCGACTTTCAATTTATGACTCATTTCATTCAATCCTTTTGGTTTATTCCTTTACATCCATCAGGAAGATCCGTTCCTGGAATCCTCCCCGTGCCTGCTTCTTTTGGAGTCGTATGCTTTCGATTTCTTCCATGGAAGATCCGTGTGTTTTGGCGATGGCATGTAATACTTCGAGGATGTCAGCCAGTTCTTCTTTTGCTTCTTCATTTGTTGTGGCATTCATATATTCATCGACTTCTTCCAAGCACTTCGACTTCAACTCTTTTATATACTCCTCATTCGACAGGATCGTCGTTGAGACCTCTTTCCCTTTTGCTTCGATGATTTCAGGTATCTTGTCACGTACCAGTTTATTGTATGTTGGCAATTCATTTACCTCCTCATTCCTTAATCCTTTCATCGGCGTTTACAGAGCTTCCCTTAAGATATTTGGCCTATTGATTTGTCTGATGATCTGCCTGAGTTGTCTTCCACTCTGGAGGATTGTTTTCAGGAGTTGAACCGTACTGTAGCAAGCGTTCACATCCAATGACTCCTCTTCCGTATGCTCATCCCGATATCCCACAGAAAGATTTACACTCTGAATTCCATGAGAAGCCCATATCCTTGTATCACTGCTTCCTCCTTGTACCGTTTTCCAACCATCCAGTCCCCCTCCGGAAGCAAGGCTTTCCAAGAAGTATCCGTATGTCGGGTCACAGAATGGGATGGTTCCACCGCAGGAAGTGACGATATCGTCTGTACCACGTCTGTCGACGACGAAGGCAGCATCCGTACCCCATAGGAAATGGTCGCTGACTTCCCTTGCTCCAAGGAGTCCGCACTCTTCCTGGATTGTAAAGATGAACTTGACCTTTCCACTGAAGCAGGAAGTTTGGTGCAGTATATTGGCAAGCTCAAGTAGGATGGCAACACCTGCCCTGTCATCGGCTCCGAGGATGCCTCTGCTGCTCGACCAGATGGGGCCGTCTTTAAGGATGTTCCGCCCCAGTTCGATTGGTTCCACTGTATCGAGATGTGCATTCAGAAGGATGGTGGGGCCATTGCCGTTTCGATAGGTTCGCTCTGCCAGGATGTTCCCTGCGTGATCAACAGTGAGATGATCGACAAGCGGGCTCAGTTCTTCCATGACATATACTCTTACTTCACTTTCGTTCCCGCTATCTCCTGGGATTTCGAGTAAATGCTCGAGTCTGTGCTGGAAGAATGTTTCCTGGATGTGAGCCGGTCCTTTCTTCAGCAAATCTGAATCCAGGATGGCAAGCCGCTCTGCCACATCCAGTAGCGTATTGCGCTCCCGACATTCTAGTTTAAGTTCCCCGCTTCGATGAGATGGTCGGACTCGGTCGAATCCTACAATAGATAGTATTGCTTCATCTTTCTCAGTCAGTCGTTGTGCCACCACGAGCGACCTCCTCATTCCATGTCCGTCACATGACGTGATGGTTTTGAAGCCCAGTCGGTTTAACTGCCTGACAACCCCAGCGACGTATATGTCCAGATCTGCTATCCTTGAATTACGATATGCAAGACCTTCCCCAATTCCTCGTCTTTTGAACTTGATGGCTTCAATGAGTAACTCCTCTTCCACGGCAGGTCCAAAAATCATCAGCCGATCACCAAGGAAGGTATAATCCACCCCGACCGATTTGAGACTGTTTTGTAAAAACATCCTGTTTTCATCCGTTTCCTGTGCAAAATCAAACGTCCCATCTGCCAACTCGACCACTAACCAACCATGTCTAATGAATAACTGATTCCACGTTTTCGTCATCCAATCATCTCCCTTATGTTTGTAAAGTCATTATCGCAAAAGGGCGATGACACCCCTGTCATCGAAGGAGGAAAACGTCATCGGAGCGATGAAGGATCATGTACGGGAATGGCCCGGCATAATAGTAGGCTGTCTCACCACCTACATTTCGATTGGGAAGTACATCTGCAAGGCCGATCTCTGCAAACTTTCTTCGCAGGCGCCCGACTGCCTGGATATAAGTATTGCGCGGTACTTCCCCACTGGCGTCTGAAGCTGTGAAGAGATCGAAGAAGGACTGCCGGGGAAGAGGGTTCTCATCACAACTCTTCAAAAGAAAGTGACGGATGATTTCTGCCTGATTTCCTGCGAGAGAAGTCATCCTACTATTCCATGTCAGGGTAACTGTCCGATCAGTGAAGTCCAGAATAAGGGTATTTAAATCATCCTTGTATGCTTCACAGGCGTCTTTTCCGATATAGTCTTCCCCCTCCTCCGTTACCTTGCAGTACTCATGACCGACCAGATATTCTTCGGTGCCGGCAATCATGGGATAATACGGTGACATTTCATAAGGAAGGGGGAGTTCATCACCTTTCTCCAAGGATTTCAGTGAATCTTGTGCTTGCTGAGCAAGGAAAAGTCCGCAATTCACCAGGAAAAGATGTGCATTATACATCTGTTGCTCATTTAGTTGGAAGATCTTGTTCACTTGCTCTTTTTCGTATTTTACTGCCTGTTCAAAATGCAGTAGGGCAACAGAGTGACTCCCTTTTTTATATGACAAAAAACCAAGACGGTAATGGGCAATAGGTAGTTTATGATCATACTTCAAGGCTTCCTGTAAACATTTTTTTGCATTCCGATCATCTTTTTGGTGTACGGTTTTGAGATACGTACCATGTGTCACTAGATGATACACAAGTTGTCCTTTTATATGGAACAGACTGGACCGGTATTCTGATTCCCGATCACTGCTTATCCTTCTATAGAGTGTTTTATATAGATCGATCAATTCATAATAAGAGCCATGATCACTAATCTGGATATTTGTTTTGATTTCTTCTTCTAAATCAAGAAGTTCTTCTATGGTTTTATCTCTAAGCCTCACTTAACCCACCCCTTCAGACATATGACATACGATTCATCTTTTAACTAAATTTTACACTTTACAGACTTAGAAATCATCATGTACAATTTAAAAAAATCACTACATTACCATTATATTGAAATTTAATCATCGATTACTTTCCTTACCTATCGCAACGTGATGACTACTTCAATTAAGTTTTTATACTTTGTTAACCAGCGCTATGGGAATCAGCATAGACCAGTTGAATCAAGACATTGCCCGATCCATCCATGAAGAGACCAATGAATCTACATAATTGCAAGCAATCCATTATCACGGAGGTGATCAATCATCGTCAAAAAACCACAATGGACCAAGATGATGGTAATCCAGAGTAAGAAGACCCTCACCTATGAACTCATCGGCTTCAAAGACGAACAATCGTATGGAGAGATCTATGTCACCAATGACGATTCGAAGACCTCCATCTTCCGGGGGACCGGATTGAAGCAGGTCATTCGGGATGCGAAGAAAGGAAGCTGCAGGCGTTGAGCTGCAGCTTCCTTTTTTATTTCCTATGCGTAATCCTAGGTATCCAATGCACCATTCCTTTATCCATGAACCAATTGTTTAACGAATTCATTCACAACGTATGCGGCTTATGATACGCTTATCTTATCGGTATTTCCAAATTAATCCTATTAGATATTGAAAGAGAGGCTAATCCACATGCAAAACGCCCCAAGGTTTAGACCGGAGTATATTCCACTCTCGATAATGGTCATCATGAGCATCGTCTTACTATTAACACTGTTTTCGGGTCTTGCCTCAATAAAGGATATCATCACAAATATCTTAGTCATCATTTTGCTTGGGTTTATAACTGTAGATGTCAAGAATCATTCTTTAGAGAGCGAATCGTTAAGGCCCGCTTATAAATATTTTGTCGTGATCATTCTGCTCTCTCTTTTAAATGTATTTTAACTAACACATCTTGCTAGACTACACTTCTTTACTTCTTCATAATCCCCGCCACAAATCGCGTCAACACTTTTCTCAGAAGTGATCGATTACTATCACGAAACCACAATGGACCAAGATGATGCTATTCCAGAACAAGAAGACCCTTACCTACGATTCGAAGACCTCCATCTTCCGGGGAACCGGATTGAAGAGAGTCATGCGGGATGCGAAAAAAGGAAGCTACAGGCGTTGAGCCGCGGCTTCCTTTCTTTGCGTAATGTGGTGGAGTACTACATACGTCGCACGCTGATATTTAAAAAGGTACTACCTAACGCTCACTAGTATAACCATTTGAATCAGGGATAACCTATTCGGTGGAGGTGCTATAAGTGAGAAAGAAATTCGAAATCAACATGATTAAATGGCTTTATTTCTTTGGTATTGGTTCCTTTATTTTGTTAGTTAATAAACCTCTTGCAAAGGACTGGCTCCTTGTTTTCTTTATAAAGAGTTATTATGCATCGTTGGTCGATAAGTTGGTTGTATATAAAGGGTATGTTGAATATCCCACACGGTTTCCGAAACGTGTCAAAACGAGCGTATTGTTCGATTACATCCTTTTTCCGATTACATGTGTTTTTTATAATCAAATCACTAAGGATTCTCCTATCCTTCAGTGCCTGATAAAGGTTCTGTATTTAAGTGTACCCTTGACCCTTATTGAGCTATGGCTAGAAAAAAACACTCAGCTTGTAAAATATAAAAAAGGATGGAATGGGAGCACTACTTTTTATTCACTTTCCTTTTCCTTTTTAGTAGTCAGGTTTTCAATGTATGTTATAAGACGTTTATTTGATAATCAAAAAAGACCGGATCACACCTTATAGCGTGTATGTGGAAGCAGGAAGCTCATCAATTTTCATACGAAGTAAACTATACGGTTTCTCTCGCAGGTCTTTTCCATAATGGAACCTTGCCTGCCGATGTAATTGATTTACAATGACATATAGGTATCGATCCGGACCAATTGAAAAAGTATCCGGCCATAAGATTCTCGGATCATGTGCAATGGTTTCCATTGTGCCATTCGGCCATATCTTTCGGATACTATTGTTTTCATAATCTCCAGCATAAACCGTCCCTTTTGCATCTGTAATCATGCCATCCGATGCACCTTTTTCTCCCCAATACTCCACATGATAAGGTAGATCCGTGTCCGGGATCGTTTTGTCTCTAAGGGCTTCTGTCGAGATCGAGAACAAATGACGGCTGGTTAGTGGAGCAAAATATACTGTCTTCCCATCGGGGGAAATCGCAAGACTATCAGAAGCTAATGTAAATCGGGAAGTGGAACCATCTTTGTTTCGATTCATTAAAATCCGACCTTCAACCTTCGGTAAAAAATAGGGATCGGGTGATGTTGAGTTTGCCCCATTTAACCGCCTGAATGCGTGTCCAGTTGATAAATCCACAACGATAATAGCTCCTGGTCCTTTCGATGATGAATCCGTGATATATGCATAACCCGCTTTCCCTACACGGAAATCAAATCGTACATCATTCAGATACGTTGTGGCCAGGACAACATCTTCCGAAAAGGTATAAACCTTTCTGATTGTATTGGTTTCTAAATCAACAGCGACTAATTTCGCTCCACCTTTAATCGGTTCGGAAAAATTGGGTGCCGCTGTATCCAATACCCATAGCGTTCCCCTTCCATCGGCAACTACACTTTGGACACTGATGAACGTCATGGTGATATCCTCGTAGTTCTCCACATTCGTTTGTACATCAGGATAAGGCTGTAAAGTATTCTCAACAATTTCCCCCACAGTAAACTTGACATCGTCTCCCCACTTCGGAAAACAAACGAAAATACGACCCGTTTCAGAAACAGTAACTCCTGTAGGCATAGCCCCATAAAATGAATGAATTAATTCTAATTCACCGAAATATGTTTCACTAGGTAAGAAAGGCTTCATGATATCCTCCTTAAGCAACACGGATATCACCTATATATGTGATAAGTTTCTTCTAGTGCATGTTTGAATTTACTTAGTCATGAGGTCATACTCGAATGATGCTCCCGAGTAAAGTAAGGCACTTCTATTATGGAATGGAAAACTCTCTATTTCTTCATAATCCCCGCCACAAATCGCGTCAACACTTTCCGCGGCAAGAATCGCCCCATCTGTGTAGTCGCATAGTTCGACTTCCCGTCGACGACGAAGCTGGTTCCTTTTGCCAGTGCTTGGAAGGCGGATTGAACGACTTGTTCAGCTGTCCGCATCTTCCCGAAGGAGACGTCTCCGGCCGTTTCAAAGAATGAGGTGGCCGTGGCTCCTGGGCAGAGGGCGAGTACCTTGATCCCCTTCTTCCGGTATTCTTCCCAGAGGGATTCGGTGAAGGAGAGGACGAAGGCTTTGGTTGCGCTGTATACGGCCATGTAGGGGACGGGCTGGAATGAGACGACGGAGGCGAGGTTGATGATGGTGCCCGAGCCTTTTGCCACCATGTCCTTCAGGTACAGATGCGTCATATCCACCACCGACGCCACGTTCACCATGACCTGGTTGTGATCGGTCTCATGGTGGTTGGAGAGAAATTCACCGCTAGTGGCGAAACCGGCATTGTTCACCAGGTAATCGATCGATTAACGCTTTATATTCTCCATCACTTGACACCTCACCCAAGTACTTATTTTTCCAAATCATCATTTGGTCGCCAAACCCATAGTCTATATCAAACCAATTTGTATAATCATAATGCCACTTAAATTTCCCGCTACGCTCTAGGGACAGTGTAAAGGAATACCAAGGTTCCTGTTCATTATCTTTAAAAACTGTTCTAAGTTCCTTACTCAATTGATATAAAACATCTTCTTTCCTCTCAAATTCATCTTCATCAACCTGACAGGTGTAAGGAATTTCCACACTATATTTATAATGCTTATTTTCAAGTGTATTATAAAAAAAGTACGTTCCTCCTCCAGTATCCGATATTTGAGCATAAAAATAAAATTTCTCCCATTCCTCTGGGATCATTTCATTAACCGTTTCAGCTATTTCTCTATACAACTTGTTCATTTCGTTTTCCACTTAAATCCGCCTCCTCCCATGTCCATAAAAATTGAAATGAGATCAGCACAAACTTTATCAGATTATATGAATAGTTAGAATGTATTTTGTGGGAAGTATTCGGCACTCTTCCGTACTCTAACGAAAAGACGGCTATCATTCGATAGCCGCTACTAGTGTTAAATTGGTAAACAATATTCATTCCCTAAGTGAATATATAGATTATCTTCACTATCTTTTCTTAAAACCTTCCACTCCTCAAATAAACCCTTATCAAGATAAGCAACAAAGCTTTCCCAATTGTCTTTACCTTCTATGATCTTACCTTCTTTTAATACCCACTGATTTTCAATAAGATCATAAAGAATTGTATCCAGTTCTTCTAAACTCGTAGAAAGTGCAATGGTATTTTTTTTAACTGATTTAATTAGACTTGACATATCATCAATTCGTTCTGTACCTCTAGCCCCAGTCATCCAAATTATTTTTAATTCATCTGCACTTATATTTTTTATAAAACCTAAGTCATCTTCTGCATCATATTTTAAAAATGTCCATAAATCTGCAAACTGACCCAAATTAAAAATAATCGTGGTATAGATATAATCTGAGTCTAAAGGGATTTTTGGTATCCATACAATATGTTCATTACATTTTCTAGCGATTACTGAAGAAGTATTAATCCTACCATGATTTAATCTTAACTCTAGGTCACCTGTTACTGAAGTTATTAAGTCATCTGTATATCCCTCGTAGATTACTTGTCCGTCATACTTTAGAAGCAACATTTCTTCTGTAAAATCTCCGTAAGTTTTATAATCCAGCTTTTTCAAGTCCTCAAAACCTCCAATTTATGGGCTAACTTGGGAAGGTAATTCCCAACGGTTAGAATACCTTTTCCAATCGCTCTTCGGAATAAATGATCGATGGGTGACTACACCGTCTTTAAGTGTTATATGATAGACACCTTGTTGACCGTTGATAGTTCCTTTGTGTAAATATTCTGCACGACCATCTGGTCTAACAACTGATGGCTTGTTAGATAAAATTGTTTTGTCAAAAGATGTAGGGAAGTTATGATGTGTTCCCGAATCTTCTTTCATCCTTTTTAAAACTCTGTTATCATATTTCAGATTATCTTTACCCTTACTAACCCCTTCAACCTTCTTCGTATCCTTTACCTTATCTTTTTTTACCTTCTTTTTACTTACTCTTTTCACGAAGGATTTCGTAACGAACCTAACCCCTTTTCTCCCCATTTTCATAGCGAAACCTTTTGGATTTATCCACTCCAAAAACTCAAGTGGCGTTTCATCTAATAGAGAGTCTAACTCCCTAGCCCCTCCCACTCGACTTTCTGGAACCTCATCCACTTCTTTGTAAAATACTTGGTCAGAACGTGTTATATGTTCCCAAATAATCTGTCCATTTGAATAAACGTAATAAAACCCGTCGATTTTCCCTTCAATTTCGTCGAATACCTGAACCTTTTTGGTGACTTGAACGTCATTGGGATTTTGAATCTGATTGTCTACGATTGTTACTTCAGAGCCATTTGACTCGTCAGCAGTGCTCATGTTTTCAACTTGATTTGATCCTGTATATTTCGGTTCATTTCCTCCATTCTGACGATCCCCATCTTTTGAAGAAACCTTCGCATTCTCATTCAATACTAGTTTTTCAAACCAAGTATAAACGCCTTGTCTAGATATTCCCCATACGGGAAGAGAAGCCACTATCTGATACGTTTTCTCCATTATCATTTGAATTTTTTCCGAATTCAAGACATTTTTTGTCTTTTCTAGTAACGCTCCTAGATTTCCGGAGTCGTTGATCAATCCATTCACATTTTTCCCGACATTGGAGAAACTAAGTTGTTGAGGCATGCCTTCTTGTCCACCATAGATTGAAAGTACCGGTTTAGCGTGCAGTTTCTGAAAAGCAGGGTGAAGCTGCATAATCTGTTTTTCCAAAGCATCGACCTGCCCTTGAAGTGATGAGAGTGAAGCGGTTTGAGCATGGTCGAACTCATACAGCTTTTCGATACTTTCGTCGATTTCCCTCTCAGCTTTGGCCACATATTGCACGCAGGTTTCATCCTCAATCTTTGGTAGCGTGACGATGTCGGAGACACTACCTATCGTATTATTGGCTTCACTGGTGAGTTGTTCGGTTGTTTGCTTCGCGAGGCGAAGACCTGCTTCCAATTCATTTTCCAAGAATCCCTCATTCATAAACCCATCAGGTGCAGGCTCCAGGTTATGAAGCGCGTCATTCATTTGCTTGACAACTGCTTGGTAGTCGGATAGAAATGTCTGATACTGTTTAAGTAGGGGAAGGTGCTTACTGCGGTAAAAATCCCGGATGGCGTTTCCACCTTTTCCCTTGAATGCCTCATCTAGATCGGTAACTCCCTGTATGGCCTTCTGGATCTGCTCCGCCTGTTTTTTCTGAGAGGATAAGGTCTCCTCTATTTCTTTTATTCCCTTTTGAAAGCCGTCTACATCTAGTATTTTCATAGAGTCCCCCCTTATCGGCCCATGGAAATCATGGAATGGAGGCTTTGGTCGGTATCTTCCATGTCTTCAATTGATTGCTTCGATGTTTCCTGGTTATCCATCAGAAGTTCTTGGTAGGTCTCAAGCATTTTCTGGCATTGCGCATTGAGCTCGTTCAGCTTGTTGATGACTTCAAGCTTATTCGCTCCGCCAATCTCTTTCGGAAATGATGTGTCCCAGGAATCGACTGACTGACGCAGCTTTGACAGTGCCACTTCCGCCTCTTCATACTGAATCTTGATCTCCGTGCTCATGTGATCGGTCCTTTCTATATGGATCTAGTCTCCCACTTACAACATCCAATTAAATTCCAATTTGTTCAATATCGTACCATCAATACCATTTATATACCACTAATAACCAGAGTTTTAACAAAAATAGGTATTTCTTGCGGTTAATTGGTCTTGATTTGGAATCCAATTAGGAATTCGGGACAGAAGGCAAAAAAAAGAAGTACGGGATATCTCCCGCTCTTCTAGTTAAAATCTAATAATGAATCAAAGACGACTCATCCTAATTCATCAATGACGTTGACTATCATGACCGTCTCCATCTCACCTTGTAACTGTCACCCCATGAGAATCATTCCTTGGCCAACTCACCAAGGACTTCCCCGTGCTGAAGGATCTGGAAGTCCACGCCCCATTAATTCCCACTCACTTCAATCCTGCTACCTCGAACGTATAGCAGTCCTTGAAGCAGGATAATTCTTTCTTGATCGTCAGGGCCTCTTCGTCGCCCACCTCTACGTTCTTCTATATAATTTCTCCGACCCATATTTCCAATTATATTTTCTACTATTATGGTAAAATCAATGTATAGCCCAAGATTAAAAAGAGGAGGCATCAGTATTGGAATCGGTCACAAAAGTTAAAGAAGAAATTGCTCACAAGGTCTTATCTCTAAAGCACGAACTAATTAGCCAAAAAGATGGGACCAAATCTAATAAAACCATCCCTACTAATCATCTACAAAGTTGGCGGGAAAATATCATTACCATTTATGCTGCATCCATAGCCGAAAACTTAGATACCACGTTTGAAAAGTTAGAAGTATGGGGAAATGAAGCTGTCCATACGTTGGTCAATGCCAACCTTCCGATAGAAGTTGCATTGGATGAAGTAAGAGACTATAGAAATTTAATTGGCAAAATCCTGATGGAAGAAAGCAGCATATACAAACTGACTATTGAGCAATTTTATGAAATTATATCGAATTTTGATTCAGTCGTGGATCGGGCCGTTCAATGGTTAAGTACATCATATACGGAGAGCTACTTTAAAAGAATTTATGCAGCAGAATCTACGGCACTAGAATTATCAATCCCCATTATCCAAGTAACGGATGACGTAGGTGTATTACCATTGATAGGCGATATTGATACTCAACGAGCACAGGAGCTAATGGATAAAGCCCTGACTAAAAGCAATGATTATTCTTTAGAGCATTTAATAATTGATTTATCCAGCGTAACGATCATCGATACGATGGTTGCAGGTCATATCTTTAAGGTGGTTGAAGCCTTAAAGATGTCAGGTGTAAATTCCATTTTAACAGGAATTAGACCAGAGGTTGCCCAAACGATGATACACTTGGGAATTGACATTACGCATTTGAATATCTCATCTACCCTACGGTCTGCATTGAAAGATATTTATTAATCGAATTCACTCAGATATGTTTACGTCTAATAAGTTAAGAAGCTCTCGAAAAGGGATTCTTAGCTTATTTTTTTAGCACTAGACAAGTAAATCCTCTCATAACCGTTAATCGTATCCTTCCTATTCTGTCCTAGTGAAGGCAAAAAAAGCATGGCAATTGCACCCACACTTTCTCCTCCTTTAAAGCACGGGATATCTCCCGCATCTCTAGTTAAAATCGATTGATGAATTCGCAGACGACTCATCCTCTTTTACACAATCAATGGCGATGACGATGGCGATCATGACCGTCTCCATCTCATCCTGGAGAACGTTCACCTTATAGCTGTCACCCCATGAGAACCATTCCTTGGCCACCTCGCCGACGACTTCTCCGTGCTTGAGGACCTGGAAGTTCATGTCCCACCAGTTGCCCTGTACTTCGATCCCGGCTGCGTCGATCGTATAGCGGTCCTTGAAGAAGGATAGTTCTTTCTTGATTGTCAGGACCTCTTCGCCGCCCACTTCTACAAAGAACTTCGGAAGGAAGCTGAGAGTCTTCTTCGTGATGAGGGCGACCTCTTCCTTGCTTGTATCCATGATTGAAAACGTCTTGGGGATCCGCAGGAAGCTCCCCTCCACATAGAATCGGTCCTGCTCATCCTGATCCTTTACCGTGAATTTATCATTGAAGCTGAACACCTTCTGCTTAATGTATAGCTGTCTCATGAAACTCGCCTCCATCTTGTCTAATGACTCTATATACGATTAAAAGGCGAAGTTGGTTTCATTTGTGGCATGGGGACGGTTCCGGCTCGTCAAAAAAGTGGCGCATGGGAACCGTCCCCATGCGCCACTACTTATTACATCAGACTCTCTGATAGCTCCGTGAAAATCACCCCAAGGGCATAGGCACCGGCATCGGGATGACCCAGGCTGCGTTCGCCGACGGTTCCGGCGCGTCCCATCCGGGCGACGATGTCCTTGGTTTTCTCGGCTCCCTCTACTGCGGCCGCTGCTCCTTTTTCAAATGCCGCTTTGACGTCGTCTCCGTTTGATGCGCTGTCCGACCAGGCGTCCGCACAAGGGACGAGGGCGTCGATGAGGGTTTTGTCGCCCACATCCGCTCCCCTTCCGAAGGATCGCTCGCCTGTATCCTGGATGCCCTTCACTGCCGCCTGCAGCATGTCGGCGAATTCTGACACTGTCAGTTCGGTTCGGTCACCGGCTGATTTCCCTGCTGCGCGGAAAGCGGATCCCCAGATCGGACCGGACGCCCCGCCGCAGTATTCCATGATGACCATGGAGCTTGCATCAAGGAAGCTACCGATGGTGAGATTGTCTTGGTCCAAGATCGATTTCCACTCCCGTTTCAGCTGCTTGAAACCCTTCGAGACGCTCATGCCGAAATCCCCGTCGCCGGCGTGGGAATCGAGCTCGCAGAACGGGACTTCATTCCGGATGATCACGTCGCTCATCTTGTCCACGAGATAGATCATGTTCTGGAGGGATAGCTTGTTATCCTTGATCTTCGAGTGCTCCTCCGCTGTTTCCACCTCGAAGGATACAGGAGTCGATTCTTCCTCTTCCCCGAAGTCGACGTACTCGACCCCTGGAACCGGTCCGTCCACCCTGAATGCCGGAGCCAAGCTCTCACTCGACAGCAACGTGCGCAGTTCATCATCGAGTTTCATGAAGGTCAGGGACACGCCCGCCATATCGATGCTCGTCATATAGTTGCCGACGAAAGCTCGATTGATGGCAATCTTTATCCCCGAAAGGATCCGGGTGACGGCGTTATTGAACAGATAGAGCTCCTGCAGGGGTGTGCCCCCGAAGCCGTTCACCATGACGGCAAGCTCGGTTGAGTCGCCTTCAAGCTTCATGTCCTTCAGAAGATCATTCACCATGCGCTCTGCCAGTTCATCGGCGGATGCTACCTTTTCACGACGCGTGCCGGGTTCGCCATGGATGCCGACGCCGTACTCGATTTCGTCGTCGGCAAGCTTGAACGTATGCGATCCGCTTGCTGGTACCGTGCAGGAGGTCAGGGCGAATCCGATGCTGCGCACGCTCTTCGCCGCTTTCTCCGCCACGGCCTTCACTTCCTGCAGGCTCCTGCCTTCCTCTGCTGCCGCCCCGGCGATCTTATGTACAAACACGGTTCCCGCAACACCCCGGCGTCCCACCGTATACAGGCTGTCTTCCACTGCGATATCATCGTCGACCTTGACGTATTCCACCTCGATGCCGTCCTCTGAGGCCAGGTGGGCAGCGTTCTTGAAGTTCATGATATCACCGCTGTAGTTCTTGATGATGAGCAGGGCACCCTTCTTCCCGGCCGTCGCCTTGATCGCCTGATACACCTGAATCTGCGAAGGTGAGGCAAACACGTCACCGCACACGGCCGCGTCCAACATCCCTTTCCCCACAAGACCCGCATGGGCCGGCTCATGTCCGCTACCGCCGCCGCTGATCAGCGTGACCTTCTCTTCATTTAACTCCTTCTTCTTCATCACCTTGTACTTCTTCATGAACTCAAGCTCCGGATGAGCAAGCGCCATCCCCTTGCACATCTCCACCACCAAGTCCTCGGGCTTATTCAACACCTTCTTCACATCCAACGCCTCCTTGAGATTGTCGTTGGGTAAATTATCTCACTGGGCAGATGAAAATGAAAGCGTTACGCATGGCGGATAGTGGCGCACAGGGACGGTTCCGGTGCGTCAAAAAAGTGGCGCATGGGAACCGTCCCCATGCGTCATCTGGTTCTCCCTCTCGCCATGAAATCGCCTGGAGAGGTGGAGAAATATTTTTTGAATACGGTACTAAAATGTTTGTAGTCTGAGAATCCTACATCATTTGCGATTTCATAGATGCGGTAGTTCTCGGTTTGCAGGAGGGAGATGGCCTTCATGATCCGGTAGCGGTTTAGGTAATCCATGATGGTCAGGTTCGTTTCCTTCTTAAAGACTCGGCTGAGATAACTTGTGCTGACACTCAATGATTCCGAGATATCTTCGTTGGACAGTTTCTCCTGGTAATGTTCCTTGATGAATGACACACACTGGGTTACGTAATGGTTCGAATGATGGCTCAGATCCTTATCTAGCAATTCTTGGTAATAGGAGATCGTTTGGGTTTTCTGTTTATCTTTCTGCTGGTCTATCATTTTCTTTGTTAATTTTTGAAAGGTCTCATGTAAGATTCGATCGTCTACAGGCTTCAAGATATAGTCATAGACCCCCAGACGGATCCCCTTCTGTGCGTATGAAAAATCGCTGTAGCTCGTGAGGATCAATTTCTCACATTCATGGAAGCCTGCCACTTCTTCGAGCATCTGGATACCATCCATGACAGGCATCTTGATATCGGTCAACACGATGTCCGGCTTAACTTCCTTGATTCTTTTAAGCCCTTCTGCCCCATTGCTCGCCTCCCCTACGATGGTGATACCGAGACTGGTCCAGTCAATGGTGTAGATCAAACCCTGCCGTATGATACGTTCATCTTCCACAATGACTAATGTCAGCATCGTTACACTTCCTCTCTATAAGGAATGGTGATCAATAGAAGGCTTCCTTTGTTCTCTTCACTAAACACTCTCACTCCATACGATCGGCCATATTTCAATTGGATTCGTCTGTGCACATTGTAGATCCCGATATGGTTGGAGGGATTTTGAGTAGTGTGTAACAAGTCTCTGATTTCCTGTAACCGGGACGGCGTGAATCCACTCCCCGTATCTAATATCATGATGATGAGCTTATCCCCTATTCTGGATGCCTTGATCTTGATCAGCAGATGATCGACATGATCAATGCCATATTTCACTGCATTCTCCACCAAGGGCTGCATAATCAACTTCGGTATCGGAGTGGTTCCCAGTTCTTCCGGTATCTCCACGGAGAAATTCAATCGTTCTTCAAATCTTGCCTTCTGGATATCGAGGTAATCGTAAATATACTTGATATCATCCTTCAACGGGCTGTCCTGATCGGTATTATCAATCGAGTAGCGAAGGATCGAGGATAACTTTAATAGAAGCTCCTCGGCAGATGAAGGATTCATGCGGATCATAAATTTGATGTTTTCCAGCGTGTTGAAGAGGAAATGCGGATTGAATTGCATCTGAAGCTGCTTGATCTCGGCCTCCGTCTTCCGAATGTGGATTTCTTTATTCTCTGAAAGAAGAAGGTTCTTGGAAAGGATCATGTCATGAAGATAATAATTGATGGTTTCAAATTCATCCTCTTCCTCCAGTTGGTTATAGCCTTTATACCTTCCTTCGTTGACGTCCTGAATCGTTGAAAGGAGAGTATCGATGGACTTGGTTTTCTTCCGGGCGATGCGATTGGCAAAGAGCCTCGTGATGATCACCATCAGACCACAAATGACGAATAGACCTAGGAATCCGAAAAAGAATCCCTTTTGTAACAGTCCTTCATAGCGTATGGAGTGAACAATGAATTCATCCTGGACAATGGATGAGGAAACGGTATGGTACCCCTTCTTGGATAGCACACCAATCTTGCCATTATCCAGGATCAGCGATCGTTTCGATGAGAATAGCTGGTTACCGAAGGGATCGGTAATGACGATATCTGTATAATTCATATTCTCATAGAATCGCCTCAACTGATTGGACTGCAGATCAAAGATGATGAATCCGCTTACCCTATTGCCATCGTAGATTGGTGCCGTCATCTTTAAAAAGGTGAAATCTGCCGCATGATTATCCTTTTCATTATAAAAGGTAATGTCTCTATCCTGATTCTTATTAACCTTTGTCAGATACTTATCATAGTAAATCTGTGCCGTGTTATCCTTATAGGCATTCGTTAAAAGGATGTTCCCTTCTACATCGACAATATAAAAATTACTCTTCAGTTGGTGATCCGTGACCACTTGATAGAGTTCCTTGTACATGTCGTTATGCACGTCATTCGTCTGGAATACCCGGGACAGCCTGGGATCTTCTTGAAGGGATTGAATCTCTTTTTTGTACGACGTGATTTCGCTCGACAAAAACGAAGACAATTCCTTGTTTTGACTGGTAAGTTCCCGATCGCTGATTTCATTGATAATCATGAAGAATAGTTGAAAGAAAACTCCCGTTACGAGAATCGTAGGGATAATCGCAAACAGGAGCAGGGACCGGCTTAGTTTCTCACGATACAGTTTGTTAATCGTTGTGTTTCCTATCATGATGATCACACCAACTTATTGGAAGCATTGTATCTCTTATTATAAGAGAGCCACTACAAGCTGACTACACTTTCATTCTTAAAAAAGCCCGGTCGTCAAACGAATCTTTCCCTTTCTCTAGCCCTTTTGTGTTTGGCTTCAGAAAATAGCATAGGGGATCGTTTTTAAGTAAGTGAGCGAGTGCCGCTTCCGTTTGGGCAAGGTCTTCCTTCAGGACGGGATACCCGTCACTTGCCAAGATCACGTCTTTTGCCTCTTTCACATTGATCACTTTCAGCTGATCCCGAATGACCGGGAAGCCATCGATGACGGTGTAGGCTAGTGGTGAATCCGTTTGGTTGTTCTGGTGATGGTACTGCTGTCGTAGAAACGGCTGGATGTGCAGGGTGCTGAGATCTTTTCCATACAAGTCCTCGACGTTTCTCGTTTCCAGATAGCTCCTGAGAATGGTGATCCTCATATCTGTCATCAATTGATCGACGAGCTTTTCATTCGTGGTCACCACCCCATCGATGGAACACTGACAGTCCCCGACGAACCACACTTCCTTGCGATGGTCGCTGTACAGGATGATATTGGCTCCCATGCGCTTATGGGGATGGCTGCTGACATCTTCGAGAATGTGATGTTCCCGGTAGTAATCCGCGATACAGTCCGTCAGAGCCGTAACGGCATCATAACACGATATCTCCTGAGCAAAGCGCCCGATGCACTCGGAGAGCCGTTCTGTACAGATCAGGGCAGGGGATACTCCGGAATAAAGACTCTTATCCTGGGGTGTCATGCCATCGATCACCGCGGCAAAACCGGGCACAGTCACAATACGGTCTTCGTTATCTTCTTCCCGCCCCGTCTTGGCGTGGGTGTAGGATTCCACTACAGTGTATGTCATTCTCTTCCCCCCCTCTCTAAATACTGATTTCCTTGGTCTTATTGAATGTAAAGAAGATGATCAGCGTGATGATCGTCGTGACCGTCAAGATCGTGGATAATGCGGCGGCCGTCCCGTAACTTGCCCGGATGACCTCGGAGTAGATGGCCACAGACATCGTCCTCGTACTTCCCGTGAAGAGGATGATCGATGAACTCAGTTCGTTGATGACGGTGATCCAACTGAGAAGTGCACCGGCAAGCACCCCCGGCATCATCAGTTTCGCCGTTACATTCAGGAAGGTACGAAGCTGCGAATAGCCGAGACTGATCGATGCTTCCTCGAGACTTGGACTCAGCTGATAGATGATGGCCGCACTCGAACGCATCGTATACGGCAACCGCCTGATTACATACGAGATGATCATGATGGCTGCTCCACCACTCAGCAACAATGGTTCGTCATTGAACGCAACCAATAAGGTGATCCCAAGAACCGACCCCGGAATGATGTATGGGAACATCGCAATTGTATCGAGAAGGGATGTGAAGAAATTCTTCCGTCGCACGGAAACATAGGCAATCAACATCCCAAGGATAATGATGATGATGATGGCAATCAGTCCGTACACGAACGTATTCATGATGGAATCTCCCATACGATCCATCACGGTGATATAGCTGTCCAGTGAAAATCCAGGGACAAAGATCGATCCCTGCGTCTTCAAGAATGACGTGTAGATGACCGTGATTTGAGGAATGATGGCGATGGCAATCGTTACATAGATGAAGAGATGTGCCACTATATTCCTGAACCCTTTTACTTTCACAGGTTTGATAGGGCGCAACGAGCTCATTTCAAACGACTTCTTGTTCACAATGTATTTTTGACCGATGAAGATGATCGCAGTAATGATGATCATGATCGTACTGAGCGCCGCGGCAAATGACGCATTGCCTCCGACTTCACTGATAAATTCCGAATAGATCAGGACCGGCATTGTGGAGAAGCCTTCCCCAATCAGCATCGGCGTACCGAAATCAGCGAGTGCATTCATGAATACGAGGAGAGACCCTGCAAGAATCGTTGGCAGAATGAGCGGCAGGATGAGCGTATAGACCTTTTTCATTCCAGTCGTCCCTAGACTTTCAGCTGCCTCGATCAGGGACGAATCCATTTTCTTCAATGCCCCTGATACATACAGATAGATGAACGGAAACAGCTTGAAGGTGAAGACGATCAGAATGCCCGCAAACCCATAAATACTCGGGGTTTGAATATTAAAATGTTCCTTGAAGAACGTCGAGACGACCCCGCTTCTCCCCAACAGGAGGATCCATGAATACGCCCCGATAAACGGTGGGGACAGGACGGAGATGATGATAAGGACTTCAAGAATCCCTTTCCCCTTGATCTTCATCGTCGTCATCAGATAGGCAAGGGGTACTCCAAGCAGGACGGCGAAGATCGTGACCAGAATGGTAATCGAGAAACTGTTGAAGAGCGATTCATAGTAGTACTTCTTTTCAAAGAATGTTTGATAGTTGGCCCACGTGAAGCTGTCTGAGCCCGGACTTTTGAAACTATTGATGATCAAAGATGATAATGGATAGACGAGGAACAGGACGAAGATCGCCAAACAGAGAATGATCATAATGTTCCAGAAGTCGAGTTTGAATCTAGGGAATCGCTTATTCATATTTCACAACCCCTTCAATCAGACTGTGCTCCCCGTCCTCTGTGAAGACATTGATCTTGTTCACCAACAGCTGGAGCTTGACCGTCTGGTTCACTTCAAAGAAGTGCTTAGATGTGTTGGTATCCTGACTGAGTTCCACCTTGCTTCCATCTGGAAGCTGAATCTCATAGTGAATATATTTTCCGAGGAAGTTCCGGAATGTAACCATCCCATCAATCCCTTCCTCTGATTCTGAAATGATGAATTCTTCAGGACGGACGGCAACCGTCACCGCCGCTCCGTCCTTCGCCTCACTCTTGAGATTCGTCATCTCGAACGTGAATCCATCAGCCAAGGTAATCAGGGTTTTCCCACCTTGGTGTGACACCTTCCCGCTGAATAGGTTCGAGTGTCCGATGAACGTAGCCACGAACTGATTGGCCGGGCGAAGATAGATATCTGTGGGAGAACCGACCTGTTGGATTTCACCGTGATTCATGACGGCAATCCGATCGGAAATGGCGAGTGCCTCCTCTTGGTCATGGGTAACGTATACCGTCGTGATGCCAATCTTCTTCTGAATCTCGTTGATAGCACGACGCATATCAATTCTCAATTTGGCATCCAAATTGGACAGGGGCTCATCCATGAGCAGAACCTTCGGATGAATGACGATTGCACGGGCGAGTGCCACCCTTTGCTGCTGCCCTCCGGAAAGTCGTGCCGGAAGCCGGTCCTGATATTGGGTGATCTGAACCGTCTCCAGGATTTCCTCCAGCCGTCTGGATTTTTCATCTTTCGGAAGCTTCCGTGCGTTCAGCCCATACTTTACATTATCCTTCACCGTCATATGGGGGAAGATGGCGTAGCTTTGGAACACCATTCCAATGTCCCGCTTATTGACCGGGATCTCATTGATCACCTGTTCGTTAAACGAAATCTCTCCCCCATCTACACTGTGGAACCCTGCAATCATCCTGAGTAGCGTGGTTTTCCCACAACCTGAAGGACCCAGCAGTGTGAACAGTTCTCCTTCTTTTATATCCAATGAAAGCCCATCAATGACCGTTGTATCTCCGTACTTCTTGGTTACATCATTAAACGTGATTTGAGTCGGCATGTCTCATTCCCCCTGGTTTAAAAAGGACCGCCTCCTCTTCGTGAGGGAGGCGGCCTATTCATCTTAATTGCTTGTAAAGATGTCCTTGTATTTGCTCAGCAATTCCTCTTTATTATCATTGGACCATTCTTCATCGTCCTTGATGACTTTCACATCGTTTAAGTCTTTCATTCCTGACTTGGGATCGATTTCGATCCCCTTTAAGACCGAACGACGGTTCAATTCAGACGTGATTTTCTGTTGCACTTCTTTTCCCGTTACATAGTCCACAAATTTTTTGGCATTCTCCAAGTTGTTGGCATCCTTGATGATGGCCATTCCATCAGCTTTCGCAATTGTTCCTTCTTCAGGATAGACGACTTCCACAGGTGCCCCATTTTTCACATAGTTCAGTGCTGCTTCTTCAAACGTCAGTCCAACCGTATACTCACCATCTGCTACCCCTTTGTACACTGCGGACGAACCACTTAATAGCTTCCCATCGAGATTTTTCACAAAGTCAGACACATAGTCCCAGCCGTCATCGGGTACACCTTCACCCATTGCATATAACTGGTTGATCAGGTGCTCGAATGAAGATGAAGATTTGGAAGGATCCGCATTCGCAATCGTCCCTTTTAGTTCTTTGTTCAAGAGGTCTTGATAGCCTTCCACCTTCACATCACCGATCAGGTTCGTATTCACCATGATGACACTTGGAACAACAGAGAAACGTGTAATATATCCATCCGTATTCTTATAGGAATCAATGACATCCTCTTCATTAGAAGACTCATATTTCTCAAACAAGTCTTTCTTGGAGCTCAACGTAGAGATTGAACCTCCCCAGAGGACATCCGATAATGGGTTCTTACTTTCTGACTCAACACGCTTCAATAGTTCACCAGATCCAGCCGAGATCAACTCTACTTTGATACCGGTTTCATTTTCAAAGTCTTTAACAAGAGGCTCTGTGAATTCGAGCGGATGAGGTGAATACACCGTCAATTCCTTGGAGTCGCCTCCGGTCTTCTTGTCCCCTGACGAACACGCGGCAAGTGTAAGCGTTAACATAATAAGGCATAAAAATAAACTAGTGCGTTTTTTCAATTCCTTCACTCCCTTAACTGATCTTATCTCTACTTTAAACCTATCCCCAACCACCCACAATCCGAAATCCAACCCAGAATATCCGGAAAAATGAACACATAGCGACGGTTCCGTTGCGTCAAAAAAATGGTGCACGGGAATCGTCTCCATGCACCACTACTGATAGAACACACGAAACAATCCGATAAAACAATGAAGGAACCACCCGAACCTATTAATCTCATTTTACACACCTTGCAACCAAATAGGCCACCACACACGACTATATAACGTAACAGAAAGGAGAACATACATGGATATCGCATCACTAGTGAAAAAGGCCAAAAAGGGCGATGATGAATCGTTTGAGCTGCTCATCGGTTCTGTCAGGGAAAAGCTGTACCGGACGGCGTATGTATACGTCCGGAATGAACAGGACGCCCTGGACATCTATCAGGAGGCGATCTATACCGCTTTCACCTCCATCCACACGTTGAAGAAGCCCGAACGGTTTTCGAGCTGGATCACGAAGATCCTCGTTTTCAAGGCGATCGATTTCATCCGGAAGGAGTCCCGCCATTTCACGACAGATGATGAAAATGTCTTTGCCGGGCTACTGTCATCTGATCATGCCGATTCGAGCCTGCATTCCATGGACCTCACGGAGGCCTTTACCTCGCTGAACCCTACGGCAAAAACGATTGTTCTGCTGAGGTACTACCATGACCTGACCACGAAGGAGATCGCGGCGCTCATGAAGTCCCCCGAAGGAACGGTGAAGTCACATCTGAACCGGGCGAAGAAACAGCTGAGACCGATATTAAAGGAGGGCTATCTGTATGAATAAGGATCTATTTGAAAACATATCTGTACCCGTTGAAAAGCTTGTGGCAAGGGAAAAGGAAGCAATGCTGCAAGCGAAGCGAAAAAGGAACGTGAAAAAGGCGACGATGCGCTCCCTCATGGTGGCGTGTGGCGTATGCCTTTCCCTCCTCGGCTCGGGCTTTGTATCGACGGGCATGGCGGAAGCACTGTCGAGCATCCCCCTACTCAGTCCGATCTATAAGGATTTCAGGGACATTGCATCGGATAAAATCGAACAGGATCACCTTGCCACCCCCATCGACAAACAGGACAGCCACAACGGACTCACCATGACGGTAAAAGAAGCCGCTTATGATGGCAACCGCCTTATCGTGACGGTCGTGTATACCGGGGCAAAAGGCGTGACGCTGAAAGAAGAAAAAGTCGGGCGGCAGGAGATCACCATCAACGGACAGACCATCAAACCGGCAATCGGCTCCACGGGGCAAGATAGCATAGAGCCGAACACCATCATCGAGCACCACCAGTATACCCTCTCCAACTTGGATGAGTATGGTGATGAGGTTGATATCGAAGTACAAGGAGACAATCTATTCGGCTATGAGGGCCAGTGGAATGTCGCTTTCCCCCTTGAGAAAATCAAGCGTGACGTCACTGCCTTCTCCCCTGATGCCACAGCGAAAACCGACGATGGGACTTATGCCATCACCGCCGACAACGTGATCTTCTCTCCACTCTCAACCCGGATCGACCTCTCCGTCGACTATCCGGCGGAACTGGATGAAAACGACCGCTGGCCATGGTTCGAATACACCGTCGTCGACGACCAAGGCCGCGTCTACGATGGAATGAAGCTGCAAACCGGCATGGCCGACGGGACGAATGGTCATCACATGGTGCTGACGTTGCCTCCGATGGATGAAATGCCAGCATCCCTTACACTGAAGCCTAGTGAACAAAATCGGGATGTGTATGGTAAGGAGTTGGGTGAACTTGAACTGCTCATTCCTTTAAAGAATCTTAATTCCCAAAACTAATGAAAGAACAAAGCCGGATACCATTTTCAACGGAATCCGGCTTTCTGTCGTTCTTGCTGAATACTCTGACCAAGATTAGAATCATCTCCCTCTGTATCACCCATATATGAAACTTCTCATTCATTCCCGACGTAAATAAAGCAAGGAGGCGATGACATGTTGTGGGGCGCAATCGTAGGTAGTTTATTTGCAAGCTTATTCCTATTCGGATCCGCCTATCTGATCTGGTACAAAAAAGACCTCACCTTCATCGCCAGATACGATGAAAAGAAGTTCAAGGGAGACAAGGACCGACTCGCCAGGGCCTACGGCATCTTCTGCTTGGCAAGCGGGATCCTGACTGTCATCCTCCCCTTTGCATTGGAATTGATTGGCTCTTATGCAGGAGCCATATTCGGCATATGGATCACAGTGGGGGTCCTTGTGTTGTCGTTGTATTCGCAGTCGTTGAATAATGAAAGAACAGATAACTAGTTTCATTGGAGGTGAACGTCATGAAACACCCATCAAAAGTAGACCCATGGCTTGCCATCCTCATCTGGGGAAGCATGCTCGGAACTATCGGAATCGGCCTTTATGCCATGTTCTATGAATCTTCTTCCTTTTGGGAAGTGATTTTTCTACTACTTTCTTGCGTGCTTTTTCCCATGTTTATATTATGGGGGTGCCTTACCACGTATTATCTGTTCAGCGATACCCATTTGATCATCCGATACGGTCCGTTCAAGAAGAGAATTCCATTAGACAGGATCACCTCCGTCAAGAAAACGAGCAACCCCTTATCGAGCCCTGCCCTTTCCCTCAAATGGCTTGAGATTTCGTACAATACATACGATATGGTTCTGATTTCACCCAAGGATCGGGATGAATTCATCAAGGTCTTATCCGAACGATGTGAACAGCTTACTAGTTAAGGAGGAATATAGATGAATACAGAAGAATTTTATGAGCTTTGCCATTCCACTGATCTCTACAAAAGGGTGGAGAAGAAAAATAGCGACATCACCGGAGGCAACATCACACGGGAAGAGATCGATCTCATAGAAGAATGGGAAGGAGTGGAGCGGGTGATGATCTCCGGCTTAAAGCAGGATACATTCGACTACTTCGTCCAACACCATGCCCACAAATTCAAGGCCATTCTATTCTGGAAAAATAAGCTCGTGGAGGACTGGTCCAGTCTTTCCACCCTGAAGGATGTGGAATTCATCGGGTACTTCCATAATCAGCGGATCACGAAGATGTGGGATATGACGGGGAATCACGCCCTAAAAGGGCTTTCCATCAGCGACTTCACCAGGCTGCATTCACTTGACGGGATCCAGAAAGCCCCTGTCCTGGAGCGGCTCCACTTCGGTGATGCCGTCTGGCCAGCCAGTGTGCTGGATGACTTGAAGCCGCTGGAGGGCTCACGCTTGAAGGAATTCACCTTTTCCGGCAAGAAGATCAAAGATGAGGACGTATCAGTGTTTACCACGATGCCAGATCTGGAAGTCATGAACTCACCGACAAACCACTACACAACGGAGCAGCTTGCGTGGCTGGTGGCCAAGCTCCCACACGTCGAAGGCTACGCGTTGAAGCCCTATATTCAATTTGAGGACCGCGAAGAAAAGGACATCCTGATCTGCGGGAAACGGAAGCCCTTCTTGTCTTCAGGGAAAGATGAGGCGAGGATTCAGAAGTATGCTGACAAATTTGAAGTGTTGGTCCGGCAGTATAAAGAAGAATAAAACCAAAACGCATGTAGGCCACTTCCCTACATGCGTTTTTTAGTATATGTATGGAACGTCAGTCTCATCGTACGTTACCAGGCGGATGAGACTGATCGTTACCAAATCGGTCATTCCAATCATAGACCATTAAGGTTCTGTGAGTTAAAGAGTATCAATGAGTCGCCCGAATCTGTCTGGCACTCAAGATAACGCCAATCGTCACGACGATTAATATCAAGCTGCTCCAGAACATGATGTCCTGGATCGTAAGGCCCACCGTTAAGAGCATCGATGTGACCCCATATGAAATCGGAGTAAGACCCATGGAACTGATCGTCATCAAGCTCATGATCCGACCGAGGTATTCCTTCGACACTTGCCTTTGAATGATGCTGATCACCGGTAGCGTGGTGATCTGAATGAATCCACCCACAAGAAATATAGTAGCCAGTCCTGTTGTGAAAGTGGTCGTCTGGGAGAATAAAAGGTAGCTGAACGAAAGACATAGCAAGGAATACAAGGCGATCTTGCCACGATGGCGATTGGTGTTCCACGCGAACATGATGATCGAGCCAATCAACAGACCGATTGATAAGGAGCCTTCAATCAGGCTGTAGGATAAGGCTGTACCGTCGAGGACGTTCCGGACGAAAATGGGAAGTCCCATGAACAACGGACCGACGATGATAAGATTGATCAGGACGGAGATCAGGAGCAGGCCTTGGAGGAGACTTGAGCCTTTTATGTAAAGCAGCCCTTCCATAAGTTCCTTCTTAAGGGGTGTCCCCTCCACCCTTTCCTTCTCGACCTTGCTTTCGCGCATGAAGTAGAGTGGCAATGTGCCAGCGGCAAGAAGGATGGCAACGATGAAGAACGTAGTCTGGAAGTTGAAAAGCGTAATCAATACGCCGCAGACGAGCGGTCCCGCCAGCATGGAGAGCTGGTTCGTTCCTTGGATCAATGAGTTGGCTTTCGTCAAGTTATGATCTTCCGTGATCATCGGGATGATCGAGTCTCTTGCAGGGTAGAAGAAGGCACCCAATACCCCGAATGCGACGGCATAGATCACGAATATGAAGATGGGGATTACAGCGTACGCAACAAGCACGATGACCAAGCTGAAAATCAAGATCACCCTTGTAAGATCCGACCAGAACATGAGCCTGGTCTTGTCCCATCTATCAGCAATGACACCGCCGATGAACAATAAGAAGATCTGGGGCAAGGTGGATCCGATCATCACGAACCCCACTGCCGCTTGGAGATTGAGAATCGTTACGATGTACCAGGATTGTGTGAATAGGAACATGGAAGCACCTAGACTAGAAAAGACGCTGGAGGCCAATAGATAGATAAACTGCTTGTTCTTCCAGATGGAATCTTGCTTGACCTGGAGCTGGATCGATTGTTCCATTTTCATTTTCCTCCTTAACTAACCAAATAGACTAAAGTCATTAAGCTGAGATTGAACAACGCATGGGCGACCATGGGAACGTAGATAGAGTTTGTCCGTTCATAGAGTATGGCGAATACCAATCCATTCACAAAGTTGACGGGGAGGATATCAATGGATGGAAGGTGGACCAGAGAAAAAATGAGCGCGCTGAACACAATGGCTTTCTTTACTCCGAACCGATTGCGTAACGTCGGATAGATAAATCCTCTATATAAGATTTCCTCGTAGATGGGGGAAACGATGACAGAGGAGAACACGGCTAGAAGGATCGCAAAAAGATACGTGTCATCCACAGCATTCGATCGACTATTGGGTGACACACCTATGATGCTGTACATGGCGAACAATAATAGGAGCGAAACAATCAAGGCCCCAAAGGTGTACAGGAGAATCATCTTCTTATGCTGAATGATCTTCTTCGCATTGAATATGCCGATTACTTTCCAACTGATGCGGTATTGTCTCACACCCCACAGATAAACAGTCGCAAAAGCGACGATTGCGAGGAACATTCCACCAATCGTTCCCGCTTCCAACGAGCTCAGTCCCATCCGTGATAGACCCGGCTTAATGAATAGATCGGCAACCACGAAGCCAGCGACCAGATTGATCGCCAGTACGATCATGGCATCCTTTAACTTCCAAAATGCACTTCCCATGTTGACACACCTCTTCCTGAATTTTAAAAAGAAAGGCTTAGCAACATGCTAAGCCACTTCTCCTTTCTCATGTCCTTTCCGGTTCTTCCTCCCCAACTTCATCTTCATCTTCGCTAAGGTTTCATAGGCAACCGGAACGATGAACAACGTCAGGACCGTAGAAGAGATGAGTCCCCCGATGACTGTGATCCCTAGGCCGCTTGAGATGAGTCCGCTTCCGTCGGATTCTCCTGTAATAACCAGCGGTGCAAGAGCCCCGATGGTGGCAAGGGCGGTCATGAAGATCGGACGTAGTCGTGTCATGCCCGCTTCTAGGATGGATTCTCTTGTGGAGTACCCTTGTTTTTCCTTTTGAACAATGCGATCGACCAGAACAATGGCGTTGGTGACGACAATCCCGATCAGCATCAAAGCTCCGATCATGACGGAGATACTGATGGGTTCGTTCATGACGACCAGCCCGACCAAGCTGCCGATGATGGCATATGGTAATGAGAAGAGGATTGCAAGGGGGGCAAGACCGCCTCCGAATGTCAACACCAATACGAAATACACGATCATAATGGCACTGATGATGGCTATCCCTAACTGGGTGAACGATTCATCGATCTGATCGGCCACTCCGCCGACTTCTACTTCAATACCATCAGCGAGATCCAATCGATCGACCTCTTTTTCAACCTTGGATGTTACAGCTGCCACATCATCACCGGTGATACTAGCAGTGATCACACCGTATACCTTCCCGTTACGCTTCGTGATGGAGGCTGGAGCCGTTTCTTCCTCTACCTTCACGAGCTCTGACAGCTTGACATTTTCATTCGTCAGCGTTTGGACACGTTTATCTTCCAGGGAAAAGGCAGATCCCTCTTCTTGACCTTGGGAAACGTTGACCGGGATCATTTCTCCCCCCTCATTTAAGCTTGTGATCTGGGTGGAGGACGACCCTTGACTGAGAACATCAAAGATTTGGAGAGGCTGGATATTAAGGCTCGCGATCTTTTCAGTATCAAGGACGAAACCAAGTTGCTTTAAGGATTCAGACGTACTGGCCTTCAATCCAGTCAACTCATTTTCACTTTCTAACGTTCCATTTATCTTTTCTACTGCTTCGTTGACTTCTCCGCTGTTGTCCCCGTAGACGAATAGGGAAAGGGTATTGTAACCTGATCCGGAACTTTGAATGTCCCATTCTCCTTTATTCACATCTTTTAACTTGGATGCCAGTTCATCCTGTTCTTTGGTGATATCAGCCAGCTCCGGGTGATAATTGATGATGAAGAGCACTTGCTTGGTGTCTGACGGGTTCAGGGGGTTCCCTTCCCCGAAGGAAGCCTGGACGTCATTAAGATGGTCCCTCTCCAATAATACATCTTCCGATTTTTGGATTTCTTTCTTTATATCATCATTTGTTGATCCTGGGACAGGATTATAGGATGCAATGATGACCTTGTTCTCGCTGTCAGGGATGAAACTCACCCCAATCAGCGGAAGAAGGAACAGGCTCCCGACCAAGAGTACATTCACAATGACAAAGCTGATGATTTTATGGTTCAGGCTCCAGTTAAGAAGTCTCTTATAAGGGGACTTCCTTCTCTCTTTGGAGCGTTTGCTGTTGTGCTGGATGTTCTTGCGCAACAATAAGTGAGCCATCATCGGCACGATGGTGATCGATACTATTAGAGAGGCCAGCAAGGCAAATACGATCGTCAACCCGAACGGTAGAAACAGCTCACCCACCGGTCCATCGATCAAACCCAACGGTAAAAATACGGCGATCGTGACAATGGTGGAAGACACAATCGGTGAAAACATTTCAGCCGTGGCCTCTTTGATCAATTCAAACCCCTTCAACGTTTCACCCTTCAATGTCATCCTTCTGAAGATATTCTCGATCACCACGATGGAATCATCAACGACACGGCCGATTGCCACAGTCATGGCCCCGAGTGTCATCAGATTCAGCGTGATGTCCAAATGATTCAAGATGATAAGGGAGATGATGAGCGACAGTGGGATGGACACCACCGCTATGATCGTCGTTTTGATGTTTCTCAGGAACATCAAAATGATCAGGATCGCAAACGCCGCCCCCATTAAGGCCTTTTGGAACATCACATGCACCGAGTCCTTGATTGGATCACCTTCATTCAACACAGAGGTGAAGGCCAGTGAATCCTTCTTCTTCTCAAGCTCTTTCATCTTCTCTTGGATTCCATCGACCACTTGGACCGTATTCCCGGCCGCATTCTTGTAAACCTGGATCCCAATGGCCTCCTTGCCATTCATCCTGGATACGGATTTTTCCTTTGTGACCGCATTGATCGTCGAGATTTCACTCATCTTGACAAATGTCTTCCCATCCCCTGATTCACCTGGAGACGGTACAACGGGAATTTCTAAGTTTTTGAGATCCTCTGCAGACGTAACGGAACCTTTGATCACGGCAGACTGCTCTTCATCATCCACCACTTGTAAGCCTAAGGGAGCATCACTACTGATGGATTGGATATAGTCAATGACATTTTGTTCAGTAAGATTGAACGCATTCAAATCCTTATCGTTGAACGACACTTCCAGTTCTTTTTGGATCGTTCCGACCACTTTAATGTCTGAAATGCCTTCCACACTCTCAAACTCGCTTTTGATGGTCGTTTCTGCATAATGACTCAACTCTTGCAAGCTTTCATTCTCATCAGTCAATGCCAGAACAAGAACCGGCAAGTCGTTATAGCTGACCCTGGCCACCCTCGGCTGTTCTGCGTCCGACGGTAAGCCGAGGGACTGGACGGCTTCTTTCACTTCCCCTTCTGCATCTTCCATATTTTTCTTCAGATCATACTGGATCTGAATGGAAGAGGCATTTTCGAATGAAGTGGACGTGACGCTTTTGACACCTTCGAGATTTGAGACCGTATTCTCGATAGGCTCGGTCACTTGTTCCAGGATCTCATTCGGTGAAGCTCCTGGATAGACGGTGGTGACATCGACGACCGGCTCATTGATATTCGGCAATGTTTCAAGCTTCATTGAGTAACCGGAATATGTACCAAAGAGGATGACGAAGATCGTCAGTATCCAGAGGGCGAGTTTGTTGTTAATAGAGAAGCTTATCAGTTTTTTCATGTGTATGGATCTCCTTTAACGTCTTGTAGGATTAAACTTGCATTATGTCCGCCGAATCCAAAGGAATTAGTCATGGCCACGTTGATCGATGTATGCAACGGAGCACCCCTGACGACATTCAACCTGAGCTTCTGATCTACTGGATCCGTATTGACCGTTGCGGGGATCAAATCATGGACGATGGAAAGGACGGTGGAGACTACCTCTGCCGCGCCCGATCCTCCCAGCATGTGGCCGGTCATGGATTTGATGGCATTAATAGGGATCCGGTGGCCATCCGGACCGAAGGTAAGATGGATTGCTTTTGCTTCCATTTCGTCGTTTAACTTCGTACCTGTCCCGTGTGCATTGATGTAATCGACATGGCTTACTCCTGCTTCTTCCATGGCCTTTTCCATTGCTTCAGCTGCCAGCAATCCCTCCGGGTGAGGTGCCGTGATATGATAGGCATCTGTTGTGGCCGCGTACCCGACCACTTCAGCGAGGATTTCAGCCCCTCTGGCGACGGCATGATCATATGCTTCCAATACGACCATACCGGCTCCCGCTCCCATGAGAAACCCGTCCCTATCCTCACTAAACGGCCTGCTGGCTGAACCTGGATTCTCGTTTCTCCTGCTCATGGCGTGAATCCGGTCAAGACCCGCCATGTTCAATGGCTGGATGCCATCATCCGTCCCACCTGCAATCATGATATCGGCGTAGTCGGACTGAATATATCGGAATGCCTCTCCGATAGCATTGGTACCGGATGCACAAGCAGTAGACATCGAATAAGCAGGCCCGGTAGCGTGTATCTTCCTCGCTATTTGGATGGGCGCATTGTTGATCATCGCACCGATATGCTTTTGAGGATCGATTTCGCCTCCATTTAATTGGTTTACGTGGTTTTCATGGAGGAATGGATCTCCACCGTTACTGGACCCCACAATGACCCCAACCCTGCTCGGCTCATGTGTCAATTGAGTCAATCCTGCATGCTCCCAGCCTTCAAGCGCTGCGGTCATGGCATATTGAGCAAAGGTATCCATCCGTTCCCATTCTTCTTTTTCAATAAAAGGATGAGATTTGAAATCTGTCACTTCGGCTGCAATTTTTGTTCCATATCCGTCTGTATGGAAACCGGTGATGAGCCGTCCACCACGTATTCCTTCCGTGAGACTGGTCCAAAAATTTTCCCGGCCAACCCCGATCGGACTGACTACGCCACATCCACTTATGACTACTCGACGCTTCACGTAATGATCTCCTTTCGAGTTCAAATGATCTCACTTCCTCATTCTATTAAAGTGCCAAAAGAAAAAACCTAGAAAATCACGCAAATTTCCCACCATTCTGTAAAATGCGGAAATAGTACCAAAAAAGGCTCCCATGACGGGAGCCCTTCAGTATTATGATCGAAGGTAGGAAACGGTGATTTCTTCAACCTCTGCGACTTTCAATCCATTGACAGATGCCGTTCCCCTCCCTTTAAATGCCTGTGAGCGGAGCTTGATGATTTCAAATTCCAGATCCAATTGGTCACCGGGGTGAACGGAATGAAAGAACCTCACATTCCTCACACCTGATAACAATCCCAGGCTCTTCTCCTTTTCCGGAAGCACGAAGGCCCCCAATTGTCCTATTGCCTCTAAAATAAGAACCTCGGGCATCTTGGGGTTCTCTTCATTCCGATTCATGAACCAGTCCCCTCTCGATACCAATTTGATTCCTTTCGCATAGGTGAGTTCTTCCTTACAGACCACTTGATCTATCAATAAGAAGGGGTATCTGTGAGGAAGGACCGATTGTATATCGATCATACGTTCATCCTCCCTTTCATCAGGCAAGCTTGATAACCAAACTTGCGTTATGACCTTGAAAGTCAAAACAATTGATCATTGCAATTGCTTTATTCCCCCACCTTTTCTGCTCCCTTGTAAAAGCTAGGGTTTGCAAAGCAAAAATGGTATTCGTTACCCCGATGGCTGCCATCAAGTTGCCTGTTTTCCTTTTAAACACGTGAGTCGGGACTGTTGCTCCTTGAAAAACTGCATCCATGGCCATCTCCTCTGCTCGATCATAGGACGGAATTCCCGCTGCTTGCGGGATCACGATGGATACCTCCTTGGGCGTGACCCCGGCATCTTTCAATGCTGAACGCATCGTCGCCGTATACGATTCTTCCATACGATCCAAGCGGGTCCCCATACTGAATCCCATGACCGTGCCGAGTATATCCGCGCCTCTCCTTTCAGCCGACTCCATCGATTCCATCACGATGGATCCTGCACCAGCACAAAGGACAGGCCCTTTACTGTCTTCAGTGTAGGGATGATAGGCTCGCTGATCGGATTGGGAAATATTCAAACGTTCGTATCCCTCACGTGTTAGATCGGATATATCTCCTTGAGTTCCTCCTGCTACAATCAGAGATGTTCCTTCATTCTGAATTGCCCTCAATCCATGTCCGATGGCTATTAGACTACCCGCCTCTCCCGCAATGATGGTGCCGGAAGGGCCATGTGATCCATTTTTAATGGCAATTTCTGCAGGTGGTGAGTTGATCATGGAAGCAGATGAGTAGTAAGGACTGACCCGTTTCGGCCCTCTTTCCAGTAACAAGTGATGGTTATCCAATAGGAATTGATCTGCGCCGTTTCCCGCAGCTCCTACATATACCCCCATCCCTTTTGTCTCGTGAGGGCTGTTTATGTTGGCATGCGTCAAAGCTTCCATGGATGCAACCATGGCATAGCGGGTGAAACTATCGAGTCTTTTTCGTTCTTTCTTCTCAAAATACTCGGTGACATCTAATGGGCGTACATCTTCAATAAATTCATGAGCATTCGATGGTTGGAGGCGGCTCCATGCTTCCTGTACATTCTTTCCTAAATGATTGACCATACCGTACCCGGTTATGGCAACATAAGACCCCATGATTACACCTCCTTCTTTTTAAAAATGACCCCTGCTTAACAGGAGTCATCAAGTGTATCAGCGGGAAGATTCTTCTTGTTTTTGTTTCTCGATAAATTCAACAATGTTGTTGACGGTTTGAAAGCTTGTCGTATTGATTGCTTCCAATTGCAAATCGAATTTCTTTTTCATGAGATTGATGAATAATAGGACGTCCATGGAATCCAGGCCGTATGGGGACTTTTCCCCGAACAAGTGGACATCATCTTGAATCTCCTCTGGAGTCACGGATAGGTTATATGATTGTACAAATTCCTCTTTGATTGCTTGTTTCATTGTTTTATCATCCTTTCAAATCGGTTTGAGTGTATTTTAAACAAAGTGAGCCCCATACGAACCCTGCGCCTATTGCAGAAAACACAACCACATCACCTTCAGTTATCTTCCCTTCATGAAGCGCCCGGTATAGTACAGAGAACAAGCTTGCTGATCCCGTATTCGCATAGTCTTGTACGGTGAAAGTGGTTTTAGACGGTGACACGTCCAATTCCTCAAGTGCTGCTTGTACGATGTTCAGGTTTGCCTGATGAATCAGAAAATGGTCGATATCCCTGACCGAAAGACCGGCCTTGTCAATGACATTCCGAATGGATGATGGAATGTTCTTCGTGGCCATCTTCCATACTTCTCTTCCGTCCATCTTGACGTATTGACTGCTTTCAATTGTTTCTCCATCGGCCAGTGGAACGGTTCCTCCTCCTTCGATTCTAACTGCATCATTCAGAGTAGAATCGATCTCCCAGGAGAGAAGTCCATTTCCTTCACTCGTTTTCTGAAGGATCGCTGCCCCTGCTGCATCACCGAAGAATACCCTGGTTGTTCGATCATTTGGGTCGGTTACTCTCGAAAGAATTTCCGCCCCGATCACCAATACATTGTTGAACTGTTCATTTTGTAAAAGATGCGTGCCGATCACAATGGAGAAGATGCCTCCTGCGCAGGCAGCTTGGTTTAAATCAATGGGAATCGCCTTATGCGCCCCAATGGCTTCCCCTATGACCAAGGCAGTCGACGGAAGGCGTTGATCCGGTGTCGTTGTGGTCAGAATGATGGCATCGATCTCGGCAGCTGTGATATTCGCATTGGCGATTGCTTCTAGACTCGCTCGGATACAAAGATCGGACGTTACTTCCTCTTCTTCTAAAAAGCGCCTTTCTTTTATTCCGGTACGGGTTTTGATCCATTCATCTGTCGTGTCAAGAACCCCGCTCAACTCCTCATTTGTGACCCGATTTCCCGGTACCGAGAACCCTGTCCCGTTGATTGTGACTGGGACCTTCAGACCTGTTCGATTTTCTGTTTTGGGCAGAATGACTGTTTCCACATTCATTAAACATGCTCCTTTACTGGAAAGTCTCCATGGATTTCATTTAAGGGTGGGGGCACATCGTTAATCGTAATCGTTGCTTCGATAATGACCGTTTGCCCTAAAGCGTACAGATCCTGTGCTTTCTCCCAGATATCGTCCAGCTCTTCCTTTGCGGTTAGACACAGGACGGATAACTGCGAATGCTGAAGCTGGACAAGGGGAGTATCCGTGTTGACGAACGGCGAAGGGGATGCATGTTTATTCTGGTACTCCAGCCATCCATAGCCTCCATTCTTCAACACAATATAAATCACGGGAATCTGGTTATGGGCTACTGTCATCAATTCGGGACTGAACAAATTAAATGCCCCATCGCCCACCAATGCCACGACCATTTGATCTTTCTTGGCTTTAGCAGCGCCGATACTCGCCGCACAGCCGAAGCCCAAGCTTGTTTGTTCACTTGGCACAATGGAAGTCTGTCCTTCATTAAGTGAAAGATAAGGATAGAAGTAGGACCACATATCCTGAAGACCGTTCTCATGTACGAAGATACCCGGAAGCTGTTCACCCCTCTGGATTCTCTCCAGTATATGGACGACCTTTAATGGCGACTCCTCATCTATTACTCTTCTACTTTCGGTCACTAACCTATTCTTCGCTCTCTCCACGTCACGCCTGGAAGCAATCTCTATTGCCTCCAAGGCATCGTAGAGTAGGGTAAGGGATTCGCCCACATCTCCCACGAGTTTAAGGCTATTGAATGAATGATTGAAGTGATTTTCATTGAGATTGATTTCAATCAGGTGTTTCTCCTCAAGCATGGCTTCCCAGCCAAAGAGTGCCGTTTCCTCAAGCTTGCTTCCAAGCGATAGAACGAGATCGCTTTCTGCGATGATCTCTTTCATCACCTCTGGACAATACAACCCTGCCAACCCACAAAACAGTGGGTGTGTCTCAGGGAAGCTCCCCCTTCCTGAAGCCGTAGAAAAGACGGGTGATTGGAGCCGATTTGCAAGACGTGGAAGCAGGCCTTGATCCCCGATTGTCCTGCACCCTCCTCCCAGCAGTAATACTGGTCGCTCAGAATGTTGGATGAGTTCTGAAGCTGCATGAATGGATGTTGCGGATGGCACTGGTCTACCGGTGTGCTGAGCAGGTTCATCCCCATCTACATCTTCTATTTCGATCCTTCCTATATCTTCCGGGATTTCAATATAGACAGGTCCCGGCGTCCCATTCACGGTCAGGTAAAGGGCTTTTTTCAGGACCCAGTGAATGGATTCAGCACTTTCCAGCCGGTGACTCCACTTGGCCAGTGGAGATACCATATCCAATTGGTTGGCTTCCTGGAAAGCTTTCTCTTCTCCGTATTTCAACGTACTGGTGCCGGCTGCGATGATGAGTACCGGCACACTTAAGGACCGTGCTTCCAGAACACCTGTCAAACTATTGGTGAAGGCAGGTCCCTTCCCCACATTACAGACCCCGAGTTTCCCCGAAGCAAGGGCATATCCTGCAGCCATGAACAGGGCATTCCTTTGGTCCTTCGTAACGAGGTATTCGATTGCATTCTCCTGCACGTGGTTCATCAACTGCAAGTCATCACTGGGAAGCCCGAAAACAATCTCTGTATTCAGCTGGCTTAACCGGTCAGCTACAATCTTCAGCACACTTTTAGGCATCTCTCATCCCTCTCTTCCCCACAGGTCATGCAGGACCTTCGATAGTAACAGAGGGTGGATATAAAGCTCTCCTCGATAGGAAGCATAATTGGCCATTGGACCGTACCCTCCGAAAGGGGAATTCCCATCTTCAATTTCAAACAGGGTCTGATTGACGGAAACCACGTGCTTCTTTTGTAGATAGGAAAGTAACTCGTCACTTCCATCACCGCAGTAAAGTGAAGCCCCCATCGCCCTTTCCAAAAAGTAGCCTTCCTGTAGCGTGGACTTCAATTGTTCGTCCTGATCGTAAATGATGACGTTGAATATGGGAGAAAAATATTCATCAATCGGGAGCTTATCCGTGATGTGACTCACCAACACGGTCGGCTGAAGTACTTTTTGATGGTAATCAATCGTCCCACCATGTCTGATAAAGGCGCTGTGCTGATTCAAATACTGACCTACCGATTCCAAGGTAGACGTATAGTGGATCTTGCCGTAATCTGCTGTCAGATCAAGATTGGAACCGTATTTGAGCTGTTTAACCTTTGCCAGCAACTCATGAATAAAGGCATCACTAATTGACCGGTGGACGTAAATCGCATCTGGCCCCATACAGTCCTGGCCACTATTAAACATCCTTGCCGCAATCAGATCCTCTGCTGAATGTTCTATGTAGGCTGATTCCGTGAGGATGAAAGGATTGACCCCTTGTCCGAAGTATACAAATAGTTGATCATCTGAAAGTTGGAACTTGATATTCTCAGCATTCTGATATGTTCCAGTAAAGACGACTACATCTGATTTCATGGCCGATTCCTTGATATACTTCCTATGGGAGAGTTCCAATAAGGTGATGGGAAGCTCATGGACCTTCTTTAATAAATCGTGCAGTCTTTTTGCTTGGGGGGACACCATACTGGAACTTCGAAATTCAATTTCTTTCGTATAGTAAGATGGTATCAGCAAGTATAAGACATAAGAGTACAAGAGGACGTTGGAAGGCATGAAAACAGACATGCGGTCGATATCAGGCGGCTGATTCCTTCTGACTTCGTCATACCCTTTCTCCAACGTCTTGATTGAACTGTCAATCTCCTCTTCAGCGGTTCTGTAGGTTGAAACCTCTGTCAGGATGTCACGTATATCCGAACGGTTTCGTTTGATGAATTCAATTGTCTTTTCAATAGAACTCCTCCTACGTTCCATTAACGAAGAATTCCGTTCCAGTATATTTACATTGACCATATCATTTCTTCCTTCCTATTTGCTTCCCACTCATGTGCCATCGCCAGGATGGCTTTCTGATCGACCTTTCCGTTCGAGAGCGTTGGGAATTTCTCCACGCAGGCTACGAAATCAGGTCGTAGTACTGTGCTTAGACACTGATTAATCGCTTTTTTCATGGAGGATTCTTCCTGCATAGCCACTTCGGCAAAAAGGAGGATTCTGGACCCTTTTTTCTCATCTTTAATGGGAAACGCCTTCGTTTTCAATCCGAGTTGATCCTCGAGCTGTTTTTCGATTGAAGCCGGGTAGATCAAGTAGCCGTTCCTTAATATCTCATTCCCTCTTCGACCAATAACATGGAGATTCCCATCCGCATCCTTGAAGCCGACATCCTTCGTCTGGAACCAATGGGATCCTGGTGGGATGAGATCCGGACTCCCTTCCACGATATACCCTTCCATGACATCACCGGACTTCACGAGTATTTCACCGGTTCCCCCTGGAGGCAATTCTACGCCGGACGGATCGATTATCTTGAGCTCAAGACCCGGAAGAGGCTGTCCGCATCCCGTCTCTGGTGACTCTGTGTTGAGCGCCACATTTCCCAGTTCCGACAAACCATACCCATCCAGCAGCTCCATGCCCATCAAACGTCTGAAATCCATTCCGAGTTTCCTGGCCAGAGGGGATCCCCCTATGCACCACATCCTTACTCGGGAACCTTTCAACTCCGCTGCGGTGTCATGGCGTTTGGTAAGCAGTCTATTCAAGATGTAATAAGTAGAAGGGACGGCGTCCACAACGGTTACACCCTTCTCTGTAATCGCCTTGATGATCGGCCGAATTTTTTTGTAGTCGCAGACGACGAGTTCGCATCCTTTCAACCACCAGATGAATAGGAACGACAAGCCGTAAAAGTGTGTGAAGGGAACAAGTGGAAGCAAGACATCCTTCTCCACGTACTTCATTCGCTCCATCGTACTTTCTATATTGTCGAGAAACGAGCGACCTGATTTTACGATTCCTTTTGGAGCACCGGTTGAGCCTGACGAATACAGGATTAACGCATCTTTTTTCTCCTTCCATCGGGAGAGACTTAGAGCGGACTGCTCTGCTGAAGGAGTGATCCTTTCCAAGGGGATGACAATGGTCTTCATTTCGGTGGACGGGGTAAACCATCGATCAGACAGGCACATTCCACACCCCAGTGCCCGTGCAGTGGCCCTTACTTCGGATTCCTTCATTTGTGAATCCACCAGAACGATAGAGCAGTCCTTTTGGATAAGGGCGAAAAGTGTGACGACCATATGATAGGAGTTGTCCGCAGTCACCAGTACCCTTTCCCCTTCTGTTAAACCTGCGGAACAGAGGGAATCGACGTAGTTCCACACGTCTTTCGTAAATGCAAGTCTGTCAGACTGGTACGCTTCTGTATGGATCATGGTTAACGTTCCACCAGCATGTCCACCATTTTTTCCGGGCTGACTTCTATCGTCTGGACGTCTTTCTTCAGTAATTGATTAAATAGATTCTTTGGTCCGACGACATAGATATCCTTCAATCCAAGACGGACGATTTGTTGCTTCACCAAGTCCCACCTGACCGGGTTATCGTAGCCGTCCAATAACGATTGCTTAAACTTCTCAGGGTCTTGAACGAGCTCACCGGACACATCCGATATAAACGTACCCTTCAGCGGTTTAAAGTTGAACTCCTTGAAGATCCCGTTTTTCAATTCCTGATGCAGGGGAGCGAGAGTGCTGCTATGGATCGGTTGTTTCATTGTGTGGAGGGAAAAGCATTTGGGTTTGTTGTTAAGGTATTCCTTTAACTCCTTGATGACACCGGCAGGGCCGCACAGGCAGACGACTTTCTCAAGGTACCCCACCAACTCCAGCGGCTTGTTGTGAGCATGGAATTCTTCTACTATTCCCCTCGCATCCTCCAGTGAAAGATTGTAAATAAAATGAGTTTGATAATCTCCCTCAAGATGATGATAGAATCGTCCGGATACTTTGGCAGACTCATGGGTCAGCCAGACAGCTTCCTCGTAAGTGAGCGTCTCTGTAGCGACTGCGGCCCCCATCACCCCGAAACTCGGTCCGATCGTGTATTCGGGTCTACTGCCATACAGATCGGCATAATGATCCATCAAGGCCACAGAATTAGCTAGAAATGCACATTCTTTCACTTCATATTCCCTTTCATCCGCTTCCCTGAAAGCATCCATCAACGAATATCCGATCGTAGAGCTCGCTTCGGAAAACCGCCGACGTGCATGTGGACTTTGGTGAATAAATGCCTCTACCTCTGAATAGTCAGAAGGAGCTAAGCCTGGTAATAATAATGCTTCCATAAGAAAATCACACCTGCTCCTTCACGTAATGTGGGAATTTCTCCCTGATCTCTTCCATGGTGACGAGCGTCTCTACTTCAAAAGGAATATCAGTAAACTGTAGAGATTTAGAAATGAATTGACCTGGCCCCAGGACAAAAAGCTTCTCTACGCCTTTTGATTTAAGCGATTTAAGGACCTCATACCATTGCACCGTGACCACATATTGCCCAATGATTTCATCACTCACTCCGTCACCATCCGTGATAGCTGAACCGTCTACATTGCTAATTAGTGGCGGCTCGGGGCGCAGTGGGCTGATGGTCGGCATGAATTGCTCTGCTAACTTACCTTGGACATCCGTGAGCAGCGAGCAGTGCCCTGGAGGACCGAATGGGATCGTGACGCCCAACCCTCCTTGGGACATGGCCATCTCGGCGAGTTTTTCCAGTGAGTCGAAATCTCCATTCACAATCATTTGATTGGAACATGCGTACATGCAAGGCTCTGCATATCCTCCCGACTCCCTTACGATCTGCATATTCTTCTCCATGATGGAGCAATCGATATTGTAGAAGAAGAAAACGCCATATCCCTTATTCCGTTCATCCTCTTCTTCCAGATCGCACATACCCTTGACCATGCGGATGGTATCTTCAAAGCTAAGGGCCCCACTGCAATGGATCGCCGTCATTTGCCCAAGACTTGGTCCTACATAGTACGCGGGACTCCCGAACATCTCCTTCAGCATGTCATGTAACGCTGTGCTAATGGTTACAATGCTTGGTCTTGCAATATCTCCCTGGTTGATGACGGCGACATCCTCCGAGAAGAAGCGCTCGGCAAGGTCATAACCCAAGATGGCACTGGACTCTTTGAATTTCTCTCTCACCTCAGGAAATGCCTGATATAAATCCAGGAAGTTTCCGGATTTCAACGTCATCAATGGGGGAAACAATACAGCTGATTTCATTTAAACACCTCCGTTTTTCACATAAGACCGCCGTCGACGACCAGCGTTTGACCAGTTATATATTTTGATTGAGGAGAAGCAAGGAATGCTACCGCTTCAGCGACATCATCGACCTCTCCTAAATGCCCCATGGCAATTTTCTTTTTGAATTCAGCCATCTGATCTTCAGGAATCCGATCCACCATCCCCGTGTTGTTGATATAGCCAGGCGCGACTGCATTGACCCTGACACCAAACCGTGCATATTCCTTCCCAAGCGACCGTGTCAATCCAATCACCCCCGCTTTACTCGCACTATAGGCGCTCAACCTGTCCATTCCCACCAGGCCAGCCAGAGAGGCAATATTGATAATGGATCCCCTCTGTTCGGTTAACATGTGGAGGGAAACTGCATGAATGCAATTGATGGTACCCATGATATTGGTATGGATGATTTCCTCCCATTTTTCGACCGGGTTACTCGGAATCAGTGCCCCTCCATAACTTACTCCTGCGTTATTTACGAGGACATCGATACGGCCGTATGTGGATAGAATACGCTGAAAGGCGCTCTGAACCTCGTCACGGTCATTCACATCAATTCGTTCGTATGCAATTCTTTCATTGCCTGTGGACTCTTGTATCTTCCTGACCAGTTCTTGAATTTCTTCCAGGGAGCTTCTATACCCCAGGATCACGGTGGCACCCAAGGATGCGAAGTGGTTCGCCATCCCGGCCCCCAGTCTCTTGGAAGCACCTGTCACGACAACGACATGACTATCCCAGCTCATTTTTTCTCACCTTTACCAATCAGTTCCGGAAGACAATGCTCTTTCCAATAGCCATTCATGTACTCATGAAGTTCTTCCCGGATCAATCGTTTTTCTTCTTTCGGTATGCTGTCTTGCGGGACATTTTGTTCGTCTGCATAATATTCATCCCGCAGGATGGAAGAAACCACGGCATCATGGTACTCACCATCAATGAAGAAGTGGTCCCGCATAATCCCTTCGATCGTCACCTTGTTCTTAATCAAGAAACGGACCGAACGCAGATTGTACAATCCGTTAATGAATTGGACCTTGTGGGCATTCCTACTATGGAATAAATAGTCCATGATAAGGAGTGAGGCTTCTGCACCGTATCCGTTATCCCATAGTTCCGGTTCCCCGATGACCCCTCCTAGTACATAGCTCCCTTCATACTTCTGGGGTTGCCATGATACAAAGCCAATCTTACGATCATCATGGGTCAATACCATCGCATAGCGCGTATTGCCCGATTTAATATCTTTCTTGATTTCTTCAGTTGTGGCAAACTCCAATGAACCCCTTGCCAAAGCACTAGAAGTAGACGGTATGACCCATCTAGAAAACAATTCGAAGTCCTCTTCTTCTATCGGTCTTAACTTAACCAGATATCCTTCCATCGATTTTCCCCTTTCTCTATGAACATAGAAGTGTTTCTCCATTACATCTTAAAAAAATGTCCTTCTTAATACACCCGTATTTCACGCAATACTAAGAAAAGAGCCCATCATCAGATGGACTCTTTGAACAGTTGGTATTATGATATGGAGGTTAATGAGGATAAATGTTTAGTTGAATGGGCGTATAGTAGATTTGCTCTGGTTATTTTGACTGCCAAGCCCACCCGGGATTTGACTCTTAATTTTTGCATGCTTGCAGCAATATGATATTCTACTGTCCGCTTGCTTAAGTAGAGTGTATCAGCAATCTGCTGATTCGTTTTGTCATTAATCAATTCTTCAGCAACCCGTAGCTCCATTTCAGTCAGAATCTCCGGCAGATCCACCATATGATCCTGCTGTTGACCAGTTAAGGTTGCCGGGAACAATGAATCCTTCAGCTCTTCCGAAATATAGAAGCCTCCATTATTTACAACGGTCATAGCCGTTATCAGTTCCTCCACACTATCCTTCTGTACAATAGCCTGAGTATTTAGGATATAAGGGAGCAGGTGCTTCTCACTTTTTCCTATCAACACAATCTTCTTGCATTTACCAGAAGGCAATTGGTTCACGATTTCTTTTTTATTTAGATTAAAAATGGCTATATCATAAAAGTTTACAAACAGTGAATCGTTAAGAGAGGAAGCATTTTGCAATAGATGACATGAGTAGCCTCTTTCAGACAACGTTCCCAAAATCTTTTGAGAATGACTTTTTTCCTTTATATAATCGACAATCAATACCCTATGCCCCACCTGATTTCACCTCTGTTGATCAAAAATAGTTTAATGGTGACCAATGATTGGATCATCAATATCCTTAAAAATTACTACTACGCTACCAGAATGATTACCATGGCCCACACTTCCCATCACGATTGACGTTAAAAGAGCCACAAACATGAATTTTTTTAGTCCTTTCATACTGTTTTCGCCTCCCTTCCTTTATCCTAGTACCATTATTGTACAAAATTTTGTAAAATTATATATGCATTTACGAAATATTATGACAAGTATTTCACTACAATACAGGAGGAAATATGGATCACATCGGGAAAAAAATTCAAGAAATTCGCATGAAGATTGGATATTCCAGACAGTATGTATCTAAAAACATTTGTGATGAATCGACCCTGTACCGGATCGAAAAATCTCTTCAACTTCCCCGCCTAGATGTTCTTCAGAAAATTTGTCATAAGTTGAATATTTCAGTCGATTTTATCCTCACACCTGACCTTGAGTCTCAATTTGTTCATATGGATAAGATCAAAAAGTTATGCCGAGAAAGTTTATACCAACAAGATTTCGACTCAATTCAGTACCTCATTGAAGAAGCAGAAACGTTCATATCGAAACACCCTAACTTGGAAGACGATGAGTTTCTTCGCTTTGTGAATTGGCAAAAGGCCATCCTCATTCACAAAATAGAAAAAAAAGCCGATCGCGCTGAAACGGCCTTTCGAAAATTACTATACAAAAATAAGATTATCAGAGAAATCGACATTAACATCGCCAACTCGCTTGCATTGGTATTAATAGAGAAAAAAGAGTTCCAGGAGGCGGGTTCCCTCCTCAGGAAATCATTGAAGGCAGCTGAGGACAATAATCTCATAGAGGATAAATCACTCTATCCTCGTCTCGGGTACAACATGGCTTATATCTATTATATAGATGAAAAGTATGACTCCTGCCTTGATCTTGCTCACAGGATACAATATTATCTACTGGCTAATCATTTATTATATTCAAAAGGGGAACTATCTCATTTAACTGGAATCGTCTACGAGAAAAAGAATGATCTGGAGAGTGCTTCTGTCTATTTTTCTGATGCCATATCGGTTTTTTCACTGGAAAATAAAAATGATTTCCTCATTCGCTCCTTACGAGCACTTGCGGAAATTGAACAAAAGAGGGGTAATTCCATAGAGGCTACCAAATTACTTGATCAAGCCGAGGAGAAGATTGACAGACTGGGTGATCATCCAGATGCCGAAGAGATGAAGACAAAAATAAAGCACACCAGGGAACGGTGTGCCGGCGAATCATGACATGATTTAAACGGTTTGTGTCATCTCGATCTCTATTACTGATCGCACAGTAGAGATCGTAGATGCAATATCCTCATCAGAGATATGTCGATGAATCACCGCTCTGATTCTTCCATACCCCATCTCAGAAAATATCAAACCTTGATTCTCATTCAATGCTAAAAATCGTTGCCACGTACATATGTCCTCATCGACGGTAAAAATGACGATATTGGTCTCTACCTCGTCGGGATTGATGTGGATTCCTGGAATGGATGATAGCCCCTGGGCTAATTGCTTGGCCCTTGTATGGTCATCTCTCAATCGTGAAGTCATCTTTTCCAATGCCACCAGCGCAGGCGCCGCCATGATTCCAACTTGGCGCATACCACCTCCGAGCATTTTGCGTAATGTCCTCACCTTCTTGATATGTTCTTTCGATCCTGCTGCAATGGAACCAATCGGAGCAGACAAACCTTTCGACAGACAAAATTGTACAGAGTCGGCGTATTGCATGATCTCCTTGACGTCTACTCCAGCTGCACAAGCTGCATTGAACAATCGTGCCCCATCCATATGGATGGGTATTTTTCGCTTTCGGCTGAACTCATATACGTCCTTGAGATAGCTCAGAGAAAGGACTTTACCACCGCAGCGGTTATGCGTGTTCTCAAGACAGATCAATGCAGGCAGAGCAAATTGGGGATCCTCTGGGTCAAAGGGGAAGACTTTCTCTAAGTCCTGGATGGCCAGTTCACCGTTCGGCTGGGTGGGGATGGGTTCGTACATGATCCCTCCACAGACGGAAGCCCCACCTGCTTCAAAGATGTAGATATCGCTTTCGTCCCCGACCAACACCTTGGATCCCCTGGGACAATGGGCCATAATTGAAGCCAGATTCGCCATCGTCCCACTAGGCATGAAGCAAGCAGACTCCATTCCAAGGAGCTCCGCTGCGAATTCTTCCAACCGATTGACAGTAGGGTCTTCACCATATACATCGTCCCCGAGGGCAGCATGCTGGATCGAGGCCATCATTTCTTCAGTAGGTTTGGTTATGGTATCACTTAAATAATTCATCTACTATACTCCTTCTCTTCGATTTTCACCTGTTTTGATGCTTCTTGGATAACGGACAACACATTCTTGGCGTCTTTCCCTACAGCAATCGTGTACCCGATCCTCCCATAGGCATTCCTGGCTGATTCAACTTCATCACCGATCTTCACATTCAGCCTGGTCTCTTTGATCCCCTTTACATGCTGATCCTTTATGGGATTGATTTCCGTAATGACACCACTCGTTCCAGGCACAATGAATTGTATACCCGCATAACAGCCTGAAGGGTGGGATAGCGCAGGCTGAATGCCCAGCGAAGCTTTAATCTGTTCCTCCAGAAGGTCGATGCCTTTTGATAACCGGATTAGTTCAGGAATCATTCCACCTGCAAGGCGGCCATTGAACTCAACCAAGAACAATCTGCCCTCTGCGACCTTTACCTCGATATGACTCGGGCCTGTGAACCACCCCAGCGTGTGAAGGATTTCAAATGCCCCTTCCTCGAGGCAATCATGAACGTCCCACGACAGATCATCAGTCGGGAACAGATGTCCTTGTTCCACCCGGAATGGGTCGCTTCCGACTTGTTTTTTTGTTATGCCGATCAGAGTGTGCTTCCCATTAAAAGAGAAGCATTCCACACTGTATTCCTGCCCTTCTACATACTCCTCTACAAGGACCATGTTCACAACGGGCTGATTCCTCGTGTTCAGTTTGATCTTGAGCAGGCGAAGCGAATGATTGAGCAGGTCAGAGAAATCATGACAGACCTTCACACCATTAGAACCGCTGTCATCCACTGGCTTGACGATGCATGGAGTAGGGAACTCATGCTGTTTTTTCACTAGGTCTTCTTCAGTTTTAACCCCTGCATAGAAAGGCTGATAAAGCGTTTTGCTCTGTTTTAATTTTTCCCGAACAGCGAACTTATTCCTTGCAGCCGCGACCGCTTCAGGAGGATTACCTGTAATTCCAAGAGCAGAAGTTAACCGGGCAACGGTATGAATGTAAAATTCACTCGTGGTGGTGATACCCCCGATCTCTCCTGAATGGAAAGCATCTTTGATCACCCTGAGGATCTCCTCATAATGATTCGTGTCGCATATCATGAGTTCACACTCTTGTTCCTCCAGACCTTTGTAGATGCTTGGATCCCTAGTGATGAATACAGGAGATACGTTCAGGGAATGAGCCTTTTGAATTGCCATCATACCCGTACCTGTTGTATTGGCTTCAATAAATAACAGCTTCTTCATTCGAACACTTCCATTGCTTAAAATTAAGGTACGACCACTTTTCCGTGTTCTGGATGGTCGCTACCTCTTCCGGTTGATCATTTAGGGAATATGGGGTTAATCGGTGTTCCGCAAAGAAAGCTTCTTGATAAATGGTGGTGTAATAGCGATCTCCCCTGTCTGGAAACACGCACAGGATTTTCATTGAGGGGTCGACGTGAGAACTGAGCCAGTTGGCGACGGCATATACACTTCCGGAACTATTTCCGGCGAAAATCTTTTCATGTCTTGACAGTTCAATTGTCCAGTTGAATGCCTCTTCATCGTTTAACCAATGCACCTCATCAATGATCGAGTAATTGACATTTTTCGGTTGAAGGCTATTGCCAAGACCTCCTTGAAGCCTTTTCGGCTTGTCCTCCTGAAAAAAGATGGAGCTTCCTGCAGCATCGACTGCCACGACTTTCAGGTCGGGATTTAGTTCCTTCAGTCTTTCGGCTGTTCCGCACAGGGACCCTCCGCTTCCGACCGCTCCGACCACAATGTCTACGTTCCCGATTTCATCCACCACGCTATCCGCCAGTTCATGATAGGCCAAAGGGTTTTGAGGATTCTCATATTGTTTTGGCCAGAAAGCATCTGGGTGTTGTTCAAGCATCTCATAAAGGACATTCAGCCTGGCTTGCTGCCATCCTCCTGCCGGACCCATCTCTTCCACTACATGGATGGTCGCTCCCAGCGCCTTAAGCTTAGTATGTGTCAGCGAATCAATACGGGGATCAGTGATGATATGCACTTCATGCCCAAGATACGATCCAACCAGTGCAACCCCTAAGGCGAGAGTTCCGGAAGAACTTTCTATGATGGGGGCTCCCTCCTTCAGCATACCGCTCGTTTTCGCATCCAAAATAATTTGTTTAGCGACTCGATCTTTCATTCCGAATGGATTGTACATCTCCAGCTTGGCATACACGGGAGCTAAGCCGTTTACATTCCCTTTCAACTGTATTAACGGTGTCTTCCCTATTAAGTCCACCATTGTCATGACCATTACACTGGCACCTCCTTTTTCACATAATGACTCGAGCATGAGTTGAATACCTCGACTGGGTAGCCCAACTGTCTCAAGGATTCCAACCCGATTTCTCTTTTGGTTGTATAGTCTGGGTCATCGTCAGATAGAATGATTCCAATATAGGTTCCGCTATGAGCGGTCACAACTCCTACCCCTCCGATGGAATCACAGATCTCCCTCATCGAATCAAGCGTTTTCTTCGGGCGGTTTTTTTGATTCAGAATGGCACTTCGGGTGGTCACCTTACCGAGTAATTCCAGATCATGATCGCGGAGTGCCGAACTCATATCAGACAGCAGGGACTGATATTCCGTCTTATCCACCTGTGAAACTTCCCGCTCTACCTGATTGTATTTGATCGTATCGATCTCCCCTCCTTCATCCAAAGCCAGAATCGACAAGGGGGGACAGCTTCCAAGGGATTCTCTTAATTCGAGCTTTTTATGATAGTAAACCACGATTCCTGCATGCATGATCCCGTCGGTTGGCTCAATATCCCTGATGAACGACTCCACCACCCCCACTGGTATATCCATACCAAACACATCTTCTATTGCTCTCGAAACGGCAATCATGTCTGCAGTCGAACTGGCCAAGCCCTTCCCCTGCACTAATTCACTATCTATGACCAGATGACCACTGACTGGTTTATCGTAGTAGGATAATAACTTTCTGGCCAGGTCTAAGGACTTCAGCTTTCCTGGAGGGGAAATGGATAACTCCCCTCTCACAGACGGATAAAATTTGCACTCCGAATACCTCTCAATGGGGAAGGTGACAAGGAAGTTCTGTTCATTCGGCAGGACCCCCTGTAGCAGTTCGCCGAATGTCCCGTATGATTTTCCCACCCCGTACCTTTTGGCTGTGTAATCAAGGTGATCCCTCTCTGGGCTCATCATAAGCTCCCTTCGTTAGGTTCCCAGTTCTCCAGCTCATCCAATTTGGACAGGACCCTATTTTTGATAGAGATGAATGTTTGCTGTAACGTTGCTTCTCGCTTTTCATATGACTCCATCATCTTCCCTACAGAATCATCATGGGTGGAACCCTCCGTTATCTTTCGGTCGATTTCCCGGCGGAAGTCAAAGATCTCAAGCAGTTCTTGACCCGATATGTGATTAATGAATCCTTCATCCTTACACATACTTGTCAGGTATTCATTCGACACTTCGTCAGGCTTCCGGTCATGCTCAATATAAAAGGTAATGAACCTTCCGGCAATAACCTGGGCCGTGCGATAGGGAATATGATTTTTTAACGTCAATTGGTTTGCCAGTGAAAAACCTCCGAAAAATTCCGTTGAACATGCGGCTTCGGTTTTATCGACGTTAAATTCCATGTGCTGAACGATCAGGAGAAACAAATCCAATACGTCATCTGCATTGTTTAATAAGAGTGGCAAGCTTTTGGACGATTCCTTTGATACTTCCACAAGATTGCTGTAGGGAGTGTTTCTTTGCCCTAGGATCATATCCATATAGAAGCCCACCAAATGACTTGTCTTTCCCCTTGCCCGTTCGAGAAGGGGGAAATTCCGTTTTTGAGGCATGGAGGATGAAATGCCCGACAGTTCATCTGGGAAGGTGATGAACTGCTGTTCACTGCTTCCCCACATAAGGAAATCGGTTAGGAACCGACTTAAATTGGTTGCGAGATACGACAGACACTCGCCCATCTCCAGTACCCACCCCCGAGATGCCACCCCCGCCAGCGCATGCCCCGTATAGGAAGTGAATCCAAGGGAGGCCGCCATCTCATCGCAATTCCACGGAAGCTCCTGACCGGACATGGCACCTGATCCCAGCGGGCAGCGCCCATTGGTCGACTCTAGGACGTGCAGCATTTTGCTGATGGTGTGCAGGATATGCTCACTGACAGCTGTTAAATAAAACGGAATGGTGATGACCTGTGCCGATTGATAGTGGGTGTACCCAGGCATCATGCAGCCTGAATAGAGAGAGCATTTCTTAAGGATCTGTTTATTAATCTGGAACATTTTATCTAGGAGCCCCAACCACTTCTCCCTGCCGTACATCAGCTGAGCCGTCGCCTGGTAATCATTCCTGCTCCTGTCCACATGCCAATTTACGATTTCCTTGTCCACTTTTTCATTTACATAGCGTTCTATGGTTAAGGCGATATCTGTCAGATTATCGCCTGACAAAGTGACGAGTTCAGTCTTTTTCATCTCATTCAGAGCCGCCAGAATCGGCACGATATCTTCACGTCCGAGTAAATCCATCTTTTCATATCGTTGAAGCAACACTCTCTCGATGGAGATATAATGTTGTAAATAGTGCTCAAGCTCGTAATCGAATTGTGGTTTCAGTACCTTACTAACGTAAAGTTCATGAGGATTCTTCGCGACTCTCCCTGTTACTTGGTTGACCATCTGGATTGCCCCCTATAGAAATTGGTTTAGCTTATCGGCTAAGGATTTCACATGATGCGGTGAGACGACATCATGATGACGACCCGTTATCTCGATGGGGATAACTGTCCCTTTGGTACGTATTTGCCAGTCTTCGGGATGAACAAGATCATGAAAGTGATTCGGATCTTTCTCTACACAATGGAACACGATCAAATCGGATTGTATCGGCCCTTGAAAATGATAATGATCACAAGCAAAATTATTCGAAGCCATGATCTTGATGACCCTCTTAACATCCTCGACCTCCGCAAGTCCAGGGAGTAATTTGTTTTCCTTTGCTTTTGCCAATAACACCGAAAGCTTTGCCTCCATGTTCATTCCCTCGAATTGGACCATATCTTCCCCTAAACTTTGAGCCCAAGCCATCAGTGGCTCTTGCCGACCTTCCACCTCATGGTCTCCGTTGAAAGGATGAGCATCGATTAACCCGATGAATGAGCAAACTTCTCCCATTTCTTCAAGGATCCTTGCCATTTCAACTGTTAGGGTGCCCCCCATGGACCAGCCTGCAAGCCTATAAGGCCCCTCTGGTTGGATTATCCTGATTTCTTCTACGTACTTCTCGGCCATGGAGCGGATGTCTTTCAAGGGCTCGCAATCCCCTTCATATCCAACAGACTGGATGCCGAATATCGATACGTCCTGCTTCAGTTCCTTTGCAAGAGATAGATAACACATGACTCCTCCCCCTCCTGGATGAATGAGGAATAAGGGGGGATGATTGGACGTTGTCTGATTCAATGGCACGACCACTCCCCCGTTATGCCCTTTCACTTCCAGCTTCTCCAAGGCGTCTGATAGTGATTCAATGGTTCGATGCTCAAATAGAATCGACATTGGAATGCTTCGCTTAAGGTCGCGTCGTATGCAACCCACCACTTCGAGCACTTTGATGCTGTGACCGCCAAGGTCGAAGAAGTCTTCATTGATTCCAATATCGTCAAGGCCCAATACTTCCTCCCATATGGCCGTCAAGGCAAACTGGAGTAAGGATTCTGGCTGCTTTTTATGTTCCTGGGAAACCAGGTCGTTCTGATCAAAAGGCAATTCTTTCACCAGTAGCTTCCCGTTTGAATTGACTGGTATGTCGTCCATGAACACGATAGCATTTGGAACCATGTAATAAGGAAGTTCTTCCTTGATGATTGCCTTGATCGTGGCTGCATCAATAAGGGAGCCCTTTTGCTTTACAATAAACGCAAACAGCTTCTTCTCCCCCTCGATTTGATTGACGGCCACCGCTGCATGCTGTACTCCCTGAATCGTCAGGATCACATGCTGGATTTCACCGAGTTCTATCCGGAATCCCCTTATCTTGACTTGAGAATCTTTTCTGGAGATAAAGATAAATTCACCCGAATGGTTTTGCTTAACGATATCTCCAGTCTTATAGAATCGTTTTTCGCAAGATCCTTCCCATTTCACATTCACAAAGGCTCCTTCTGATAATGTCTCATTATTCAGATAACCTTGTGCAAGACCATCCCCTCCAATCCATAGCTCCCCAGGTATTCCAGGAGGAACCAACTCCCCATGATCGTCTACAACTAGTAACTGATAATTTGCAAATGGCCTTCCGATGGGGATGACTTGATCCGTGTCGGAGTCTTTGCAGATATAAAAGGTGGTAGCCACTGTCGCCTCCGTCGGTCCATACACATTGACAAGGGGCGTACGATTCCCCATCGCCCGATAATATTCACCGACTAGATACTGGCTAAGCTTATCTCCCCCTGTGATGATGTAGTGTAAAGAGTGGGAATCGGTGAATGACGGGATGGTGATCAACTTCTCTATCAAGCTGTGGAATAATTGTGCCCTTGTCACTTTTTCCGTGCACATTAAGTCAGCTAAATATTCTACATCAAATTGTCTTGACGGCTCGCTCATGATCAGTGTATTGCCTGACATCAGCGTACTGAAGATTTCAGTCATGGAGGCATCGAAGGAATAATTGATATTATGTAAGACTCTCTCTCCTTCTCCAAGAGGAAACTCAGCAAGATAGCCTGCTATATGATTACTCAGGGAATGATGGCTGATTGAAACACCTTTTGGATTCCCTGTACTTCCTGACGTGTAGATATGATAGGCTGAAAGATCTGTAGGTGAAGATCTCTGGAGCAAGTCGGGTGCAGTGGATGCGAAGGATACTGCTTGTCCAATTGTGCATACCGGTACATCCACTTCTACTCTACCGTCTGTATCTACCAGCAAGAGACTGGATTGGGAGTCCGATAGAATGAACCCCCTTCGGCTCTTAGGGAGAGCTGGATCCAGCGGGAGATAAGAGCATCCTGCTTTCAGGATCCCGATGATACCTGCTATTTGTTCTCTGGACCTTTCCATTTGAATAGCTATAATCGAACCAGGGTCAACCCCACTTTCATGGATCATATTCGCAATCTGGTTCGACCTGTCACTGAGTTCAGAATAGGTCCATTCGCCGTGGTGATCCTTTAATGCACAGATCGTCGGGTGAGACTGGGCAGACTCCTCCACTTGTTCATGTATGAAAGATAGAGGTGTCGGCAAAAAAACAGGAGCCAGCATCCCGGCCTTCTCTTCGTCTGTTAAAATAGCCAATCTGGATATCGGTTTTTGAGGGTCATTCAATATGTCTTCTATCAATCTGATGTAATGATGAATGAATCTCTGAACGGTTTCCTCTTTAAATAGATCGGAATCATATTCAATTTCCCCTACACCCGTTTGATCATCACAGCTCACATAAAGGACAAGATCGAATTTTGATGTCTGGGTGTTAATTTTCTCGTGCTCCATTTCAAACTCATCTCCCCCTTCTGAAGGGGCCTTCTCATGAAAGGTGAACATGACCTGGAAAAGGGGATGGACATTCGGGCTTCTCTCAGGATTCAGTTCTTGAACGATTCGTTCAAACGGTACCTCCCCATAGCCATGGGTGTGAACAAAATTCTTCAACGTACTCTTGAGGAAATTTTCAAATTTGCTGTACGGTTTGATTTTTGACCTGACGGGCATCGTATTCACGAAAAATCCAATTAAATCGTGCGTGAATGATTCTTGCCGGTTTGCAACAGGAGTACCTATGACTATATCCTTTTGTCCAGAGTAGCGATAAAGCAGGACATAAAAGACAGCCAAGAAAAAAGCACTGGGAGTGGAGCCATTGGCCACTGCATATTTCCTTATGGCTGCTACCAGATCATCTGGAAAAGAAAATTTCAAATTGTTTCCGGATTTGGCGGCATGCTTAGGGCGGGTGAAATCGGTCGGCAACTGCAAGGAAGGCGGCGCCCCTTTTAAATATTCCTTCCAAAAATCAATTTTCGGTGTGAGCTGGTCACCCGATAGCCTTTCTTTCTCCCAGCTGGCATAATCCGCATATTGGAGCTCCATCTCCTCCATTTCTGACTCCCTTCCCTGCTTCAGCAATGGATAGATGCTTAAGATCTCGTTCTTCAATACGTCGATGGACCATGCATCGAAAATGGAGTGATGGACGTTGATCAACAAATAATGGAGGTCTTCTTCAGATTGTATGAGTTCAAACCGAATCAAAGGTTCTTTACTCAGGTCAAATGGTTTCAGGGCGAAGTTCCGAAGGTAAGTAGGAAAATCAAGACTCTCCTCCATTTCCTGAATAGACGTTTGGATAAAACTAAATGGAGGGTTAACGAGGGAAACTTTTTGTAAAAGTTCCCCGTCCACCTGACAAAACGTCGTTCTGAGCACTTCGTGTTTTTCAACTATTCTTAGTAGAGTTGCCTTTAGCAGAGTTGGATCAAGACTCCCTTTCATTTTGAAGATAAAAGGGATGTTGTACGTAGGCGTGTTGGGTTCCATTTGTTCAAAAAACCATATTCTTTCTTGTCCAAATGAGGCTGGTAGTAAATAGACCTCATGATCAACGTGTAGTTCGTTCATATTGACACATCCTTTTATTCCTTCACCAGGTGCTTAGTTCTTTTGATTTTTTTGATGGTAAGGGGTCCTGTTATCTTCCCTTGTGTATCTAAATAGGCTGCGAGCGAATGCACGGTAGGATACTGGAATACATCCTTCAGCTGGAGCTCCCGCCCTAGACGATCCTGGATGGCTGCCGCCATACGAATAATAAGAAGCGAGTGCCCTCCAAGTTCGAAGAAGTTATCGGTGTTATGAATGTCGTCCCTTTCAATAAGTCCCTTCCAGATCTCCAGAAGAATGGCTTCAGTAGGTGACGCCATCGGGATTGACCCTTCCCTTTTCAAGGGCTTGTACTCTCTCAATTTCCGCCGGTCCACTTTGCCGCTGGCCGTGACGGGCATGTGTGGAACAGGTATGAATTGACTTGGAATCATCGCCATCGGAAGAACATGGATTAATTCCTGTCTGATTGACGGGACGACTTTTTCATTTTCGACATCTACGTAAGCGGTGATAGTCGTCTCTCCGCTGATTTTGTCGTCCAGGACGTAACAGTCATTCACTCCCGTGAGGTTCTTGATTGCCGCTATGATTTCATTCTTGTTGGCTCGAACACCCCGAATTTTGATTTGATCGTCATCCCTGCCATCGATTTGGATCATACCGTTAGGCAGATACCGCCCCAGATCCCCCGTAAAGTACACGGCATCGTGGGGATCATCGCTGAATGCGTTCTGCTTGAACCCATTTTCAGGAAGATTGAGATATCCTTTTGTCCGATAAGGAGTCCTTACCACGATTTCCCCTAGCTCCCCAATCCCGCATAGTGTTTGGGCTTTATTCAGGATATAGAGCTGGGTATCCGGCAGGACATTTCCGATCGGAAGGTGCTCATATTGGTCCACCATCTCTTTCTCTCTCTGGAACCCTTTTGCAAGAGTGGTTTCGGTTTGCCCATACAGGCAGACGATATCCGCACCGCTCCTTGCCTTCCACTGTGAGACGAGATTCTGTGATAAAGGCTCTCCAGCAAAGAAGATACTTTTCAGAGAAGGGAGCCGAGCTTGTGGTGATTCCTTCAACCACTGTGTCGATAGGGAAGGAACGGCATGGCATCTTGTGATCCCTTCCTTATAAAGGAAGTCCATACTACTCTCTCCGTCCCTTGGTATACACAAAGCAGCTCCGCTGATTAAAGGCAGGAAGGCATCCCTCAAATAAACATCGAAGGTGACATTGGTCAAATGAGCGAAGCGGTCCTCTGGTTGGATGTTGAATTCTTCCCTTTGCCAATGGAGGAAGTGACTCAACCCATCGTGAGTTCCGACGATTGCTTTTGGTTTCCCTGTCGTTCCCGAAGTGAAATAGATATAAGCTTCTTCATTCTGCTCCCGGCTCACTCCCGATTCATTCAGAATGTTTTCAGACGATTCACGTAGCAGGTCATCCATATCCACCACTCTGACTTCGGACTGTCCGAACGCTCTTGTGCTGTGGACCGGCATGGTCGAGAGGATCAGAGAAGCACCGGCTTCTTCCAGCATGCTACCTGCTCTTTCTTCCGGGATATTCTCATCGATTGTCATGAAGATGGACCCTGCCTTTAACACCCCTAGGATGCCGACAAGTGTTCGATAACTTTTCTTCCCATAGACGGCAACTACATCCCCTTGAGAAAGTCCGACTGATGACAGAGTATTGGCAAGATGATTGACTGATTCAACCAACTGCCCGTACGTATAATGGATCCCCTTTTCCTCTATTGCCGTACTGTCCGGAGCTTCCTTCGCTCTCCTCTCGATTAACGATGTAACACGAGGATAAGATTGTCCTTGTAGGTCAGCAGAAAGATCCGGTAGGTGTTGATCCCCTGTCACCAACGAAATCTCCGCCACCCTTTGATCGGGATTCTGGATGGAGGATTCCACCCATCTCTTCAATTGGAGGAGAAAAGCGTCCATTCTTGCTTTACTGAATAGATCATTTCGATACGAGAGACTTAAATGGAATCCATCTCCAGTTTCTTCTATATAAAGGGTCATGAAGAATTTTGATTGGATTTCATCCACTTCCACTTCCTTCACTTCGACCCCGTTGATGACATACGTTTTCTGTTCTTCAAAGCTCCGATAATTGATGAGCACATCGAAAAGGGGATTCCGATTCAAATTCCGTTCAGGCTGCACTTCCTCCACGATCTTCTCAAATGGACGATCGCCATGGGTAAACGCGTTTAGGATCGTTTCTTTGCTTTGCAGGAAAAAATCAGAAGAAGTATGGTCCTCATCCACACTCGTCCTTAGTGGAAGTGTGTTCAAATAGATCCCGACCGACTTTTCCAGCTCCTGAAGATTCCGATTGACGACGGGAGTCCCGACGATTATGTCGCTTTGACCAGCCATCCGGGAGAGCAGAGCCGCATAAGCACTGTAAAACACCATGAAAGGAGTCAGCTTCCTGCTTTTGCTGAATGTCTTAATTTCGTCCGATAACTTACCCTCAAGTGTCATGTGGATCGTATGATTCGTCCCTTCATTTTCTATGTGATCAGTCGGTAGTTGCAAAACGGGTACATGTCCTGACAGTTCGTTTTTCCAAAAGGCCATTTGTGCCTGATTCTCTGGGGAATCTTCGTACTCTTTCTGCCAGAGGGTATAGCTCGGATATTGAACGACCTCCGCATCGTCAGTGAGGACCCCTCCCGCATATAACGTCAACAATTCCTCCTTGATGACGTTTAGGGACCACCCATCACAAATGATATGGTGAAAAACGAGGATCAGGGTGCTTTTACCCTTCTCATTCACTACTGTTCCTTTTACTAGTGGACCTCTGGAAAGATCAAATGGCTCTTTGCATTCCGATTGGATGATCTCTTGGATTTCATCGTTGCTCTCGATGATGTTCAATTCTACTGACATTTCGTGATTCACCTGTTGGACAGGCGATCCATTCTTGTTGTGAAAGACCGTCTTCAGAGCGTCATGCCGTTTCATCAACATGTTAATGGAGGCCTCAAGTTTCATGGCGTCGGTATGACCGTCAAATGATAAAACGAGGGGCATATGATAACTGGTGCCCGGATGTAAATGCTCTAAAAACCATATTCTCTTCTGTGCATCCGACAATGGGATTCCTTCCTGATCACCAACTTTGGCTGTCAACCGTTCGTAGTTGTAGGTGGCAGAATCCGATTGAACCAGTGCCTCGGTAAGACCTGAGACAGTCGGTTTCTCAAACAATTGCTTTAGAGGTACCGATGTCGAAAACAGCTTATTCACACTGGACATGATCTGAACGGCAAGCAACGAATGACCACCAAGCTCAAAGAAATTGTCATGTATGCCTATTTGACTCACTTTCAGTTTTTCTTTCCACACCTCAAGCACCCGTTCTTCTTGCCGGGACCTAGGCTCTGCATAGGTGGAATTGAGAACAAGATGTGCTTCTGTTGCTTCTGGAAGCTGATTTCGTGCGACTTTCCCATTGGCATTCAACGGAAATTCAGTTAGTTGGACAAAGAATCCAGGCACCATATAATCAGGTAATTCCAATTGAATAGATTGCTTGATGACGAGTCGGATATCTTCCTGTGCGTCACTCGTGAAATAGGCTGCCAGTCCAGTCTTTTCATCATTCTTCACCACCAGCACCACTGCATCCTTCACACCTTCGACAGCCCGGATCTTACTTTCGATCTCGCCTAATTCAACCCGCATACCCCGTATCTTAACCTGGTTATCCTCTCGTCCTAAAAACATGATGTCGCCTTGTTTTGTGAGGTACCCCCTGTCACCGGTCCGATACATCTTTTCGCCTGCATGAAACGGATCATCCACGAATGAGGTCTTTGTTTTCTCAGGATTGTTCAAGTACCCCCTGGCCAGGCCAATTCCGCTAATATACAGATCACCCGGGACGGCAAACGGAACAGGATTCAAATGTGAATCGAGTACGTAGATTCGATTGTTATCGATTGGTCTGCCAACCGATACAATTTCACTGACGGGCTCGCCTGCACTCTGATAATACGACTTACAATCGAAACAAGTAGAATCAATGGAGACCTCTGTTGCCCCCCACGTATTAAATAAATCCCCAGGCATTTTTTGATAGAATGCCTCCACAAGCTCTGATTTCAATGCTTCACCGCTTGATACAACCACCCTTAATCGGGACAGCTTCGCTTTTTTCTCCTCTGTCATTTCCTCCACGACCATCTGTAGCATACTTGGAACGAATTGCAGAAGGGAGACTTCGTATGTCATCGCATAGTCGAGAATACTGACAGGATCTTTATGCATCCCTGGGGGAATGAGGGCAATGGTGCCTCCCACCATAAGCGGCCAGAAAAACTCGATCGCCGCATCATCGAACGTAAGAGTCGTTTTTTGCAGTGCCACCTCGCCTTCCTGCATGTGGTGCTTGTTCTGCATCCAGCATACCCGGTTCACCCATCCCTGGTGGGTACTGCTTACCCCTTTGGGGGCACCGGTCGATCCTGAGGTGTAATAGACGGAAACCAGGTTGGTCGGCTTCATGGACACACTTGGCTTTGTCTTCTCAAGGCTTTTGATATGCGCGGACTCATTCTCGTAGTTTAGGATTTCGATGGAATCGGATTGAAGGGTCAATGAGCCTACATTGGTCAGACAAATGGTGGCCTTCGCACTCAACAGAATATCCGTCATCCGATTCTTTGGTATGTCTACATCGATCGGCAGGTAGGCCCCTCCCGCTTTTAGAATCCCCAATATACCAATGACCATTTCCACAGAGCGGTTCATGACAATGCCTACAGGGGTGTCAGGCGACACTCCCTTCCTTACGAGCAAACGGGCAAGCTGATTGGCCCTTTCATCCAGCTCTCGGTAGGTCATCTCCATTCCTTCATAGACCACAGCCCTTTGGCCAGGTGTGCGTACTACCTGCTCTTCGAATAACTCATGTAATAGTACATCAGGAAATACGTTTTCTGTATCATTCAGCCCGTGGATGATATGCTTCTCCACATCCTCTGACAGCAGGGATAATTCCGTAAGTGGCGTGGCAGGACAGGAGACCGCAGACCTTAATAATTCAAGGAACATGGATGTAAGGTCGTCCATATGCTCCTGATTGAAAACGTCCGTACGGTATTCCCATTTTCCGATCATTCCCTCCCCTTCATTCTCTAGGAAGAGCGTTAAATCGAACTTTGACGTACCATTCGAAAGCAAGGTAGGTGCACTGATGGTTACATCATCAGCCGAATGGGTGAATTCCGGGAAATTTTGAAACGCAAACATATACTGGAATAAAGGATGTTGCGTCAGTGTCCTATTAGGCTGTACGGCTTCGACAACCTTCTCAAAGGGTACGTCGCCACGTGCAATTGCCTCTAATGTCGTGGCCTTTACTTCAGAAAGCACGTCCAGGAACGTCATCTTTTCATCCAACAGGTCCCGGATTACTACCGTATTCACAAATAACCCGATTGTTCCCTGATCGCGCTCGTCATTCCTTCCGGCAATAGGAGTGCCAACGGCGATATCCTTCTCGTGTGATAAGCGATAAATAAGCAATTTGTACAGGGCAAGCATCCCCATATAGAGGGTGGCACTGTTCGCTGAGCACATTTTTTCCAACTCTTTCAGGAGTTCAGTCGGAATCGGGAATGTGGTGGTCTCTCCTTCATTCGATGGTACCTTCAGTTCCTTCTGAGTTTTGAATAATTTAATTTGAGGGGTGTCTCCTTCAAGCTTCGCCCTCCAGTAGTCCACATCGGCTTGCATTTCTTCGCTATCCACTGCCAGTGCTTGCCGATTGACATAATCCTGATAATCGGACTGTAGACCTTCCTCATGGGGAGCGAATACAGCATGTAAAAATACCGTCTCAGACCATCCATCAAAGACAATATGGTGGAAGTTGTAATAAAAATAATAATGTTCTTCGCTAAGCTTATATAGGTGGAATCGATAGAGATTGTCTCGGGAAAGATTGAATGCAATCATGGCGTCAGCCTTCATCTTCTCCAGGCAGATTGATTCGGCTTCGGGTTCCCCGGACAAATCCGCAAAGTGCAATTCACTCTTTTTCTCCTGGTCTATTACACAAAGAGGTTCCCCTTGCCTGGAAATGAAATTGCTCTTCAATCCCTCCTGACTGGATAGAAGCGCATCCAGCCTTTCTCTTATCTGCTCAGTGTCTATCTTTCCATGCACCTCTACATAACCAGGCAGATTGTACAGATGACTGTCACCTTCCAGTTCATTGATGAACCACAGCCTTTTTTGAGCGTATGACATCGTTTCTCCCAGGCTTCGATTTCCTTTCGGCTCAACCTCTTTCATCACAGGCAGTTGCTTCCTGCCTTCGAAATAGGCCGCCTGCTGCTGGATGGTCGGATACATGAAAATGGTTTGAAGGTCGACTGGAATAGAATAGGTCTCTTTCAGCTTCCTTGATAATCTGGCTGCGAACAGCGAGTTTCCGCCCATATGCAAGAAATGAGTGTCGGTATCGGTGATGGTATGACCCAAATAAGACTCCCATATATTCTTAAGGTCGGCTTCGATCGGGGTCAGTGTTCCAGACACTGGTGACTTAATCATTTGAAAAGGCGAAGGCAACTGCTTTCGGTCAATCTTCCCGTTGGCGGATAAGGGGAATTCGTCCATCGTGACAAAAAAGGACGGAATCTTGTAATCGGGCAAGTATTCCCTTAACGCTTCCCTTAAACGAACGTCATTCCAATTCGCAAAATCCGTTAGCGTTACATAAGCCGTCAAGTAGGCTTGATCCCGTTCTTCATAAGCCGTCACGATACTATGCTTGATACCGGACTGTCTTTCGATGATGCTTTCGATTTCCCCAAGCTCGATTCTCATCCCCCTGATCTTCACCTGAAAATCGTTTCTCCCTATGTATTCAATCGCCCCGTCTGACCTGCGTTTACACAGATCCCCGGTCCTGTACAATTTTTGGCCATGACAGAATGGGTGTTCAATGAATCGTTCCTTCGTGATGTCCGGCCTATGGTAATACCCCTTAGCAAGGCCAGCTCCTCCGATATACAGTTCTCCCTCTTCTCCATCCCGAACAGGATGGCCATCCGCATCCATGATGAATAATTGTGTGTTGCTGATCGGAAAACCGATAGGAACCTGTGAACTGGATGGATCAACGGTACATTTCCACCACGTCACATCGATGGCTGCCTCGGTAGGTCCATATAAGTTATAAAGTTCAGTCTGACCATATAAAGAGAAAAACAGTTTCTCAGTCGGTTTTTTCAACGCTTCCCCACTGCAAATCACCCTTTTCAGAGGGGTACTGAATTGTGGAGATACCCCTTCCAGGAACAACTGGAGCATAGATGGTACAAAGTGCACCGTGGTGATCCCATACTTCACGATTGTCCTCGCCAGATAGTCTGGATCTTTATGTCCCTCCGGTTCAGCGACAACCAATGCTGCCCCCGTCATGAGCGGCCAAAAGAACTCCCATACTGAAACATCAAAGCTGTATGGGGTTTTCTGCAGGATCCGATCATTCTCCGTCAGTTGAAAGTGTTTTTGCATCCATTGCAAACGATTATTCAATGCGAGATGAGTATTCATGACCCCTTTGGGTTTGCCCGTGGATCCCGACGTATAAATGATGTACATTAACCCGTCCCCGAAATGATTAGAAAGGTCTTCCTTCCCCCGGTTATTCCAAAAAGCATCCTCAATGAATAACGGGGTATTCGCTTGTGCTGCCGAAAGAATGATGGACTGCTCGTATGAACTAATGATCACCGGTGCATCGACTTCCTCAAGGAGCTCCAGAATCCGACGGGACGGCAGGGAAGGATCAATCGGAACATAGGCTCCTCCTGCCTTCAGTACGCCAAGCAATACGGTCACTAATTCTACTGATCTCTCTAAACAAATCGCGACCGGATCTTCACGCTTCAACCCTTTTTCTATCAGAACGTGAGCGATTTGATTGGCTCTTTCATTCAACTCCCTGTAAGTGAGTGAAAGAGAATCAGAAAGGACAGCCGGGTTATCTGGTGTTTTCTTCACTTGTTTCTCGATTAACTGATGGATAAGCAGGTCATGGTCCGGGAAGATATCGGATGGACCACTTATTCCATGTATCATGTTCTTCATGTTATTCTCCTCTCTGCCGCCACTTTTTTATGACCAGACACGCATTATGTCCTCCGAAGCCGAATGAATTACTCAGCACATGCTCCACTTTTCGTTTTTGTGCTTTATGGGGAACATAGTTCAAGTCCATCCCCTCATCCGCTTCTTCATAATTGATGGTAGGCGGAATCAGTTCGTTCTGTATGGTCAATACACTGGATATCAGTTCCGCCGCCCCGGCTCCGCCCAGCATATGTCCAGTCATCGATTTGATGGAACTCACCGGTACATCCACCGATTCAGGCCCAAACACCTGCTTAATGGCAATTGTTTCGGTATAGTCATTTAACTTCGTACTGGTTCCATGGGCATTGATATAGTCAATAGCTGCTGGGCTTAATTCTGCATCCGCCAAGGCATTCATGATTGCTCTTCGGGCACCTCGAGCCTCGGGATCAGGCGCGGTAATATGGTAGGCATCCGTCGTGGCACCGTATCCTGTAAGCTCTGCAAGGATCGGTACCCCCCTTTCCAAAGCGGAATCCAATGACTCCAGTACAACCATGCCCCCACCAGCGGCAATGACAAAACCATCTCTTTGCTTATCAAAGGGACGGCTCGCTCTATGGGGTTCTTCATTATGTGTGGAAAGAGCTTTGATTCGGGAAAAGGACGCTAAATCAAGAGGGGTCACTGCCCCCTCTGCTCCTCCCGCCACGATGATATCCGCTTCACCGTACTGGATGCTCCTCATGGCTTCACCGATGGCGTTGGCACTTGCCGCACATGCTGTCACAAAGGCACCACTCTTCCCCCGTGCCCCCAATAAAAGAGATATTTCATTAGCCGGGGCATTGATCAACATTCCCGAGGCCAGATATGGGCTGATTCTTCTTGGACCTTTCAACATGATCTTCTGATAGTTTTCCAGGATCATTTTTGTGCCGCCCATCCCTGAACCGACCAAGACACCCACTCGAAACGGATCCAATTCCCTAAGTGAAAGGGATGCCTGATCAATGGCCTGTCTGGCTGCGGCCATTGCATACTGGGTAAAGGTATCCATCCTGCTTTGTTCCTTTGAAGAAAAATGATCGTCCGGGTTGAATCCTTTTACCTCTCCGCCAATCCGTGTTTGGTAATCAGTGGTATCAAACGACTTAATATAATCAATCCCACTCTGCCCATTTGATATATTCTCCCAAAACGTTTGGATTGTCAGACCTGATGGGGAGATGATTCCCATCCCGGTAACCACGACTCTTTTTTTCATAAGAAGACCCCTTCTTTTATGATTTCTGTTTACATTTTACAAATAGCGCATTTTTCCTACATCCGTATTTTCCGCAACTTTTCCCGTCGCTCTTCTCTCACAGTGGACGGACCCGTTTTCTTTCAGTCGTTTCCATACGAGGCGCAATCAAAATAAAAAAGCCGGAAGCCCGGCTTTTTCTTTTTATACTGGTTGCTTTGCTTCCACGGTCATGATGATCTTCTTGATCTCTGGTAGGTACACGTCTCTGCTAAAGCGTGACTCGAGATGTTCTTCTAAGTTAAATGCGTGAATTCCTCGGTCACCCTTGACTCTGATTACGGGATGGATATGCACGCTCTTATCAGGATCTCCCGGTTCCCTCGGGATACTGAAAGATTCCTGGAATTGATGAATGTCTCCATACTCCATGGTCAGGAAGAGGAGCGACTCATCCTTCATCTCGACGAATTCATTCTTCGTACGGTATCCCAGTGAAATCCAGTTATTATCCTGAAGCTTCAACAATTGCCCCACATAGCCTGGCTGCAACCATAAATCTGGCGACTCATTGAGTTCTTCCAATACATAGTCCTCCACTGGCATGGTCAACGCTTTCGACCTTGAGTCGATGGCACCGGTCTTCTCAGCCAAATGATGGGCAAGAATCTTCGAATTGTATCTGAATCCATGAATGAACCCGCTTGTGGTCGTGGTTCGATAGTCCAACCCATGTGTCTGAGCCCCTGCGAAATAAAGCCCCTCTACTTCCGTCGATTCAAATGTACCACTAATGGACGGAAACTTATTGTGTAGCCAATTGATGTCAAAATCCTTCACTAAGGATTGAAGGCTTGACTTAAACCCGGTTGCTGCCACCACTTCATTGAAGAATAGTGTCTCGACCTCTCCATTTGCGTGAATATACTCAACCGTCACATCAAACCCGTCTTCCACCTTTTCAATGTTACGGATGTGACAGTCCAGCAGGGCAGATTGATGCTTTAACTGATAATTCTCAGCAATGATCGAGTTGACTGCCCTAATGTTTCCTACGTAATGTGTCTTGAACGCAAGCCTAGCTGACGATGGGCTTGCAAGCATAATGACATTGGCTTCATTCAGGATGTCCTGAGCGCATTCCGTCCCGCTATTACCTTTCCCTAAGATCAGCACCCTCTTGTCACGATAATATTCTTTTGCGTGCATATCCTCATACTTCGTCACGAGATCAATCCCTGGTATATCCGGTGTTACGGGTTCCAATCCAGTGGCTACCACAACATATCTGGTCACGAAGACGCCTTTGCTCGTGTTCACCTCAAATAGTCCATCTTCCGTCTTACTGGTGCCCGTCCATTTGGTATTGGTATGAACAGGAAGTTCATACGCTTCAACCAAGTCGTTCAACATATTGACGACGGCTTCCCTCTCAGGATAAAAGTGACGGCTGTAGTTCCTCATCAAGATTTTCTTCTCTTTCGTAATAAGACTGTTCCAATCAAAGCGCTCAGAGAAGCGACTCTCCGGGGCTTTTCCCGTATATAGCTTATTATTACTGATTAGCTTTCCGTGTACAGGGAACTTCGTAAAGGAATGACCTGCTTTATCTGACGCTTCGAGAATGGCGATATTCGGAGTGATGTTTTGTTCCTTGCATAGTTCATAGTAGGTGATGGCCGTCTGTACTCCGCCAGGTCCCCCTCCAATAATCACTACATCATAGATTGATTTGTTCATAAATTATCTCTCCTTCACTTTGTTATATTTGATAAGCGGGAAGACCCGTCGTTTACCTAGATTCATTGAGTAAGAAGCTTTATATAAAGGCATGGCCAACGCAGTGGTGATGATCGCCATCCATACAAGGATGGTAAATAGATTCTGACTGATCAATCCGTAAGCAAGTCCTACATTCAGCACAATCAATTCCATCAGACCCCGCGCATTCATCAGTGAACCTACAGCAGATGCATCTCGCCAGGAATACCCCATGCGCTTCATTACGAACATGCTACTGAAATATTTACTTGTTACAGCAAGCACCAATATAAGAACGAACAGGAGAAAAATGGTCATGGTTAAACCATTGAAATGCGTGTTGATTCCTGAGTAAGCAAAGAAAATCGGGACCAAGAACACAATAACAAAATGTTCCAAGCGTGTTTTAAGCTGTTCTTGGAACTTCTTGCCCTTAGGCATAACCAAACCAAGCATAAATCCTCCAAACACTGAATACACGCCGATAAAGTCAGTGAGTGCAGCAGCGACCAAGACAAGAACCAGAACCAACGCCATATTCGCTTGTGTCAGAAGGCCAGTCTGTTCAACCTTGTCCCCCATCTTCTTGAGTAAGGGTTTCACAACCAGGAATAAGATGAGTGTGAAGATGGTTGTATAGATGATCGTCATGATGCCACCCGTCACTGAGCTGGTTTCGACCAGTGCAATCAGGATTGCCAGGGCAAGCCAGCCTAAGACATCAATAATGCTTGCAGAAAGCAGTGTCGTTGCACCAATCTTGGTATTCAATATGTTCCGTTCTTGCAGGATCCTCGCCAGCATAGGGAATGCCGTCATGGAGAATGCAATTCCGACAAACAATGAGAAGTACAGTGCGTTCCCTTGCGGTTCAAAGTACGTGATGAAAGCGAAGGAAAGGCAAATCCCTGTGAGTAAAGGTACAAAAAATGCAGATACCGCCAGGGAGCCCGCACTAGTAAAGAACTTCTTGTCGTACCCCTTGAAGTTTACTTCGGCGCCCACCAAGAACATATACAGAGCGAGGCCAAGGTTGCTCAGCATATACAAGATGGTTTTAATCTCCGCTGTAAAGAGTGAAGCAAATGCATCCGGTGCGATGGCTCCAAATAGTGTTGGTCCCAACAGGACCCCTGCAATCATTTCCCCCAGAACCCTGGGTTGACCGATCATCAGGCAAAGCTTTCCTACTATCCTTGCTGCTAAAATGATCAGAATCAATACAACCAACAAATTGACAAACAAATGCATATCCGAACTCATATCTATCCTCTCTCCCAGTTACTTTATTCCCCCTGAATATTACATGGGTACCAGATTCCTCACATCAGTAAATAACGCAAACATTCCTTCTACCTATTGGAAATGGTTCTTAAACCGAGTATTTTAATAAGTAACAGGAGGTGGAAAGTGGATGACAAGATCGCATTACACTTTATCGCAAAAGCATGTGCACATTTGGATGATTGATTTGACTATCTCGAGGGATACGAGCGGAGATGTCTTGAGCCGGGAAGAAATGGTTCGTGCTGAACGATTCATTGACCTACAATCCAAAAGACACTATATGACGTGTCGCAGTGCACTCCGGAACGTGCTGAGTTATTACATGGACTTGGCTCCTGAATCCATCATTTTCACATACAACGCCAATGGGAAACCATACATAGCTCCTTCTCAAAATACCCACCAACTTCAATTCAACCTAAGTCATCATGAAGAGGCATGTTGCATCGCCATCACAGCGTCTCAAGAAATCGGAGTGGATATCGAAAGCATGTCAGGACCGTCATTGGAGGACGCCATGGAGATGTTTATCTCTCAAAGCGAAAAGGAAGCACTCCCAATCGTAACCGGTGAACGCTCGACATCACTTATCCATCTTTGGACACAAAAGGAAGCGTTACTGAAGGCCAGGGGTACAGGACTACAATCCGACCCCAAGCAAATACACGGCTATGTGACCCCTTCCTTTCCCCTCATTAATCGACCCCTGGAAGGATATAAATTAAACTCGTTCACTATGGGAACGAGTATCCTCTCCCTCTGTACGGAGCACGACATTCACTACGACATCAAACCTTACAAATCCTTAGAAAACAAAAAAACGTAAAATAGATACAAGGATCTATTTTACGTTTTTTGCATACTGAGTATATACTTTTGGGTATACTCAGTATATATTTAAGTATATACTCAGTATACAATGAACATTCTTTAGGAGGCTAATCATGATATCCGTAAAGGGACTTGAAAAAAGGTATACCATTGGAGATACGGCTTTTACCATTCTGAACAAAATAGATATGCAAGCTGATAAAGGCGAATTCATTGCCGTTATGGGTCCTTCCGGCTCCGGAAAGAGTACCTTCTTAAATCTATTGGGTGGTCTTGACACACCTGAAGCAGGTGAAATCACCGTCAATGGAAAGAATATCCACAGTCTTAATGAAACTCAAAGAACACTATTCCGCAGGGAACATGTGGGATTCATCTTTCAGAACTATCAGCTCCTCCCGAATTTGACGGTAGAAGAGAATGTGTCGTTTCCCATGTATTCTGGCAAAATGGATAAACAGGAGATAAAAAAACAGGTGAATGATTTGCTCAGATCAGTGAGCTTGGAAGGAAAGGAGAAAAACTATCCTTCCCAATTAAGCGGGGGGCAACAGCAACGTGTGGCCATTGCCCGGGCGTTGAGTATGAACCCTAACCTGATATTAGCCGACGAACCTACGGGGAACCTTGATCGTAGGACGGGAACAGAAGTGTTGCGACTGCTCTCTTCCCTTCACCAAAAAAATCAGCTTACCATCATCATGGTGACTCATGACGTCTATGCGGCAAGCTATGCAGATCGAATCATCTTGCTGAAAGACGGTGTAATTGAATCAGATATTCGTCAAACGGAAGGAGCAAATCAGGATGTTATGGCAAACCTCTTGGCGAAACTTAACTCGTAAGAAACTACGTTCTTTCTTGACGATATTGGCCATCGTTCTCGGAATCTCTTCCATGTTTGCCGTTATCAGTACGGTTCAGACCGCGAAACAGGTTACCATGCAGAGGCTTGAACTATACAATGGAAATGCTGACTATTCGATTTTAAGCGAACGTGATGCCTTTCAGGAAGAGGTTTTAGACCTGGTATTGAAGAATGAACAGGTGTCCAGCGCAACTGGATTGATTCATAAGCAAAGTTATATCGAAATGGATTCCCCTGAGCACTCATTGGATCAGAAACGCATGAGACTGACTGGCTTATCAACGTTGGATAATGAGTTACTCTCATTAGATGCCGTTTCAGGTGACATTCATGAAGAGGGCTTGATCCTCCCTGCCACATCGGCAGAAATCCTTGGAATGAAAGTCGGAGACGAGGTCACATTCCGTGTTCCTGATGGAATGAAGGAGATCAAGGTGGCTGCGATTGTGAAGGATACCCCTTTGTTGGAAGGTCCGAACGACTGGGATGATGCAACCAACAGGAATTGGAGGGGAATTGTCCCATTATCCACCCTTCAGCAATGGTATGGCCTTGATCAGCAAATACAAGAAGTAAGAATGCATCTAAATGATCAGTATGCAATGGATCCTGTCGTGAAGGACCTTCATACAGCTCTGCAGCCCTACGACGGGGTTTATCTTCAAAAAATCGTTCTGGACGAAAAGCAATCCAATCAATTGGAAGATCTCTACTTCATGCTTTATGTCATAGGTGGCTTGGCCATGTTCATCAGTGCCTTTATCCTGTACAATACGATATTTGTGTCGATTGTCGAGAGAAAAAACGAAATCGCGGTCATGAAAACAATCGGGTACACTCCCTTCCAGATCAAGAAACTCTTCCTATTCGAAGTATTGATTTTATCCGTCATTGGTTTGATAATCGGTGTGCCGATCGGCTTTGGTTTAGGGAGTGTCTTGCAAAGCGGCCTATTCAGTTCCTTCCAATCCAATATTGACTTCTCAATGGACTATCAGTGGGCACTTGCCGCATCTATCGTTTTAGGAGTAGCCATACCAGTTGTGGCCTCTCTCATACCTGTGACGCAGGCGAGCAAGATTGATATTATCAAGACACTGAAGAAGGTCCCAGCGACGAATACCAACATGAGCAAATGGAGAAGTGTGGCAGGGGGTATCCTCATTCTCTTATCCCTCTTGCTGATCTTCGTCAACAATGTCTTATCGATTGGCTCTTTGTTGTTAGGCTCCGTTCTCTTCTTCCCCCTTATGGTTAAAGGGATCACAACATTGGTTTTGAGATCATCATTATTGGGCTTTGAAGGAAAGATTGCCGCCAACAATGTATTACGAGCTCTGAATCGGTCTTCTAATATGTCCCTTATTCTGGCTTTAGCCATTTGTTTGGGCTTATTCGTTTCTTCGACCTTCACCTCACTTGAAAAGAACATTGATAAAAGTGTTACCCAATCCTTTGGTGGGGATATGCAAGTCACATCTGAACACTCATTAAGCGAGCAGGATGCAGGCAGGATGGCATCAACCAATGGCGTAAAGGATGTTCACCTGTATAAAGAAAGGAATGTCACATGGGTAACAGAACAGCAAACCCGTCAATTCTCCATCATCCGTACCGACGTGGAATGGAATGCCGAGCACCCTCTCTTCCACTCGATTGATACTGAATCCGATAAATGGAAGGATCGATTGAAACAAGGAGGCATCCTCTTAGGCGACTTTGCATACCGGGAGTGGGGAGGTTCTCCAGGAGAGAATATTACGATTGTCATTGACAATCAGGAGCATGAACTTGAAGTGCTGGGTAAGGTGACAACCAATCAGTATGGGGGTTATACCGCATTTATGAGTGGAGATCCATTTGATGAGCTTTTTCCTGGAGTACTCTCCTATAAAGCCTTACTGACATTGGAAGACGGCTACAAAGAAGATTCGATCAAGAATTCTCTAGTCACGTCCTATCCCTTTGATTTCTCTGAGGTACAGACAGTCGATGAGGAAGTCAACAAGCAAGAACGTGCTCTCCCGGGGGTAAAGTCATTATTTAATGGACTTCTCTTCATCGCCATCGTCGTATCCGGTATCGGAATCATCAATACCCTCGTCATGAATGTGATGGAGCGGCTGAGGGAAGTGGCCATCATGAGAGCTGTCGCCTTTACTAGTTTCCAAGTTTACAAAACCATCTTTTATGAAGCGCTTATTATCGGAATCAGTGGGGTGTTGATCGGGATTGCAATGGGCATCTTCACGATTTTCCTGAATGCGGTCACCACATCAGACGAATTGATCGGGTTCACCATACCTGAATCCACGCTCTTACTCAGCATCATCATGGGAATCATCGTCAGCGCATTCGCCTCATTAGTTCCTGCAAGACAAGCGGTGAAACACAACATCAATCAAGCACTGAAACAAGAGTAATATCCTAGGAATGAGGAATCACTATGTCCGTTAAACATGCCATCTTAATCCTATTATCTCAGTCCTCACGACACCGGTACGATTTAAAGGTCTCGTTTGAGTCCATGGTCTATAATCAATGGGAAATCAATGCGGGACAGATCTATACAACGATCGATCGGCTCGTGAGGGATGGCTTTGTTGATGAAATAACTGAAGAAAACACTGATTTACGTATCTACCATCTAACTGAAAAAGGACGTAACGAGATTGACCATTGGCTGCTTGAACCGGTAGAAAAGCCATTGTTGAAGGATGACTTCTATTTCAAGCTATTATGCGCCAAGCAAGTCGACTTCCACAATCTCGAACGCATGGTCAAAGAGCAAAAAGAGTCAATCATTCGTAACATATTGGAGCTCCAGTTGCTTAGAAGGAAAATAGACATCACACCAGAGAACGAAACCATCTTATACCTGATCGACGGGAAGATCCTGCATTTGGAAGCTGATATGAAATGGCTCGATATGTTACCTAATTAACGGGAGGGAAAACCATGGATTTTATTTTGGAACATAAATGGGCATTCTTGATTGCTGCTGAAGTCTTTTTCTGGATCTCGATTCTGAGCTTCCTGGTTGTACGTTATTGGTTCAATATGAAAACATTGAGCATTGTATTTTTCACATTGTTCATCGTAAACGACCTATGGATTGCCACGATGGGCTTCATGGATTACTTGAGAACCGGGAACTTCACCAGCTACCAAGTCGTCATCCTCGTCATCATTGTTTATGCACTCACTTACGGGAAGACCGATTTCAAGCGATTGGATGTTTTCATTCAAAAGAAAGTAGCGAAATGGAAAGGAGAGCCCATTCCGGATTTGTCAGGACCTATTGGACTACATGGCAAAGCAAAGGCCATCCAGGAGATGAAGCATTTTTCGATTCACTTACTGATCTTCGGTGTAATCCATGGCATCCTCTTCTTCCTATTCGGATTATCCACTGAATTTGACCAAATCAACGGATTGAGCCATTTCTTCTCAGAATGGTTTGGTGGTAAGCAGGCTCTGCTCCCATTTGATAACGCGTCGGCAAATAACTTTAGCAGGATCTGGAGCCTTGTTCTGATCATTGACGGTGTCACCTCCCTCTCCTACACTATCTTTCCGAAGAGCGAGAGGAAAACCGTTTCATCATGAATACAACGAAAAACCCCCATCCTCGAAGCGAAGATGGGGGTTTCCCTTATTCAAAAAACGATCCTATTACGTCCCCACAACCCCATCCAGCTCATCACGGATTTCTCCAACAATCTCTGTCAAGATATCCTCCATGGTCACAAGGCCGACCGGCTTGCCGGTGGCATCTGTGACGACGGCCATGTGGGTGCGGGATTGCTGCATCTTGAGGAATACTTCCTTGATCGATGCGGTCTGTTTGAAGCGAGGGATATCGTGAATGTAGTCCTTGATATCCCCTTTTCGTCCGGCGGCGATGGCGGTCATCATTTCCTTCGTGTTGATGAAGCCGATGAACTGGCCGGCGTCGCCTTTGGTGCGGTCGTGGACCGGGTAGCGCGTGTATTCGTAGCGGTCGATGACGGTGATCATGCTGTCGAGGGACTGATGCCTCTCGAGGGTGATCATGCGGCTTGCCGGGATCATGATGTCCTTCAGCTCGCGCTCGTCAAATGCGAAGATGTTCTTCAGGTAGTCGAGCTCCGTCCGGTTGATCGCGCCGCCTTCATAGCTCTGGGCGACGATGAGCTTGAGCTCTTCCTCGGAGTGGGCCGTGTCATGCCCCGACGGCCGGACGCCGAATGTCTTCAGGAGCAGCCGGGCCGATCCGTTCAATACGGTGATGAACGGACTCGTGACTTTGCCGAACCAGTAGAGCGGCGGTGCCAGGAGGAGCGTCATCTTCTCGGCGTACTGGATCGCGAGGGTCTTCGGTGCGAGCTCGCCGATCACGACGTGAAGCAGTGACACGACTGATAGCGCGATGGCGTACGAGAGCACGGTGATCATGGTGGCCGGAACGTTCAGTTCAATGAACACGGGCTCGAGGATCTTCTGGACCGTCGGCTCACCCAAAGCCCCGAGTACGAGGGCCGTGATCGTGATCCCGAGCTGGCACGCGGACAGGTAGTAATCCAGTCCTTCCACGACCTTCTTGGCGATTTTGGCTTTCTTGTTGCCTTCGGCTATAAGCTGGTCGATCCTCGACATCCTCACTTTCAGGATGGCGAATTCCGCCCCTACGAAGAATGCCGTCAATAAGATGAATACGACGATCAAAAATAGATTAAGTGTAATCATACCGTCCAATTAGCTCCCCCTTCCTGAGGGGTTCACCTCCAGTGAATTCATGAGGGGCTGGGAGTCATCTTCCCTTTCCCCTTTATCCGGTTGAAACAGGATTTGCTTGATTTGATAGTTATCGAGCTCGGTCACCGTCCAGGCGTGAGTGCCCTGGGTGATGCGCTGCCCTTCCTCCAGCCCGTCGAAGCTCTGGGACTGGATCCAGCCGGCAATCGTATCGATATCATCCCGGTCTTCGAATGTCAGGCCGAAGCGATCTTCGAGCTCATCGAGGAGCACGCGGCCGCTGATGAGGTAGTCTTCCTCCCCGCTCTTGCGGATATCGGCAACTTCGTCGGCATCGAATTCATCGCGGATCTCCCCAACGAGTTCTTCCAGGACGTCCTCCATCGTCAGGATCCCGGCGGTTCCGCCGTATTCATCCATGACCACGGTCATGTGGACGCGGTCCTTCTGCATCCGCTTGAAGATCTCCTTGATCCGCGTGACTTCCACCACATGGGGCACGTCGCGGATGAAGTCTTCAAGGACGATCTCCCGCCCGGTCACGATATGGTTGAGCAGTTTTTTCGCATTCACGATTCCAAGGATCTTATCTTTATCGCCGTTTTCCACGACGGGATAGCGCGTGTAGTTGTGCTCATCCATGAGGGCGATGATGTCAGCCGGCTCCATGTTCTGGTCGATCGTGACAAGGTCGGTCCTCGGCACCATAATGTCCTTGGCTACCCGTTCATCGAAGGAGAACACGTTCTCCATATACTTCAACTCGGTCTGGTCGATCTCACCGCCCTGGAAACTTTGGGCCATGATGATCTTCAATTCTTCCTCTGAGTACACCTGCTCGTGATTCGCTGCCGGCACCCCGAACATCTTCAGGAACAATCGGGACGTGCCGTTCAGCACTTGGATGAACGGATACATCACCTTCCCGAACCAGTAGAGCGGCGAAGCGAGAAGCATGGTCGCCTTCTCCGAGAACTCGATGGCCAGTGTCTTCGGTGCCATCTCCCCGATCACCACGTGCAGATACGTGACGACAGCGAGGGAAATCCCGTATGAAATGACGGATGCGACTCCGTCCGATACGCTGAGCCAGTTGAATACCGGCCCCATCAGTTCTTTGACGAACGGCTTCGAGAATGCCCCGAGGCCGAGTGCCGTCACCGTGATCCCGAGCTGACACGCTGAGAGATAATAATCGAGGTCCTGCACGACCTTCTTCGCGATGACCGCCTTCTTATTCCCCTCGGCAATCAGCTGGTCGATCCTCGACGAACGGATCTTCACCACCGCGAACTCCGCTCCCACGAAGAACGCCGTCAATCCAAGCAATACAAGTAACAACACGATATTCGATAGGATATATATGTCCAATTCATCCCCCTGATGAGGGATTCACCTCCACAAAATGATGTCTGTCAGCGCATCATCATGTCCGGTCCATGGAGGGTGAAGCAGGACGTACTGCTTTTCCCCTGGAGCCGATCATGATGAACACTTTTTCCGATTAATCCATGAGCAACAACGGCCCACAACGTATATTTCAGCTTTTCGACCCCAAGGGAACTCCCTCCAAACTGTCACGTGACGGTTATAGTTAGAATTATTATACGATGGTTTGCATGGAGGCACAAGGATAATCTTACGACCCTTTTTTCTCCATAAAAAAAGAACGTCCTTTAGTAAGGAAGTTCTGTCTCACCGGAATGTTTGATCTGGATGTTTTCCACTTCACAGCGTAACATATATAGCCGTTGAACCAGTGGGTGCTCTTCTTGGATGAAGTCCTTCCATCTGCAGAGCGTCCTTTTCCCCACCCGGCGGTCCAGTATAGTTAGTGCTTTAACTAATACATCCTCCGACTTCAAAAGCTCGCTGATCGGGGATTGGATATAGTCATCCACCACCGAGAAAAAGTCATATCGCGCGTAAATCCCTTCATCCAACAACTGCTCATGGGCAATTGCCTGGATTTCCAGGTTGGTCTTCACATCCCTTTCATCCTCGTTCCGCTTCCCTCGGATTTCTTCTTCCCGGTAGTACTCTTCTCGCATAGACGTAATCGAACACATGCTGAACACTTCCTCTTTATCCACCGTCATGACCGCACGCCCCATTTGATCGTGCGCCTTTCGGTATGAAATTACGTGGAAGTCGATCCTGGTTTGCAGCGGTTCACAGATCAGATTCATGAGGCGCTTCTTTGTTTTGCTCCAAATCAAGGAAGGCATAGGAGCCTCCTTTCCCAATGTAGATAATTTTAATAAACCGATCCCTAAAAGAAAACGGGACCGGCTATCAATCGATGGTATTCTCAAAAAAGTGGATCTTACTGATCAAGAACTGAATGAACTTCGGAAAGAAGTACGCTCCGAAGAACGCGCACGCAAATGCTTCAGACCACATTCTTAACCACGTCAGAATAAAATGACTGTCATATCCGAAATTGATGGACACCAGCATGAATGAAATAAAAATCGACATACATAGAGCCGTTACAAATGCCGTAATGACTCTTCTATACTTGGAATGAATTTTCATAGGCTACTTCCTTTTTACATTGTGATAACTGTCTGATGGTATCATAAATGAGAACAGTCGTCAAAGATGCAGGGGATGCCCAAGTGGGGTCATTCCCCACGGGTTCTCAACCTTTCAAAGAAGGCTGAGACGTCCTCATCATAGCCGTATTTTGTGATTAATGCTTGCAATCGTTCCCTGTCGTGGGTATACGTTTTGCCGGTCTCGAGCATTTCTTCGTATAGTTCCACGAAAGGCAGGTTCAGCTGCCGGGCGTTCTCCAGTTCCTGTCTTGCGTCATAGCTCACTTTTCTGAACCTTACATCGGCAACACCTGTGTCGTCGATTTCAAGAATGGCATATTGAGCGCGCCGATCATTCCCGAACGAATCCCACTTATAGAATGGCTGACCGATGCTTCCTGGGTTGATAATCAGCTGATCTTCGCTGCTATAGCGGAGGAGCTGGTGATGAGTGTGAGCATACACCGCAACATCAACCCCTTCTTTGACCAATTCATCAAAGTTCTTCTGATCATTCGTCGGCCACAGATCGCCTCCGTGACTTTTCGTGGGAAGGTGATGGCTGATGCTGATCGACAAGTGATTCACTTGCTTCGTCAGGTGCAGCGGCAGGTTCCTGATCCGTTCTATATACGCTGGTTTTAGGTTCTCACACTGATAGTGTGCAAGCTTTGAAACATAGAGATCGGTAGGATGGTGAAGGTCCACTTCCTTCTTCAGGACATCAAGGAAACTATCTTCCCAGTTCCCCCTCACATAGACAGAGGCACCTGCGCCCTCCAACATCTCAAACAGGTCATTCGTTCCCGGTCCCGGCATGATCAGGTCCCCGAGAAACCAATAATCCGTGACACCTTCTACAATCGAGTCTTCTATCACTGCTTTTAACGCTGTTGCATTTCCATGGACATCAGCCAGCAGGGCAATTTTATGCTTCATGTATGTCTCTCCTTGCGATGGAACGGTAATGGATTGCATATTCTACCAGTTTAGCATGTTTCGTTGCATGCAGGGACTGGAGAAAAAAGAAAAAGAAGTAAGTTCACCACGAATCCACCGAAAAAGGCAGCCAATCAACCGGCTGCCTTTCCCTCATTCCTTACTCTTCCCTAAACGCCTTCCCCGTCTTCACAAACGAATCAATATCCCGGTCGAGATACACCCATCCCTTCCACGCGATGTGGATTGTATCCTTCAGGAAATAGGGATCATATTCGTGATCGGAGTAGTCTGTATACTCGAAGCCATTAACTGCGATTTGCGAGGTGATCCGCTTGTAGTAGTCATCCCTTCCCTTCTTCGGGAAGCCTGTGTAATCGTAGTACTCGCCGTTTACGGGCAGGATGACGAAGAGCGGTTCGGCTTTCGATTGTTTCAATACGTCCATGAGCAGCTGGAAGTCATCATACTCCTTGGATACCCCGTAGGAGTGATCCTTGTTCTTCCCTTTTTTAGCCGCGATCTCTCGGGCTTGTTTTTTGTATACCTTGTCGTCGATGTTGAACCGGCTGTGTTGCGTGTGGCGTTCCCCCGTGCGGTCGGCCATCTTCATGAGGGCGTCCCACGATTGACCTTCGACCTTGTTCGAGGCATTGCGCTGGGCCGATGAAATCGTGAACAATGAATAGTACAGATCCTTTTTCTCCAGCACCTTTCCGTACAGGTTCGACAAGGCTGACAGCCCTTGGTATGTAGCGGTTTTATCATGAAGATACGCATCGTACAGTTCATATACGAGCGTATCGTTTTTCACCGTATTATAGGACATCATCCGCTTCATCAGCTTCGTTTTCGTGTCTTCACCGAGGATGGAATTGGACGGGAGATCCATGGCCTGCAGGGCTGAATAGTTCGGGGCGAAGTGATTTTCATCGGTCCCGTTCTTCACGAACCATTGAGGCGAGACGATGATCACCATCTGCTTCTGTTGGAGCTGATCGGCGTGACTCGCCAGGTTGATGGCGTGGATGATGGAGGTGGTGCCCCCTTTTCCGACGAGGAACGGCTTGAAGCCGGCATCAGTCACCTTGAAATAGTTCGAGGGGTGATACCGGTCCCATCGCGAGAATTCGGAAGATCCATAGATCGGTAGATACGTAGGGTCCTCAAGCATCTCATCCTGCAGGAAGGTCCCGGCAAACATGTTCGAGTTCAGGGAACTCGCTGCCTCATCGAGCCGGCCGTCGGGCATGAGCTTCACGAGCCACTTGTTCGGTACCGATAGCATGCCGATGAACAGCACGAATGCAAGGATCATCGGGCCGAAGACGTGTCGCTTTTTCTTCATTTCAGATTCTTCAGCTGCTTGATGATCGCATTTGGCGTGTTCCATACGTCACGGTCAAACTCCGTGATCGGGACGAGGATTCCGAGCCTGTCCTCGAATTCGACGAGCATTTCCACGGTGCCGAATGAATCGAGCAGACCCTCTTCAAACAGGTCCATATCCGGGGTTTCTTTCACCGCATCTTCCTGGCAAACCTCTGCAATAATGTCTAATACTTCTTGTTCAAAATTCATATTCGTGTTTCCTCCTAGTGGAATGGTTGTCCTGAGAATAGATAGAATCCGAAGCAGATCACATGGAAGGTGATCACAATGGATACGACGGTCGTGAACCGGTTCGCCGGCCACTTCTTGTGCTTCTTGTTCCATTTCTCGAAAAAGTTATAGCTGACCATGACGGCCGCATGATAGAGTCCGTAGACTATGTACTGGATCGCCAGGCCGTGCCACACCCCCATGAGGGTGAACAGCAGGATGTAGCCGAGATTCGACAGCAGCATCTTGTTCTTGATCCAGCGCTTCTTCTTCATGAGGAACATGAAGCGCATGAACACATAATCCCTGAACCAGAAGGACAGGGTCATATGCCACCGGTTCCAGAAGTCCTTGATATTCCGGCTCAGGAACGGCTTGTTGAAGTTCTCAGGGGTCCGTATGCCCATCATGTAGCTGATACCGACGGCAAACGCCGTATACCCGGCGAAATCGAAGAACAGGTACATGCTGTAGCCGTACATATAGAGCAGGTTATAGAGGATCTTGTTCGACGTCATATACGGCAGGTTCATGATGAAATAGGTATTGACCGCATATCCGATGATGAATTTATAAAGGAATCCGATGAAAATCTTATGTAATCCCGAGTACAGGAGGGATTGGTAGTCCGCAGCATCCCATACGGTCCCCTCATCTTTCTCGAATCTCCGGTACCGGTCGATCGGTCCCGAGGAGAGCGATGGGTAGAACAGCATGAAATAAGCGATCCGGTAGACCGGCGGCTGCTCCTTGATCAGGCCGTCCCGGATTTCGATGACCATCTGGACGGCTTTGAACGTCAGGTAGGAGATCCCGAGGAATGTGGCCCAGTTATCGAAGGCTAGAAACGGAAGCACCTTGGATAGAATCAGGGGCAGGAGGGATAGCGCCACCATGAGATAGAAGACGCCTCCTGCATTCCGCTTCGAGCGGTACGCCATATACCCTTTGATCAGCAGCACCTGAAACACGGTGAAGGCGATCAAGGTCGCAAATCCTCTCGCCTCCCCCGAGAAGATCAGGGCCAGGATGACCACCGAGATGATCAGGTTATAGACACGGAAGCTCTTGCCCTTTAAGCCGAGGATGACCGTCGGCAACAGCAGTATTCCGATGAGGATAAAGAATAGAAACGAGCCATATACCGTCATGCAAGAACCTCATCCTTAATGCGCTTGCGGTCGAGTTTCCCATTCGTTGTGATCGGCAGGCTCCCTTTGTAGATGAACTTACGCGGGACCATATAAGAAGGCAGCGTCTTCTGTAGCTCCTTCCGGATGAACGACGTGAGGTGATGCTCCTTCTCGAATGGATGGTCACCCGGGATGATCGTGGCCACAAGATAATCGATCTTTTCTCCATTCTGGTGAGGGAGGACGACCGTCGATTGGACGTACGGGCACTGATTGATCTGGAATTCGATTTCCTCAAGCTCCATGCGGTATCCGTGCAGCTTGATCTGGAAATCCAGACGCCCCTGGTAGAAGATGCAGCCTTCACGGGCATAACCGGCATCCCCTGTGCGGTAAGCCCACGTTCCTTTATACGAAAAGAACGACTTCTCCGTAAGATGGGGCGCACCGAGGTAGCCTTTACTCACGCTCGGACCGGCGATGATGACCTCACCTGCTTCCCCGTCCGCTGCAGGCTCTCCTTGTTCATTCAGGATGAGGATCCGGGTATCGGATTTACTGTACCCGACCGGCAGTGATCCGTGATCGGCCAGGATACGGTCCGTGATCTCGATCGAGGTGACGGCGACCGTTGCTTCCGTTGGCCCATATGTATTAAAGATGACGGCTTTCGGGAATCGTTTGCGGAGCTCCTTCGCCACCGAGACCGGCAGTGTTTCCCCGCAGAACTGGAACAGCTCGACGTTTGGCATCTTCGCTTCATTAAATCCTGGGTCCATGAGGCACATCTGCATGAACGATGGGGTCGATGTCCACACCTGGACGCCGGATGCTTCCAGGGTTTCAAACATTACTTTCGGCTTGTCGACGCAAGCTTTTGGGAGGGCAAATAGGGTTCCCCCGGTCACGAGCGCCGGATACAAGTCCATGACGGAGAGGTCGAAGGAGAACGGTGCCTGGTTGAGGAAGACTTTGTGCTCCCCGATCGGGAAATCCTCTTTCATCCAGTCCACGAAGCTCTCCAGGTTGCCGCCCGTGATCTGGACCCCTTTTGGATTCCCCGTGCTCCCTGACGTGTAGATGATGTAATACACTTCATCGTCTTTGACCCACGTCCCGGGCGTCACGCTCGTCGCTTCGTTCCAGTCGAACGCGTCCAATGCCAGTACCGGAACGGTGGCAAACGGGATGGGTTGCCCCGACACGTTGATTATCAGTCCGGCGCCCGAGTTCTCGATGATGGACCGGACCCGCTCATCCGGGATGGAGGTGTCGATGGGAATGTACGGGAAACCTGCCTTGACGCTTCCCAGGAAGGCGACGGGCATACCCGGCTCCATATGTCCGTAGACGACGATCGGGGTCTGACGCGGAAGGATGTAGGCGTCCAGCAGATAAGAGGCGAGTTGATCGGATCGTCCCCAAAGCTCCCCGTATGATAGTGCCTGCCCATTCGCTGTGAAGGCCTGCTGTTCCGGTGATTGTGTTGCATGCTCTTGAATGTTTAACAAAAAGTCCATAGTTCGATTCCCTTCTCCACGTTAAAAATCATTGTAAATATAGCTTCCGGTATTGGCACTGTGGAAGCTGTATAAAAAGAATAAAATCAGCAGGATCGCCAAGTAGAACGTCGTGTGCACGACCCATCTCACGGCGATCCGTTGATAGAAACGGCTTAATTTATCCATTGTTGTCTCCTTCAAATTTATACCCCGTCCGGATGACGGTGCGGATGTAATGGGATTCCGTCCCGAGCTTGCTTCTCAGCTTCCGGATGTGGGTGTCGACGACACGGCTGTCTCCGTCGAAGTCCATGCCCCACACCCGGTCGAGGATCGTATCCCTGGATAGCACAATATTCTTGTTCTCGATGAGCAAGAGCAGGAGATCATATTCTTTCGGCGTGAGTTCCACTTCGGCCCCGTCCACTTCCAGACGGCGTGCCAGCGTATTCAGGAGTGCAGAACCGAACCCGATCATATGACCGTTCGGCAGATAGCTTTCCTTCACCCGCTTCATGAGGGAATTCGCCCGTGCCACCAGCACCCGCGGACTGAAAGGCTTCGTCACATACTCATCGGCCCCGAGCTCGAATCCGTTGATCTTATCGCTGTCAGCCCCCTTTGCGGTCAGCAGGATGATGGGGACACCCGACTTGAGGCGTACACGGCGGCACACCTCGAATCCATTCACCTTCGGCATCATCACGTCCAGGATGAGGAGGTCCGGAGAGATGGAATCCAGCTTCTCCAGCGCCACATCGCCATCCTCTGCTTCATGGACCTCCCAGCCATCCTGGATGAAATAGTCCGAAATGATCTCCCTGATCCTCGCTTCATCTTCCACAAGCAAAACTGTTTTACCCATTATCTTCGTTCCTCCAGCCTGATTCTTCAATTAGTGTAAAAGGGTCGTATGTCTTTTGTGTGTCCTTTTGCCTTTAATTTGTAAATAGTATAGTAAATTGGACTCCATCCTCGAGGTTCTCGACCTTATACTCACAGTGATGCATATCGAGGATCTGCTGGGCGATCGACAGTCCGAGTCCCGTCCCGCCCGTTTGGCGGCTGCGCGACAGCTCCCCACGGTAGAACCGCTTCCAGATATGATCGAGCGTGTCTTCAGGGATGTTGTCGCCCCTGTTCCGGAGGATGAAAGTTGTGTCGTGGTCATCGCTCTCAATATCTATGGAGATGGTGCTTCCCTTCTCCGCATGGCGGATGGAATTCACCAGGAAGTTCAGCATCACCTTCTCCATCCAGCCATAATCGGCCACGATCGGCAGCTCCTTGGTGGAGCCGATGACGACGTCGAGATCTTTTTCCTTCAGGGAATAGACCAATTTATTCGAAGCCTTATCGATCAGGTCACTCAATAGGAAGGAAGTCTTCCGCAGCTTGATGGTTCTTGCCTCCAATTTGGCCAGGTCGAGCATGTCCGTCAGCAGCCCCTCCATCTTCTCCGCCTCTTCGACGATGACCTCGAAATAATGATCCTGCTTGTTCGCCCCGATGCCATCCTTCAGTCCCTCCGCAAAACTCTTGATGATGCTGAGCGGTGTCTTCAGCTCATGGGAGGCATTGGCGAAGAAGTCCTGTTGGATCTTCTCCATCTCATTCTTCTGCTCCATATCGGCAAGGAGCTGGACGTTCTTCTCCTCGAGCTCCTTCAACGCCTGATCGAGATTCCTCGCCATGAGCAGCATGCGGTTGGACAGATTCCCGATTTCATCTTTCTGACGGACGGGGGAATCGACTGTGAAATCCAGCTTAACCATCCGCTTCGCCATCTTGTCCAGCTTGATCAGGGGCTTGCTGACCAACCGCGAGAAGAAGAACGATAGAATGATAATGAGGAAGAGCCCGCCGATCCCCAGGTACAAGTAGAAGAGCTGGAGGGCATTGTTCGTATCCTGGACTTCCTGCAGGGACGTCACGGACACGAGGAGTTCGGTCTTACCGGCTTTCGTTTTCACCGGATCGATGATGACCATGTTATGCGTCCCGCTCCATGGCTCCGTCCAGTCGATCTTCTGCAGCTTCATGTCCTTGACCTTCTTTTCCTGCGCCGGCTTCAAAGGGAATAATTCATTCAACGCATCGAATAGCAGTCCCTGCTGGGTGTTCCATGCCTTCGACCGGGGCAGGACCCGTTCGACCACTTCCCCCGTCACCTTATCCGCATAGGAGGCATCCACGTCCTCCCCGATCGACGGGAAACCCTTTTGGGTAATCTGGAAGGGATACATCACCGTAGGGGCATCCTTTTGTTCCTGATCCAGCGCTCCCCACACCGTCAACGTACTTCCTTTTTCGATCGCCGCCGCCTTCAATTCCTGCCCATATGTATTCATGAAGAACGACAGCGAAACGACCACAAGCGACCCGTCTTTTTGTTTCAGCGTGATATGATACGGGTCATTCAACGTCAGATCCCCATCCGTGTCCACGATCGTCAGCTGACTCTTATTCTCCGACATGAACTTCACGGCTTCCCGTGACGCTCTATGCGCACTCCAATCCTCATTCACATAATGCTCCGAGAACCTCTCCAGCGCGGACTCCACGCCCTTGATCTTGTACTTCTGATAAAAATCCTGAAAAAAGAGCATATGCGCCAAAATGATCATGCCGTAAAAGCACATGAACACGACAACCGTCAGTAGAAATAGTTTCAATGTAATTCCTTTACGCTTCATAAAGCCTCCTGGGTCCTTGATGATGTTTTTGCAAGTATACGAGTCTGATATGTTCTTTGTGTGTAGACTGAATCGCCAGTCAATAGAAATGCAGTTAATCTTACTACAATTGGGAGCGAGAATCCAGATGGTGTCATATACTTCCAATATGCAAAAATATAAATGATTGATAATAAATATTCAGAACTTTCCCACTTTAAAGTTGTAAATCAATCACATCCATTGTATGATGAAGGAGACAAATTGTCATTGACCCCCTTTTTACCCCTTTGTTTGTGCAAAGGGGGTTTTTTGTGTTTCCACATTAAAAAAGGCCAACCGAATATACCGGTTAACCTGTCATTCTTCTTTATTCCCCGACCATACCATCACCATCGCGGTCATCCATATATTCATAGAGCCATGAATCACTTGTGATTGGCATCTTGAATCCGGCCGCTTTTGCCTCTGCGATTGTCACCCTGCCGTTGTGGTCCGTATCAATCTTACTGATATCGTGAGTAGTCTCCTGAGTTGCGGGAGCGTCCGGAGCCGCTTCAGGCTCGGCTTCTGCACGTGCATTTACGTCATCCGGGTTCACGTTATCGAAGTCATCCGTCACGGTCCGCCCCTTCATAATGTATGTATACGTGTAATGATCAGGAATTTGCGTTTCGGTATCAGGATAGCTGATCTTGGCGACGAAGTCCGTCACTCCTCCGGCATCGCGGATCACTTTTTCCATGTAGGCTTGATCTCCGTGACGATTGAGAGTGCTGTCCTGCGGGGTGATGTTATAGGCATTGGACACTCCGCCCAGTGAGTCGGCGATCACATGCCCCTGGTCGAGGTAGGAACGCTCCGTACCTGGAACATTGGCTTCATCGTAATAATACCTGCCCGACGACTTGACCGGCTCCGTTTTATCATCCTGAAGAATGATTTTCTTCGCCTCTACCCGAATCAGCTGACCGTACTCATTCGTGAACGCCCAGTATTCCCTGTCACCGAATCCGATATCCACACGGACGTTGGGCTCACGATCACCGGACCGGTCCCCGCCATCCACTTCGATCAGTTTATAGTCGCTGTAGTCAATGTCCCCATTGATGCTTGTAGCAGAAGCCGTGGTCGCAGGCTCGCTGGCACGTTTTTCTGGTTCATCCTTGGATTCCTTGGCTTCAGGCGCTTCACTTTTAGCGCTGTCTTTTTTGCTTTCATCTGCTTTCTGTTCGCTTACTGGTTTCGTATCCTCTTTTGCTGACGATTGATCTTGCTCCGGTGCACAGGCCACAAGTGTCATCATTACTAGTGAAATCAGTAAGCATGCTGCTTTCTTCATTTCCATTCCCCTTTTATACAATTCTCTCAAACGATACTAGAATACTACTTATTTACCGTTATCCGCCCTGCTGTTTGTGTCTAAACCATGACGATTTCCAAATTATAGTCCTTTTCCTCTTCCTCATCAATCAAACATTTTGGATGATTATGGTATGGTGAAAACAGACCGACCTTTGAAGGAGGACTATAAATGAGAACGCTTCATACACCGACGCGCTGGAATCTGAACACCCTTTTATCGGGTTTTGATATGGAACAGTGGGACCAACAGTTGAACACGATTGGGAAAACCCTGCGTTCGTTCGATACAACGAAAATGCCCAAGGAACAGGATTTACATCGCCTTTCTGACATCATCCAATATCTTGATTCAGCCGAATCCTTCTATTACTGCCTGACGGTGGAAGAAATCGCCCCCACTACATTATCGTCATTCCACTCCACGATCACATTCTTAACGACAGAAGCCCGTACCATCCGCTCCAACTGGCAGGAGCTGCTTGACACCATGAGCCACTCTCAACGGGAGGGCTGGTCCTACACCATTCCCCAGCGTCGTCTCATAGCTGAACTCACTGGCGGAGCCAGTTCGAATGGTTCCCTCACAGCACTAAAGTCCCTTGAAGATCGGTATCTCGAACAGGTCAGGAACCTGACCGTACATGCCGATCTCGGAGAAGGCGAAACGATTTTGCCTTTTTCTGAAGCCAATAAAATCGCCATGACCCATGCCGATCCCGCCATCAGGGAGCGCGCATTTCAGGGTCTGAATTGTGCGCTACAAGAAAAGGCACCTGAAGCAGCGTCCATTTATAACGAAATAGTCGGGTTGAGGCTACAGGATCACAAGCAGGACCATGTCGACTACCTTGATGACTCCCTCGTCGCGAATGGGATCTCCGGTGCGACTCTTCACGCTATGTGGGACGCAGTCGATGCAAATCTGGATGGGTTCTCCGCATACCTCACCATCAAAGCGAAAGAGCACCGTAAAGAAAAACTGTCTTGGCTGGAGCTTATGACGTCACCTGAAGATGCTTCACCTAAGGTCCCTTTCCCACAGGCAATCGAAGGGATATTGACCTCCCTCAAAACTATCGATCCCAGGATGTCGGACTTTGTAAAAGAAGCCCTCTCAAACGGCTGGGTGGATGCGGAAGCCCGCCCCGGAAAACCATCCGGCGGCTTCTGTGCACCGTTCCTCGCTCAAGGAGAGTCAAGGATTTCCCTCAGCTTTGACAACAGCCTGGATAGTGCAAGACGACTGGCGCATGAGCTCGGTCACGCCTGGCATTTCAAACAGATGAGCAGCAGTCCCACTCTCCGTTCCCTGGATGAGACACTCGAAATGACCACGGCCGAGAGCGCTTCGATTCTATTTGAAACGGCCCTGATCGATGAGGTCATCCAAGGGACACATGACCCGGCCATCAAAAAATCCATCCTTGGCTGGAAAGTGGAGCGAAGCATCAACTATTTGATGTCTATCCGGGCTGCCTATCTATTTGAAACGGCCTTTTATGAAAAGCGAAAATCAGGACCGCTCCCAGCAGAGGAGATGGAAGCACTCCTCCTCGTCTCGCAGCAAAAAGCGTATGGAAACAGATTAAAGGAATACGAACCGTACCTGTGGTTGAAATACCCGCACTTCTTTCGGGCGGACATTTCCTTCTATAACTACCCCTACTCCTTCGGCTTCCTCTTCAGCATCGGCCTACTCGAGCTTGCCCACGAGCACGACGGATTTGCCCAGAGCTTCCAGTCGTTCCTGAGTGAAACCGGTATGTTACCACTGGAAGAACTGACGAAGAAGCACTTCAACATCGACCTGTCCCATCCTGCCTTCTGGGAGCAAACGATGAGACGGGTCGTGGAAGATGTAAACGAATACAAACAGTGCACGTGATGGGCTGGATGGAAGAACAAAAAGTCGATTTCCTGATGACAGGGAACCGACTTTTTCTGAAATTCGATCTTCTACAGCTCTTAAAACCCATTGAACCAATTACCAATATCTGTTATCGTATCCCCTGAATCGAATAATCATAAAGGAGAGGATCGGCATGGGTGTTTTTGATATTATCTTATTATCTACAGTAAGCGCAGTAGCATTCATGGTTTCAGAAGTATCAACTATCAAAAAAGAAAATCAGCAGCTTAGGGGAGAGCTTGATGAACTGAAGAAAAGGATCTCGTAATCTGTTTCCATGAGTCTCATTCTATCCTCACTTTTCACAAAGAGAATCCTGCTTTCGCATCAAGTCATCCCTTCCCGGAGGTTTGGCAGCATGCGCCAACATTCCCGCAATGGTAACGGTCACCAACACCACAAATAGGGCATGGAGTAATCCGATCTTCTCACCGAGAAACCCCAAGAACGGTGGTCCGACCAGGAAGGCAAAATATCCCGCTGAGGCCACTGCACTGACCCTGACCGCCACTCCCCGCGAATCATCACCAGCAGCCGATAACCCTACCGGGAAGCCGAATGCAGCACCTAGTCCCCACATCACAATTCCGATCATGGCAATTGGTACATTTCCCCCGAAGATGACAATCAGTAAGCCTGCAATGGCCAGCAAAGAAGACACTCTCAGCACGAATACCCTGCCCCAGCGATCCAATACACGGCCTCCGACCATCCTCCCGATTGTCATCGCTCCTACGAATAGGCCAAACGCAAAGGAGCCCGTGGCAGGACTTACATCATAGCCATCCACCATAAGGATGTGGAGCCAGTCATTTGCCGAACCTTCTGCAAAAGCCATGCCAAGTACTATCAAACTGATCAGCAACGTCCTAGGTTCCTTCCAAATGGCCATTCTTTCCTTGAACCCCATCGGTACAGCGTTGGGTTGGCTACGATCCTCTTTCCCTGTACCAATTGGTACATACTTAGATAAACTACCCATCACCGCCACTGTGAGGAAAGCGATTCCTAGTAGATGCACTGGTACAGGAATGCTGCTTTTAATCGCTGCAGATCCAATGATGGCCCCAACCAACGTTCCGACACTAAATGCGGCATGAAACCCAGTCAGGAGAGACTTTTGGGTGGCTCCTTCGACCGCTGTCCCCTCAACGTTCATCGCCACATTACAGATCCCATTGCCAAATCCGAAGATCCCAAGTCCGAGGAAGACGAGGCTGCTTTGGGTGAGAACAGAAACACCCAGACTGACGGTCAGGAGCCCGATTGCACTGATGGCTACTCCTGTAACCATGGAGAACCGAGCCCCTTTCTTAGCAATAAGATGACTTGCACACGTCAAACCGATGATGGCCCCAACAGACATACCGAAAATAATCCATCCAAGTTCGGCCGTCGTTGCGCCGAGTGTATGCCGGATCTCAGGTGTCCTTGATACCCATGTGGCCATGGATAAACCAGGAAGGGCAAAAATAAAGTAGATCGACATCCTCCAGGCTTGAATTTGTTGTTTAGTCAACGATTGGTTCACATTGCACCCCTTTCCTACCTTCTCGTTCGTACAAGTGCCTAAGCCCCATCGTCATTACAAGATCACTTGTAAAAAGGACAATAATGCCCAGCCGAACAAAAAGGAAATTAACCCTCCAAATAGGATCAACCCTGCATACTTCAACATCTTCCTCTACCCCATTCCTAACTGTGTCTTGAAAGAGACCGCCTTTCATAGCGTAATCTCCACGTGATTTCCTTCCGGGTCCAATACGACGCTTTCATAGTAGCCATCTCCCGTGATCCGCGGCTCTCCGAAGATGGTATAGCCATCTTCCCTTAATCGTTCCGTCAACTCATCTACATCCTCCTTGGACCCCACCGATATCGCCATATGGGCCCACCCCAGCTGGAAAGGTTCTGCTTTTTTGTCGACTTGGTGCATCTTCATGATCTCTAATCTGGCTGCACCTGAAAACGTGAGGAAATACGATGAGAATCCTCTCATTTCATTGGTATATAAATCATTGCAAGAAGCATGAAAATACTTCATGTAGAAGGCTTTTGTTTTTTCCAAATCATTTACCCAAAGGGCGATATGTTCGATTTTCACTTATCTCCACTCCATTCGATAGTAAATTTTTCTGTGCCTATCCGTTAGCTTCCAATGCACGGATAGGGGTGAAACCGACACTTTTTAAACTCTTTTAATAAGTTGGTGCTACTATATCACAAACGTACTTTCCCTATCTAGTCTTATTTTTGAAAAAAAATGGGTTTGCCATAGCATTCTCAGCCTGTTATAGTATGAATGACTACTTTTTAAACGATTTTAATAAGTTGATATAGAAAGGACTGGGTCCAGATGAAAAGCAGATCTGAAGACTATCTCTACCGCATTCGTCAGTTCTTCTTAGTACATGATTCTGCCACTACAGCCGAGATTAGCAAGCATCTGACCATCAGCTTCCCCACTGCTACCAAGTTACTTGAAAACATGGAAAAACAGGGAGAAGTATCGCTAGGTGGGTTAGATGAGTCCAACGGCGGGCGGAGGGCAAAGCGCTACCGATACAATCCCCACTTCAAGCAGGGGCTCTCCGTCTATGTGGAAAAAGACGAATTAGGATTTATAGTATTCAATAGTTTCGGCGAGGTGTTGGAGGAAGGCATGGTTGCTGATTCACTGGGCAAGGGGAATGTGACCCCTTTGCTTCAATTGGTTTCCGGGCTGTTGGATCGATTTCCCAGGATTTCGGCTGTCTCGCTCGGAGTCCCAGTCTCAGTGAACGGGCAAGGAGACATCCTCTATGCTCCTCATTATGAAGACCTGTATGGGCTTAATTTAAAAGCACTAATAGAGGAGAAGTTCGGAACTCCTACTACGGTTGAAAATGACATGAACGCCGCCGTTTTGGGCTATAGCTACAACGATTCATACGTTGAACCAAGCTCGTCCACCTTCATCTATCTCTATTTTGGCCATAACGGTCCAGGGGCGGGTCTCCTTGTGAATGGAGAGTTGGTTCGTGGAAAATCCCATTTCACAGGGGAGATTTCCTTTGTACCACAGGTTCACGGGAAGAGCTTTGGGCAATCCCTCTCCCAGGAACAAATTTCACCCGGATCATTACAAGGTCATGGAGCGGATGCGGTCGGACAACTGATCGCTGCCTTCACCGCTATCATCAACCCCCATTCCGTAATTTTCTCTGATCAGGAGATTGATGGTTCTGACATCACAACCATCTTACAAAGAAGCCGTACGTTTATTCCAGAAAGCCATCTCCCTGAGCTGGTAATCAGTAATTGGTCCAAGGATTATCTGAGGGGGCTTCAGCGGTTGTGCATAGAACTTCTTCTGGATCAGACTTCCCTTACGTGATGAACGGAACGTCCTTTTTGTAAGCCATTAAACAGGAGGAATATGAGCATGAAGACTGAAAAAGAAAAAATGCTTGCCGGACATTTATATGATCCCGGTGATACCGTTTTGGTACAGGAACGCCAAGATGCCAGGAGATTATTAGATGATATCAGTCAGCCTCCTACAGCTGACCCCAGAAGAGTGGACTTGTTAAAAGAACTGTTCGGCTCCACTGGTGAACAGTTTCATGTTGAGAAAGGATTTCAATGTGACTACGGTTCTAATATTCATGTAGGTGAAAACTTCTTTGCAAACTTCAACTGTATTATGTTAGATGTCTGTGAAATTAAGATCGGTCACAATTGCTTCTTGGCACCTGGTGTTCATATCTATACCGCCACCCACCCCTTAAATTATAAAGAGAGGGTTTCTGGCTTAGAATACGGAAAACCCGTAACCATCGGGGATAACGTGTGGATCGGCGGTGGAGCGATTATCAACCCAGGTGTGACGATTGGGAATAATAGTGTCATTGCCTCTGGTACCGTTGTGACAAAGGATGTTCCCGACCATGTCTTGGTTGCCGGGAATCCCGGTCGCATCATCAAAACCATCTAAAGAAGGAAAAGAAGGTGAAATAATTGCGCGTGCAGAAAGTAAATATCTGTTTGATAAGAGGACTTTCCGCCACCAATACCTCCTATTTCGTTCAAAGAGCACGGTCCTTCTCTTCACACGTTACCCTGTACAAGGAAGGGTGCTGCGCCAATGGAAAAGACCTGATGGAAGTCCTGGACCTGGATGTTCGTTTTGGGAATCATGTCACGGTGATGACTGAAGGAGAAGATGAAAGTCACGCGATTGTAGCATTGGTAGCCCTCCTCTCAGGGAGTTAGGATCTATGAACCTATTCATGACAACAAAAAGAAGCATCTTTCATCTGAGTATGAAAGATGCTTCTTTTTAAAATAATTTCTGCGTATGATAGGTGAAAAAATACCAAATGTCCTTTTCACTCAAAGATCAGCTTCCCCCACATATCTTCTCATAAAGATACCTCGCATCCTCCCCCACACCCTGCAGCAAGGCGGATCCCCTCCTATGCTGCCAAGGAAGTCCGATGAAGTAGAGACCCTTCTCAGGCGAAACGCCTCTGTGGTGGAGAGGCTTTCCTTCTGGGTCCAGTACACCAGCAACGGATATCCAGTCAAAATTCTGTCTGAATCCTGTAGCCCAAACGATATTTGAAATATCCATCGTGGTGCCATCCACAAAAGTCACCCGTTCTTCTTCCATACTCCTGAATCGAGGCTTGACGATGACTCTCCCTTTCCTGATCAATTCCTTCAGTTCCTTTCCGAAGATTGGATCAGGTTGTTTCCGGAGATACCGCCCTGGACCGGAAGACGACGTGACGCTCAACACGCCCAGACGCTTGAACCACCAGAAGATGCTCTTCCCCGCTAATCGCTGAGGCAGAAACTTCATCTTTGATCCGACAGACAGATAGACGGTTCGCGTTTCGGCCAGTTCCACGGCGATTTGCGCACCTGAATTGCCGCCTCCCACCACGAGCACCGACCCGGGAACGAGTTGATCAGCTTGCCTGTAGCTGGAGGAATGCAGCTGATGGATGGTTCCAGACCTTGCTTCCACCGGGAGAGCAGGGTTTTGAAAGGGTCCTGTCGCCACTACTATCTGCTTCGCATGCAGGGCCCCCTGATCAGTCGAGATCTTGAACAATCCGTTCTCCTTCTCCAGCTTCACCACCGTCATTTTCAGTTTCAGGGGAAGATCGAACCTCTCCGCATACTCCTCCAGATAAGAGGCCACCTCATCCTTCCCCGGGTAAACATCCTCCTCCCCACTAAGAGGAAGACCTGGCAGGGAAGACATCGACCGCGGGGTAAAGAGCTTCAGCGAATCATATCTCTTTCTCCAGCTCTCCCCCGCAGAGCTTGCTTGATCTAGAATCAGAAAGGATCCACCCGATTTCTTTAAGTAATGACCCATGGCCATGCCCGCTTGCCCACCACCGATGATGATTGTCTCGTACATCTTTATCCTCCTAATCTTATTATATGATTATATATTCATATAATAAGACATATAAGTGAAATTGTATATATTTATTCCATAAATATGCAAGGAAATCCCGTAACAAAATAAAAACCCAACTCCATACAACGGGGTTGGGCCTCATTCCTGAATTGGTTCTGATTTTAATACGACCTCTCTCAAGTCAGGGCATATTCTATTGCCAGATCTTGCTCTATAGAGATCGATTTGACGTGTGCATCTTATTTTCGTTCAAGAATGTTGGCCATCTTGATGGAAAACTCCTCAAAATGAATTTCTCCATTGGCAAATTTCGTGCTAAGAACAAAGATTTCCTCATTTTTCGTCCTTGCACGATTCGTTGTTCGTTCAATCCATCCGTCTTCTTGATCCACTTTGTCTACCACATTCGTTCGGTTCAAGAATGCTTCATAGTACCTCAATCCGAATTTCCTTTGCGAGATGGCATTCATATGAATGCCGTCGGGATTGGCCGTCAATCCCTTTGAGGTGACAAGATACGTATGTTCTTCGGAATGGGCAACGTCAGCTAACACTTCGTTTAGTTGCTTATACTCCACCGCACTCTTTCCGAATCCTGATTCCCCAAGGTACTCTCCCAATTCCCCCATAATAATGGGGATCTCGGGAGCATTCAATTCCCCCCGCAAGTGGTTGAATAATGAACCTACCTTTTCCTTATACGTTTCATAGCGTCCACCGTAGCTGTCGCTTTCTCCCTGATGCCATAGGATACCGACAAGTTCACTCGTTTCCATGGCAAATCTCGCTTCGGAAATGGCATGTCTGGTCAGGATCCCATCAGACGACCACTCATCTATCGAACTTCCTCCCTCGGCGCAGGGGATCAAACCGATGGACTCACCCGGGTGCTCCTCTGTCCAAGCTTGAGCGAATGACGCTGCCGGGCCCACACCAGCTACGTGGCGATCTACATTCAAGGGCTCAGCCATCATCTGCCACCTACCATTTCGCAGCATGTTGATATGCTCATTGTAGATCGGAGGCACGTCCTCTATGAATCCTCTTCCTGCCATATTCGATTGGCCGATTAATAGTACGGATTTCATCTAATGACCTCTTTCTTCGTTTATTAACATGGTATTTTTGATGTTACTTCAAAGCCTCCAGGGTGACTTCGGCTACCTCGGCAATCAGCGCATCGTCATAGTCTGCATCCTCTGTATCGTGGCGGGTCATGATTGCCATAATGATCGGCTCCCGATCTGGCGCCCAGACCACGGCGATATCATTTCTTGTCCCATATCTTCCGGCCCCGCTCTTATCAGCGACCGTCCAGCCATCAGGTGCGCCGGCACGGATCAGCGTGTCTCCCGTCGCATTGCCTTTCATCCAATCTATCAGAATTTCACGCTTATCGTCCGGAAGCAAACCGCCCACTGCAAATCCTTGAAGACTCGTGGCAAGGGCCGCCGGAGTGCTGGTGTCACGGGTATTTCCCGGGGTGAATTCATTCAAAGCCGTCTCGTATCGATCGGATTGTGTCACGTCATCGCCGATCTCCCTTAGAGATTGCTGGAATTGTTCAGGGCCTCCCAGTTCCTCAAAAAGTAAGTTGCCGGCCGTGTTGTCACTGGTACGGACCGCCGCCTCGCTTAGTTCCGCCAGGGTCATGCCGGTCTCAACATGTTTTTCCGTTATGGGAGAGTACGAAACCAGGTCATCCTCGGTGTACGTGATGACCTCCTCTAGTTCATCCATGGAATTCTGTTTCAACACAAGTGCAGCCGCCAGCGCCTTGTAGGTGGAAGTGAAGGCAAAACGCTCCTCCGATCGATAGTCGATGGTCCGGTCCGACCCCGTATCGATGGCATAGATACCTACGCGAGCGTCATATTTATCCTCGATATTGGCAAAAGTCTCATCGGAAACTGTGCTCTTCTTCTTTTCAGGTGAAGATTCCGCTGATTTCTCCGGCTTCATGCAGGCAGATAGCGTCATCAGGACCAGTAAAGTAAACATCGTGACCATAAGGATTTTCTTATTCAATACCATCACCTCTTTCTTTCTATACTACAGACACGTGTGATGGGATGGCTATCCATAATCAGACCTGCTACCAATGGTTTAGGTGCCTATTATTCTTCTGTGTAGTTCTTCCGAAAGGGGGATGGTGCGTAGATTTAATCTGACATAAGAACCCTTTGTTGAAAATAGAGTTTAGTTAGCGTGTGCGACAGCTTTGACTTCAATCCATTGCTCCGGGAACGCCAGATGAGTCACACCGATGAGGCTGCCGGCCGGTCTGTGCTGCCCCAGGTATTCCTTGAACAGTCGGATGACCCAGTCGGAGTGCTCTTCCGGATGAGTCAGAAAGACTTCCACATACGCAAGATTGGCCTTCGTGACATCGAATTCCTTCAATACCCGATCGAGGTTCTCAAATGTTTGAAGGGTCTGAGCTTCAATATCCCCCTTGCCCACAAACGCTCCATCCTGATCGTGTGAAAATTGACCAGAAACATAAATCGTTCCGTTGACGCTGTATCCTTGGGTAATGCCGTGATCCCATAAATTGTGGTTGTAGGTTTTAACATGTACCATGAAATCCTCTCCTTTATCTCAATGTAAGGTCAGTATAAAATGGAAACAAAGAGAAAAACAGTACGCACAATAAAGATAGGTACTATCAGAAAGGATAGTGTCAACATGAGTATGGCTGAATTTAACGAAAAGGGAACGATTCAAGAGACATCCTTCGGGTATACGTTATCCGTCATTGGAGGTAAATGGAAGATGCTGATTCTGTATCTCCTTGCGGAAAATCAACCCGTTCGCTTTAATGACATGAAAAGAAGGATCGGAGCGATCACCTTTAAAACATTGAGTTCACAACTGAAAGAGTTGGAAGCAGACGGGATGGTCAAACGAAAGGAATATCCACAAATCCCGCCTAAAGTGGAGTACAGTCTTACACCCAAAGGCGAATCCCTATTGCCATTATTGGAGCAGTTATGTGAGTGGGGAGAAAAAAACCGTACTACCTAATGGATGATTGATGATGGTCATCTGAGACATCCACCTTTATTCAAACCCCGTATAGTGCTATCTATTGGAGAATCAAACATCACAGTATCCGCGACATTCCCCGGCGTCACATCGTGTTGATCAACTGATGATGGACGTATTCTTCCTTCCTCCGATCGGGGATGGAGTTCATCATAGGGGGGAATATCCGAATCGAAGGGGAAAATTCATATCACTGCTTTTTTTGTCAATCCCAGTAAGCTAGCCCTTACCCATTGCAAGAGAATCCTTTTGCAATGGGTAAGGGCTAGCTTATTATGTGTTGGTCTTTTTATATACTGGGGGTTGTCCTATTTCATTTCCAGATCGTCGGCAGCAAAAAGAGTAAGAGCTGTTTGAATAAAGGCATCTGTTGCTTTGGACATATATTTACTATCTTGCACGGCTAATTTGGTTCCTCTATACGTAACTGGTTTTAACTCACGTAAAACGACTTGGTCAGGCAACGTCCCACTATTTTTTTAGTTGTAATGGTCACTCCTAATCCTTCTTGTATCATGCTTAATCCTGTCTCGACATACTCCATTTCAAATCGCACTTTGGGAGTCAAGTTACGGGCCCTGAATAGTGTATAAATCAGCTCCTCTTATCCTCCTTTTTCCATTACTATGTTTTCCTCTTGTAGGTCATAGATGCTAATTGTTTCCTTTTGATAAAGTGGGTGCTCTACGTGCATAACGACAACCACATGTTCTTTTAGTAAAGGGATCGTATCGAACTTTTTATCGGGAGGAAAATGGAAAATTCATTTCAAACTTTGCAACCCTCAAATAAACGTCTTAAAATTTTACAATCGTTCTTCCCAAATGAAGACCATTTTTAATCTTCTCTATCGTATCAGGCAATTCCAGAAGCGATATTTCATTTATAAGAGTAGTTTGAGATATATTCCATGTGTTGGCGATCTTGCCCCAAATATGACCACGGTTTTCGATTGGTACATTTACAGAATCAATTCCTAAGATGTTTATTCCCCTTAGTATGAACGGCAACACTGTCGAGGTTAATTTAATCCCGCCTGCATTCCCACACATACTCATGCTTCCACCATATGAAATTTGAGGTATGAGTACAGAAGCAATTTCACCGCCGACAGTATCCAAGACAAAGTCGAATCTTTGCTTTTTCAGCGGTTTGTTTTGTTCTCCTAATTCCTCTGTAAAAATAGTTTCGGTGGCTCCTAAAGACGTTGCTACTTCTATCTGATGTTCTTTTCGCACTAATGCTGAGATGTTTTTGTAACCGATTTTGGATAGTAACTGCAAAGCTATACTGCCTACGCCACCAGTTGAACCAGTCACCAGAATGCTCGGGTTGTTTTCTATATCCATCCCTTTGTCCTCTAAAGCCAAAATAGAGAGGGCAGCCGTAAATCCTGCTGTTCCAAAAACCATAGCATCTTTTAAGGACAGATTGGCTGGTAAAGGAACAATCCAATCTCCCGGAACCCTCGCGTATTCTGCAAACCCACCTGTATGGCTCATTCCTAGAGCAAAACCTGTAACAATCACTTTCTGCCCCTCTGTGTAACGATCATCTGTTGTCTGTACAACAGTTCCACTTAAATCAATTCCAGGAATCATCGGATAATTCCGGATCACTCCACCATCCTTTTGAACTGCCAGCATATCTTTATAATTAATTGAAGAATAGGATACCTTGATTAAAACCTCGCCATCCGAAAGATTGCCAAGATTTACATCTTCCAAACCATACACTATTTGTTCTTGTTCCTCTTTTACAACAATCGCTTTAAATGTATCCATCGACCTTTACCTCCTTTTGGCTACAAAATATTTCTGGTACAAAAATGTTTCATAACAAAAACTAACATGTTATTATAACTATTGTCAATATGGAGGAGATACTATGGAATTAAGAGATTGTATTAACTTTTTACTAAGTGCTAGCCAGAATAAGGTTTTTAAATATTTCAGCAAGCTGCTAGAGGACTGTGGCGTGACACCAGCTCAATATGGTGTATTGAATTGTTTATGGAAGGAAGGACAACTATCACCTAAACAAATTGGAGAAATGGTTTATCTAGAAGCTTCTACCGTCTCGGGGATATTAGATAAAATGCAAAAACTTGCATTAATAGAACGTTCAATTGACCCAAGCAATCGCAGGAATATTTTAGTGAGGGCTACTCATAAATCCGAAGCTATAAGAGATGAAGTTGAAGCTGTTACAAGTAAGATGAATAATAAGATTCTTCAGAACTTGTCAGATCGTGATACAGAAGTGTTGAAAAGGGCACTAGAAGTCATTATAAAATCCGATCTTACCTGAGAATAGAAATTAAAAATCCCATCCTTTTCTGAGGACGGGGGGGTACTGGGGATTGGCATTTTCAAGCGAGGCTTTAATAGTGACACCAATAAAGCTTCGTTTTTCCACAAAATGAATCGTTTTATTTTCACATCTAACCTTAGTCAGCCTGTTGTACCTCGCCCCTGCGAGGTACTTTTTATTTTGGAAACTTAATTGGGTCCGATTAAGCAAAAATATGTACCCTATCAAGTAAAAAACTATCCACCTCAGTTTTGTGTTTAAATCAATCTTCTATCCAGCAGTATAGTAGCCAAGCTATGTCTTCTATATAGAAGATTGATGTTTAAAACAAATCATTTAAATTTGTAAGCATCCCGGCGTTCATTAAACACTATCATCAAGTGCAGTAAGGGTATCTATCTCAGATACCCACCATTATTCAAATCAAATGTCGCCCCCGTATAGTGCTTTGATTTTTCCGAAAGCAAAAACACCACCGTATCCGCCACGTCCTCCGGTGTCACTGGCGTCTTGATCAACTGATGATTGACGTATTCTTCCTTCCTCCAATCAGGAATGGAGTCCATCCTAGGGGTGAATACCATGGTGGGAGCCACTGCATTCACCCGGAGTGAAGGAGAGAAATTCATGGCACTGCTTTTCGTCAACCCAATGAGGGCCGCCTTTGATGCTCCGTACACTGCGTCAGAGCTTCCTTCCATCCCGGATACAGATGATAGATTCACAATGACACCGGTTTGATGTTGTTCAAGGATATTCTTGGCGAAGAACTTCGTGAAGAAGAGAGCCCCATTCACGTTGATGTTCATCACCTGATCGACCTCCTCAGAAGTGTAATCCAACAGATTCTTTGCAAGATAGATCCCAGCATTATTGACCAACCCATTTATGGTCGGGTGTTTCTCGCTCACCCATGCGAAAAAGTCCGAAACCTCCTGATGGCTGCTTACATCAAGTTGATACGTATGTACTTTTTCTGTCCCCAGCTCTTGGATCAATGCTTTGAGCCCTTCTCGATTAATGTCACATCCGATTACGCTGGCACCTTCTTGGAGACAGGATTTCACGACCTCTTTCCCGATTCCTGAGGCGGCACCGGTGACGATGACGGTTAAATGTTTCAACATGATGACCCCTCCTTTACCGTTTATAGACTCAACTCATAATGTAGAAACGTTTCATCTTGTCTGTACCCATTCCGTTCATATAACCGCTGGGCTTCCAGGTTATCGGGTGCGGTGCTGAGGCTGAGTGAGGATGCCCCCGTTTCCAGAGCATGCGCTCTCGCTGCCTAAAGCAAAGCATCCCCAACTCCCTTCCTCCTTGCATCCTTCGCAACAAACAAATCATTCAGAATCCATGCCCTTTTCATGCCGATGGACGAAAAGGTCGGGTAGAGCTGGGTCAAGCCTATTGCCTCCTCCCCTTCAAAGCATAGGAATATGACTGGAATATGACAGAATCATTCCTAGACATGCGATCTTTCAGATACGTTCGTCCACCTGCAAGATCCGATGGCTGATTGTAGAACATGCGGTACTCATTAAACAGGATGGCTACTTCTTCTAGCTGCTTCGTCGTGGCTCGTTGGATATCATGATGGTCTCTCCTTTGAATTAAGATACTTAACGCATGGCCCCTATCAAGTAAACCTACCCCACTTGTATCGATAGAATTATAGCTTCCCATCAACATGTGATGTAGAGCATTTTCCTCTCTCCCCAAATAAACTGCAGTCCATTCCTCCTATAAAACTCACATTATTAGAATTGACTCAAAATGAACCCTGTTCAATTTTTAAGACTAAATAAAAAAAAGGGAATAGAGCTGATTTTCCCATTAAATATACATAATTTCTGTATAATAATTCTCTCACTATACCTTCCATTTTTATATGATAATTGGTCTACAAAGAATTCTATTATTATTCTACTGAAAAGCAGTTAGACAACCTACAAGGTGCATTAGGTAATCGTTAAGGGCTTACAAAACGAAAAAACCACTTTCATCCTAAAATGAAAACCCTTCCTTTTTTCACCTTACCATTAGTTTGATTATGAAAGATTCTGCTATACACTATATTTTTCCCATATTCTTTTAAAATAATATTTTTTTCATATAACTCTTTATAGATAAATATACGAATAATACAAAATAATTCATACTAAGGAAAATTATATTAGCTTGTTTTCAGTTTTTTTTAATGTATTCTTGGGTAAATAATACCTATTTTGGTAGAGGGGGCATTATACTGGAACTGATAAGTATGAAAAACAAAATAGAAAACGTAAGTGCGGGAGATATTCTAGCAAAAGATACGTACCGACATCATTCCCTGGTGTTGAAGAAGAACACAAAGTTAACCCATCAACATATAAAGAGTTTAAAGTCCTTTGGTATCGAAGAAGTTTACATTTTAATTCCAATGGCTCCAATCAGTGAAGGACCTGTGAACATAGAATCAATTTCAGAAGAAAAAATGAACGCTAAGAACGAATTTTTTAATTGTTTAAAGAAATTGAAAGTAGAAAAGCGATACGGCAGATCTTTTAATTCCAGTCGTATATATACACTTACGGAATCACTATTTGTAAAATTCTCACAAAACCCCACCACCAACGCTCTCCTGAAACAGTTAAAGAAGCATGATTACTATACGTATTTACATTCAGTTGACGTATTTATCCTCGGCTCACTAATTGCTACCCACTTAGACCTAGATAATCTTGAGGAATTCACTCTAGGCTGTCTCCTTCATGATGTTGGGAAGTTACAAGTACCCTCAACAATATTATCAAAACCCTCATCACTGACAGATGATGAAAAAACGACAATCCAAAGGCATCCACTTGATGGTTCACTACTGTTATCTGGCTACTCATCCCTTGTTCAAAATCTGGCGAATGAGCATCACGAAAAACTTGATGGATCAGGATATCCTAACAAGTTAACTGGTCAAAGGATCATTCTCGAAGCACAGATTTTATCTATACTAGATATATATTCTGCCCTCACCTCCAACCGGTCCTACCATAAATCTTTTAGCGTACCACTGGCATTGGAAATGATGGCTAGTAATACAAATGAGATAAATGAAAACTATCTTATGGAACTTTGCACTCTATTGGAAATATATCCACTTTATTCAACCGTTCAACTTTCCAGTGGAGTCAGAGCAAAAGTAGTTGATATTGACGATAAAATACCGAGTTTTCCAGTCATGCTGGATACTAAAAAAGTCATAGTGCATTCTCTTCCAATGAACCGAGAAATATGGGTGGATCGAATCGTAAAGCTACCACATAAAAAATGAATAGAGCAAGCTACAAGTATCTAAATGAGAGTAGTAAGAATAAAGGGATTAACCACCATTAACGGTGATTAATCCTTCAATTTAATACACGTATGAACAGATGTCATATGCGTCTCTCCATCTTGATACATATCATCCCTTAAAATAGACATTGACCTTCGAATTCGTATTCAAATACTTTAGTTACCGCTTCACAGGTATATTCCCATTCTACATTAGACTCATCACTTCCCAACCAAAACAAAAACATTACCATCAGGTGCCTTCATCACAGCTACGTGCCCCCCCAGAGCATTTTCAAATGGTTCTTGTATCCACTCTACATTGGGATTCTCACTCAGTTCTTTGTATGCCTTCCGGACATCCTCTACTCTAATCTCCACCTCTGTAAAGTTTAGACTTTCATTATTCTTCAGTACCAGTTCTGTTTCCCCACTTGGAAACCCCATCCCAACTAGTCTCCACCTATTATCTGAATCCTGGTATGTATCCCAATTCATTTTCAACCCTAACGACTGATAAAATTTTATCGATTCATCAATATTTCTTGTGTAGATTGCCACGCACTCTATATATTTCCACATATGCTATCCCCCTCTTTCACATTGTAAATAAGCAGGACTCTATCGTACCAGGGAACCTTGCGTTTAACCGGTCCTTTTGTGGCTTCATTGGACAATAATAAAAAGCCTTGGTATTCCCAAGGCGGAGAGCTTAGGCCATGCTTCCCCAAACAACTCGCTATTCTATGTGTAGATAGCCATTGCTTAATTAAGCATATGCTAGGTATCTAAACAAAAACAGAACTTCATATCCAGAAGTTCTGTTTTCTCACCTCATATCAGATGGTTTCTTTTATCAACTCCAACCATTCCTCCACTAAAGCATTAAAAATCCTAGGCTGCTCAATCTGCAAGTTATGCCCTGCCTGGTCCACTACGACAAATGTACCACGCGGATACTTGTCTTCTAATTCAAGGGCATCCCGATACCCCACCGTTGCGTCTTGTTTCCCGAGGAGGAACAAGCTTGGCTTGGCAAAAACCGATTGACCAATTTCAAATAAAAAACCATAACTCTCCTGGACCTTATCCAAAAAAGCATGATTTGCCACCCTAATTCCACTTATGATTTCGTTGTTGTATCTCTCCCACGTCGACTTATTCAGCACCACATTGTTGCTCCTGAAGTCTTCAAGTTCATTCTGGCTCAGTGTGCTGATGAAATTCTCATCGATCTTCAAAACCTCGTGCTCCGGCACGGTCCGATCCTGATGATGGGGCTTGATCACTGGACAGATGAATGCTGCACCAAGAATGTTATGTTCATCCTTATGAATCAGGCCGTTGGTCAAATAACCACCGTATGACTCGCCCGCTATAGCGTACTTCTGATCAGGAACGACCGTCTGAATGAACTCATGGACCGCTTCCAACATATCATCGGAACTCTTAATCCCGTCATAGTTATCCGTCAAGCCCATGCCTGGAAGGTCTATATAGATCCGCCTCCACCCATCCCGTTTGTCGAATACCGGCTCCATGCACCCTTTCATTAAACGGTGATCAGGTGAATAGCCGTGGATCATGATGATGGGGGTGCCTTCTCCTATTTCTTCATAATAGATATCTGCTATATTTACAGTACAATAAGTCAGTTGAGTTGCCACTCTTTCTTACACCGAGTACTATTTTGAGATAATCATATATAGAATAGCCATACTTTTTTCCAATATATTAATTTAACTAAACAATGGAGATTAGAGTATTTTTAAATCCATTTAAAATTTATTCATTTTCTTCAAAATCCATCTCCCAATCGTCTTGTTTATCAAAATCATATTCAGTCCAATTACTCCAATGGGTATTTTCACTACCTGGTTCAACTAAAGCTATATTTTTTTCGGCTATAGCTCGTTCTAGTGAAATAAAAAAAGGATTTTCACTTGGTGCCTCACTCTCGACCTCCACGTGTTCCCAACATTCGGTGCTGTAAAAAGAAACCCAACCACTACTTTCATCAATTGTTTTTAATACTTTATCACTAGGCATAAACCAATTGATTGAATCAGGGTAGTGTTCATGTAAAGCTCGTAGCAAATATGTGTCGATATAACATGGGTCCAGAATTGAAATATTATTTTCTGTATAATCGTTTTCATTTAAGCTGTATAAGGTTACGTCTTCATTTACAGTAATCGTACCTTCAAATAAAGGATTGGACGAATTTTTATTCAGCTCAATATTTTCACAATCCACAAACCCGTAACTCTCTGGCTTGAGATTTGTATAATAATATATCCACGTTTCAGGACCTCCTTTCGAAACCCCCATCTTTTGAAAAGCAATTAGCCAGTTTTGATCTTTTACATATACGTCTAACTTGCATTTAACATAATCAAAGTTCGCATTTTCCAAGAAAATAAAATCGTAGTTATTATAATGTTGATCTAATACATCGGTTAATTTCAACTCGCGACCTCCGATAGTGAATATTTTTAGTCATTAATTACCTCTTTCCTGTTTAACAAAACACTGTTTGCAACGGGTGTATAATCTTCGGAAAGCTCCTGGATTATAAATTTGGTTAGCTGGTTGATGGTCACAAATATAAATTCCTTTTAAACTATTATTGAATAATACTTTAATTATATGGACTTTGATTTGAAAAATCAGAATACGAATGCGAATAATGTTTCTTATCATCGAAAGCTACGTAATCAAGTCTTTCAAGAGGAGTTAAATTTCCATCTTCTACTTCGGTCTTAACAAAAGCAAAATGGGATAGTGACGGCATTTCAGATATGAATTGTATACTAGGTATTTTTCCGCACCCTTCCAACATAATTTTCTTCAAGGTTTTTATTTTACTTAATGAGTCCATGTTGAGAAATTTCTTACAGTTTTCAATACTAATCTCTTCAAGTGTTAGACTAGATAATTCATCTAAATTCAAAGCTGTTCTACAATAATTCAATTCCAAACGCTTAAGATTCCCTAGAGAGGTACAACCTTCAAAAGAAGTAATATTGGATAGAGTTATTATTAATGATGTTAAGTCAAACATTTCTTCCAATTCAATTAAATTTTTATTTTTGGGTTTGTAATTATAAAGCATTAATTCCTTTAGTCTTGTTCTAGATGATAACCCTTTCATTTTACTATTCCATTCTATATCCAAATCTATTAAATCAGGGAAACACGTTAAATCAAGTGAGATTCCAGGAACATGAATACTTAATTTTTTCAGGGATTTTATATCATATAAACCTTCAATATCAGTGATGTAGCTACTGGAAATATAAATTTCCTCCACCCCTGGACACTCTCTTAAAAAATCTAAATTATCCATTTTAAAATAATAGTCGGTGATCTGGAGCTTTTTTTCATCGTTCTCTTTAATATATTCTAAGTGATAAGATAAGTTATTATCCTCAACAATAATTCGGCCATCATGTATTTTTCTTAAGCGCTTGATTGGCATTAGCCCTAACCTCCCTTAAGAAATAGAGAAGAAAAAGAATTCTCTCCTGCTATCTTTTTTGATACGTTCAATCCTGGACTGTTTATTGCATTTTAATTGCCCTATTTCGGTACAACTCCACCATCTTTCATTATCCTGGCATTCTCATCTATAAACGCAGCGTTTTCATTTTTTTGCTAGAGTCCAATGAATTCTTAACACTTGGATTTCTTCAGTTTTTGTTTTCGACCTACCTGACGCTCTAGCTCTAGATTTTGGTCCTATATCATGATATTTCATCCCGTTCTTAAAAACAGTATAGGAGCCCACTAGAGCTTATGGTTTCTTTGCTTTTTTGCAAATCCAACTGCTTTTCCAACCTTCTTCAGGTGGGCAACTTTCACAAAATTAATTCCAGCTGTCTACGACACGCGCAAGCTTTCTGCCCTTCTTACCGCCTTACTTTCCTGCTTTATATGCTTTGTAGCCATCACATGTCGCAATGACAGCATTCACCGCAAACCATATCAAAGTTAAATGAGTTTATATACTTAAAAACAATTCTTATTCATGACGGAATCTTTATCATTATTGACTCTTTAAATGGACGAGCCAGGAGAGAATCATAAAAAGAAGCCCCCAATTCAATATCAAAGTCTTCTCATTTCAAATAAGTTCAAGCTACTTTTATTAAACACTCTTCATTATTGAAACGGTAATCTTTAAGGAAGGTACCGACTGGGTTGAACATTAGATAATTCTTTAGATAGATCGTCTATAAATTGATGCAGATCTTTTTCATCGCATAAAATATCGACTTTAAATTCCTCTTTGTCATTATAGTCGACAATACTAATAACCCACTTATATCCTTTTGTTTGTTTGTGTACGTGTAACTTAATGAAAGGTTCTATGGATTCGAAGTAAAAGGACTGCGGTTTGTTCTCAATTAATAATGACAAATTGTTAACTATTTTTTCGTATTCTGACTTTAATAGTAGGGATGCAAGCAAGTTAAATACTGGTATTTCATTTCTTGAAATCCCCAAAAATGAATAGATAAACGGGTCATCTTCTTTTCCATTATATTTTCTTGGAAGGAGTTCAAGTTGAATCGTTAAGTCAGAAATTATAGCCATATAAAATTCTCCTACTTAGGAATTTTAATTTTCATGCCCTAATGTTAATGCTCTCTTCACAGCTTTATTTCCTGATCCTTGTGGAAGAAACTGTTTTATTGCCTATTGACTTGAACTCCCAAAACCGTTATTACTTGACCCTTGCATTTATAACCACATGCGCTTTTTCACCTACATGTTTCCTTGCACCGTCCGTCTTGATAGATTACTTTCTTAGGATTCTTTATAGCGTCTAGCTTTGCTTTTCGCTTACGCCTCTTCCACCATCTCAACCTATCGACTGATTTAAGCCATGGTATCGTATCGGGTGCTGCCTTCAGTATGAAGCAACAGCTGGTATTTATAGCTTTTTTATATAGGTACAGCACTCCAAATTTGTGCATATTGATGTAAAAATTGGGACTACCCGTCTCACAAAAGTGACTTACTATCAAATCATTCAATCAAGTTCAGGTTGTTTGTTTTCATTTCTGATTATTTCATTTTTCCCAAGCAGATGTATTCGAGTAAGTTTCATAATCAAAACTACTAACATAATCAAAAGTCTCACCGGTTTTTCTACTATAAGCTTCACTTGCCACTTCCAGGAGCTCTTCTGCATCCCACTCTAAGTCAATTTCCGCTGCCTCTTTGACTACCTGATCAAAATAATGTTGACCTTCTGTGATCACTGCACAACGTGCATAAAGGAAGGCATCGGGTGAGAGGTATTCTTCTGACTCACCATCAACTCCAGCATGTTCTGGCCTATTCAATAAAAAGAGCTTGTGGCTAAGTGTCTCTTCAAATGCATAGATTGTTTCAACAGGTAATTTTTCCAAATGACAGATTAATGCCTCCATTGGATCCTCTTGATCCATATCAATGAGATCAATTAACGACCAAAAGGTCTTCTCATCTAGCTCTTCAGAATAATCACCTTCCAGCACTGTAGGTTCTTGCTTATAGACAATCTCTGATTCTTTTTGTTTGTCTCTCATAAGGTCACTTGGAAAAAACTGCTTCCATATTCCACTGTACCAATTACTCTTCTTGATCTCATTTTTTCCTTTTAAATCAATTTCCCCGATCAATTTATAATTATCTCCAGGCTTCCCATCAATCCAATAGATGGATGGTTCGGGGCGTTTTAAATGTAAATCATAACCATAGTAAAATTGTTACAAGTAAGGATCCTCAATTTCTGGAGGAATTTTACTATAATACGAAGTCGTATAGACCAAATACGAATTTTCAACTACATTCAATACAACGAGGGCAAACCAGTAATGATTAGGAAATTGGGCTGTATATACTTGTCCAGGAACTGGTTTTTTCATCTTATTACTCATACTTTTCAGACTCCTTTACCTTCTTGGCTGAGGCCTCTTATGCTTCTTTTGACTTAAATCAAGATTCCCTGTTCTATATTCTCGGTTCACAGACGCCTTTTCCCATTGCTTGGCTCGACTTCTACCTCGAATATTTTGATGAATTATTACAGCTTTATACTGACCAGGACTATTTTTATTCCAAGCATTAACTTGTCTTTGAGCTCGTGGAGATGTTCCATTCTTATTTAATTATACCAATTTTCACCTCTTTATTTGTCGCATTCTCAGTAATATGGTATCTGTGGTTATTAGCCATGCTTTTGTTTACTTTTTTTGACTGCTTTCAGGACTTTACCAGCTTTTTTCAGATGGCCAACTTTAACAAAATTACTTCCAGTTGCCCTAGCAACAGATTCCGCAAGCTTCCAGCCCTACTTCCAAGCTTTCTTTCCTGCTTTATACGCTTTGTAACCATCATAAGCCGCAAACCCAGCATTTATAGCAAGTCACACATAATGACCATCTGGATCCACTAACATGACAGGATTGTTATTCGCATACGTGTAGACATCTTGAGTAAGAATATCATCGTCATCCCCGGGCTCAAGGTCCATTGAAGTAAATACGCCGGCTTTCGGATTGTAAAAACGAGCCATTAAATAGTAGTTATTGGTTTCAACATCAAATTGGTACCCGGCATAGCGATGAGGGTTCTTCGCAGCATAACTGCCTTCCTGGTAGAGGACATTCCCCCATGCATCATATACGTATGATGTAACAATCATGTTCGCTTTCATTGTTCCACCATTCTTTGTTACCATCACCACATCTCGATGAGCATTGGAATGGTAATAATAACGGGTACTGCCTTCCTTACGAGCTAATAATTGACCATTCGTATTGTACGTATGTAAGCAGTGATCACATCATTTGCATTAGCATCGTACAGAACGTTCAAGCCATTGCCATCATATCAATAGGAATTTTAAAATAAAAACAGAACTTCACATCCCGAAGTTCTGTTTTTTCACCTCATATTAGATGGTTTCTTCAACCCGCTCCAACCATTCTCCTACTAGAGCATTAAAAATCCCCGGCTGCTCAATCTGCAAGTTATGCCCTGCCTGGTCCACTACGGCAAATGTACCACGTGGATACTTCTCTTCTAATTCAAGGGCATCTTGGTATCCGACCGTCGCGTCTTGTTTCCCGAGGAGGAACAAACTTGGCTTGGCAAAGACCGATTGACCGACCTCAAATGAAAAACCATAATTCTCCTGGACCTTCTCCAAAAAGGCACGATCCGCCAGCCTAATTCCACTTATGATCTCGTTGTTGTATCTCTCCCATGTCGACTTATTCAGCACCACATTGTTGCTCCTGAAGTCTTCAAGTTCATTCTGACTCAGTGTGCTGATGAAATTCTCATCAATCTTCAAAACCTCGTGCTCCGGCACGGTCCGATCCTGATGATTGGGCTTAATCAATGGACAGATGAATGCTGCGCCAAGGATGTTATGTTCATCCTTATGGATCAGGCCGTTGGTTAAGTAACCACCGTATGACTCGCCCGCTATGACATACTTCTGATTAGGAATCACGGTCTGAATGAACTCATGGACTGCTTCCAACATATCATCGGAACATTTAATCCCGTCATAATTCTTCGTCGAGCCCATGCCTGGAAGGTCTATGTAGATCCGCCTCCACCCATGCCGTTCGTTGAATACCGGCTCCATGCACCCTTTCATTAAACGATGATCAGGTGAAAAGCCATGGATCATGATGATGGGGGTGCCTTCTCCTATTTCTTCATAATAGATGTCTGCTTTCCGGACTTTACAATAAGGCATGTGATCGTCTCCTTTTATATGTCTATCAATCTGTTATCACCTATTATATCGTGTTGAGTCATGAAATGTTGAAGAGGAAAAATCTTAAGACAACAGTCCAACAGGAATCTCCCGCCCTGATTCACGCATCGTATAGAAGTGTACAGGCAAGCTTTCTTCCCCTACATCTTCTACTCTTCCTAGTTGCTCATCATTTATAGGCAGAAAGGCGATGCCTTTTCCCTCTGAGATGAATTCCTGGATCAGTGAGAAAGAATCCAACGGTTGAAGTTTCTCCTTGGGGATATGCTTCTCCTCCATAAAGTCAATCGTACGCTTCCTGAAGGGGCATTGCCGGTCCTGACTGACAAAGAAATATTCGTTTGAATAATCCATGATCGTCTTCCCCTTCGCTTTCTGCAATCCCATTGAAATAGGGTGGCTACCTACTTGTCGGAAGTCCGAATCGGCATACGTTCCATACGTGATGACCATATCCACCTTTTCATTCCTTAACAATGAATGCAATTGGCTGCTGTTCTCGATCGTCAATTCGTACTTCGTGAACGTCCCGCCTATCCGTTTGCTGACATAGCTGGACAGAATCGATGGGGATGTGGCGATGCGGTAAGGAAGGGCGTTGGTCCTTTTGATTTCATGTTTGGCTTCGTCCACCAGGTTCAAGATCTTATTTGCGTAGTCGACCAGCACATCTCCTGATGGAAGGGTGGTGACGCCCTTATTCGATCGGTGGAGTAACGGTGTGTCCAGTTCTTGCTCCAGCCGTTTGATCCGTTCCGTCAGATGAGGCTGCACATAGCCCAATACGTTGGCAGCCTTACTGATCGACCCTTCTGTTACGACCGTTTTGAATATAATAAGGTCATTGATTTCCATATCGTTCAGCTCTTTTCCTGCTATCAGGTTTCATGATGACCAGCATCATTTCTACCTATTTTACACCTAATCTCTGCAGGATTATCATGAATCTATACCATTGAAAGAGAGTGATGAACATGATTGGCATGCAATACAAAGTCGTCCTGCCAAAGGATTATGATATGGGGATCATCAGAAACAGAGTTCAAGAAAACGGAACGAAGACGGATGGGTTCAACGGACTCAATTTCAAAGCCTATTTAATCACTGAAGCAGGGAAGAACGGTCAACTCTATAACTCTTACGCACCTTTCTATATGTGGAACAACCATGAAGGTATGAACACCTTTCTATTCCATGGATATTATGACAATATCCTGGACTCTTTCGGCTGGCAGCAGATTCAGATCGGTGTCCCCCTGATCCTCGACGTAGACCCGGACTTTTCCAACAGTCAGTACGTTATAGAATACGCTGGCCGTATTGCCAAGACTTCTTCATTAGCGGACCACTCCCTTCTTGAGGCCGTCAACGTGGAAAAATCCGGAGAATGCTTGGGAAATGTACTGGTTTATAATCCGGATAAATGGGGCTACAGTCATTTTCGTTTTTATGAAGAGAAACCGGATGTTGTGGCGTCAGAGCACCTGACTGTGTATGAGATTTTACATATTTCGAGATAAGCAAGAAGGGAGACCCGTGACGGATCTCCCTTCCTCCATTATTTTCTCCTCACCGGGATCCAAATCTCACTTCTATAGGTCGGTGAAGACAGATCCTTGCTTTCATTCCACAAAAGTTCCGGTCCTTCCACAAGTTCGTACCCGGATGAGGGGAACCATTCGGAGTAAATCCGTCCCCAGACGTCTTGAAGTGTTTCAGGAAAGGGACCGACGGATTCGAACACTGCCCATGTCAAAGCCGGCACCTCAAGATCCGCGAACCGGGCTGGGCATTCCTTCGATGTGGCCACCCCGATTATATGATCAAGCTCTCCCTTTTCCTCCATCCGTTCTTCAGAAAAGCGGGCGGAAGCACTGATTAGTCCCGTTGGCTCCACATCGGACAGGTCCTTCAATTCCTTGATCATGTCTTCCGTCAAACGCTCCCACAAGGCAGCAATCTTCGGGTTTACGCCTTCGAACTGGATCGGGACGCGTTCCTTCAGGCCAACGATGCGAAATGCCCCTTTTTCTTCTATTCGATAGTTCATTTCATTTCCTCCCTTAATGGCCAGTTGGAAGGTCATCGGTGGATACGCTTTGAGTGAAAGCCCACTCTTCCTGGCTTCTGAAGGCGTGATCCCATGAAGCTGCTGAAAGGCCCTGGCGAACGAATCAGGTGAATGATATCCATATTTCACCGCCACATCAATCACCTTCACCCCGTCCTGCTTCAGTTCAAAGGCAGCAAGAGTCAAGCGCCTCCGGCGAATGTACTCTGACAACGTGACGCCTGCCAGGAACGAGAACATCCGCTTGAAGTGATACTCAGAGCATAACGCCCGCTTGGCCACTTCCCTATAATCGATTTCCTGGGTCAGGTTCTCCTCGATATACGTCAGTGCATGGTTCATTTGTTTTAGCGAATCCATCTTCATGACCTCCTCTTCCTATACATTATCAGGGTCAGCATGCCTCCATCCGACTTTTCATGCACGGTTATGCAGGGGTCAGTCCATCCGTATCGCAAGAGTTTTCTTTAAAATTACATTTATGGATGAATTTATATTTATGAGGTAAGATGAACATAAGTTACATTGTTCATTCAGTGCGAGAGGAGTCTTGTCCATGTATAAACCGTCCCCTTCCATACGAATCTTCCTGTTGAGGCTTACCGGAATGGCCTGTCTGTTCGGCACCGTTTCGGTCCTGTACAGTTTGATTCGATTCTCCACATTCAATACCAACAGTTTCACATTGGCTCTCTGCTCTCTGCTCTCTGCTCTCTGCTCTCTTTATTTATTTTTTCACTATCATCAATCTTCTAGGAAACCTACATCTCCCTGAACAATCCGTCAGATTCCACCCAACCAATTTCATTCCAGAGGTGTCATGCTATGAAACGAGCAACACGTAAGACATTCAGTACATTACCTATAAAAACAGCTTACGCTTCCCCAAGGTTAAAAAAGAGGCATCCAACCATCGGATGCCTCTCAATTCTATTCTATTGATCCAATTCCTTCTCCTCCAACGGAACCTTCTTCCCAATCCCGAACGCAAAGTAACTGATCGTCACCAGCGCAAGGAAAACAATCCCCACAATAAGAGACATGCGAGTGTCGTCATTGAACCACATGCCGACCAGCACGGCGACCAGGAAGGCGAGAGTCAGATAGTTCGTGACCGGTGCGAACGGCATTTTGAACGGGTGATCGTCGAGTTCGGCACCCTTTATCTTCCGGAACCGGATCTGACTGATCAGGATGACGAACCACGGGACCATTCCCGGGAGGACGCTTGAGCTGTATACGTAGACGAAGAGGTTCTCCGGTGCGATGTAGCTCAGGATGACCCCGATCCCGAGTCCGATCATGACGCCGATCGTCCCGAGGAGCGGTACTCCATTACGTGAGAGCTTCGTGAACGATTTCGGTGCTTGTCCATTCACGCCGAGCGTGTACAGCATCCGTCCTGCACTGTAGATCCCACTGTTACAGCCTGACATGGCCGCGGTGATGACGACGAAGTTGATGACGCCGGCCGCTGCCGTGATCCCCACTTTGGCGAATGTCGCGACGAACGGGCTTCCGATTGCGTTCAACTCATTCCACGGATACACAGTGACGATGACGAAAATCGCCCCGATATAGAAGATCAGGATCCGCCAGATGATGCTCTGGATCGCTTTCGTAATTGTATTTTTCGGATCGCGTGCCTCACCGGCCGTAATCCCAATCAATTCCACCCCTTGGTAGGCCGCCACCACAAGGGAAAGGGCGAAGAAGAAGCCAGACCAGCCGCCGGCAAAGAAGCCGCCGTTCGCCCACAGGTTCGAGAGCCCGATGGCGTCTCCCCCATTACCGAGTCCGAAGAAGATCAGGCCGATCCCCGCGAAAATCATCAGGACGATGGTGATGATCTTGATGAGAGCAAACCAAAATTCAAACTCCCCGAAGGATTTCACGGAAATCAGATTCGCCGCACCCAGGATGGCCATGGCGATGATTCCCGGTATCCACGCCGGCAGATCAGGAAACCAGTACTGCATGTACGCCCCTACTGCGACGATTTCGGCCATCCCGACGATGACCCATTGGAACCAGTTGCTCCACGCCGTCATGTACCCGGCAAGTGGATGGATATATTTGTGCCCGAAGGTTGCGAATGAACCGGTGCTCGGCTCGACATACAGCATTTCCCCCATGGCACGCATGATGAAGAAGATGAAAATCCCGGCAATCGCATAAGCCAGCAGGACAGACGGACCCGTCCACTGGATCGTGCTTGCCGACCCCATAAATAATCCGACGCCAATCGTACCGCCCAAAGCAATCATCTGAATGTGACGTGCTTCCAGGCCTCGATGCAATTCTTTGTTAGCCATGCTGTTCCCCTCTTTTACGATTATTCGCTCTGATGTAGTAGAACGTGAAGACTTAATTGTTTTTCATTATAATATGTTTCCTAGGTGAAAACAATTGTGTTTTTGGGAGAAACAATCATTCATCAGGACTATTGACAAAATAATTACGAATGGAAATATCAGGATTCCTTATTTCAGTATAATTTCTGACTAGATCCTTGTTCATATGATTGGAACAGAAGCCTCTTTTCGTATCCGTCTTTCTCCATCCATACATCCATCCCCCACCCTACGTCTCTAGCCTTACTCGAAAATAAAGCCGTGGTCCATCAAAAGGAAGCTTCGAACACGGTAGAATAAGAAAAAGAATGAGATAGGAAATGGAGTGAGAACATGAAGAAAATGTGGACTTTCTGGTGGCTGACCAACCTGTTCTGGGTGATCCTGTTCGGTGTGATCTCGGCGTTCATCTGGCTGCGGGATGTGGACGGGGCAGGGATTGTGCAGTCTCCGGAAGCGAAGCTAGTGGCGTTTCTGATCCTCGCTGCTGCGTTCCTTTTCCCGGCCATCATTCAAGGCGTTTGGCTTGTGGTGAACGTGGTGATGAACCGGAAGAAAACGGTGATATAAGAAAACAGAACTTCCTTCTCATAGGGAGTTCTGTTTCGTTATGTATGGAGTCGGTTGCACATAGAACTTTTATTAGTTTGTTTCACTGGTGGAAATAAAAAAATCTCCTAAAATAAGGGACCAATCTATGATATGATGGGACACATCACAAGAAAGGAGTGCGAAGTTCATGACAGACAACAAGTGGTCCATCCTCCTCAACGCGGTTGCCGCACTCGGTTTTGCCATCAGTCTCTTCTATTACGATCCCTTTTTCTACACACGGATGATGGCATGCCTTTTTGCCCTATCGGAAGTCGTGATTCTGCTGCAAAAGGGACGAATTAAGAAAGGCGTGTATATCGTCTACTCTATGATCATCCTCGTCTTAATGGTCATTGCGAATCAATATGATCAGGATCGTGTTTATGACTGGCAGACCATCCTTCTTTGCATCAGTGTGTTTATGCTGTTAAGCACCACCTATCGAACCTTGTACCATGAGCCTCGTACATCGCCAAGCAGCTGAAGACCTGAACGGTTTTCAGCTATTTTCATGATTTCTCTCATGTCTCAGTAGCCACTCTTTCCGCCAGACGCCTCCCGCATACCCGGTCATTGTCCCGTTGGACCCGATGATCCGGTGGCACGGGATGACGATGCTCAGCTTGTTCTTCCCGTTGGCACTACCGACGGCACGGATTGCTTTTTCATTGCCGATCGAGACAGCGAGGTCCTTATATGAACCGGTTTCGCCGTAAGCCAGGTCGAGCAGTCCCTCCCAGACGCGCTTCTGAAAGTCGGTCCCCTTAACATGGACTGGGAATGAGAACGTCCGCCGGCTTCCGTTGAAATATTCAACGAGCTGATCATGGCAATCAATCATCACGTCAGGCGTATCGTCCTGTGTAACGTACTCCTTCTCTTCCCTATCCGCAAATAAGATCGAAGACACCGCCTCGGCAGTCCCGATGATCTCGAGGATCCCAAGGGGCGTGTCCAGATCCAGTTTATACTCCTTCTCCGTACAGTGATCGCCAGAGATAAAACGTAGCATAGGCTTCCCATCCTTTCCAATTGATTGCGAGTTCTTCGATTTCCCCGATTGTCGGCTTTCGTTCAAGGCCGAGGGCTTCCTTCAGGGCAAGATGAAGACCGACGTCGGCGACCGGGAACGCGGTCCGGTCATGGAAGCATTTCATCCTCACATAGTCTGCCGTCCATGCTCCGACACCACGAATCGCAAGTAACCTCTCCCGTATAGCCGATGGATCCAATTGGAGTAACGCCTCTTTGGAGAGTTCGCCTTTCGCCATAGCGTTTGCGAGATCAAGGATGTACTCTGCCTTCCGCTTCGTGAACTGAAGCTCCCGCAGTTCATCGATGGAGAGACTGGCCACACGTTCCCAGGAAGGGAAGATCCAATGCGTGCTCCCGTTGAACGTCAGACTTTCTCCGTACCGTTCAACAAAGCGTTTCTTCAGTGTATAGGCAAATGTCAGGTTGATCTGCTGACCAAGGATGGCCCATACAAGCGCCTCGAACAAGTCGGGTATGCAGAGGATGCGCATGCCTTCGAACCGCTCAGCGAATGGCTTCAGCACAGGATCCCGTCCAGCCATCTCCATGAACCCTGTGAGGTCCTGTTCCAGATCAAACCACTCCACTATAAAATCGGACACATATGCCCGAGCGCGTGTTGATGGAGCTGTGTTCTGGAACGTGACATTCAAGGCTTCGCCGGAGGAGGTGACCTTACAGAGAATCAACTCTCCATCAACTTTTAGAAGCTTAAGGACCGCGCCCTCTCCTACCTGATGAAGCACTTCCTGGTCCGACCTGGCCAAAAACCTCAAGCACTCCTTGAAGCTGAAGGGCTTTGGCAGACTGATTTCAATCGACGATCCATGATCACTCCACCTCATCCAACCGCTCCCTTCGGTACTCACTCGGTGAACACTCTTTTATGCGTTTAAACACTTTATAAAAATTGGACGGACTCTGGAATCCCACTTCATAACAGATTTGAAGATTCGTCAGACCGGACTCACGAAGCAAGTTCGCCGCCTTATCAATCCTGATCTTCTCCAGATACATCCGCGGCGTATGGGACGTTTCTTCTTTGAAGACCCGCTCCAGGTGATAGCTGCTCAGCCCCACCCCGTCTGCGATATCCTGCAGCTTCAGCGGCTCTTTGTGGTGGTTGACCAGGAATGCGATCGTCTCCTGGACGACCCCGATATGCGGCGAATGCTCCTCTTCGGGTTTGCACCTCTTGCAGGCACGGTATCCCGCCTGCTCCGCCTCTGCCCGCTCCTGATAGAAGTCCACGTTTACTTTTTTCGGCTTCCTCGACCTACACGAGGGCCGGCAGTAGATCTTCGTCGTCTTCACCGCTGTGAAGAACAGTCCATCATATGTCCGGTCGCATGCCATAATTTTCTCCCACATCTCTTCAAAAGAGAGATTCACCGCCGTCTTCATCGTCCTTCACCGCCTTCCTTCATCATCACTGGTTCCATCTTACCAATCTTTCACGGGGCATTTCATCCTCATTCTTGCTGTTTGGGTCTGACGTCATTCACACGCCACCCTTTTATTGGTAAAATATGAGTAACTATCTAAAAAAGGAAGGTTTTCATGTTCTATAAAGCTCCACTCATCCGCTCCTGTATCCTACTGGCCGCCTTTTATCTGATTATCACCGAAATCTATTTTTACGCTTTCCTGCTCATCATACTCTCCTTCGTTTTCCAATCACCGGGATCCAAAGGAAAAAAAGCTGAGCACTATCGGGTCAGTGACGCCGCCTATCGATGCAGCTTCCTATTCATTCTCATATTGCTCGGAGTCCACTTGTACATCGTGGAACTTACCCTACCGGCCGGACTCGGAATGACCGTCATCTTCATGCTAGTGTCAGAGATTGTCTTTTCCCTTGTCTTTCGTGCTCCCGATTATTCATAATCAGCTGGCTTGCCGGTACATATACTTTCTGTATAAAGGAGGAATCCGAACATGGATTTGTTGCTCTACATTCTGATGGGACTCCTGATCGTAGCGGCCAATGTGCTGGGCTTTCTCTCCTACCGCAAAAAGAAAAGCCTGTACTCCGTCACACTTACCGTCCTGCTGATGGCACCCGTCCTCGGCGGGATCGGAGGCGTGATCGCACTCCTCATCATCCGCGATGCCTTTGCCGTCTTTTATGGACTTCAAGTAGCGTACTTCCTGCTCGTGAACAGCGCGATCGTCCTAGTCATCGCCGTCATCACGTCTGCCGTCAGAAACTATCGCACTCCTTGAGGAGGGGAATCACTTGAAGAAAACCTATTCCATTCTTTCAGGCGCTTTTTCCATCATGGCCATCTTCCCAATCCTCGCCGGATTGACGAAGTGGGGATTTCCGCTGTATGTAGCTGTCCTGGAAGTGAGTCTCTTTTTGCCGTTCACACTGGCACTGGCTGGACTCGTTTTTGCGCTGATGGGACTGAAAGGCAAGTTGAAAATCAGCTTGGTTGTGATGAATGCAGCCGGGCTATCCCTGTCGTTGTTACTAGTATTTGTTGCGCTGTTTGGATTTCAGCAGCCATAAAAGTATACCCTTTAAATGAAAACCCTTCCATTTCACTAACGAACAACCTCCCTCCTTCATGCTACAATGAAACTGTCTTACATCCAAAAGGAGGGATTTTTTCATGTTCACATCAACCAGCGATTTTCTACGCGAATGGAAGCAAGAAGCCGCCACGACCCAGAAGATATTCGACGCACTCACGGATGCGTCACTGACGCAGGAAGCCGGCCCTGACCTTTACACGATCGGAAGCGTGGCCTGGCACGTAACGGGGGCAGCGTATTATTTCTTGGCTCAAGTAGGTGTCACCTTTGAAGCACCGGACCTTCAAAAAGAAGCCCCGGCATCCGCTTCCGAAATCGCCGAAACGTACAAGCTCGTGAGCACACGCCTAGCCGATGCCGTGTCAGATCAGGTAGCCGACGAGAAACTGAACGAACCAATCAGCCTCTTCGGCATGGACATGCCTTTCCAAGGCGTCCTTCGCCTCCTCATCCAGCATCAGGCCCATCACCGTGGTCAGCTGACCGTCCTCATGCGTCAAGCCGGACTTCAGGTACCTGGAGTGTATGGACCGAGTAAAGAAGAGACGGAAGCGATGCGGGCGGGGAAATAAGAGAGCCAGCGTCAAAACAAAAAGAAGACCCGCCGGGATGGGGGTCTTCTTTTTAACTTTATGAATTTTTTCACAAAGACGCATTGGCTAAGCACGAATGTCCTTATTCCTGCATATGGTTTTAGAAAGGCAGGAGGGATTGCCGTGAATCAAACTTCTTTATTCATCGTCACCGGCCTTAGTGGAGCTGGGAAGACCATCACATCCAAAGTGCTAAGAAGGATTGCCACCAACTTTTACGTATTTGATATGGATATCCTGGTGGAGAATCATGACTATCAAAAAGCAAGTTGCCAATGGCTGACGATCGCCCGCTACAACAGTATCAGCCAGAAACCTACGGTATTATTTGGAGCTGTTCCTCATCCTTATAACTTGGAAATATGCAAGGACTATCAAGCGTTCAGTACCGTCCATACCGCCCTGCTACATTGCAATCATGAGGATAGGTACAAACGATTGCAGGCGAGGGGAAGCGTTTGGACAGATGAGAATATAGCACTGACCATAGAGGAAGCCGAACGACATTTTAACGAGGCGCAAGCGAAAAAAATGCCCATTATCAATACCTCCCTTTATACCGTGGAGGAAGTTGCAGAAGGGTTATATTACTGGGTAGAGAACATTTTGCAGCAACTTGGCGAGCAAAAGCCATGACTCATCAAGACGATAAAGCGTCCTCCACCGAATAATATAGATAGAGCCAAGGGTCGGTCAGGTATGAAACGCCATCATACCAACGTCTCATGTTTGTTTCCACGCCCTTTCCCCGTCGTCACCCAAACCACTATGAACTGTGGAATCAAATTCAGCACCCCGACCACCAGCACCATCCGACTCCCCCACAGTGGTTTGAAGTACCCTTCCCACGCGGGGTCATCCACCATACCGCTTTTGAAGTAAAGGGATACCGCCACCGTTAGGATGTTCCCGATTATTAGGTAAGGGGTGTAGCTGAATCGTATGCACAGATATGCCAAAACAAGGGACGACGCGATCATGATCCCATATCCGGTCACCAAGCCGCTCGTGAAATCTGTGTGCATCGCGTAATAAGCAAATGGAAAAGCGTATATCATCACTATGATGATTCCGATGATCTGTTTTTTCATTCCGGTTCTCCTCTTCCTTTCATCGAACCATTCAGACAATGCTCATTTTACAGCTTCCTCACAAGCCTCGCCTCTCTTTGCTTCCTCCTTCAGGTGCGCGATGAACGGTTCCGGATCGTCCATGTATAGGTACACGCTCGTCACTGGCTTTTTCTTCGACATACTCCGAGACCTTCTAAAATTCTATAAATGGTATTTTAATACAATTTAATTGTACCACGATTTCTCCCCCTCTAACTCAATAAAACGTCATTTCCACTGAAATGACGTTTCAAAGTCTATTCTTTCTTTTCTTATCCTCCAATGCCCAGGTGAAAAAAGCAGCCGTGCAGAATATGCTTACACCAAAAAGAATGTTCTCTCCCCAATCAACCGTCCCGTTGTCCGTGTAGCTACGGAAAGCGTGGGTCGCTGCAATACCTAAGACTCCGAATAACACCATCATGAGCCATTTCACAATCCTGATAAATACCGCCCTCAAATCCTTTTATTGGAATCCCCACCATTATAGAGGGGAAGATTCACTTCTGTAAAGGACTATTCGAATCCGAACCGTTCCAGCACATTTTGATCTGTTTGCGGAAGGTCCATACCTTCTTTCCAAATTAGCTTACGATCATCGGGCGATCCAAAGTAAATGGCCTCGATTTTCACCTCGCGGATTTCTTCCTGCTCAGAAAGATCGACGAATTCATCAGCGTTTTCCAGGGCACTTGGACGGGATGCTTCTTCCTTGATCACCTGACGCTTGCCGGTGACATAGAAATCCCCGTTACTGTTCACATCATACTTCAACGTTGAAATCCTGTACCCATCGTCTACATTCAGATGAAAAAAGATCTTCCCATCTGCCTGACTCACTTTACTGATTTCCGCGTTCTCGGTCCCGACATTGACCACATTCCACTGGAACAGCCCCACATAAGCAAGGACCAGGCAGGCTGCGACGACAGACGTCACAAGCATCCCCTTCCAAAACGACCGCTTCCTCCCCTTCTTCCACGAGGACGCAATCCCCTTCATCACACGGTCATCGCTATTCCGATCAACCGCCACCTTTTCCTCGACCGGCAGCCCGGCACGCATCCGCTGAAGCTCATTCCGGCACGCTTCACATTGGCTAAGATGCCCCTCCACGAGTGTTCGGCTTTCCTCGCTGCACACGTCATCATGATATAGGGGCAGCAGGTCTTCAATGACCCGGCATGGTACATCCCTCATACGTCTTCCTCCTTCAAACAATCCTGAATTTTTTTCCGTGCCCGGTGATACGTCACCCTGGCCCAGCTTTCCGTCTTACCGAACAGCCCGCTGATGTCCCGGAAGGAAAGCTCCCCGAAGATCCTCAAGGTGAACACTTCCTTATACGGATCTTGAAGGGAGTGCAGCACCTTATGGACCCGCATCGCCTCTTCCCGGTTCTCAATGAGCCGCTCCATGACCGCATCCCCACTGGATTCGACCACTTCTTCCGGCACCATTCGCTTCTGCTTTGATAAATGGGTAAAGTATGTATTCTTCGCGATCTGGCACAGCCACACATTCATCTTGCACTGCCCCTTGAAGCCATCAATCGCCTTCAGCGCCTTGAAAAACGTCTCCTGCGTGATTTCTTCGGCCAGCTTCTCATTGCGGCTCATGGATAGGATGAATGCATACACTTCCCTGAAATGCTGATCATAGATCTTCTCAAATTCTGTCACCCGGCTGCCTCCCTTCTGTTGTATGACCTGGTTGGGGTGGATTCGTTACAGGATTAAATAAAATAAGTGGTTGGTGATTCTCACGTTCCTACATTCATCAAGTATGTTATAGTTTTTAAGCAGGTACACGCCCCATATAATACGGTGACAGAGCGGAACTCGTCAGGATCATTTCAATTCACTCGTGAATCCCGAACCGGTTATTTGCTACTTTTTTAGGATACTAGCGAAAGATCCCGTTTCTTTTCAAGCAGGATGGGAATATCAGCGATCACAAAGTGTGATTTCCGTCTATATTCGGTCGGTGACACCATTCGACATGCTTCGCACCCGCTTTTGACCCATTTCCCCTTAACCAACGTCCCTGACCCGTTCCAAGCGTGAAATACTTGCGAATTCCAAAAAAATATTTGCGGAATTTTTGATTCTATTTGCGATAATCAGAAATGTATTTGCGAATGGGCTTTTCACTGATTTTTGCATTTGCGAGATACACAGAATTCATACGATCGCTGTCCTTTATTTGCAAACAAGCCAGTTTACTAGCTATCAACAAAAACCTTGCATCCAGCACACGCCCTCCTAAGTATATAATTACAAGTCCCCTTGAACATAGAGGGTCCCTCAAAAATTCCACGCAAAAAAAGACAGCCCATCCCATGAGCTGCCTCGAATCCAATTCTACCTCTTCACTTCATAATGCAATTCCACAAACTGATTGAACTGCTGTGTCCCCTTCAGCGTTAGATTCAGACTGCGATCACCTTCCCTAAACAGCGGAATCCCGTTCCCAAGAATCACCGGTGCGACGGTGATGATGAACTCATCAATCAGGTCTTCTTGAATGAACGCATCCAGTAGCTCCCCACCGCCTACGATCCAGATGTTCTTTCCACCTTTACTTTTCTCCTTATCGACAAAATCACGTATATCTCCATTGACGAATGTTACATGGTCGGTATCCTCTTGGGAGGAACGTGAAAAAACATAACACTCTTTATTCTTATGGGGAACCTCGCCCGATTCTTGGTTCTTCACCCAATCATACGTCTTTTCCCAATTACTTCAGTATCCACTGTCTCATAGAACGCCGAGAATCCGTTATCTTCCTCACCGTCCACCTGAAACAACCACTCCAATGACTCATCCTTCGTCGCAATATACCCGTCAAGACTACATGCAATGAACACAACCATCTTACGATCCTGATGTATCTCATCTTCCTCCTTTTCATGTCGATACATTCAGTATACGATTAAAACATGACATCGTTTGTCATATTAATACTGACTAGTTTAACCAAAGGGGCGGATGGTATGAGAGCGGATCGATTGATGAACATTATGATCCTATTACAGAACCGGGGCAAGATGACAGCGAAGGAACTGGCGGATGAGCTGGGGGTGTCGGAGCGGACGATCCTCCGGGACATGGATGCCCTGACGCATGCGGGGATCCCGGTCGTTTCCGAACGCGGGAAGGATGGGGGATGGCGCCTGTTGGATCACTTCCGCAGCCGACTGAGCGGATTGAACAGCGCGGACATGACCTCGCTCTTCCTGTCCCCCTCCAAGGCACTCCTTGAAGATCTCGGGCTTCATCACTCCCTCGATACGCGACAGAAGCTGTTTGGAGCGATCCCCGACACATATCGTGAAGAGGCGCAGGCCATGTAGGAGAAGATCCATATCGATTCAGGCACATGGAAACCTTCCAGTGAGAAAAATCGCGCCATCACCATCGTGAAGCAGGCACTATGGGAAAATAAAAAACTGTTCATCCGCTACGGACGCACAGAAGGGGACATGAAGGAGCGGATCGTGGAACCACTGGGCCTTGTCGCAAAGGGAAGCACATGGTATCTGGTGGCAACCCGGGATGGGGACATCCGAAATTACCGGGTCTCACGGATTGGGCTAGCGAGCATGGAAGAGGAGACGTTCGAGCGCCCTCCCCATTTTCACCTTCCCGATTACTGGGAACAATCCAAGGCGTCCTTTGTGAAGAATCTCCCCGCCTATGATGTGGACGTATGGCTTCACCCCCGTATCATAGGAAGGATCACCTTCACCGGCAAATTCGTGAAAGTAGTGAAGAGAGATCAGCCCGCAGACAACGGATGGATCCCCGCGACCCTTCAGTTCAATGATGAACAGGAAGCTATTGAATTCATCCTTGGATTTTCCGATCAGATCCGGGTCGATTCCCCTCATCTCCAGGAGAAGGTACTGACGGCGGCACATGCGGTCATCGCGTCTTACCAGGGCAAATCCTGATCCTGATTTGAACGGATCGCCTCTCCCCGGGCGATCCGTTCATCTATCCAGACGGATCGCTCATTTCCTCTGAAAAACCACTCAAAACATATTGACCAGAACAACCCAATTACTTACACTTATAGAAACAATTGTATTAATAGAAGCATCATGAAACGGAAAGGGGAAAATATGAAATACATACTGATGATAGCCAGTGCGCTCTTCCTGCTTGTCGGATGCAGCCACAAAGAGGAGATAAAAAAAGAATCCCCCGGGGAAACCCGCCATGCACCAGTCACTTCCATGTCCAATGAGGCCACTCCTGTTTCAACGAACGAGAATCCAACCACCACGAGCGAGCACCTACTTTCCATTTCAAAAGATCCCATCGACCATCTCACACCTCACTCCTATGAACTCACCGATTCTTCTTGTCCAAAAGGAATGATTGCACCTTCCTATATCACGGACCAGTCCATCTTCTATGTGCATGACCCAAGCAGCGAGCAGCCGCTTGATCAGATCATTGCCTTTTCCCGATCAAGCGAAACATGCGATGTTCTATATGAAGCAACGGAAGGTATTGATTCTCTCGTCGGAATCGATCAAACACTGTATTGGACCGAGTATGATACAAGGCGCACGTCCGATGTCAGCTGGACGATCCACGCATTGGACCTTGATACCGGAAATGTCCAGACAATCCACGAAGGAGAGAGTACAAATGAAAACCCCACGCCTATCCTGACAACCGAAGATCAGTCCCTGAACTGGATTCAATACGAAGTGAAGGATGACCGGGTGATATCCCAGGTGATCAACTATGATGCGAAAACCCGTGAGAAGAATACACTCGTAACGACTGAATTAAACGAAACCGGAAGTCCTGACGGGGACTATATCCTGGAGCAGAAAAGGACAGGGAATAGCCTGCTTCTCCATAAAGCCATGTCCAAGGACGGTAAAAGGAGGCTCACCCTGGAACGGGTGGCAGACGATGAGGAGCACACCCTCCTCACAGATGAGGAAATCCTGAGTTTTGATGGAGCGGATGATCGTTTTGCCTATACATCTGACGAGGGATTAACCATTGTAGACAGTGGAAAAGAAGAAACCTACAGGTTCAAGACAACCTCGAGGCCCCCGTCGGATGCCGCCGTTTTCGTGAATCCTCACACGGTCGCCTTCAGAGATCGCACAGAAAACGTTTATCTTGCCGATTTGGATACCAGAACGGCCCTTGCATTGAGGCGCGATGGGTTTGGCCACACGGCAACAAAGCCTATATACTTCAACGATACTCTCTGTTTTGCCGTGTTGAAGGAAGAAAGCCCGGGTGAATCCATCACCTTCCATACGTATAAGATGAAGTAAGCTTCAAGAGTCCATTAAGGAGGAATGTCACATGGCGAACACCCTTCCACCCTGGTTTTGGATCGCCTATTATCTATTTTTGGCCGTCACCATCGGGATTGCGATCTACAACGTTTTCAATCAAAAAGAAAAACGATTGTCCCTCCTCACCATTTGGGTGGCCATCACGGTTCCTATTGTTGGTCTCTTGAATAGCATCGGGCGATTTGATGAACTCAATGAGTTTCAACACTTGGTGAACGAACTGCATCAAGGGGCTCTTTGGGCCTGGTATGCCTACAGTGGCTACTTGTTCCTTGTTGTCTGGTGGATCATATTGCTTCTGAAGATCATTACGCGTCAAAAAAAGATCGTCACCCGCTGAACCACGTCATGAACGGCCCCATCATCGGGGTCTTTTTTGTGCCTGCCTAGCAGATAATCCCCTCCCAACTGGATATACTACCAGTTAAAGTAAACCTCTTAGCTAAAACGTTCCCTTCCATTGAAATAACGCCACCGAACCGGCTGAATCACCTTCCCCCGCCCCATCCTCTGTGCTATAGTATTCTGGTATTCAAACGGAACGGAGTGATCACATATGAATTCGACAGCTAAAGAAATCACATTGATTATTATCGGATCCCTGTTCTTCGCGCTTGGAGTGAATCTGTTTGCGATTCCGAATGAGCTTGGCGAGGGAGGCGTGACGGGGATCTCCATGACCCTCTACTATGTATTCGGCTGGTCACCGGGCTACACGAACTTTATCATGAACGGGATTTTGCTGGCCATCGGCTATAAAGTACTGAATAAACGCGTGACATGGTATACGCTGCTGGCGATCTTCTTCACATCGGTGTTCCTGCACTTCACGGAAGGAATGGGACGCTCCCTTGATATCATGCTCGGCACCGTCTTCGCCGGTGTGTTCATCGGAATCGGCCTCGGTCTTGTCCTCCGCTCCGGCGGGACAACGGGCGGGTCCACGATCGTCGCCCGCATGCTCAACCAGAAGTTCGGCTGGGCCGTGAGCACGAGCATGTTCGTGTTCGATATCCTAGTTGTCATCGGCTCCGGCTTTGTCATCGGGATCGAGAACACAATGTACACAGGGATCTCGATCTATATCAGTACGAAAATCCTCGACTACCTGATCGACGGCTTCGATACGAGGAAGGCCGTCACCATCATCTCGCCCCTCACCGACGCCATCGCCGAGAAGGTGAGCGCCGAGATGGACCGCGGTGCGACGATCATCAACGCCCGCGGCCACTACTCCAAGGAATCGAAGGACATCCTGTATGTGGTCATCAACAAGCAGGAGCTCTTCCTCCTGAAAAAGACCATTCAGCAGATCGATGATAAAGCATTCGTCGTCGTCCACGACGTGCGCGATGTATTCGGCGAAGGATTCACCTTCCCGAAAACGTAATGAAAAACGCCTGGAATCTAGAATCCAGGCGTTTTTTCTATGAGTTCTTCTTTATGGACCTTCCGTCTCCACCTGAGCACGACGAAGCCGACAACGAGTACGACGATCGTCAACACTAGGGGCAAACGGTCAAGTAACAGCCCCACTACGAATTCTACCCCGACCTTTTCATCGAACGTGTATACAAGTCCGGTCCAGATCCCCGTGTAGATCGATGAGGCGATGAGCATTGCCGTCACATATTTCCTGAGTGGCATCCGCATGATGCCCGCCACATAGTGGATCGGATGACGGATCCCAGGCACGAAAAACGACACCATCACCGCCCAAAACCCATAGCGGGAAAGCATCCTCTCTGCCTTGTTCAACCACTTCGTCGACATCCATTTATTGAATAAGGGAATGCTCCGGAAGAACATCCCGACCACATAAAACCACAGGAAGGCCACGAAGACCGTCCCCCACGACGCAAGCCAGACACCGTAAGGATTCACCCCGTCCGCCGCCCAGATCCCGAGGCTCGATAGAAGGATCACCTCATCCGAGATCGGCGTAAACATGATGCCTGCCGCAAGACTGAGCAATTCGATGCTCTCCATAGTGCACCTCCCCCTCCGTTCATTGATACCTCCATTATATTCACGGAACCTTAATGTTTCAGGGGGGAAGTTCTTAAGAATTCTTAAGGAATAACAATCAGGAGACTTGGTGTTCCCTTTACCAGCTGCTCATAATGGTATATTATGGTTTAAAAGGACAAGAAAGGTGGATTTACATGAAACTCTTCCTGCAATCCATTGCCCTCTCCATCGGCATCCATCTGCTATTTTTCCTCGGGACTTACGTGACCGGTATCATCAGGACGATGAACTACACGCCTCACTTTGAGGCAGCTGGTTCCCTCACGTCAGAAGTAACATTCGGTACCACCTACACCTCGTCACCACTACTGCTTCCCATCACCTTCATCAGTGTCGCCGTGATCGCCGGGGCCCTCATTACCTTGTACAGAAGCAAATCGGCTGCCTACTGAGGAATGTCATATCCCGGGCCGTTGGTATCCCAAGGAAAATGGTCTGACTAGGGAACATTCAGCACTCTAATCAAAAAGAACTTCCACAACGGGAAGTTCTTTTTTTAATACGGCAGAATAAATCCACTGAAAACCATCAGTAGATTGATGATGAAATGCCACAGGATCGGTGGGAACAGACTTTCACTCCTCCATTTGACAATGGCAAAGAAAAACCCGCCAATGGAAAAGCCGAGCGCAGCCCAAAAGGGGATCCCGAGGGCAATATGATGGAGACCGAATGCCAGGCTTGTCACAACGAGTGCATACATCCATGAGACCTGTCCGGCCAGGACCGGGAAAAGGGTCCCCCTCCACAACATTTCCTCCAGCGTCGCATTCACGATTGAAAACGCGAGGGCGAGCAGCACGATCTCTTTCATCCCGTCCCATTCACCGAAGAAAAACACATTGAACGAGAACCCTAAGACGCTGCCCATGACGGAGAAGAGGAAGAAGAGCCTGATCGGAATCGAATGAAATCCGTGCGTGATAAAGGGGAAATAGATTCGATTGTTCCACCTCGGTTTTTGAAGCTGCATGGAAAAAGGGGTATTCGTCAGCTTGGCGGTCAGCACCAGCGCCGCAATCAGGAAAAAGAGCGTCCCCCTCTCGATGAGGATGGCCGTCGCCACATCCTCAACGTGAAGGCGCAAAAACGTCCTGAATGAGACATAACCATAAAATCCGGCTAAAAAGACACCCATAAAAAGGAGTGGCAAGACAGGCGTTTTGGGGATCAACCTGATACCTGCCAGTATAGCGAAAACGAGCAACACCCATGCCGGATGAGCTTGGCAGGCGATGACCACCATACCGAGAAGGAACACGATTCCTCCTCCCATGATACCGGGATGTTTCATATCCGATAAGTCACCTCGCCCGCTTCGCAATCGGATGATCCTTCTTCAACTGCAGCAGATCCCACAGATTCCCGTACAGATCCTTTAACACCGCAACCTTGCCGTATTCATGCTCCTTCGGCTCCCGCACGAATTCAATCCCGCTCTCCTTCATATCCCGGTAATCGCGTTCAAAATCATCCGTGTTCAGGAACAGGAACACCCGTCCACCCGTCTGATTCCCGATGAAGGGTTCCTGCTCCTCTTTCGATGCCTTGGCCAGAAGGATCGTCGTCCCGACCGAACCGGGCGGCGACACCACCACCCATCTCTTATCCTGTTCAGGCTGATATGTGTCCTCCACTAAGGTGAAATGAAGTTTCTTTGTGTAAAACTCGATCGCTTCATCATAGTCGTTGACGACGAGGGCGATATGGACGATGGATTGGTTCATGGGGAAATCCTCCCGTATGTAGGTTTTTTTATTACTATACCATTTTCTGTATAAATACAGTTGCAAAAAAGACGCCAGTTCCATAGAAACCGGCGTCTTTTTGTTATCTTATTTCACCCACTCAACGATGTCTTCGATCGGCTGTCTGACTTTCTCACGGTGAGGCTCCTCTGCACGGTAGCCGAATGCCGCCATGACCGAGATGCCGAAGTTCTCGCTGTCGAGGATACCTGCTTCCTCAAGGATGAGGGTGGCTTTTTCATAGTTGAATCCTTCGATCGGACATGAATCGATGCCGATCATCGCGGCTGAGGTCATCATATTGCCGAGGGCGATGTACGTCTGCTTGCTGGCCCAGTCGAATAATGCCCGTTCGCTTTCGTAGATGTTGATGTCCTCGTCTTGGAATCTTCTGTACGCTGCTGCCATTTCGTCCATCATGTGATCGGGTACTTCCTTGACGTTTCTCAACAGGTGCTGCGCATAGTCTGATTCTGGCGTCGCATTCTTACGCGCAAGGATGATGACCATATGACTTGCAGTCGGCAACTGCCCTTGTGCTCCGAAGCTTACTTCGCGCAGTCGCTCGCGGATTTCAGGATTTTGAAGGATGACGAATTTCCAAGGCTCATAGCCCACGGAGCTCGGTGACAACCTTCCTGTCTCAAGGATATAGTCAAAATCGGCATCGGAGATTTTTTTCTCCGGATCGAATGCTTTTGTCGCATGACGGAATGAAAATGCGTTCAGGACGGCTTGTTTTGTGTTTTCATTGCTCATGATTGATTCCACCTTTTCTTGAATATGATTGACTCTTTTTATTCTATTGAACATCTATCGTTTAGTAAAATAGATATATCAGAACGAAACGTTCAGTAATACTGAACTTAAGGAGAGTCACTATGGAACTGCGTCATCTACTCACATTCAAGACCATCGTCGAAAAAGGCGGATTCAAAAAAGCGGCAGACGAGCTGGGATATGCCCAGTCTTCCGTCACCAATCACATCAAGGACCTGGAAGATGAGCTTCATCAACCCCTATTCGATCGACTCGGGAAGAAAGTGGTCCTCACCACCTTCGGAAAAGAGTTCTTCCCCTATGCCACCAAGATCATCGACCTATATACAGAAGTAAAAGAAAAGGCCACCCATCAAGATGAGCCGAGCGGCAACCTCAGGATCGGGGCATTCGATCACCTCACGAGCTATCGTCTGCCACAGATCCTCGTCGAATACAAAAGAAGATACCCGAACGTGAACCTGTCTATTTCGTCCATCGACTTTCACAATCTCCACTCGGAACTTCAGAACGGCACCATCGACCTTGCCCTTATCCTTGAGACGAAAGAGTGGACCCCGAAGGAGCTGACCGTCCAACCGATCAAGCACGAGCCGATGGTACTGATATCACCGCCAACCGAACAAGATACCGATCCGACACGGACCGTCCTATATACAGAAAAGACGTGTGCCTACAAAAGCCTCTTCGACCGGTACATTGACCAGCAAAGCCTCGAAATCCAGGGAAGCGTGGAATTCGGAAACATCGAAGCCATCAAGCGCTGTGTCATGAGTGGCCTCGGAAGCTCCATGCTCCCGTATTTCACCGTGAAGAATGAAATCGATCAACACGCGTTCAAAGGCGACATCATTGAAGATCCGGCGTATCAAATCACCACATTCGTCGCGTATCATAAGGACAAATGGATCTCACCGGCCATCGCTTCCATGATCTCTCTCATTGAGGATCATGCCGAGCATTGGGATTGATTGATTCATAGAAAAAACGTGCATCATCCTTTAGGAGATGCACGTTTTATATGATGCTGTTCACCTTACCGTCTGGTACCCCGGCTCCGCCTGACTCGTTTCACCAAAACGGTTACCAGGTACCCCATCAGCAAGAGAAGGATATACAGGCGTACATCGAAGGAACGAACATTTCTGCAACCACTTCTGAAAAGGAGATCTCGCTCAGCACCGATATATGTTTCGTTGCTCCCGATAGCAGGATGAACATGGCCAGATTGGAAAGAAAAAATCCACTGACCATCAGTGAGACGGCCCGCCCTTCGGATACCTCCTTCTCCAGCTCCTCTATTTCCCCGATAGCACTTCCCACTCATCATACACAACGGCCTCGCCAAGTCCCCCTGTACGCAGCCATTCAAAGGCCTTGAGTACAAGCGGCGACGCATTATCAAGCGTCACTTCTTCTTCAGAAACCCATACCGCCCCCAAGGAATCCTGCCCCTCGAATTGCTCGGGTACCACGATCCCACCGCCGATTTTCCTGACAGAATAGTAGACGGCGATATGATGGACATTGGTGAAGCCCCGCCATTCCCATGGGAGCTTGAAGTCCGTCACACCGATGTTCTCTTCGATTTCAATTTCCACACCCGTTTCCTCGAGGAACTCCCTTTTCATTGCCTCTTGCAGCGACTCCCCGTCCTCGAGACTTCCGCCCGGAAGATCATACCGGTGAATATAGGGTCCCCCGTTCTTCAGGATGACCAGGAGCTTCCCGTCCCTGGCATAAATTCCGTACACGCCGAATGCCCTATGATACTTCTGTACTGTCATATTGTCTTCTCTCCGTTTCTTTCATCATTGAACGGGTGCGAGCTGAAGCTTTCCGTCTTCCTCAAAATCGCATCCTTCCAAGCTATAATGCTCTCCGTCGTTCCCCTTTGTAATCGTGAAGTCCCCACAGACATATTCTTCGATAAGTTCACCATCTACGCTGTGAGTCACCTCGATCTGCTTGCTCGTATAGTCCATGGTATGTACGACCCGTTGACCCTCGATCCCGTAACTTACATAATCGATGACCTGGGATTTCCCCTCTTTGACATTCTTTGCAAATGTCTTTAACCCTTCGCTATTCTGAATCTCCCCGTGATTGTTGACCACTTCGACCGTCGCGAGACGCTGGCAACCGCACAGGATACTTACTAGAAGCATGGCCAATGCAAAATAACGCATCCCCATTCCACACCCTTTTTGTTTAAATATACCATTAACTAAAATGAACATCTTGCTTTTTCACGCAAAAAAACAGGGAGTCCCTTCCCCCCTGTTCGGCTAATCCTGCTCCCCACTTACGTCCACGTCCAACCCATCTACCACAATGGAAAACGAAACAGAGTCCATGAGCCAGGATTCAAAGCATCTTCGAATGGCATTTTCTATTTCTTCTTTGGTTCCACTTTCATCAATATTCAGTTCCTCAAGGGTGAACGTTTGCTCCATACGTGCATCTTCTCCTGCCGTGCTGGCAGTGAAGTTAACGGTTATCATGTTGGATCCCTCTCCTGTCCCATTCCATTGGGTGTGCATCTCTAATACAATACGTTTCGTTTCGCTGCGGGAGTCCGCTTTCCACGGGGCTCGCGGTGAGCTGTTTCCCGTTGGAGTCGGACTCCCTCCTCTGCACTTCACTCTGTGATATGACAGGGGGCCAGCAATCTAGATATCTATTGATACGTACTCTATGTAAAGACCTCTGATTCCTCGTATCTTTTTACGAGCGCTCACCTGTTCAAACCAAAGAGTGCATTGAAGCGAAAGGCGCTTGACTCCTGCGGAAAGGAGGAGAAGCGAGACCCCGCAGGCACGAGGAGGCTCGATCTCCTCCCCGCGGAAAGGAACGGTCACATTTCCATTTATCCAAACTTTAAAATAAAACATTCTCACCAGTGACAGAAGAAGAAATGCGATTTCCCCTTCCCCTACTGACCACTTCCAGTATGACGATTGTCCCCCATCATATAATTCGAACTGTCACCCGGCTTCGCGTTCGGATCGGTTGGGATATGAGGGTTATTGTTGTTTCTCCTGCGCCTCCAGTCAATGAATAACGCGAACAATAAAACCCCAACAATCAGTATGACAAACCACCACATATCAGTTGCCTCCTAATTCGAGTGGATTTCGTCTTTACTATGCATACGAACTTGATTGAGAAAGGTTTCAAATTTCTACCATTCCATTAAAATATGGAGGACGCATATCAATCTTATTCTCTATCCAACGCCTCCAAATCAACAAGCAGATCCGACAAAAGCATTCCGTTTTTATCCATTTTGTAATAAAGGACTTTCGTATCTTTCGGTATTTCAAAGCTCTTTATAAAGATGATGTGACCATCAGGCTTCATATTCGCATTGTTCCAGCGTTCTTTTTTGACAAAGGTCGTTTGGACGGCTTCGTATTCTTCTCCGTTTTCATCGATTACAACCTGACCCCTGAGGGCAAATGGCGAATCGGTATCTGTCCCTTTTGTATCCTCATTGGGGAGCATTTTCACTTCCCCCTGAAGCGTGATGATTTCATTGTCGGGGTTCTCCGGAGCAATTTCTTCTGCAGGTTCTGCCTGGTCCACTACAATGGAATATTCAAAGGATTCTTGTGCTTCACCCAATGTTACTTTATTCGCCCCGTTTTCCAAGGTAGCCAATGCTTCTTGCGATTCGTTCCCTTCTTTCTCTTTGCTCTTTTCTTCCTGTTTGCCTGTCGTTTTTTCATCCGTACCCGAACCGGACATCACCACAACCAGATAGCTGATTCCTGCGATGACAATGAGTGCCCCGACCAATGAAAGGATGAGTTTCTTCATAAGGCCACACCTGCCTTCCCTGTAATCATCCGGATATCCATCGCATTTACTTTGAATTCTCTTATCAACAGCTCTACCACATTCTTAATTCTCACACATACTCCCCCTTTTTTATGTTCCACCTTTACTCCCATCACTCTGTTACTTCCTCACTCATCCCCTTCAAATCAATCAATAAGTAAGGTCTCGGCTTCCCGCTTGTGGCCCTCCTCATGTAGAGTGGAGTAGCGTCCTTTGGTACTTCAAAGCTTAGTTGAAGAATGACATGGCCACCTTTTAGAAGTTTGATATTGTTCCATTTCTCCTTCTCAAGGACGTTTGTTTGAACAGGCGTGTAGACATTGTTCTGATCATCCATAAGATCAAGTCCTTTCAGGGTGAACTCTGTGTCATCAATTGAATATTCATCATCCTTACGTGCATCCAGATAAAACTCCCCCTGCAATGTAATGATCCGGTTATTGGGGTTCTCGGGATTAATGGACTCCTCTGCTTCAGCCTCTTTGAATAAAATCCTTAAGGACTGATCCTCCATCACTTCATCACCGAGCTCTGCGATCTTCCAAGCTTTATTCTCGATTGACTGCGAATCACGGGCTTCCTCACTGTCTTTGTCCTCAGGTTTTTCTTTTTTCTCCTCTTGCTTGAACACGCTTTGCGCCTCTCCATCCGTCCCCTTCACCGTAGAAGGATCCACCTTTTCCGATGCTGACTCTTTGACCTGAGGTACGGCATTTGCGAGCACGGCGATCATGCCGGCAAACAGGATGATGCCTCCTGTCACAAGGACGACTTTGAACCCTTTTTCCGTTTTCTCTGAAGTATCGGCACTTCCCCCCAGCGCCTGGTATGGCATGACCTTGACCGCCGCTGCTGCCGGGAATAAGGCCCCGAGCATACCCGTTGCGATCGGGATGAGGATGCAGGCCAGAATGAACGGTAGATGCTCCGTCGGGAATTCTCCGTAAATTCTCCAGATGGCCGTAATGGCGATCACCAAGCCCAGGATGCCGGCTGCAAGGCCGTTGAGGAGTCCTTCATACAGGACAACCCTGCGGACCTTCCCGTTCTGCCACCCGACGGATTTCAGTAGGGCAATCTCGGGCTTCCTCTCAGACACGTTCTGCCAGATGATCTCCGTCGTCGTCAGAATGGCAATGAGAAGGGCGACTCCCATGGCGATATAATGCATGGCTCCGACTTCCATGGCGACGTATTCCCCGAGCCATGTGGCAAACATGACCCCCTTCAGCCTGAAAGTGATGAACAGGAAGAGGATGAAGAGACCCGTCGGAAGGGCGATGGAGACAATGGAAAGGATGCTCCGTTTCCACGTTCCTATAAAATGATTCACACTCATGGTGAAAATGGATGAGGAAGGCAGTAACCGCCTACCAATCGCGGTGATTTCACCACTCCTCATCGCTTCGTACGGTTTGATTTTCCGCACAAGGATGGCCGATATGACCGTACCGAGGAGGTAGATCAGAAGACCGAAACAACCGATGAGGATAAAGCGCACGATCGATGTGGAAACACTCGAGCTCACATAGAAGTACCCAAGGATGACCCAGCTCACAAGCGAGACGAAGCTTCCGAGGAGTATGGCTTCCATGAACAGGAGCTTTGACAGCTGATTCGGTCTCCAGCCTATGGAAAGGAGAACGGCGAATTCCTTCTTCCTCGTGAACATCATGATCAGGTTAGACGAGAAGACATAGACGATGGCGACTAGGATCACACTGGCAATGATGGCGCTCAGTCCCACCTTCGCTTCCTTGAAGATCGTCATGGAGGATCCGATCTTGATCCACGGCTGTTCCACCCATCCGATTCCTTCCTTCCCTTTCAAACCGGGGACATGGGTCAGAGCCGGTTGAGGGGAGGAACCGAGGGTGATGTCAGTGATCAGACCCGTTTCCTTCTCGATTTGATCGGCCACGGCTTGAAGGCGTTTCTCGCTCTCATCATTCATGGTTTCGACGCCTTTCACTTTGACCCGGATCGAGGAAACGGGCTTTTCCCCCAGCACCTTCTCCGCGGCATCCATGGTCGTCAGCATCATCGGCGGCTTTGTGAGGAATCCGTAAGGGTTGTTCGTCGGCATCATCTCAACTGGCGGATTGACGGGATTCTGATCCTCATCCATCACTAAGTTTGATTTTGCCGGGAAATACGTTTCCATCGGAAGCTCTGTTAATGGATCTTTCGAAATTTCAAGCTTGGTAGGGTCATAGACACCTTTAATATCGAGCCTTAGGCGTTTCCCATCTTGCAATCTTTCTCCAAAGAGATTGACTTGACGGTACGCTTCCCGCTCCAACAATTGCACGTCGTCGGGGATCAGATAAGGCTTTACCTCATAAGCAAACGGCCATCTTTCCGGGAACGGGCTGGACACCGGACGATACTCAACCGGTGACGCTTTGAATAGGACAATCGGGTCCAGGGCTAATCGCGAACCATTGGCCGAAGGATCCACAATATTTTTGATGTATTTTTCATGTGCTTCCTTGGAGGTGAACGAGTAGGATTCGATTTCTTCTCCTTCTTGCTTATCCAGATACTGTTCTCCACCTTTTTCCTTAATGCTTTCCATCGTCTTATCTCGTTCTTCTACAGGAAATGGAATGTCCAGTTTGGTAATGTTATAAAACTGCTTACTTTCGACAAAGTCCACATTGCTCAATAGGACCGGGATATTGGTTTCAACCATCTCTTCGAATTGGGACTGGGTCGCTTTATCGTTTTCCTCAAAGTATCGGCTGTTGTACCCTTCGACCACAGCTCCCTCAAGACCCACAAGGGCATTCTCAGCCTCAGGGTCGACCCCGGCCAGCATGACCTCCGAAATGACTGAAAGGGGAACATCACCTTCATAATTAAATGTCCCATGTTCCCCCATTCCTTCATCTGCCCAGCCGACCGAATAGTAACTATTGAATCCATTTTTTTGAGTCTCGTTGCCGTTCGTCAGCTCCTCCATATACTCAACGCGATAGATCCCGGGATCCTGAAAGGTCACTCTTTCTAAAGTCGTTTCATTATCCACAAACCCGATCATGGCAATCGGTGCCGCCACCTCGACATCGCCGATCCCTTTCACTGTCTCCAGCTGTTCCATGGTGATCCCGCCTGATAAGCCGCTCTGATAGTTCGGTTCGAGAAGATTCAACTCTTCTGTCACGCTGCGGGAATCGGCGGGTCGGACGACGATATGGTAGGAGGACTTCCAGCGCTGCTGCAGTTCATCCACGACCGTTCCCGAATTGGACTGGGTCACCCCGACCAGATAGCTGAGCCCCGTGCTGACGATGAGTGCCCCGACCAACAGCAGGATGAATCGCCCCTTATTCCGCCACCAGCTATTCCAGATGAACCTCATCATAGAGCCATGCCTTCCCTGTCCGAAATCACCCGGGCATCCTTCATCTCAATGATGCGATCCGCTTTCGCCGCAAGGGCGGGATCATGTGTGACGAAGATGACGCCGCAGCCCGTTTCCCGGTTAAGGTCTGAGAGGGTTTCGAAAATCACCTCTCCCGTTTCCGAATCGAGATTCCCCGTCGGCTCATCGGCAAGGAGCCACTTCGGTTCATGAATCAGTGCCCTGGCAATGGCAACCCGCTGCTGCTGACCACCCGAGAGCTGGGAAGGGAGGGAATTCATCTTATCTTTCAGCCCTACTTTTTCAAGGACCGCCATCGCCTTTTCTTTTTTATTGTAAGAGACCTTCCGGGCAAACAATGGGGCCATGACATTTTCGAGTGCAGTAAGGGTCGGGAGGAGATGGAACTGCTGAAAGATGAAACCGATCGTTTCAAAACGGAAATCGGCCAGCTCATTTTTCTTCATCTTCCGGACATCTTTCTCCCCGATCATGACGGTTCCTGAAGTCGGTGCATCCAGCGTCCCGATCAAACTGAGAAGGGTAGATTTCCCGGAACCCGAGGTACCGACAATTGATACGAACTCTCCATCATGAAACGTCAAATTCACCCCGTCCAATGCCTTGGTCCCGATTCCATCCCCCTTGAATTCCTTCGTCACCGATTCACACACAATCCCATTTCCCACAAATAATCCCCCTTATGTATTTATCTGTAAATTTAGTATATTCTAACTATAGCAAATTAGGAGAGATATGTGGGAGTTTTTTGGAAAATACAAAAAAACCCTATTAGATTCCTAAGAGAGCAGGGAAGGTACCCAACCAATTAAAATGCAGGAGGCGTGACAGAGAAAAGGATGCTTACCTCCTCTTGAGACGTATTTCGGTACATATGCTCAGCAAAAGGAGGAATCTTAACGCTGTCCCCTGCCTGAAGGATATGCGTGGTTCCTTCCAGCGTCAGCTCGATCGGTCCCTGCATGACAAACGCCACTTCTTCCCCCCTATGGGAAAGCGGTGAGTCGGAAGATGCTGCCCCTGCGGATAGCCTCATGATGGCCGTGACCAATGTGCTGGTGAAGTCCGGCGACACCAGTTCGTAGTGGATCCCGTCGATCATCATCTGCTTTCGTTCTTCCTTCCTGACAATCAGCTCGCTTGCATCGTGTTGCTCCATGAGGAAGGTGAAAACCGGTGTATCGAGGGCTTTGGCGATGGACTTCAGCGACTGGATGGACGGCGTCGCCTTCCCCTTTTCAATCTGATTCAGCATGGATGTCGTGAGCCCTGCATCCTGAGCGAGCTGGGTTTGCGTCCTGCCCGCTTCTTTTCTGAGCTTAGTGATCTTCTTCGCTAATTCGTCTTGTTCCATGGTGACACCTCTTTAAATTAAATTTAATTATTTTAAATTATAATTGTCTATTTATGCATTACGTGTTAAATTAAATTTAACATTTTTTAACTAAAGTAGCCACCAAGGAGGGAGAACCATGATCACATTCCTATTGATGACCCTGTTCGTCGTCATCAGCCCAGGCGTCGACACGGCCCTGATCACGAAGAGGACCATCGCGGGAAGCAAAAAAGACGGCATCTGGATGGCCGTCGGGATTTCACTCGGTTCCCTCGGTCATACGATCGCCGTCACGTGCGGGTTATCGGCCCTTCTCTTCCAATCAGCCTGGGCGTTCCAGACGTTGAAATGGGTGGGCGCCCTCTATTTGATCTACTTGGGGATCCAGTCCCTTTGGGTAAGGAAACACACGGGGGAAGGAGCACAGGTGGAAGCTAAGCGCTCTCCCCTTACTCAAGGGCTCCTCTCCAATCTACTGAACCCGAAAGTCCTGATCTTCTTTCTCACGTTCCTGCCCCAATTCGTGACAGACACCAACCGGGCGATGGCATCGTTTCTCCTTATGGGGCTCACCTATACACTGCTCTCCTTGATCTGGTTCATTCTTTACGCCATCTGCCTTCATTACATCCGTGAATGGCTCCTTTCCCCAATCGTCCAAAGGTGGATGGAGGGTGCGACCGGTGTGGTGCTGATCCTGTTCGGCATCAAGCTGTTATTCACCCAGGGAGGATGAGCCCACTCATAGCACTTCAAGCTTCAGCACCTGGATCTTTGAGGGAAACGATTCTTGTACCTCGGTGTACCAGATCTTCACCCGGTCCCCCGTTTGAAGCCGTTTAAAAAAGGAGAGATTTTGAATATCCAGTTTAGCGACAGAGCCGTATCGTCCAATCACCTCATTAATTGATACGCTCTCCACTTCTTCTTTTGACACGTCGTCATCGCCCACGAGGTAGATTTGCCCATTTCCCATGACCAGCATCCCTTGCATTGTCATGGCCCCTTGTTTGATCTTTGCCTTCTGACTCAACTCCCCTGCATAAAAAAGCAGAATGAAAAAAAGGAGAGCTGTGAGAAGTATATAAACCCTGTTCAACTGTTCTCCTCCTTTCCGCAACCATTATGAGATCTTTCTATAAGATCATGCTTTTCTTTTTTACAGAGCTAGGTGGTACATGATAGGAGGATTTCAGAGCCGAGATGATCAACTTGATCTCATGCGGTTGACCTCTCGTCCTGTTCTCTGCCTTGCCGACTTCCGTAAACTTCCCTATAATGAATATACTAAAAATTCACAATCGGAGGTCCTCATGAAGATTCGTTTACTGGAAGAGAAAGACAACAAGGCGATGGCAGCGATCATCCGCGACATCCTCGAAGCCAATCATCTCGACATCCCTGGAACAGCTTACTTCGATCCTTATCTTGACGACCTATCAAGCTACTATAGTGAACAGCCCGATGCCTGTTACTGGGTCGCGGTGAACGAGCAGGATCAGATCCTGGGAGGGGTCGGCATCGCCCCGTTCGATAGGGAACAACGGATCTGTGAGCTCCAGAAGCTTTATGTGTCACCGGAAGCCAGGGGACTCGGGGTCGCCAAATCGCTCATGAACACTGCCCTTGAATTCGCCTCGGACCACTATGATCACTGCTATCTCGAAACGATGGAACAACTGAAGGCAGCCAACTCACTGTACGATCGATTGGGCTTCACCAAGCGGACAGAACCCTTGGATGGATCCGAGCATGGAACCATGGATACGTGGTACATCAAACAGCTCTGACTTATTTGTAGAAAATGACCGATCGAACAATCTCATAAAAGTACTCTCTCCACGATTTCTTTGGCAATCCGATCCTCTCCTTTATCGTTAATAGGAATAGTATAAAGGTGTGCCTGGGACGATCCCATTAAGATTGGAACGCATTTCCTTATAAGACGTTAAGCAACGAATAAAATATCAATAAAAACATTCAGATCACGACCATCCCAACAGCGATTGGCCCTCTCCCATCGAACCTGACCGTCTGTCACGGTACCAGAAACCACTACCATCAAGGAGTTTTTATGAAACAGATCCTCAGTATCGCCATCATCCTATGTTGCTTCCTACCTCTTCACACGGAAGCAGCCGGACCATCCACTTTGTTCGTCTCTCCTGATGGAGATGACAGCGATCCCGGCACAAAGGAACAGCCCTTCAAGACGTTGAAAAAAGCAAGCAAAGCGGCCGTTCCGGGTACCACAGTCTACCTGAGGGAGGGCACGTATCCGGAACGGCTGGACATCAAGCACTCCGGGACAAAGCAGGAACCGATCCGCTTCACCCACTATGAAGATGAGGTCCCGGTGATCAACGGGGAGACTGCATCTGTAGATGGCGGCCTCATCACCATCCGCGATAAAAGCTATATCACGATCCAGGGACTCGATGTGGGTGGCCTCTCCACCGATCAAGAAGGTCCCACCCCGTCAGGTATTTTAGTAGAAGGAAACGGGACAGGCATCCGGATCCTTGATAATCGGATCCACGACATCACCACCACCCATCCGAACGGCAACGCCCATGGCATCGCCTTCTATGGCACAAAGGCACCTGAACCGCTCCAGGATATCGAGATTTCCGGCAATATCCTCGAAGACCTGACCCTCGGATTCAGTGAAGCGATGACGTTGAACGGCAATGTGAAGGATTTCCTAATCAAAGGGAATACGATTCGGAATGTTGATAACATCGGCATCGATGTCATCGGCTTTGAAGGGATCGCCCCGATTGAGCAATACGATCAGGCGCGCGAAGGCATCATCCGTGACAATCATGTGTATAACGTCAGCAGCCATTCCAACCCTGCCTACCATGAAGAATACTCCGCCGGAGGCATCTATGTGGACGGAGGGAAGGATGTGGTCATTGAGCACAACATCTCCCACCATAACGACCTTGGAATCGAGATTGCCAGTGAGCATCCCGGCAAACAAACGACGCGGGTCCAGATTGCGTGGAACAAAGTTTACGGGAACCGCTACACGGGTATTTCAATCGGGGGTTACGATTTGAAACGGGGTGGCACCACGCACACCCTCATTTCCCATAATCTCCTCTACGGGAATGACACCATGGACATGGACGGGGGACAGCTGCTCATGCAATATCATGCCACTCAGAATCTGGTGGAAAACAACATCATGATCCCCACCGATACCGGCTTGTTCCTGGCAAGCCTCCACCCATCCAACCGGGACAATCAGCTGATCGGGAATGTGTACGGAAACCACAGCAGTGAGTCCGATCGCTGGATCTGGAATGGACAAGATATCACACATCCGCCCTTCATTCCCGGTGTGATCCACAACTAAAATTGAAAGGGGCCATTGCCCATGAAGACCGAAAAAGAAAAGATGCTTGCAGGAGAGAACTACAATCCCGCCGATCCCGAACTCGTGGCAGGAAGAACCCATGCCCGTGAAAAGATCCATGACTTCAATCATTCACCGGTCGCAGACCTCGACAAGCGCACATCCATCATCCGCGAACTATTCGGTGAGACCGGAGACCAGTTCTTCATCGAACCGAGCTTCCGCTGTGACTATGGCTCCAATATTTACGTCGGAGAGAACTTCTACGCGAACTTTGACTGCGTCCTCCTTGATGTATGCGATATCCGCATCGGTGACAACTGCTTCATCGCCCCTGGCGTACACATCTACACCGCCACCCACCCGATCGACCCCCATGAGCGGAACAGCGGCATCGAGTCGGGCAAACCCGTCACCATCGGTCACAACGTCTGGATCGGCGGACGTGCCGTCATCAACCCCGGCGTCACGATCGGCAACAATGTTGTCATCGGCTCAGGTGCCGTGGTCACAAAGGATATCCCTGATAACGTCGTAGTCGGTGGGAATCCTGCCAAGGTCATCAAGTGGGTCAACAACAAAGGGTGACCTCACCCATGGACCTTGACCAAGAGGACATAGAACGCTCAAAAACGTGGGCAAAATGGGGATGTTTCCTGTGGGCTATCTTGTTGGTGCTGGGTCCACTCCTCTCCATTGGAGGGTATTTGTTGTACACTACCGAACTAAAAGAACGGCCTTTGTTCGTAAGCGAATCCCCCAGCCGGACGAACCAAATAGAAGTGGCCGAGAAAGGGGACCCCTTTTTCTTCGGACCTTCCTCTGTCCGGATTCGCTTTGGTCATCAGCATATAGACCGGACGATCTACAATGATGGAAAAAAACTGAATGGATCGAACGCTTCTGTCCAGTGGAAGGATGATTATACCGCTGTTGTCACCCTGTATGGTGAAGAACAAGAGCCCGAGACGATTGAACTGACCCTGTAATGAATCGTGAAAAAGACCAAAAGACACCCCAATGCCTTTTGGTCTTTTTGTTAGATCAAGTGCTTAGCGCAATTGTATAGGGAACAGTCCCACTGATCTTCATGATGATGCAATACCGTGATGGACGTATTCTCCATATTCGTCTGTTGGAAAGTATCGGGCATCAATCGCTTGAGCGTCAAACCGATCAACGCCCCGTGGCTCACCACCAACAACCTTTTGCCTTCATATTTCTGGACCACATCTTCCAAAAACTTTACGCCCCTGCCCGCTACGTCCTCATGCTTCTCCATCCCAAGAGCCCTGCTGCGCCATTCCTTCCCCCATTTTGCGAGGCGCTCTTCTTCGGTCATGCCTTCCGCTTCCCCGCAGTTCACTTCCCTGATCGTGTCATCCGTATGATGAAGGGACAGCCCGATCTTACGCCCTATGATGTCGGCTGTTTCAGTTGCCCGGCTTAGATCACTCGCAATGATCAGATCCCACGGCTCCTCGCCGGCTAACCTCTCACCCAATCTATCCGCCTGTTCCCTGCCTATTTCATTCAGCGGGATGTCGCTGATTCCCTGAGCCTTCCCCAAAATATTCCACTCTGTGATGCCATGTCTGATCAGTCCGATTGTTGTCATGATGGTCTCCTTCCACGCAAGAAATTCGTTCTATCTATCCTACTTCTACTCCAAACGTGGATTCACCTTCATTTCTCCCCACCTCACCAGCCAATTCATGGTAAAATAGGAAGCGCTATATCTTAAAGGAGCGACCCATGCAAACAACACTGATCATACTACTCATCAATCTCGTCACCCTGATGTTCGTGACATCTAAACAAAAGAAAGGCCGGACCACAATGACTGCGAAAAAAACCATCCTCGGACTCGGCATGACGGTTCTTGTTATCAATGTCATGCTGACGTGGATGATGTAATAGAAGGAGGGAACAACCATGAACCCAACCGATGATCTATACAATCTGGACCTCTCCTACCTCGGGGCATTCTCCACCCGCCTCGATACTCCGTGGGGAGCCCTCTTTTATAACGAAAATCAGCCTCGCTACTACGATGCCAATCATGCCCACGTCATCCGGGAGTACTATGATCCACAAGCAATGGTCGCGGAAGTGGTGTCTTTTTATAAGAAAAAGAACCTCGTACCGCGACTATACATCCATGAGCTCCATCTTCAACAACCGTTGCTGGTCGAATTAGAAAAGAACCAATTCCAGTATGAAGAATTCGTCAGCCCCGTCCAGCTATGGACCAATCAGGTGGCGAGTGTGGCCGACAAGCCAGGGGTGACCATTGAAGAAGTGACCGAGGAAAATGTCCAAGAAGCCATCGATGTTGAAAATACCATCAAGGAATTCGGCAGCAAGGACACCATCACAAAGGTCTTCGAAGAGCAATTTGCCCACCCCTCGTTCAGCTACTATCTCCTCAGGCTCAATGGTGAAGCGTGCTCCACGGCCTGTCTGTTTCAAGATGGTCCGGATGCGCGCCTTGAAAGTGTGGCGACCCTTGAAGCTCACCGGGGAAAGGGATTGATCGGTCACCTCATCCGCTTCATCCAGGAAGAATCAACGCGCAGGGGCATGGCCAATCTATGGGTCCTGCCGATCAATGAAGCCGTGGAGAAGGTGTATTCGCGCTACGGGTTCACGACCGTCGAACGGATGCGGATCGGGCATGCCTTTCTTTCCGGTAAGAGCATCAATGACATACGGGAAGGTCATTCATGAGCTGAATAGCCGAAACGTCATCAACAAAACGGGACAGTGGCATACATACCACTGTCCCGTTTTGATAAGATCACTTTTCCTTCTTCCTATACTCTTCCTGCAGAAGCCCATAAAGAGCACAATCTTTATACTGATTTTTAGCATTGCGGATCATATGTTTAATCGTACCTTCTTGCTCCATTCCATTCTTGAGCATAATCTTCCCTGAAGCAGGGTTATCCACATTATGTGCGGCTGAGATCTTATGAACGTTCATCCTTCTAAAACCAAAATCAATGACCGCTTTAAGGGCTTCAGTCCCGTACCCCTTGTTCCACCATTTGTAACCGATAGAATAGCCGACCTCACAATTATCCGTCAGACCATCAAAATGAAAAAGATCGATCGCTCCTATCAATTCACCGCTCGTTTTCAGTTCCATCCCCCAATAACAGAACTCCTGTGACTCATAGTTCTTCACGATTTCTTTTATCCTCTCAATGGTCTCCGATACAGACTTATGGGCACCTTTTATGAGATTGTCCATTACCCGATCATCGCTAAGCCAATGATCGAATACACACTGTGCGTCCGAGAGCTCGAGCTTCCTTAAAATCATCCGTTCCGTTTCCAGTACCGGCGTACCGAGATATTGTATCATCCGTCCCCCACCTCAACCCTATCAAGCTACTATTCATTTCTTCACATTCAAGCGTTTCTCCTTCTTTGATTAGCATATGGGTGAACGGCCGTGCCCATCTCGATCCGGTCTTTCAAATAAATCTCATCAGATACTCTCTGAATATCTTCTCCATTACCTTGGGGGTGTTCTCGATATAAGTTGTCATCTACTCACTGTTGGATTCGAATGTATCCTCGCTGCTCTCCTTCATTGCAAAATCAGATATGCCTTTTATGATGATACACTCCACTTGATTTTTCTTACAGATGTACGCAATCGCCCCTGCTTCTGTATCAGCGATCGTGATGTTATGTTCCTTAAGCTCAACATAATCCTTCCACATCACCACGGCCTTATCTGCCGTGCCGATCGTTCCCGTATTAAAATCATTCCCGTAAGGTGATAGATCGATATGGACGATGAAAGATTGTTTGATAAAAGGCTCTATCTCTTTAACGGTGCAGTCATATTGCACGGCTTGATCCGGTACAACAATATCCAAAGGACGGAACCGATCATCAATACCGGCACATGTCCCGGCGACGATCACTTTCGTTAACCCAAAGGCAGATATCATATACTGATTCGCACCGACCCCGTTTACTTTCCTGACGCCGGTGCTATAGAAAACAAGCTCTCGCCCATTGATTGTCCTCATGAAATACTCACCGTATGGATAGGCAAAACGTTCGCCATCTTTGACGCTAAAGTAACTCTGCGTCGCGTCGAACTCCCACTTGGTCGCGATACTTATACCGATCATGATTGAACCACTCCCCTTTTCCAGTGACCTTATTTTACCATAAACTGTTATACCCTTACGCAAATCTCAACATAAAAACAGCACCCTGAGTTTCGTTCCTCAAAGTGCTGTTTCATTGAGTTGCTATAACAGGCGACCCACCATCAACCCGATGTAGGCGCTCAGGATTCCACCGACATAGCAGCAGCTATTATAGTAGATGAATGCCCGCTTCTCCTTCTTGAGATGAAGCTGAACCCCTTCAAGTTTGAAGGTGGAAAAAGTGGTGAACGCCCCCATCATCCCTGTGCCGAAGAACAGTATCAGGGTATGACCCGCCGTGCTCCCCGTCAGGAATCCGAGGATAAACGAACCAAATATATTGACCGTCAAAGTGGAAACGGGCACGGTGGATGAGCTTTTTTTATTGATGGCCTGCGTGGTCGCAAACCGGGCAATGGCTCCGATAAAGCCGCCTGCACCGACCAGCAGAAGGGATAAGAAGCTCATTGCGCACCTTCTTTCTCTGTGAGGCGGAAGCCGATCCTGCTCATGAACAGACCGCCGAAGATACTGAGGGCAATATAGAGGAAGGCGAGCCCCGTCCGTCCGCCTTCAAAAAGGGCGACGGTTTCCACACTCAACGTCGAGAACGTGGTGAAGGATCCGATCATCCCCGTCCCGATGGCCGTCTTCACCATGGGGGACAAGGACCATCTCTCCACGAGCACCGTCGTGAAGATCGCCAGCAGAAAACTCCCGATCAGATTGGTGACCAACGTGGCAACCGGAAAGACGCTGCCGCTATACACATATATGCCCACGAGATACCGGAGCACCGCACCGACAGCGCCGGCCACTCCGACCCATACATAGATCATGATGAAAAACCCCTTTATTATACGGATGAATGATATCCAGATTATCTTACACCACTTGGTGAGGGGAAAGAAAGTCGCGATCTACGTAGTTTGAACGTAATTTGACCAAGTGAGCGAATGTGGGCATGCTTCATGCGCTAAAACAAGAGGAAATGAACAAAAAGAGACGTGTTTGTACCACCTGCCACGTCCACTTGATTACCTTTCTTTCAACTTTGAATCATTTCCTTTCAAGTTTGTCGCTTTTACTTTCAACTACGCCGATTTCATTTTCAACTTCTCTCAAAGACGAATTCTCATCATCAACTCTTTTCTTTTTTCATCAACTACCCCACTTTACTTTCAACTTCCCCCCTGTATCACCAACTACCCTCAACAAAACAGCAAAAAGCACCCGCCACATCTATATGGCTGGTGCTCCTTTCACTAGCACGACGTACTCATTTCTTTTTCTGAATTACAATTTCTCCCAACATTAAATGCCTTTATAAGGACGATCTTGTCGCCTTTTCCCTTTTCTGAACCAAAGGGTTGGGAGGACATATCCACTTAGCACCATCAGTCCGACGGAACAGATCCGCAACAGGATACCGAGAAATGATCCCGATTCTTGCAGGTCCCTGGCCTGACTGACATAGTAATAGAGGACGCTGGCTGCTGCGAGATAGACGAGGGAATAGAAGAACCTCCTCACCGCCATAAATGCCCTTCGCGCTTGATGAACTCCAGCTCCCGTTCGTAGTGATCATAATGCCCTTCCTCGATCATCCGCTGGAACGCCACATCCCCTTCTGCCGCCTTCCTCTTCATCGTCGATTGGAGGGCTTGAACTCGGAGCTTCACCACCTCGAGGATTCCTTCCTTCAGGTGCTCCATACCATAGGCTTTGAAAAAGAGATCGATCCGTTTCTTCCTTATATGAGCATCCCGGCTCGCTTCGTAGTAAACGGCTTCTCCCTTCTCATCGAGATCCCCCACCCCAAAAGGCACACATGTATAGAGGGCATATGCCACATCCCATACCCTCGGACCTGGCGCCGACACATCAAAATCGATGATTCCCGCGACCTGCTTGTTGTGGAAAATAATATTGTAGATTGCGAAGTCATTATGACAGATCAATTCATAAGGTCCCGGCGTATCATCAAGTGGCTCCCATTCTTCCTCGAACGGGAAATCACTTACCGCATCGTGGTAGCCACGAAGCATTTTCGCAATGTCGATCAACACTTCATCCGACCACATATACGATTTGAGGGGATAATTCCCGGCTTCCCCATTCAGATAAGAAAGCACCTCTCTCCCCTTCTCATCAATTCCCATGAACCTCGGAGCATGAGGAAATCCTTTCTCTTCCAAGTGCTTCAACAGCTTATGTATCCTTTCGCTCTCAGGCTTGATTTCACGGCGGACTGTATCTTCCACGCGGTAGACCTGCGAGACATTCCCACCTGTCAGCTTTTCTTCATGTTGACTCATCCAAGCCCCCCTTTGCTAAATCATAAAAATGATGATCAAAAGCACCACGACTCCGATGCCAAATGAATAGCCCGGAACCTTTTGTTTATCACGTGTTTGCCGATTAACGATCGACACGATCCAAAAATAAAATAGCCAAATGAAATACACAAGCAGCCCATACATGATCCAGCGCTGTTCGTCCACCCATTCAAACAGGCTTCCGCTCATGCCAAGCATAAGATAGACGGTGATGGAAACGATACCGATGATGAGCAGCAGGATCGGTGCACTCTTCCAGAATCGTCCATGGAACAGATCCGGTTTCTTCTGAAGCTGCAACATCAGAAGAAGGTACGCACACCCTGTGACACCGAAAATAAACATGGCCCCTAGAAGCATGAGGATGAACGCCATCCTATCATTACCCGGTGTGACGTTGATCGGGATATCCCCAACATCGACAAAGGCCAGAAGGATGATGAGGGTGAGGATCGTCAGTACTTGATACATGGTCCATTTCATTGATTTGATAGAATCACTCCTTGGTGTTGATTTGCTGGTGGAATAGCGGGAACGGTTGGGTGGTGATGCAGGAATCGTTCGCCGCTGCGTGGATTCCATTTCTTTTTTATACGAATTCAATCGAAAAAAGATTCATCCAGCGGGAGAGTCAACACCCTCTATTGTATATTACTTCCATTCTATCAAATACGTATGGGAGTTGGTAGAAACATAGGGAATTTGGTCGTAACGGGATGGAGTTGGAAGGTACGCATAGAAGTTGGTAATACGACACTTATGTTCGTAATAGGATTTACGATAAATCACGGAGTTGGTAATAAAAATTCGATTCCCGGTAGAAAAAATCAAAAAGTCGGTAGAATTTTTTCCATTGTCGGTAATAATGCCGGCTGTAAATGTGACGAAGACGTCCAATTTCATGATGAATGGGGTTATCCACAGGATATGAAGGGAAATCCCATCCCCTTTACACTCCTTCCTGTGCAGCGACCACCATTTCCCTTCGCCAGCACGTCGCCATTAATAAAGCGAATGCTATTCCCGAGATTCCGAGACTGATTGAAACGACGACCATCTTGATTCCCATTATTTCGCTCAAGACTCCATTCTTTAAAAAAGACCCCGAAGGCTGAACCTCCGGGGTCTATCACAATTAAATCGTGCTCGTATCAATAACGAACCGGTATTTCACATCAGAAGCCAATACGCGCTTGTACGCTTCATCGATCTGATCCGCCGAGATGAGTTCGATCTTCGGTGCGATGTTGTGTTCTGCACAGAAATTGAGCATCTCTTGTGTTTCTTGTATGCCGCCGATCATGGAACCGGCGAAAGAACGACGGTGGCCGATGAGGGACATGACGTTCAGTGACATCGGTTCTCCCGGTGCGCCCACATTGACGAGCGTCCCGTCAAGCGTCAGGAGGGAGAAGTATGCATCGATGTCGATGTTGGCGCTGACCGTGTTGATGATCAGGTCGAAGCGGCCTTTCAGCTTCTCGAATGTTTCCGGATCCTTGGTCGCATAGTACTCCTCGGCACCGAAGGCGAGTCCGTCTTCCTGCTTATTCAGCGTCTGGGAAAGGACGGTTACTTCTGCTCCCATGGCGTTGGCAATCTTGACGGCCATATGACCGAGTCCACCCATCCCGACGATGGCGACTTTCTTGTCGGGGCCGGCATTCCAGTGGTGAAGCGGTGAATACGTGGTGATTCCTGCGCATAGAAGCGGTGCCGCCGCATCAAGCTCGATACCATCCGGGATGTGCAAGGCGAAATCTTCCGTCACGACGATATGTGTAGAATATCCGCCTTGTGTCGGCTCGCCGTATTTATCGACGCCCGCATAGGTCGGCACATTGCCTTTCAGGCAGTACTGCTCCTCACCGGCCTTACAGTTGACGCATTCACCGCAAGAGTCAACCATGCAGCCGACACCTGCGCGGTCGCCCACCTTGAACTTCGACACACCAGAGCCGACTTCCGTGATGATCCCGGCAATCTCATGCCCCGGAACGAGTGGATAACTCACTTCTCCCCACTCACCGTGGGCTGTATGGATATCAGAGTGACAGATCCCTGCGAATTTGATTTCGATCAGTACATCCTTTTCATCCAGTTCACGTCGTTTGATTTCTGCTGAGCGGAAAGCCTTGTCCGGCCCGTCCACTGCGCGTGCTTTTGCCATAACCATAGTAGTTCCTCCTCGAATTCTGATTGTCCCAAGTCAGGGTGTCGTGCTCCTACTGCTATCCCCGTTTTCCCCTTGAGCAAAACCATCGTACTGCCTCTAGTTCACTCTAGGTCAAGCACGAAGCTCCCTTTTGACAACCAGTGACCACCGTGGTATCTTTCCAATCAGATAAAGACGAAAAGGGGAACCCTCATGAAAACCTACTCCATCAGCGAGGTAGCCAAGGAACTGAATCTCACCGTCTACACGCTCCGCTATTATGACAAAGAAGGACTCATGGCCTTCGTAGAACGCAGTCCGAGCGGCGTCCGCCTCTTCAAAGACTCCGATATCAGCACGCTCCGCATAATCGAATGCCTGAAATCGACCGGCATGCCGATCAAGGATATCAAAACCTTCATCGACTGGTGCACCGAAGGCGATTCCACCCTCCAGGAACGTCACGACCTCTTCATGGAACGGAAGGCCACCGTGGAAAAGCAGATGGCGGACTTGATGAAGACTCTGGAAGTAATCGACCACAAATGCAGCTACTATAAGGAAGCGCTGGCTGCGGGGACGGAAGAGATCCATCGTGACAGGAAAATTGAGATACAATAAAAAAACGCCCTGGATTGGGCGTTTTTTCACGTTCAGTTCGAATCCACCGTAAGCCGGTGCTGATGGCAGTGCACGCATTTGAACAAGTACCCCTGAAGCGCGCCATCATTGGTTAGCCATTCCTTCAGCTTCTCCTTCGGCATGTTATAAGTGGCCATGATTTCACTCAAGTCGCCGGCAAGTTCTTCCTCCAGATCATGACGGAAGCTGATCAGGGATTTCCTGATCAGCTATTTAACGTTTATTTATATCGTATTATACGATATAATTGAGGAAACCGAACCAAGGAGCGAATCCATGAAAAATGTGACCCAACTCAACCAACACTGGACCGACCTTTATTTCCACCTTCATATCCAGCATCAAGAAAAGATCTCCCACCAAGTCATCCGCATCATGCAGCTTGTGGATAAACGGGACAAAGTCAGTGTGAAGGATGTCGCCAATCTCCTCTCCGTTACCCAACATACAGCTTCCGAGCATGTGAAGCGGATCATCGAGAAGGGATACCTCCTTAAAAAAAGGCATCCCGATGATGAGCGCAAGGTGATCTTGGAACTCACCGATAACGGTCGGGCTGTGCTGTTCCGCAATACCAGTCTTGATGAAGACAAACTGCAGGCTGCCCTGGATCTCATGACTCCTGAGGAAAGAGCAACCGTATCGGAAGCATTCCGGCTGCTGAGCGAGAAGGCAAAATCATGTACGTCTTCCTGAAAATCCTTGTATCCGCGCTCGTCATCGGTGCCGTGACCGAGATTGCAAGGCGCTTCCCTACCTATGGGGGCATCATTGCGGCCCTTCCCCTGGTCAGCCTCCTCAGCATCATCTGGCTCCATGTACAGGGCGAGGCATCGGAGCGCATCAGCACATTCGCCCTCGGGGTCCTGTGGGGATTCCCCGCGACGGCCTTCCTGCTCATCATCGTATACCTGTCGCTCCAGCACTCCATTCATCTTTTCACAGCAATTGGGCTTGGACTCGCAGGATGGGCGCTGTTTCTCGTTTTACAAGATGTTGTCATCAAACAGGCAAAAATCTTTTTCTTGTCATAGGAGGAATAAAGAATGAATGAGCGTTATCCCATCGGGGAGTTCGAAACACCCGACCATCTATCAGCCGACCAGATTCACCAATGGATCGAAGAGATCCGCACGTTTCCTGCAAGACTCCTGGAAACCCTGAAATCTTTAAGCGAGCTTGACCTGGATAAGGCTTACCGCGAAGGCGGCTGGACCATCCGACAGGTCGTCCACCATGTTGCCGACAGTCATATGAACGCCTACATACGCTTCAAACTCGCCCTGACTGAAGAAAAACCGACCATCCGTCCCTATTCAGAGGATAAATGGGCCGAGCTCCCTGATTCCCGCTCTCCCATCGCATCATCCTTGACGATCATCTCCTCCCTGCACGAACGATGGGTCATTCTTTTAGAAAGCTTGACGGAAGAACTGCTCGCGCGGACCTTCGTCCACCCTGACTCTGGGAGCGTGGCCCTTGCCGTGAACATCGGAATCTATGCCTGGCATGGGAATCATCACCTGGCTCATATCCAGCATGCGCTCCAAAACTAAAATAAGCCTTGGCTTTCCTCTTAAGGAAGGGCCAAGGCTTTTTCTAAAACAACTCATACATTCCATGATAAAAGTACGTGAACTCCTCATCCGACACCCGGTATCGCTTATATCCCTCATAAAAGGCATCCCTCTCTTCCCCCGTGAACTTCCCGATCGCTAGGGACTCATCATAACGTGGATCTCCCACCGTCATACCGGACACATCGATTAAGCAGTTCACCTCACCGTCCACCACGAGCACATTATCGGGATTGCAGTCCCCGTGGATCATCGTGGGGTTGACCGAAGCCGGCCTCTCCTCCTTTAATTGTTCCAAAAGCGCTTTATCCCCATCCGTCTCACCTGCCCTGACATACGGCTCCGCCTCTTGCCATACCCGCTCCAGCCAATCACCTTTCTCACCCCCTACTAGTGGCGCTCTTTCATGGAAGCGATGAAGGAAATCTCCGAAACTCCTGATTAGCACAAGGCGTTCCTCGCCATCGTTGGCTCTCTTTAACGCCGATGTTAGGGAGATCCCCTCTATGTATTCCATTAGAAGATAGCTGTCTCGTTCACTCTCCCAAAACCCTATGAATCCAGGCACCGCGACATATCCCTGAACGCGTTGTAGCACCTGCGCCTCTTTCTTTAACCAGTTTCGGTAGCGTGGTAGAGACGCCTTCTTCAAAATGAACGTCCCTTCCCCGGTTTCAATCCGGCTCACTTCAGACGTGCAGCCCTGTTCTTCAAGGAGTAGATGTCGCAAGATGGGACCTACCAGACTTTCAATCTTCTCGATCATGCCAGACGCTCCTTTATCAAAATGTGATGACAGCGCGTGTCCTATTCAAACTTCTCCGCATACTTCCCTCTCTCCAAGATTTCCGCTGTAGTCATAGATGTCCATTCCGGTATGGGGACCTCGGGATTCTTCTCAAGAAATGCATCCATGATTTGAAGGCCGACACGGTAGTTGGACCACATCGGGATCTTCTTTTCGCGACTTCCAAAAAAAGTTTCATCATAGAGGTCTTGATTATAGGTATCGGGATTCTCTGAAATCATAACCCACACCATTTTTTCCTTATTTGGATGCAACGTGTCCACCGATGGAATTTCCACATCAGGATAGATCTGCTTAGCAAATGCATCTGCTTTCCCTTCAATGACGACACTATCCAAATTCGAGAATTGCTCTGGATCATGTGTCTCGAAATTGACGGTATGATGATACTCATGGGCGATTGTATATTCAAGATTTTCCACGTTGAAAGCAGGATCGATCAGGATGAGGATGGCATACTCACCGTACACCACACCATATACACCGTTCATAAGATTTGTATTAGATTTGAATTCAGGACTGGATGGAACCACGTAAATGGTTTTATTACCACCGGGAAGAACTTCGATAGACTTCTCCATGGCTTTCTTCATGCTCGAGTGGATGGTGTCCTGTTTTCCCTTTAATACCTGCAGGTCTTCCTCCATTGTATCTAGGTCTCGCGGAGCCTGTAAAAATTCATAACCAATCATTTTCATTATAGTCGGATCATCCGCCTCACCGTGCTCAACCATCGCTTTCTTGACCTTCTGTATGTAAAGCGTCTCTTTATCCTGATCAGGATTGTCACGTACACTTTCGATATAATCTGCCATCTCATTGTAGTAATAGTGAACCTTTATTTCTTGTTCTTTGTATGTAATCGTTTCTTCGCTCTTGAACGCCTCTTCTTCTTTGTCATCTGAACAGCCCGTGAGTGCTAGGAGCAGGGTACATATAGCAATCGTCCAATAGATCTTCTTCATTCCGCTCCCCCTTCTCCATTCTCAAGGTATCGAATGACCCTTGTAATATAAGACGTGATGTTAGAAGAAGTATCTATCTGTAGGCACGGGAGGCCATCGGGCTTTTTACTGTTCAACACCGTTTTCCGGAATGCTTCTTCGGATTTCACCTCTTTGATTTGGCTCGGCATCCGCTCCCTTTCCCTCAAACGCTCATTGATCAGGGTAAAATCATGCACCACACACTCAATATATTTATATGGAATTCCGTATTTTTCAGCAAGGAGCGTCCCCTTCTCTACAATCTCATCATAGAGACAAGGGCTATCAAAGATCACACTATGTCCTTGCACGAGCAACGACTCACTGATGGACCAGTCCAAGTGATATGATACTCGCCCTGCTGTATCATGGGTAAGTTCATTTTCCACCTTTTCCATCAGAGCTGATTTCGTGACGTCATGATCCACGATGACCGCACCTGTTCTTTTTCCTATCTCACGGGCAAGGGTTGACTTCCCCGACCCTGGAAATCCTGACATTTGAATAAACATACTCACGTTCACCTCGTATCCTTTTTATATAAACACCCCCTATTCATGCTCATTGCCTACCAACTGCCTCAGCCTATCCGTCCATTTCTCATCAAGTGAATAAACAGCGTTTGAATCCTTCGACTTCTTTACCCGACTCTCCTCCCCTTCATCACCCAACCAAAGAAGAAGCTTTTGCTGTTCACCGTTCGCAGCATCCACCTCCATGATAAAATCCGGATCTTCAAGATTAGCCAGCCCCTCAACCTTCACAGCACTAGCGAACACTTCCTGGACCGCTTGGATCATGAGCGCATCGTCCTCATTAATCCTTGAATCGACTCCCGGCTTAGAAAGATGGAGCCCTTCCCACTCTTTGAAATCAATCAGCCCGTTCTCCATGTTCGACGCCGGAGGATCGTACAGAACAGGGGCGGCCGTTTCCTTCTGACAACTGGCGAGTATAATACTCATCGAGACTGCAAACAGGATCTTTTTCATAGCGGCACCTCCACTTTCTTATACGTACACAAGAGGATTAAGTTTCCATTTATTGATAAAATTAAAACCGGACCCAATAGATCCGGTTTACTCACTTCATTTCATATAGGTCCTGACCAGGTCGTAACAGCGGGCTTCCGTCAAATTCGCCAATGTTGCCGTGTACTCCACCTGTTCATGGGTGCCTCCTTTGAACTGTTCAGAAGCTTCCTTCGCACTTGCGTCACGGGACTTGATCCAAAGGCGCTGCTCCTCCTTGAGCTGATCGAACTGATCAGCAGGAAGATTCGCTTTGAGTACACTGTAAACCTCATTCAAATGCGCATCCCAGGCTTCAAAGCGCCTGTCTTCAAAGTATTTCAACTCGTATGTAGATTCATTACCGGTTTGATTGGAGTCTTCTTCTTCGAATTTGGCTTTGGTTTCATCCAGTTCATTCACGTATTGTGATTGTATGCCCTTACGATTGGATTTACTGCCTTCTTCTGTTTGGCTTTCCTTCTGATCCGATTCTTCCGTGGCATCATCCTCTGAAGAAGAAGTCGTTTCCTGGCTGGAATCATTTTCCGATTCGGCAGAGTCTGCTTCCTGATTTTCGCTCTCCTGTTTACTCTCCGCTTTTGAATCAGATGTTGTGTCGCCTTTCTCAGCTTTTGAATCAGATGTTGTGTCGCCTTTCTCAGCTTTTGCTTCCCCGGTCTCATCTTGTTTCTGCACGGTGGCACTGGATTCACTGTTCTTACAAGCAGTCATGGAAGCAAGGATTCCAATGACCAGGATGATGATGATGCGTTTGTTCCACTTCATTTTCCAAACGACCTTTCTCTAAAAGTGTAGTAGCTCCGTTGATATCATTTCTCCCATATTCTTATATTACCATAATGTAACCATATGGGTATTTTATGGTTATACGTGATACTCTATTTATAAACCCCCGGGAGGTGACATATGGATCTGCAAAAAATCGATGTGGATAAACACAGGGAAATCATCGTTTCTTTCCGGAGGGATTCCTTCAGGGTCAGCTTCGGTACGAATCGAGACTTTGACGAGAAAGAATACGTACGATGGGTCGAGAAACAATCGGACTTGTTCCCGGATGGTTTCATTCTCCTCATGGAAGAGGGAGTGCCAATCGGTCAGCTTGAATTGACGGTGAAAGACTATGAAGATAGCAAAATCGGGTATGTGAACCTCTACTACCTGATTCCTGAGCGACGTGGATCAGGGATGGGAAATAAGCTTCACCAGTACGCCCTTCAGTTCTTCCGGAATCAAGGTGTATCCGAGTATCACCTTCGCGTTTCACCAAGCAACCGGCAGGCGCTGGGCTTTTACCACAGGAACGGGATGACGGTGCTGAAAAGAGAATTGGATGGAAAAGTCTTAAGGATGATGGGACGCGTGGAGGATGGATTGTAGTCTTCATTCCTCCCCTACTGTTTCAATCTTCTGGCAGACAGCATATGGCGGAGAAGACTCCAGGATCTTACCACACCACACCTTCACCTTGGTTCCGGACTTTATTCCTTTGAAATCTGAATCGTCATTCAACCTTAAAAAGTATCCGTCGTTTTTGCTCATAAACTCATTCAATGAGAGGGTCTTGTCTTCCTCCTTAAATTCTTCGCCCTCGATCAGAATGTTATGTTCCTCTTTCTGAATATAGATCCCTTCCATAGAAGGAGGCCCCTCACCATCGTGAACATATTTAGGCTCCCTTTCATGAATCATCTCCTCACACCCCGTAGCCAAAAAGAAAAGCCCCACCGGCAGAAGGAACTTCACGAAGCGTTTCATCGCACTCATCTCCTTTCATACAGTTGACAACATACAATCTCTGCTTCACTATGTGAATGATACATATTGAACTGAGGAGGCTTCCCCTTGAAAAACATGATACTGATCGACATCGAAATGGGAAGTGCCGCTCCTGATTCCGGGATCTTTCAAGTCGCCGCGCTTGTTGTGGAGGACGGGATCATCATTGATAAGCATTACTTTTTTGAAATAAAGGACGAGACCATGACGGCCTTCGGTTTTGGCGCTGGATATGTGAAAATCTCAGATCACATAAAGATGAAACAAACCTTCCGTGAGCTACTCGAAGACTACCCATACCCGGTTGTTTCGTTCAATGTAACCTTGGACCGAGCCACTCTTTTACATGACGGATGGCTGGATGAAGACAGGGAATACTTCAGTGCACTGGCCGCCATCAAGCACACCCATCCCCATCTGTTTTCCTATACCCTGAGTTATCTCTCACACTATTTCAAAGTGGGGTTGCCCGTTGACCACAAAGCCTATTTGAATTCGCTACTCCTGCTTGAAGTGATCAGCGGGGCCTCTCCGCTGGAGTGGAATCCGGTCCACTTAGCCAAGCCGGAACGCGATCGCAGGATTTTTCATGGAAAGTCCATCGTGTTCACCGGAGCCAGTGCCCAGCCCCGGGTGAGCATGAGCAAAGCCGCCAGAAGTTGCGGGGCCACCGTTAGCAATACCGTCACATCCAAGACAGACTTCCTCATCGTCGGAAAACGCCCGGGAAGCAAGCTGGATCGCGCCCGAAACCTTGGGGTCCCCATCATGTCGGATGAATGGTTTTTGGAGACCGTATCGACCGAACCTGCAAAAGAGGCATCTCCTTACATTAAGCTTGATGAAGTGGCAGGAAAGACCGTTTACCTCGCTCCCATGCCCGCGACGTACAAACGAAAGGTGAAGAATATCCTGAACACGATGGACGTTTCATGGGTGAGGGATTCGGAAGACTTGAAACCCGAGGTTGTCATCCATCGAGACGGATCAAGGTCCATGGAAGGATTGGAGATGACTCTATCCCTTTCGGAGTTGAACCGGATGCTTCTTGGTGAATAAAAGGTTCCGTCCTTTTGTTAAATAAATTCCTGATTTGAAGTATAATGGAAACCTCTCTATATCATCAAGGAGGCTTCCATTCTATGAAACGCTTCATCAAAAAACACCCCGTCGGCTTCACCATCACGATTTCCACCATCGTGTTCACAGCTGCAGTGAGCTGGGGCCTCATCGCCCTCATCCATTGGTCCTTATTTGACATAGACCGGCTGGAGCCAGGGGAACTCATTACAGAAGAAACGTCACCGGACGGACGCTATACCGTACAAACCTTCCGGAACAATGGCGGCGCGACCGTCGACTATGCTGTGCTTGGCGTACTGACATTCAACGAGAAAGATCGTGGAGTGAAGAATATCTATTGGCAGTACCATGAAGAAGAGGGCAAGGTCAGTTGGGTAGACGATGACACGGTACAAATTAATGATCAAGTCCTTCATGTACCGGATGAGGTGTATGACTACAGGCGGGAATGAGAGAGAAATTCCTTCCTCAGGAACCTCCACTTCACTTCTCCATCGCGCTGTCCCATTCCTTACGCGAAAACACTCTCCCACACACTTCCATGATCCCTTTCCCGTATTCACCTTCTGTTATGAAGTGATGCTTCCTTTTCGCTTCTTCCGTGGCATTTCCGAGAAGATACCCATGCTCCACGGCCTTCACCATTTCCAAGTCGTTGCCGCTGTCACCGAAAGCTAGGGTGCGACTACTGGGGACGTTGTAATGTTTCTTCATGAAGCTGACCGCGGCCTTCTTGCCGGTCCCTTTGGGAATGAAGTCGACGTCGTACGCATTTTCCGGGTCTCCTGCCTTCGGGTTGCAGCGGTTGATGTTGATCCCTACACCGTGATTGAACGCGAGCTGACGGATGATGCCGAGGTGATAATCGACACCTGTGTCCGAAGCGGTATAGTAATAGTAGTTCATCTTATATGTCCCCTGCCCGAATTGGGTTTGAGGGGTCAGTTTGATAGAGTAGATGTTCTTTAAGTCATCCAGGATCTCCTGTACGACTCCATGGGAGAAGCCTGACCGGGCAATCCTCTTCTCCCATTCCGGGATGGGACGGTAGCATTGGCTTGCATGCACTTCCCACATTTCCGTCCCGAGGTTGCTTGAGATGAAGTGGGGCAGATACCGCATCCTCGCTTTCTTCATCTTCTCCTCGACCTGGGTGAGACTGCTGCCTGTCACCCATCCGATCTTCACATATTGCTCAGACGCAAGCCATTGAAGATACTCCTCCAGTTCATGGACCATCATGAGCTGCTCCTCTGTACATGCATGAGGAAAATACGTTTCATCAAAATCAAAAAATGCGATGTACCTGGTCTCGCCTGTCGAATGGTAAACATCTTGCGGCATATGGACACCTCCTAGTAAGATAAATTCAACGTACTCTCTGGGAACGTTCCCATGTCAATACATAACTTGGAGGGAGATTGACCAATGCCGACCATTCTTGATATCGCCCGTATAAGCGGAGTGTCCAAATCGACCGTTTCACGGGTCCTGAATCACCATCCCCATGTCTCGGAAGACAGCCGGAGGAAGGTGGAAGAAGCCATCAAGGAACTTTCCTACGTCCGAAATCTCCGTGGCGTCCAGCTCCGTTTGCAACGTAATCACACGATCGGGATTGTCGTGCCTCTCCTGGATCATCCCTACTTCAGCCGCCTTGCGGGTATCCTTACAAAAACCTGCCGGGACGCCGGGTATAAGATGGTCATCCACCAGACCTTCTTTTCCCAGGATGCTGAATCCGAGATCTATGATGCTTTGATTCATAGAGAGGTCGATGCCTTGATCCTCACCCACTCCACCTTCTCTGAAAGGGAGATCAAGTCGAAGGTCCAGGATCAGATTGTCGTCGTGTGCAATGAACAGTTCTATGGGGCACACTTTGATACCGTCGGCGTGGATGAAGAGGAAGCGACGTTCATCGCCACCGATCACCTTCTTCATCAGGGGGCTTTCCCCCTCATCTTCTGCGGAGACGATATGGACTCCCCTCTCCAACAGAAGCGTTGGGAGGGTTTTAAGCTTGCCCACGCCCATCACGGACTTGAGTGCGCTGACACTTGTTGTCATAACAAGATTATCACCATTGAAGACGGGGTGGCGTTGGGAGAGGAACGTTTCCGCACCGCTTCACCACCAAAAGGGATCGTGGCAGGAAGTGATTTTGTAGCCGCAGGGCTACTCGCTGCTGCAAGTGCAGTAGGTCTGTCGGTGCCGGAGGACGTGAAGATCATCGGGTTTGATGATCATCCCATCTGCTTGACGACCTCCCCGACCCTTTCCTCCATCTCGTATGCTCTGGATGAAATCGCGCTAAATCTCATGGGTAGGCTGACACAGCGCCTTCAAGGAAAGAATCCCGAGCCCCTTTTGATCAAACAAAAACCAGTGTTTGTGAGACGAGGCTCCTCTTAATGGTTTTATTTTACATAAAATCCAGATTGGACTATACTTTGTAGTTAGTAAGGTAATAGGAGTGATCATGTGAAATCCGCCATCATCGATAACCGCTGAGAGGAACATGAATGGTTTCTTATTTTTGTGACCATCACATCGTTCTTGACCTTCCGCAAGATTCCTAGATTGGAAGCCTTTCATAAGAAACTAAGGGGAACATTCAAGCCATATTGAAGATCCATTACACCACGGAGGTACACCATGTCCGATCAAGACTCATTCAAAAATGAATCATTGCCCACCAAGATTTTCATCATCGTATCTGTCAGCCTGATCATTCTCGCGGCCATTGGATTCGTCGTCGCTCTGATTTTCTTCGGCTTCGTCGGTCTCTTCCGGATAATCGGCATCGAATACAGCTCTTACTGGTCCCTGCTTTGGTTCGCGGTATTCTACTTCATCTGCGGATTCATCGGAGATTTTATCGTGAAGCTGCTGTTCGGCCTCATGAAGGCATCGGGACGCTGGTCATGGAACGCATTAAAGGGAGGCTATTTCTTCTTCTCCTTCCTCATCAACTGGGGCATCATTTCCATCCTTGTTGCTCTCATGTCGTCCCTTGATATCCAGCCTATGACCCAGCTCGGGATTTCCCTATTCCTCGCCCTGTTGGATCTCGTGTTCGACCCACCGAAGGAAAAGAAGGAAGACATAGAAGAAGGAGGCGAATGATCGCCTCCCTGCAAGCTAACAGATACTAACCTCGCTCTTTTTCACCTTACCGGTCGCATCGTGGATATAGTCCGTCCCCGCCTCACAGTTCTCCGTGTTCTCCCACTCCACAATGTATTCCCTCCAGTTGTGCTGAACGGAAATAATCTCTACTTCACCAATGAATTTTCATGTTCCTTCATAACAATGGATCGGACTTCCTTCTCGGATATGTTCGGTTGAATGGAATTGCATCCGCCAAGCACCAGTATCAGCGATAAAGCCCCCACTATTTTCTTCATCCCCATCAGCCTCCTGTTCCTATAGACGATGCAACGCTACAGGAAGTTTCAAGCAGTGGATGCTCACTTTTAAAATTGTATATTTTTCCATAAAGTTGAAACTTCCTTCAGTGATCATACGTTTATATATATAAGGGGGAATGACCATTGAAAAAGACAGTTGTTTGGGCAATCTGCACAGCCATCGTCATGGGCCTTGTCGTTTGGACATCATGCAGGCTCATACCGTTTTCCTACACTGAATACAGCTTCTTCATCGGACTTGGCGTCTCAATCGTTCTGTTCTTTTTCAGCAGCAGTGGCGGCGTTTTCTCAAGAGCTGCGACCATGGATGCGAGTGAAGCTGTTTGGAAGGTGCAGAAGGTGGAAAAATCGAAGGTTACCGTCGGAGGTCTGTTTTACGGGACAGTGCTTTATACAGTGATTAGTCTGATCTTCATGATTGCTCTTTATTTCTAATTCAAAAGATACATCTGAACTTGACGAATCCAACATTTCAAATTCCTGTTAGCATTAACAAACTATCAGAAGAACAATGAGTAGCCTGCGTCATTTAGTTAGATTCCAAAAAATGAGGTGTCCAATGTTTTTTATTCTCTGGGGAGTTATTCTTGTCCTTACCTTAACTGCACTTAGTATCATTCCTTTTAAACGCGCATTCTGGCTCGTGCCGCCCATCGGCTACGCTCTGATCATCACGGTTTTTCTACTGAGTCCTGGCACTGACCCAGCCTATCATGTCTGGCAGTTCAAACTTCAACTGGCGCAACTGATCGGAGTCCCCTTTATCACAACGACTGCAGGAATCCTTCTTTACAAACAGTTCCGCTCTACTTAATCCCGTGGAAGAAGGGATTTTCCTCTGACCAAGAGAATACATGAAGTGCAATAAAGAAGGGGGCACACATATGAATCTCACTGAATACCGTTCGGTTCAACACACTCGAAAGACGCTTTTGGACTTCTGCCGGGACTTGCCTCAAGATGATTTCACAAATGAGAATGCCTTTGGCTGGGGAAGCATCCGACATACACTTGTCCATACTGCCGACTGCTACCATGCCTGGCTCGGCTCATTCCTGCTGCTGAAGACAAAGGAACCACTCACGCCGAAGAATGAGATAAAGGATGTCACCTTGGATGAGATCGTCAACCGGTTCGGCCAGGCCGACGACTATGTTAAGGAGGTCCTCGACCATTTCGCCGGACAGATGGATAAGACCATTTCCAGGAAGATTCCATGGCGAGACGGAGTGGATCCCATCTCCATGACCCCCGAGAAATTGCTGTTCCACGTGGTCACCCATGAGTACCACCACAAAGGACAGGTGATGGCCATGGTACGACAGCTTGGCTACGAACCTCCGAATACGGATGTGTTGGGGACGCCCGATTGACGGGCGCGTAACGTATTCGACACAGAAAGGAGACTGTCCGATGATTTTTCTCATTGTAGGATTCATTGCCTTGATCGTTCTCATAGTTCTATTCATACTTCCAAAGGGACGCTATCTACTAATCATTCCGCCTGCCGTCTATGTGGCGATCGTTCTCACCGGAGTCCTGGAAAAAAGCAATGACCTCATGTATGATGTGTGGGAATTCAAATTTGCCATCTCTCAGTTCATTGCCATCCCTCTGTTTATCTTCACGGGCTTGGTTGTTCTGGTGAGGTTGTATTGGCGAAAGAAAGCAGTCTGAAGTGGGGAATCCTTCAGACTGCTTTACTTTTTTGGAGCAACCATATTTTCAAACCTTACTGTACTCCCAGGTTGTATACAATCTCATAATAATCCTGACTTTCCGCTCTACGAACGATCTATTAAAAAATACTATATAAATGGAAAGTTATTACTGATACGATAAACTATATCAAATATTCCTAGGAGACCACCCATGCATTTCATTTTTGATTTAGACGGAACAATCTGCTTCAAAGGTAAACCCATCTCACCAGCCATCACCCATGCACTCCAGCAACTTGATAAAGCAGGACACCGAATTGCGTTCGCATCGGCCAGACCCATCCGGGACATGCTTCCCGTCCTGCCAAAGCCGTTTCATACTGGGACGCTGATCGGCGGGGACGGAGCACTGATTTCCGAAAACGGGAACATCACGTTCTCTCGGGCTTTTTCACCGGCCATTGTCGAGACCCTGATGAGCACCCTTCATGAACATCAAGCCACCTACCTGATTGACGGGGAGTGGGATTATTCGTATACGGGCAGAGCCGATCACCCGATCCTGACCAACCTTGATCCACATCGCCTTGCTACGAATGTACCCATCAGTGAGCATTCCTCCATCGTGAAGCTGCTCATCCTCAGCGCAACTGAAAAAGAAAACCTTCTGGAAAAGCTCGGAGAAATGGATATCGTCCTTCACCTCCATGCACAGGAGGACGTGATTGACTGCAGCCCGAAAGGCATCCACAAGCAAGCAGCACTCGCTTACCTGAATATCACCGATTACATCGCCTTCGGTAACGACGCCAATGATATCACCATGTTTCAAGGGGCCAGGCACGCCGTCATGATCGGGGACCACCAGGGGGTACGCCCGCATTGTACTGAAAGCATTCCATTCACTACCGAAGTAGAAGGAATGATCATTGAAAAATTGATGGAATTGAGCGATGCCTTCGCATCAGAATGCGTCACATTCTAATCGTATACAGCAGGGAGTCACAACGGGTGGATATTTTGGAAAACACACTATTCAATGAAGCTCTTATTACCAGATTAGGATTTGATTCCCTCAAAACCTGCAGGAACTCCTCCTGATTCCTGGGGGAAACCGCCAGAAACTTTGAGGCAGAGTAGGTAATCCCTACCCGGTCCACTGATAGCGCCGGCCCCACAAACGGACTCTTTATAAAAGCCACTCTCTCAATCTCTTGAATGGGAACCCGTAAGGTGATAGGACCATAATATATCACCACTTCCTCCGCCTCTACACGATAACCCGTCCGGAACCAGATAAGAAGGTTCACGACACCAAGCACAAGTGGGATTACAAAGATCCAGACCCACTCATCGGATAAAACCGGCAATCCGAAACAGAGAAACAGGATAATAAGATGAAGGAATCCCATCCACCCGTCTTTTTTTGAAGGGAAATACATGTAACCACTCCTTCGTCTATTAATAGCATTGGACTTCTACATAAGAGGTGAACGGGACCACTCTTCCCTCACCTTTTCTTTCATACAAGCTTTTCCAGAGTTCCATCTATGTGCTAATATAACGTTAGATTCATGACTCACCCACTAGGAGGATTTCCATGAAAAAAGCCACCCCGTTCCTTATGTTCCAAAACGCCGACGCCGAAGAAGCCATGACGTTCTACACGTCCCTCATTGAAGATTCAGAGATCACAAGTATCAACCGCTACGGAGCTGATGGGCCCGGTGAGGAAGGGACCGTCATGACGGCCACTTTCACCATCAAGGGTCAGGAGTTCATGTGCATCGACAGCCATATCAAGCATGGCTTCACCTTCACCCCTGCCTTTTCAATCTTCTTGGAGTGCAGCAGTGAAGAAGAGATCGATCACGTTTACGAGAAGCTTCTCGACGGCGGAAGTGCCCTTATGCCACTTGGAGGCTATGGATTCAGCCAGAAGTTTGGCTGGGTCAATGATAGATTCGGGGTATCATGGCAGATGACGCTGATATAAAAATGAGCCGGCATCCCGATGCCGGCTTTAATGCTTGGATACATTCGGTCATCTCTTCTTGAACCGCCTGTTGATCCACCTAAACAGAAAGCCGAAACCTTTGAAGAAAAGCCAGAATGGAACATACAACAAGAAGATGAACAATCCGTTCTTCTCCAGCATGAACAATAAGTGATCAACCTTCGATTTCTTCTGATTGTAGTAAGCATCCAGTTCTTTGTACTCTCTCCGCAAATCGTTTATGATATCCCGCCTCTTTCACATTATTGTTCTTTCCCTTCCACGACTTCTCCATCATAAGCCGCTTGATAAATCTTGTGGATATCCGCTGCATCCAGCTCCATCGGACTTCTTGCTAACAGTCTCTTCTGTTTCACACCGTCCTTTGTCAGCTCTTCAAGGGCTGATTCGGGAATATCAAACTGGGATAAGCTTTGTGGGATACCGACATCCCTAACAATTTCAACCAACTCTTTCACACACTGTTTAGATGCTTCCTCAACTGAAAGGTCGGTAGATTTTCCATTCAATGCTTCCAGGATATCTGCCATCCTCCCTTCACTGCTCTTCCGGATATACCCCATCACATAAGGAAGAAGGACGGCATTGGATTCTCCGTGGGAAATGTGGAACTGACCACCAAGGGGATAGGCGAGGGCATGGACACCTGCTACGCCTGCATTGAAGAAGGCAAGACCCGCAATATAGCTTCCGTAGCTCATATCAATGCGTGCCTGCCGATCGGAACCATCCTTCACAGCCGTACGAATGGATCCGGCAATCAACTTGATTGCGTGCAGGGCCAGGGCGTCCGTTGTCGGGTTTGCATTGATCGAGACATATGCCTCGACAGCATGAGTCAGGGCGTCGATCCCTGTGGCCGCCGTCACCTTTGGTGGCACCGTCAGCGTGAGTTTGGGATCAATGATGGCAACGTCCGCCAATAGGTTGTCATGGGTCACGACATCCTTCGTGGAATCTAAAGAGAGGACGGCAATATTGGTCACTTCCGAACCGGTTCCCGCTGTGGTCGGAATGAGGATCTTCGGAAGTCCCTTCACTTGGATTTCCTTCGTGCCTGATAGATTCAGATAATCCTCTACACGCCCTTCCTGCTGAGACAGGACAGCGGTCATCTTGGCCAGGTCGAGAGCACTGCCGCCTCCCATGCCAATCACCAGGTCGAAACCTCCTTCCCTCGTGAATGCCACCAGTTGTTCCCCTACAGAGAGCGGGGGCTCAGGTACCACTTCTGTATACAAGGTGATGTCGAATCCCTCTTCCTCAAGGGGTACCGTGACATTCCGGGTCAACCCGATTTCGACCAGTTGCGGATCCGTGACAATGAGGATCCTCTTTGCCTCCGCCCTCCTCACTTCAGGAAGTACGTTCTCCAACGATCCCCACCCTGTATAGCTAAGGGGCGCAAATACTAGTTTTGAACTACTCATCTTTCTCTCCTCCTTGTTGGTCATTATCCCCTTCCCATTGACCTGTACCGAACCACTTCCACTGGATACCTCCCAATCCCCACTTTCAGGATAGGGAAGGCTATCCCATATCCAATCAAGAAGCCGACCGTGTACAAAAGCAGATCGGACAGATCAAACTGTCCGACATTAAGTATGTGTTGCATCCACTCCAACGTCCAGGCAACCCCTTGGAACAATAAAAACCGCCCCTTAAAGCCCTTGAACACATTGGAAACTGCGAGAAGAAAATACATAGGAACAAAGATGTTCAGGTTGATCACCATGACCCATTGTGAGGCCGGGTCCCCTTGTATGTCAGACAAGAAAGCAATGGGATTCCATGACACATCACCCGTCCCGACGCTATACTGCCCATCCGGCCTCAACAGACCGAAGATCAGGACCGTAAAGTAGGCCAGCAACAGAGCGTACCGATCCCATTTCGTAGCCATGCCCAAGACCAATTTCAGAAGAACATAGATTGTCAGCACGACAATCGCCATGGAGAGAATCGTCTTCTCAATATTCTCCATATTGGGAAAGAACCGGGGCAGCATATTCAAGAAATACTCCATGTAGATCCAGATTCCTGCTACTAAACTAAAAACCAACACCACTAAACTTTTCAACTTCCCATGCATACAACCACCCTATTCTTCTTTACTATTTCATTTATCATACCATTTTTGTATAAAAATGGTAAAAGCGAGATCCTTCATAGGGATGTTCTTTTTTGTCGCTAGGGTAAAAGGAAGATCATCTTACCTTTTCCATTAACTCCCCTACCCCCTTGTCCCTGAATCTGATACTCTCTACCAACCCTTGATCGTTTACAGTGATATCGCCTGATAGATCTACCGTTCCTCTTTCATCACCGTCTCTACTATAGACGACCTTAACTGTAAACGTAAATGAACCCTGCACTGTTTCATTTTCCTTCACGACAATTTTCTCATCTTTCAATTTATATCCGCTTGAGTAGGCGTAATAAGGGAAAGTGATTTTCCCTTCATTCACATATTGCTCTATGGTATCAGGGGACATATAGGGTCGAAAGAGATCCTTGTAATACGAGAGGAACAGGTCAAAATACTCCTCGCTGTTTCCTTCTTCAATATACCTATCCTCTTGCTCCATCAGGCTTGCCAGCTCATCATCCGGTCCTGTGAAGATTCTCTCCAGCACCTCTTTGACCTCTCCTTCCCGGGAAGCGGTTTGATCTGTCATCACGGTGTTGAGCAGAAGGTTTCCCCCGGCGAGGATAAACAGTGCTGCTAGGAGTGCAGTCAGCAATGTTGGGACCAAGCGTTGCTTCTTCCTGCCCTTTTCCTCCATACTTTCCACCAATCTTGCGTAAACGTCCTCCTTCTCTCCCTGCTTCATGGAGACAGGTTCATAGGATGGAAAGCGAATGTTTTCATTCCCTTCACTCACGATGGTACCCCTCCTTTTCCAACTGAGCTTTCATTGCCTGCAACGCCCTTGAGAGCGTCGTCTTCACCTTGCTCTCCTTCCACCCGAGCACATCTGCTGTCTCACGGATTGACAGGCCCTTGATCTTCCTCAGTAAGAGAACCTCCCGATACGAGCGCTTCAACCGGCTCATTGCATCGTATACCATGCGTTCTTCCTCCCCAGCTTCCACAATGTCCTCCGGAGTGGCACCACCCACCCCTGTGAACATCTCCGTCACATAGTGAAGGGGCTTCTTCTTCCGTATGAAATCAATCGTGGCATTCCGGGCGATTCGATACAGCCAATTCTTATCGCTCATTTCCCCCTGAAACGCCTCCAATCGATGAAATGCTTTCAGAAACGTATCATGCGTCAGATCCTTTGCCTGCTCGCGGTCCCCGATCATCAGTACGATATACCGGAAAATTACGTCGCTATATTCCACGTACCATTCACGTATTTTCTGCTTCCTGTACCCCTCATCCAACAAGGTCACCTCGTTTCTTTCTTAGACCATTTACGGTAAAGACGGGCGAGGATGGAAAAAGTTTCATTTTTGGTCAAAATAAAAAAGTCATCCCCTTTGGAACGACTCTTCCTCTTTAGTAATTCAAATGGATCGATACTCACTATGGTAAGGTAGGTGTGCTTCCTGTTGATTATGAATTATTCCACCAACTGAAAAATCATCATTCCCAAAAAAATCACGGCGAGGATCACAACTTGGACATCACTGCCCACTATCCATTTCCTTCTTTTCGTGTGTCTATCTTCATGTTGGATTTTTCCGGCCTCTTTTTTTGGATGCTTCTCCATCGAATCCCTCCAATGATCGTAGACATCAGGGTAGTTCACCCTTTTCTATACCCTTCCATACCAGAATGAAAAACCCTTTTTGTATGTCATGTAATTTTCAAAAAAACCGGCACATCCATGCCGGCTCACACATCCTTATTCAGACTCCAATTCACTTTCCACGACCCACTTATGATTCTTCACCATATCCCCGCCGTCTGTCGGCTGGTAGTCGACCGTGTACACCGTCGTTTTTTCTGCAGACACGATGGTGGCTTTGGCATTTTTCATGCCTTTCATATGATCGGCTTCCAGGGTGACCTCGGTGCCGGGTTTGAGTTCTTCATCCCCTGCGTCTTTGATTTCTTCTTGAATCACCCACTTGTGATCCTTCACTTCTTCTCCTCCATCGGCCGGCTTATAGTCGATGACGTAGGCAGTGGTATCATAGGCACCGGTGACCATGCCTTCTGCCCCGTCCATGCCCTTCATGTGATCCGCCTTGATGGTGACTTTGCTTCCAGTCTCGAATTCAGGGTTTGCCGCTTCTTCAAGTCCTTCAGGCATCTCGGCCGAACCTGAATGATTCATATCCGCATGCTCGTCATGGGATTCCTTTTTGTCCGACTGACTGTCCGGGCTATTGCCGCATCCCGCGAGTGCCAATAGAGCCGCGGCTCCGATTACCAGTATGTATTTCTTCATGATCATCCCTCTTTCTAAAAGGTTTTCACCTACAGTGTTACCCTTTAGAGGAAAAAATCATCATGATTTCTGGAAAATGATTCAATGGTCCAACCCTTTTTCCATTCGTTGTGCTACCAAAGCATCCCCTTCCCGACCGGTCCGCCGTAACTCACTGGCGACGGATCGACGTCTTTCCTCAGGATGATGCTGGCTGAATTTCGCTTTTCCTTCCATCCTGGAAATCGGGATCCTGAAGGCTACGATCCCTCTCTGCAGTCCATTGAGCTTGTCTGAGGCAACCTGATCCAGGGAATACGCGCTTTCTGTCCCTTCATACTGATTGACCAGTCGCTGCAGTGAGTCCAGTATTTCCTCGCTGTCTTCCATGATCTCCAGCTTGCCGTATACGTGGGCGGCCTCGTAGTTCCACGTCGGCACCTCCTGATCGGATTCATACCAGGTCGGCGAGACGTAAGCATGTGCCCCCTGGAAGACGGCCAATACTTCCTGTCCTTGCCCATCCTTCCACTGACCATTCGGTCGCGCCATATGTCCGTAGAGTACACGGTCGCGCCGGTCCACCATCAGCGGGAGATGAGTCGCCCACGGGGAGCCTTGATGCTGGGAGAAGAGGATGGCGAAGCCGTTTTCCTTTATTAACTGAAAGATTTTTGCTTCGTCATTCAACTGAAAGTGCTTGGGGATATACATCTTCTTTCTCCTCTCATGCTCTCACGGATGCCCGTTTGTTTCTTTTACTGTACTGGTCCTGGCTTGTCTTTTCAATCAAAATCAGATGTAATACCGACGTTACGCACCAACAGCCCCCTGTGCCATTCGCTCATATGCCCGCATGAAACTCTTATGTGAACGATCACCAAGCGTCCCTTCATCGTTCTGGAACAAGCGTTGGAAGGTGAACGCCTTCGCTTCCTCCAACGTGGTGCCTCTGCTGTTCATGATTAGCGATATATACGCAATGAAATAGTCTTCACTAAGGTCACCGCCGTGGTTGATAGTCATGGTTATCCCCTCCTTTTATTTGATAAAGTCAACTATACGTATATGATATAATCAATAATTGATTTAGTCAAATAATTAATTCCACGAAAAAAAAGGGACGGTCCCTGCCCCTTTCACTTACAGCCTCAATACCATCCAATCCTCGTCATAATAGCACCCATCAAACTTCAATCCGTGTTTCTCGACGCCGAACACGGTAAATCCAAGGCTTGTATACAGGCGCTTCGCAGGTTCATTATCGGAAACGACGGTGAGGTTGATCTGTTCGAGCCCGTCGAACCCTTTTATATGCTGCAATAGTTCTTCTAAAAGCGATCTTCCCACAGCCTTCCCGCGCATGTCCGGTGAGACGAACATGCCGAAGATGTTTCCCTTGTGGGCCATTTTTGGACTTGTTTCCCTGACGAAGGTGGCCATGCCGACAAGATCACCATCCACCCAGGCGCCCATGGTGAATTTGCCTTCCGATGGTGTCAATCGCTCTTGTATAAAAGAGAGGGGAAAGGCAGCCTCCCGTTCATAGGTTGAGCCGAATGCTTCGGGATTGGTTTGAAGTGCCTGCAGGCGCAGCTCCTGGTACGCCTTTGCATCGTGTTCATTCAATATGGAGATGGTCATCTGCTGTTCCTTCTTTCTTCTAGGATCATCTATCACCTATTCGCTGAACTCCCGCCATTTCCTCCTATATACGAAAAAAAGCTCCATTCCAGCGATTGGAATAGAGCTTTGCTTCAACATTCATTCAGTAGATCACGACATCCCCGTCCACCTTCAAGCCGACGGTGTCCCCTACTTTGACCTGAGGTCTTCCGAGGACACGGATGGAAGCTGAAGTCGCCTGGCCGTTCTCATCGATGAGAAGTTCAATCAGGGAATCGTGTCCGAAGTAGGTCGTCTTCATGACCTTCGCTTGGATTCCGCTTTCGATTGGCCCTACGCTCAGCTGTTCCGGACGGATCATGACCGTGACTTGTTCGGCGCAACCGGAAGGCTTATGACATGGCAGCATGCCGAGCGGACAGTCGACGCATTCTCCGCTGATCCGTCCATTGAGGAGCACGGCTTCCCCAACGAAGGTGGCCACCTTCAAGTCTTTCGGTTTTGTATAGACATCATCCGGATTGGCGATTTGGACAAGCTCTCCGTCTCTCATGACCGCAATCACATCAGCCATGGAGAAGGCTTCTTCCTGATCATGGGTCACCATGATCGACGTCGCGTTCGACTGTTCGAGGGCGTGCTTGATATCATCACGGAGCTTAGCACGTAAGCCTGTATCCAGTGCGCTGAACGGTTCATCCAAGAGGATCAGGGATGGACCGGGAGCAAGGGCGCGCGCCAGGGCCACACGCTGCTGCTGCCCGCCGGACAGTTCATGGGGCATGCGCTTTTCAAACCCTTGCATGCCGACTAGCTCCAGCATATCGAGGACACGGCCGGTGCGTTTCATCTTCCTCGGCAGTCCGAAGGCGACGTTCTGTTCCACCGTCAAATGTGGGAAGAGTGCGCCTTCCTGCGGTACATAGCCGATCTTGCGCTTTTCCGGGGAGAGATAGAGGCGTTCACCGAAAGCCTTCACGCCCGAGATCTCGATTTCACCCGATGCAGGGATTTCGAATCCTGCGATGCTACGGAGAAGGGTCGTCTTCCCGCACCCCGATGGTCCGAGAACGGCGAGCATCTGCCCCTTCTGCAAGTCGAAGGAGACATTCTCCAATACTTTCACTCCATCAAAGTTCTTTGATAACTCTTTAATCGTCAAGGCCTTCATACTCTTTCACTCCTCTTACTGGAAAATGATCGCATGGTCAGGACATAGACCGGCACGCCCGAGATCAGGATCAGCAGGGCGGCATAGGGGGCAGCTGCGGCAAACTCGGAGTTCGCCGTGTGCTGCCACACCCTGATGGCGAGCGTATCGACACCCGTCGGACGGAGCAGCAGCGTCGCCGTCAATTCATTCATGATTTTCAAACAAACAAGGGCCATTGCCGCCCCGATGCCCGGGATGATCAAGGGCAGGGTCACGGTGAAGAAGACACTCATCGGCCTTCTACCGAGTGACCTCGCCACCTCTTCGACCCGCTCTGGCGCCTGCTCATACGAGGCACGGATCGATGACTGGGCAAGGGGGACGAACAGGATTACATATGCGATGATTAGCAGAGCCGATGTCTGGTAGATCCCGCTCATATAGCGGATGGCGAAGAACACAAGGGTCAAGCCGATGACAAGACCAGGCAGACTGTGGACCACATATGGGACACGCTCGGCCATGACCGACAGCGGCCCCCGGTGGCGGAGCGACAGCATGACGAGAGGCAGCGCGATGATCACCGTCACCACGGCCCCTCCCAACCCGTAGGACAAGGTGGTGAACAGATTGCCTACCAATTCAGCAGGCTCGAAGCTTGCCGAGCTTCCGGTTACCAACCAATACCCAAGACGTCCGAGGGGAATCCCGACGGCGAGTACCGTCAACGCGAGGAACCCCAGTTGGACGAACGGTGCTGCCAACCCGAGACTCACCTGCTCTCTCGCACGTGAGACTCCTCTTCCTACAGACGTATATTTAGCCTTCCCACGGACGTAGAGCTCCACTCCGATGAAGACGAGGCACAAGAACAGGAGGACCGTCGTCAGCATCGCAGCAGATGCCCCGTTGAAGGCCATCGTGTACTGATCATAGATCGCCGTCGTAAACGTATCAAAACGGAGCAGGGACAGAGCCCCGAATTCCGCAAGCGTGTGAAGGGCAATCAGGAGCGCCCCACCAAACAGTGCCGGCCGCATTTGCGGAAACGTGACGAGCCAGAAGGTCTTCCACTGTCCGTATCCTGCCGAGAATGCCACTTCCTCGAGGGAAGGATTCATCCCCCGCAGTGCCGCAGCCACCGGCAAGTGTACCAAGGGATAGCTGTATAGCGTCAGGACAAGGAAGGCACCGAAGAATCCTTCAAAAATCGGGCTCAGGGAAACCCAGCTGTAACTCGATACAAAAGCGGGGACGGCGAACGGAATCGTCACGAGGACGTTCCACACGCGTCTTCCCCATAGATTCGTCCGTTCCGTGCACCAGGCCGTGGCGATACCGATGACCATGGAGGCCACCGTCACCGACACGTCCAGAAGAAGCGTATTTTTCAGAAGCTCATACACACGGTCTCGGAAGATCAGGTTGATCGATGTCTCCCATCCGGCTTCATACGCGCGGAGGATAATGTAGAGGATAGGTAGACACGCGACAAAAATAAAGATAAAAACAGGTAAAAGGAGCAACAGCGACGTTCTTTTTCGCTGCGGCTCCTTCTTCCTCCATATGCCGGTCAGGGGCATTAGAGCAACCCTACTTCTTGTAGAAGTTCCAATGCCTGCTCACCATCAGAATATTCCCCGAGGTCAAGTGCTTCTTTCGGCGGATTCAATTCTGAGAAAGGTTTCATGTCCTTCGTGTCCACGCTAGAGTTCAATGGATACTGTGAACTTGTATCCGTCAATACCTGCTGTCCTTTTTCTTCAGTGGCGAACTCCATGAATTTCTGTGCTTCTTCTTTATGAGAGCTTGACTTGACAATTCCTGCTCCGGATAGGGAAATCATATCCCCGATATCGCCATTACCGAAGTAATAGAGCTTGGAGTTCATGTTGTCAGCGCCTTTTTCTTTTGCTTCATTGTCCCAGTAGTAGTTGTTGATAAGGGCTGCGCCTACATCGCCTTTTTCTACTGCATCAAGGGCAATCTTGTTGTTCTTATATTGCTTGCCGTATTTCTTCAAGCCTTCCAACCACTGTTTTGTTTCATCTTCACCATAAAGCATGATCATGGCAGAGATCTGGTTCGTGAACGCACCGCTTGTCGGTACGTAGGCTACTTTGTCTTTCCATTCAGGCTTAGCGAAATCGAATACCGTCTTCGGCAGTTCGCTTTCTTTCACCACATCGGGATTGTATGCCACGACGCGTGAACGCGCAAGCAATCCGACCCAAGTACCGTCTGGATCTTCATATTGGTCATCCATGTTATCAAGGGCCTTGGAATCGATCTTCTCAAGAAGTCCCTTCTCACTCAACATTACAAGGGGAGCCGTTTCTTCCGTGAAGATGATATCGGCAGGAGACTTGTCTCCTTCTTCTGCAACCTGATGAGCCAGCTCATTGCTGGATCCTTCACGCACGTCCACTTTAATTCCAGTTTCCTTCGTGAATTCCTTCGTCAACGCTTCGGTCACTTCCGTGTGCTGACCGCTGTAGATGGTCAACGCTTTTTCTTTATCGCCGTCCTTCGCGTTATCGCCGCCGTTCCCACATGCCGCCAACGCACCGACGACCATGACGGACGCTGCCGCCACTGCTGCCTTCTTCGCATATGTATGAAGCTTCATCATGTTGATTTCCTCCCCAAGACTGAATGGTATGTTTTATAGTGGTGTTTCACTTATTAACGATGCAAGTGATAATCATTATCACCACCTTAGTATAAGCAAGAGAAGAATCAACGTCAATGTCTTTAATGAAAAAAGTTCTCAATTAGCCGAAAATGTGAAAAAAGAATGACGTTTTCATCATTCTTTCACCAATAAAGACCATATGAACGATGTCACAAGCCCTGCCATGGATGCCATCATCACCATCATGGCAAGGGCACTGTACCCCATTCCCTTCCACCCCCCGATCGCAAATCCCACCACCCATCCGGCAGCTGACAGGAAAATCAGGATTAAAAACAGGATCAACCCTTCATAGGAGGGGCGCTTTGTATAGCGCAGGATCAATTGGATTGCCACACTTACCGCCACACCCGTTATCATCATGGTTTGCGGTGTCATTTCTTCACCTCCAGCTTTGACCACCGCAAGGAAGTGCGGCTCATCATCTCCATCACCAATCTCGGCCTTCACCAGACTGATAGTTACTGCTCTCTCCCTTTTTGGTGGATGGGTCACTGTGACGCGTATGTTTTGTATTGTTATTCCGCCTTCTCCTGTAGTCGATCAGAGCAGCGAACAATAGGATACCGATGATCATATAGAGGTAAAACATCATATCCGCACCCCCCTTTCTTCTATAGTATTCTCAATCACGGGTCAGATTCCTCCTTTCCCTACGTCCCCTGTCTATCCCCTTCATAAGCTGAGCCATTTGACAACCCCTCTATTTGTAACTAATATGGTTACGAAGGAGGGAGATCATGATTAACACCCGCTTATCGGTCGCGATTCATATCATGTCTCTAGTGGCCATGGATCCGAAGCAATCATCCGATCAGATCGCCCAGAGCGTCACCACGAATCCCGTCGTCATCAGGAGGCTATCCGGTGACCTGAAAAAAGCCGGACTATTGACGTCCCAAGCCGGAGTACCAGGCTTCAACCTGACACGTGACCTCAAGGACATTACCTTGCTTGATATCTATAAAGCCGTGAATATGGAGAAAGAGTTATTCTCCATCCACGATAAACCGAACCCGAAGTGCCCCGTTGGCAAACGGATCCAAGGTACACTGGATGAAACGTTCAGAAGCGTCCAGACAGCCATGGAAAATGAACTGAATGAACAAACGCTAAAGGACATCATGAATCATCTCTTCCAATAAGAGGTGATTTTTTTATGGTTGACAGATCAACCTGTAACATTTATAGTTACATTTAGAACAACTCATTCTCCCGAATCCATCGGGATTTATTTTCAAACAACCTGTAACAGAAATAGTTACAAAACAATAGGAGGAATGCAACATGAACATCGCCATCATCGGAGCAACAGGAAAAGCAGGATCATTGATAACAGAGGAAGCCATCCAACGAGGCCATGACGTGACCGCCATCGTGCGCAGCGCGTCAAAAGTGAACGCAAACGTGAACATTGTTGAAAAGGATCTCTTCGAACTCACAGGTGAAGACTTGAAAGGATTCGACGTCGTAGTGAACGCCTTTAATGCGCCTGAAGGAAAAGAACATCTCCACATTGAAGCTGGCAGGGTCCTTACTAATGCACTGAAAGATGCACCGGGAACGAGACTCGTTGTCATCGGCGGAGCCGGAAGCCTGTTTGTGGACGAAGACAAAACCGTTCAACTCTTGGAAACACCAGACTTCCCGAAAGCCTATTATGCCACTGCCTACAATGCGAGCCTCAGCCTGAAAGAGCTGCAAAACACTGAAGGCCTCAACTGGACCTACATCAGCCCGGCAGCCTTCTTCGACCCTGAGGGTTCCAAAACCGGCACGTACCAAACCGGTAAGGATCACTTCATCGTCAATGCAGAAGGTCAGAGCTACATCAGCTATGCCGACTATGCCGCAGCACTCCTTGACGAAGTAGAACAACCGAAACATAAGAACGAACGATTTGCCGTTGTATCAAAATAAGAACAAAGAGAAGGCAGGGACCCGATCCCTGCCTTCTTTTACTGTTCGTTATCTTCGCCAAACACCCCGATGGTCTTTAGGTTATTCTTTTCTGAAAAACGATAGGTTACATATGTAACCAAGGAAGACAACTCCAATCAGGCTGACATGCACAACCTTTGGAGATTACTGCCTTACACGCCCTTGAATCTTCTCATGCCCTTCCTTTTCAACGAGGTCTTTCAACTCCGTCAGGAAGCTGTCAAACTCCACATGTCTTCCCATGGCGTAGGTCATGTCCACCTCGACATCCAGCCACGTAGAAAGATCGGCCTCATTATGCTGGATCTGCACCTCGAGCTTGTCTAGAGCATTCGCCACCTTTGCCTCGTACGTCCCTTTTGCCTCGAACTCATGCCACAGCGTGTATAGCTCAAGTCCTACTTCTCCCGGAATCATGTCCCGGATGTTCTCGATTGCCTGTTCCTCACGCTCCTGTTTCAATGCCTTCAATTCAGCATTCCCTAGCGTATCAAAAGCCGGGACATCGCCTGCTTCCGCCTCTACCAGGTCATGAATGATGATCATCTTCAACAGTTTTTCCATCTCAACCGACCGGTCCAAAAACGGTTCCACGAGGATGGCCATGAGGGATACTCTCCACGTATGCTCCGCCACACTCTCCTGACGCCCATCCGACAGCCAGCTGTGTCGCATTTCCATTTTCAGCTTTTGGGATAGGTGGATGAGGTTCATGATGCCTTTTAGTTGATCCATCTAGGTTCCCTCCCCGTTTCTATAAAATGATCCTATTTTACCAAAATATGTTACAATAAACCTATCACACTCTCATGTAAAGGAAGTGACCACAATGGAAACACAAGCCCCTTCACCAAAAACGTATGGCTTCATCAGCTGGCTCTCCCTCATCATCGGTGTAATATCCTTCTTCCTTGTGTTCGTTACCCCGAAACGAATAGCCAATACCGGTTCTGCCATCGGGGATTCCATCACCCTCGGCCTGATGGTCATCGGGAGTATCATCTCGATTGTTGGACTCCTCAAAAAAAACGGAGAAAAAGGTTCTCTCCGTCATCGGTTTATTTCTTTCCCTTTTCTTTATCTTTTACTGGTTCCTGATCATCGTCCTCTTGGTCACCGGGCAGATTCCTTTTGCACCTTAAGAATCACTGCGTCAGATTTTCCATCTCAACCACTTTTCCGTCAGCCCGCTCGACCGTATAGCGGACAGAAGGATTTTGAGGGTAGGACGCATTGCCGTTATATTCCGTGATTTCAACACGATCGCCGTGGCTCACAAACTTGGTGAAACTCCCCCCCGCTCCGCTGATATTGCTGAAATGCAGAAGCATAGTGTCACCAGAAGTCCCTTCCTCCACCACTTCCCATAGATCACGCTCATAGTTCTCCCAGAAAATATTCTTGGAAACCTCATTTGCTTTGTTCTTATGAACCAATTCCCATAGATCCACTGCCTCGTCGATAGTATCCCAGGCAGCGCCGTCCCTCTGGAATTCGATCACCTGGCCATCAGGCACTGTGCCGTCTGCAAAGTACTGATCGAACGAATCGTCCTCTAACGTCAGGGCTTCCAAGGAATCTCCCTCACCTTTCAACAGCAAAGCAGTCATTTCGTTATCATCACGTATGATCTTCACCACCGTATAGCCATGGCGATCCTTATACTTCTCAACCTTATACACATACTCGTACTTTTCGTTCACCGCGAGCTCGCCATTGTTAAAGAACCACTTACTCTTCACTCCATCGTCCTTCCCCTTTGCCACCCAGGAACCGGAAATGTCGAGAGACGCTTCTTCTACTCCATCAGAAGTGGCTTCCTCGTCTTCACTTTTTCCCTCCTGTTCAGCCGTCGCACTCTCATCCGATGTGGTTTCTTCATCCTCAGCCTCAACCGGCTCCGACTGGTTCTCCTTCTGCTTTTGTTCCTCCTTCACTTCCGGTTTATCCTCGGTCTGAGCCTTTTCTTCCTTGCCGCAACCCGCTACCACCATGGCGGCAAGGATGGCGGATATCATCCAACTGTAGCTTTTCATTATGATTAAACACCCTTTACCCTCTAATGTTTGGAAGCAATATTCCATCCATGACTATTCGACAATTATTTCAAATAATCCTTTATATGGGAGGTTCTTTTAAATGTTTTCCAATACGATATTTAGAAACCGCCATTATTCCCTCCTAATACTCTTTTGGCTTGGTCATACTTTTGCTCGTTTTGAACCAACAACTATAAGTATCAGGACTTTCTTTGGAATAGGTTCATAGCACACACAAAAAGCAGAGAGTTCGGTATACTCATCTGCTTTTTGTGTGCTATGAATTTTTTCTATACACCAGTACAGATTCCACTAAGGCTACGAATGCTATGAACAGAAACCCCCAGTGGATACTCCCCGGCCCCGTCAATCCCCTATAGGAGAAAAACACACCAATGCCAATCAACAAAATAAATATCATGCAATTCTTCATCACATCTACAACCCTTACTCCATTACCCTGAATATCCCAGTCATGTTCGGTGAATAATCTTTGAAATCATACTTCTCGTAAAACGATTCTTTTCCACCGGATGCAAACAATCCGACAAATGCCTTGTCAGGAGCATGATCCTTTAAGTAACCGACAAGGCTGCCCATGATCTCCTGCCCAAGGCCCTTCCCCTGATGATCAGGGTGCACGACGATATCCTGTATGTAAAAATAAATCGCTCCGTCCCCGATGATCCGTCCCATTCCGATTGCCTGTGCATGGTCCATGATGACCACAGAGAACAATGAGTTTTTAAGAGATGTTTCCGCTGCATCGTAATTCATAAAATCCGTCCAGCCGACGGAATCACACAGACGTGTGTATTCTTGCAAGGTGGGTGTGCGTTGCTCAAGTTTGTATGTCTTCACCATTCTTCCTCCTCAGTTGCTCATCTATGTTATTCGACACATCTGCTCTGTATCTTTCTCACTCCCAAATGAGCCGATCAAATGCATACCCCAGGCTCATGCCTGTCACTTTATTTTCGACATGCACGAAGGATAACAGGAGATTGTTCTCATGATCTACGTACCCGATCTCTTGCATTCCCTGGTTTGAATCTGTATATGAAAAATAATTCTCACCATAGGCCGCAGTGACTTCGTCGAGTGAAGAACCCAGCCCGATATGAGCTGTCGTTGAACCCGTTCCACCTTCGATCACCCCAACAGCAAGGATTTCATCCGTCTCCTTATCCACACTTACATCCAGCTTTCCGTTTCTAAACTGATTGTAATTCCTGTCGTACTCCCCATTTGATTCATACACCTTGAATCCCGAATCTTCCTGGAGAAAAGTGCCCACTTTTAGTCCACCGATGGATTCACCCGACAAATTGGTAGACTGGGCTTTCTTCATGGATTGCTCCAGGGTTTGACTGCTGCAGGTTGAGAGCATTAAGAGGAGGAACAAACATAAAGCTGATAACTTTTTCATATAGGAACTCCCCGATCAAATTCTTTTCCTTAAAGCATCACAAAAGTAATTATTTTACATTATAAAAAGTCATTCTTTCTTTCCATCAAAGAGATCCCTCAATCGGATCTCCTCTGTTCGACCGTCATAACGGGCATGGAATCAGAATTCAGTTTTCTTAAAAGATGCCCCTAGGAATGATTCGTTTGAATGATTTTTGTTTTATTATAGAATCACTCACTGGAGTAACCCTTCTCCAAACTAATATGTCACCCGCCCGGTGTAGTGCTCCATCCGGTGAACTACCTCGAATCCCGCTCTCCCATAAAGACGGATGGCCTGGTCATGTCCAGCATCCACCGTCATACTGACCGTTTGGATCCCAAGCTCGTCATGCAAAAATGCCAGGGCCGCCTTAGTCAGAGTCGTGCCGATCCCTTGATGCCTTTCAGCCGGATCGACTGCGATGAATTCAATCGTTCCTTCGTTATAAGTGGGGCTGCCCTTCACATAGGCGTATCCCTTTATTCCGGCTTCCGATTCCACTGCGAACACTTTATGCTCGTGATCAAGGCGTTTGAGAATATCGAGACCGCTCATGTACGTTTCCGGAAATGCTTCGTCGTGCAGCTTGATGAATGACGCATGCCGTTCCGGACTCAATTCGTCGACTCGGGAATCGATCCTCACACCTTTTTGGTTAATGGCATGCATGATAAGGTGCGAACTTCCCTTACAGGCTCCTAGCCTATTCATGAAATCCCTCGCCAGGGTATTCTGTTCATTATAGAACCCATAGTAGGTGTGGACCTTGTCACCTAACCGCGTTGTAAGGTCCTCCCACAGTTCCAAAGCAAGCTCAGCTGGCTGCCCCTCTTTTAAAAACGGACCCCAAAGCTCCGCTGTTCCGTCCCCCAGATCGACATCTGCACCCAGCACCCCGATGATGGCGTCGTTTTCATGTATGACAGCAATGGATTCTCCTGCCGGCAGGTCTGAGAATTCATGAGAAATCGTGTGGAGGATTTCTTCCTGCTCATCGCCACAATAGCCGACGTGGTGTTCTGCTCTTTGGTTGGCAAGGGAAATGAAAGTTGAAATAGCTTCGAGGAACTTTTGCATCAGCACACCTCCCTAAGGATTAGTTTCGTACACATGGGTAACCTCTTTTGATCCTATCTTAAAATGAAAATCAGCCTGTTCCAACTCACTGAACCCTTCCCCTTCCGATACTAGGACAATGGAGTAGCGCTCTCCGCTCTTGATGGTATACGGGAGGTCAGCAAGTTTTGTTCTTTCATAACTCTCAGGCCAGTTCTTTCCTTCATCGTTGATGATATAGGCTCTCGCCGTCTCCATATGATTCACCTGGACAGAATCCAGGGTGGCCTCCTTTTTAGGATGTTGGAGTTCGAAGTTGATCTTCATATAAGTAGGGTACGATGTTTCCTCGAATTGAACCGTTTCCCACACCCACAATTCTCCTTCACGATCACCGCAACCGCTCAGGATCCATGTGTTAAATAGGAAAAAGATGATTATGAGCTTTTCACCTCTCCACCCCGTTTCCGTTTTCAATAAAGATATGCTTCCAATCACCATTTTTTACTTAATTATACAGTTCGACACATTTCCTCACATTCCTTTGAAACTTGATCATATCTCTTTCCTAAATGAATAACTCCGCCTTGTATATCCCATTCTCTCTTCATAAAAGCGGTGAGCATCCTTCCTCTTCACCCCTGATTCCAACGCCACCAATGCTGCTCCCTGTTCACGCCCATAGTCATGGATGTATGTGAGTAGCCTCTCCCCGTAGCCGTGGGATCGGTGATGGGGACTCGTGACCAGGTCATAAATGAACACGTGACGACCATTATACAAATTGGTGCAAAGCCTGATGCCTGCAAGAGAGACCAGCTCACCTTCTGCATAGAGGCCGAATAGCTGATAGCCCTCCTGGGTCATGACCTGTCTAAGACTCAGATAGCTCTCTAGCGATAGATCTGTCCGCAATGCCTTCATCACCTCAAATGATTGCGTCCATTCTTCCACAGTGTGAAGCTCCCTTATGTTGATGTTGATGTTGATGGCCATGTTTGTTCCTCCCTCATTTGTTTTCCTTTTAACGCCACAAAGGCACCTGCACATGACAAACTGAATCCGATCACGAGGTACGGGGTCAGGTCAGATTCACCGATCACCACCGATGCAATCCCTCCAATCGCAGGGAATAGGGCCACCATGTACCCGCTTCTCGCCCCGCCGATCTCCTTGACCAGTTTCAAATAAAACAGCCAGGCAAAGAATGACGCGCATACGGATAGGTACAGAAGTGCAGACCAATAGTGAATGGAGGGAGGCAGGGACACGGGGACCCCTTTGTCCCATACAAATCCTCCCATCACGACGCCTGCCACAAGGAACCCGAACATATTGGCGCAGACCGGGTCAACTCCCCTGTCGGCATTGATGGCAGAACACACATCACCGATGGATGTAATGATGGTCCCCACAAGGGCGAGCCCCAATCCACTCACTGACAGGGATTCCGGATGGTGGACAAGCGCCGGATACAACAGGATGAATACGGCCCCGATCCCCATTGCGCCACCCACGGCAATCCGACCCGATACAGATTCCCTCCCAACAACGGCAAGAGCCAGTGGAGTGAATACGACCTTCAGGGAGAAGATCATCGTCACCACGGCTGCGGAGCTTTGCAGCGTTCCGTAGTAAAGACAAAGATAGCTCAGGGCAAAATTGCACACCCCGAACAGCAAGACCGTCACCCTGCGCCCACCTCCCAACGGTTTATCCGGCTGTCTCCATAGAAGAAGGGCTCCGAACATCAGACAGGTGAGCGCCAGCCGATAAAACAGCGATAGCTCCGGCGCGACAAGGTCCCCCTGGATCTTGACAGCGATGAAATTCAATCCCCACACCAACGTACAAAACCAATAATACATTCGAATCATAAATATCCTCCTCTTACACCCCAATTATCCAAAATTTCTGTCATTTCAAAAAGATACAGTTTACACTAAAGATAAATGACAGATTAGGAGATTACTCATGGCCGAATTGATTTTTTCCATTGAACGAAATAGCCAGATCCCCATGTATCATCAGGTATATCAGTATATCCGCACGCAGATCACCTCAGGAAAACTTCCCCACGGAACCAGGCTTCCTTCCATCAGGGAGCTTGCCCGTCAGCTTGATGTGAGCCGGAACACCACGCAGCTCGCTTATGAGCAGCTTCTTTCAGAGGGATACCTCCGCAGTGAACACAAAAAAGGCTTCTTTGTGGAAGCCAAAATGTCAGATAGCGTATTTGCCTATGAACGGATTCCGGATACTGCTGACCCTGTGGTTCCAACCAACAGGCACCACATCGACTTCCGTACCGGAACGGTGGATCAGGACAGCTTCCCCCTCGCCAAGTGGCGGCGCCATTCCAATAAAATCATGAATGACCCTTCCCTGTACTCCTATGGCGACAAGCAGGGGGACACGGAGCTCAGACGGGAACTGGAGAACTATCTTTTTCAATCACGGGGCGTGCAGGCAGCTGCGGACCAGATCATAATAGGCGCAGGCACGAAGTCGTTGCTCCTCATTCTTCTCCTGATTTTAAGGTCCCACCATGTGATTGCCGTGGAGGATCCAGGATACGACCTGTCCAGAAAGCTCTTCACCCTCATGGGGTTTGAGGTTCATCCGACCCCAGTCACATCGTCAGGCATCCATACAGAGGAACTCAGGCAATCGCCAGCCACCCTTCTCTATACCACACCGACCCACCACTATCCGACAGGCGTGACCATGCCCGTGAATCAGAGGCTCGATCTCCTCCGCTGGGCACATGAGGTCGACGGCTACATCATCGAGGATGACTACGACAGCGAATTCCGCTACATCCACCAGCCTGTCCCCTCTCTTCAAAGCATGGACCATAGCGGACGCATCATCTTCATGGGAACCTTCTCAAAAGCCCTTCTTCCCTCAATCAGGATCAGCTATATGGTCCTGCCGCCAAGCTTGCTGACGCTGTACCGGGAAAACGCAGGGCTATTTGAACAATCCGCTTCCCCCATCCATCAGAAGACACTGGCCCGTTTCATGAAGGATGGCCACTGGTATCCACACCTCCGGAAATTGAAGGCTTTATATCGAAATCGGATGAACGTATTGGTGAGGGAGCTTCGACAGGCATTCCAAACCGATATTGATATCAAGGGCGAGCATTCGGGGATCTTTGTCGTGGTTGAACTGAAGACCGATCAGACCGAGGTGGAATTGATTGAAAAAGCGAGCAACCATGGTGTGGGCGTATATGGATGTTCGAAGTATTTTGTCGAGGCAAAACCTCGGTACCCTCATCTGCAGCTTGGACTGGGGAAGCTATCGGAGGAGGAGATTGTGGAGGGAGTGTCGCGGTTAATGCGGGCATGGGAAAGGCCACGAGAATAAGAAGAACCGCTTTCGTTTTCAGTTCATTTTCTCCATACAAAGAGGTTCTATCTCTACTTTTAGAGATAGAACCTTTTTGTACTATGTCTCCGATCAGGAAATTACTTCTTGAAATTCGGTCCTCCTGTGGATGTGATTTTCTCCCCTTTTTCCCCGGCAACAAAGGGCCTTGGATCGATAGTTTGAAACCCATTTTCCTCATAGGTCATAACATCCGTATATTTTCGTAGGATGACTACTTCTGCATCACCATCTTCTACAGTCTTCATCCCGAGGCTGTCCTTGATGTGTTCTCCGTTTGATCCTAACAGCTTCTGTATCTCCTCTGGTTGCTTGCGGGGATCAACGAAGGCTTCAATTCGGAATCTTTTATCTTGCTCCGATACAGCGCGCGGAAAAGCAACGGGCCCAAATTCCTTTGTTTCCTCCACTTTGACATCTTCCTCGCCTTTGATTTCATCTAAAGGTTCGGCCCCACTGTTTACAATTCTTAGATAATCATCACTATCGGAAAAAGGTTTTATTTGTACAGTCACCACGGTCCCTTCCGGCAGACTCGTTTCGCCTCTAACGACCATTTTAGAACCCAAAAGCACTAGATTCGGGTTGAAATCCACCATCACCTCTTTGGCTGTAGTTTCTTTTTTCTTCGGTTCTTTTTCTTTCACCCCCTCAAACGCCACCAACTTGCACCCTGCCAAAATAGGAAGCATACAGAGTATGAGAATCGTCAAAACCAGCCACTTGCTTCTCATCATTTCCCACCTTTCCGAGTAATCTGGAATAATTTATAAAAAACATCTATAAACAATTCCCTTAATTGCAATTTAATGGTAGTATGTTACCGAAAGAATGTCAATTAAATTCAGAATATTTAGATTACAAAATATATTAAGGGGGAAAAGATGAAAAAGATATGGTCCGGGCTTCTCTACACCTTTTTTATTTTCATAGGTTTCTTGTTGGTCAGCAGTGTGAGCGCCATGTTGCAGTATGACCATGTACTGGTGATCAATCTGGAAAACTTCGTTTTGTCCATGAAGACGACACTCACGCAGCTCGGGGACTTCTCGACTCTCCGCATCCCTTGGGGGGAATCCGATAGAACGTATCCTGTAACGGAAGTGTTTGCCGAGTCTTACGGGTACTCCTTCCTGATTCTGCTTGGTGCATTTCTTTTGGCTATTGTCGTCGCCATTGTGCTCAGCTACTGCTTCATGTTGCTTCCGCGGAAGGCGGGCCGGATCGTCAGCCGTTTTCTGGATGGACTTGATGCCTTGCCGGATGTGTTCATCGTCGTCCTGCTTCAGCTCTTCATTATCTGGCTCTTCAAGAATACCGGATTTCTTCTCTTCGATATCTACACCCTCGGGGAGGACAGGATCTATGTCTTGCCCATCGTCTGTCTCGCCGTTTTGCCTGTAACCTACCTCATCAAGAACTTCATCTTCCAGCTGCGGGAGGAAGAGTCCAAGCCGTATATCGAATTCTCGTATTCCAAAGGATTCTCAAAGTCTTATACGCTATGGGTTCATCTCTTCCGGAACGTATGGATCCATTTCTTCTATCACTCCAAGCCTGTGTTCCTGCTCATGCTCTCGAATCTATTGATCATCGAACTCATGTTCAACATCCATGGCTTCATGAAAGCCCTGCTGTTTGCTTCCACTGCTTCTCCCCCTGCCTTCCTGGTGGGGATGGTCCTGCTTGTCCTGCCGTTCTACGCGATTTATGCACTCGGCTCACTTTGTTTGAAAACCTGGTTAAAGGAGGGGACGACTGTTGAATAAAAAATGGATACTCGGTCTCTACCTGCCGCTTTCCGTTATCGCCCTCCTCATACTGGCCAGTTTCCTCCTGCCTATCCTCAATCCAGGGTTCGACGAGGACACGGTGAAATACTTGAAGGATGCTTCTGGGAAGATTTATGCTGCTCCACCCTACTCACCGCTTGAAATGCCGCCGCTCGGAAGTGAAAAAACCGGTCTGAACCTGTTCTGGCTCCTCATTGCCGGTGCAAAATACACCATCCTGGCGACCATCGCCATCGCATTCCTCAGGATGGTATTCGGGTTCATCTCGGGTCTGATCTATACCTTCCTTCCAAAGCTCTTGGTGAAACATGTGAAGGGACTTGCAGAAGTATTCCAATTCATCCCGCTCGTCATCATCGTGTACGCCCTTCTGCACTACGTGGATCAGGCGTATCAGTCGGCGGCACTTGAGTCCAACACCTATACCATCATCCAGGTCATCGCCATCGCAATCGTCATCATCCCCTCTCTCGGCATCTATATGGGGGAAGAAATGAAGCTATTCATGCACAACGAATTCATCGAAGCGTCCCGGACACTCGGAGGGACCAACCGGCACCTGATCCGGATCCATCTGTGGCCTCAGTTCCTGCGGCACTCCATCGTGCTGTTCTCGGAGCAGATCTCCCAGACCCTTGCCCTGCTCATCCAGCTCGGCATTCTGACCCTGACCCTGGGCGGCCTCCGGTATCTACCGGGAGGAGAAGACTCCGACCCGCTCTACTTCAACGTCAATTATGAATGGGCATCCATGATCAGCATGAACACCAACGCCATCTTCGTCACCCCGTGGCTCCTGGTGGCACCGCTCCTCTTCTTTGCGATCCTGATCTTCCTATTCAACACGATCAGCTCGAACCTGAAAAGGATGCTTCTCGAAACGAATGAAGAAAGCCAAGGAAGGAAGAAGAAAGTAGACAAAAGTGTCAAACCAGGCAAAACCTATTCTCAGCAGGATTTTGATATGATCAGGCTTGAAAAAAAGAGCGGGTAAAACAGAACCCCTGAGGCTCCAATGCCCCAGGGGTTCCTTTCATTTCATACCTTCTCTATCACAATAAAGCACGTACTATCCGGCAAGCCCTCTATCCCGTCTTCATCCCGCACCGTCACCTTGGGAGCGAGGAACTCCTCATACCCGTCCTGGAGATAATGCTTGAACGCAACGATTTTCGCCTTATCTCCCAAGGCTTCCTTGATGGCCCCCTTGAACGCGGATGGCGTGTAGTAGCCGAATTGCTCCTGCACTTCATGGGGATAGGCTTCTTCGCCCCACGTATACGTGTAGAGGAATTCCATGGCATCATTGACGGGAAGCTTGATCCGTCCGTCTTGGAGGAATTCGTATTCCAGCTTCCTTCCCTTGAAATCATGGACGTACCGCTTGAAGAATGCGTGCCCATTTTTGTCCTTGAATTCGATCGTGCGGTAAGCATCCTTCGGCTCCGTCATGATCCCATCCCTGATGATGATCCGTCCGCCTTCGCTGAGCACTTCGAACGAACTTCTCAGCGCCTGGATGATCACGTCATGATTGAACTTCTTCCCCTCGTACGGGATATACGAGAACATTTCATGGAGGATCGAGGAGAAGACGATGGTGTCGACGGACCCCGGCTCGTAATGGGCCCTCAGCTCGAGGGCATCGGCCTGCTGCACGGTCCATCGCTTGTTCTCTCGGTTTTTCCTCCTCGTCAGTTCTTCGATGACGTTGGTGGAGACGTCGATCCCTACCACATTGGCTTCCGGGTGATCGTCCGACAGCACATCAAGCATGACGCCCCCTCCCGCGCCGATGTCGAGCATCAGCGTGCCCGTGGCAAAATCGGAAATAATGCGCTTATGATCCTGCCCGCTATTCATGTCGGACAGATAGGTCTGTTCGTTCTGCAGGCGATCGAAGGCATCCTTCCTGAAGCCGAAGAAATCATACAGGAGGATCGTCGCCCGCTCATAGTGAGGGGACTTTTCTGCTTCCTGACAGAATTCAATGAGCTTCTCCCCTGCTGCCGAATATCGGAATCGAACCCCGATGATCTGACCCAAGAGGTCCATGGGCTCAGCCTCTAGCTCCACATGCTCATTGACCGGCTTCTCCCCATGAAGGAGATCTTCAAGGGAGAATTCCTTCAGATACGATTCTATGATCCTCTTTTTATACAGATTGATGGTTTTCCGGCCTTTGTAATCATAGTAGATGTCTTTCATGAACGCCTCGAAGCTCACATGCTGTACGGAGAGGGGATTCACCTTTTGATAGATCAAGAGGAAGATCTTCAGGAACTCTTCCAGCGTAAATTCCTTCAGGGCGGATTCGACGTACCACAGATCGGTCTTCTTGAAGAAGCTTTCCACATAGCCGTTCAACCTGGCATCCGCCATATATCGGTGATACTCACGGTCGACATTCTCGCCATTTTCGATCGAAGACCGGCGAAGCCGCTCGATCCGTGCTTTCAGCGTCATTTCCACTGAACGTTCTCCATCGATCAGGAAAGAAACAATCTGATCTGCTTCGTCCTTCACCACTTCCCAAATCTCATTCGACACCCCCTGGATGATGCACTGATTGAGTTTCTTCAGGACCACTTCCATATCCATACCGATTCCATTGTGCTCATCCATCCACTGAATGAGGGGGTGTAGCTGCTTGTAGCGCACCTCTCCTCGGATATATTGACCGATCAGCCCATGAGTCAGGATCAGGGTGTAGAGGAGCTCCTCCCGCTCCAGATCCCGCAGGTGAAGAGGAAGACTCATCTGCTCCGCCGCATAAATCTGTGCTGATCCTATATTGTGGATATCGAGCTGGAAGCCCTTCTTCCCCCAGACGTTCCGCTGATGCTTCGTACCGCCCTTGGCCACTTCCGACCACACCAGCACTTCCTCGATGATTCCCTTCTCCTTCTCCGGCAGATCCATTTCATTCAGCACGAGCAAGGTACGTTCCACATAAGGAAGGACCGGGTTCACCGGCATCCTCTCAAGGGAGGTGATCTGCTCCAGATTGATATGCTGCTCTCTCGTCAGGTAAAGGTACTGCAGCCACCTATGCTCCCTCAGGACATCCCGGTCCCCTGCCCTCGCTTTGTCGATAAGCTCCAATGATTTCATGATGGATCCTCCCTTTCGCTACCGTTCTTCATATGGAAAATTGTATCATAATTCACCCAGATGAAATGCCGCCGGCTCTCTGAAAAAACAAAAAAACCGAGGCGGCCTCCACCTCAGCTTGTACGTGGGACGGGATCCCACAGCCTCTCTCCCTCAATCAGCTCTTCCCCGTCAAAGGTCAGTTTGTAAATATCCGGCTTCGATGTCCCCAGCAGGAAGTCCAGTCCAACCCTCTCGTCGAAGTGCTGCATCATGAGTGTCATCACTGCCCCGTGGGTACCGACGGCGATTTTGTGGCCTTGATAACGGGACAGTAGCTCTTTGATGACCTCAACGGCCCGCACCTGACAACCGGCATTCGACTTGCACCAGGCAGGGAGTAATGGGGATCCTTGAACGACTTCTCAAGGAGGGGATACAGCTCCGCATCAGCCATCCGGTTCACCCCGGAAGAAAACACCCTTTCTTTCAATTCCTCATAGAGCAGTACGTCTTTTCCAGACAGGGAGGCGAGCTCCTCGATCGTCAGGATGGCCCGCTTATACGGACTGGAGACGAATACATCGATCCCCTCTTCCTTCAGGAGCTCCGTCACCCGTCCGGCGTCTGCCTGTCCTTTTCCGCTAATCCCCCTGAGGCGTTCGACTTCTCCCGTCTTCGGGGAATCGCCATGTCTGATCAAATAGATGATGGTATTCATCGTGCACCTCGGATTCTCTTTAGTCGAATTACGGCAACCACGCAATGATGTTCCAAAAAAGTCCTGATATCCCGATGGAGAGCCCCAACCCGCTCATCAAACCCGTTGCACTCCTAAGGGCATTGGTACTGGTTCTCCACCGTTTGAGCTGTGTCCACCCATCCAGCACCATGGGCACCTGCAGGACAAACCCGATGTAAATGGGCAAGGGGTGGATCAGGAACAGGGGGAGAAACAGCATCCCGATCAGGATGAACAAACATCTGGAACAGATCGGCATGGCCTCCCCTCCGATATGAAAACATCGCTCTTCCCTCCGATGACAGGGCACCGTGCGGAAGAACCCATAGAGCGTGGATTTAAGGTGTACAGTCAAATCCACAGCAATCGCCTCCACCCACATGCTTCCCTACTCCCCTTGGTACCGGCACACAATCACCAAGATACGCACAATCCACGCAGTCCCAGTAAGTAGAATCTTTTTTGGATGTTCTCTTTGATTGGGAGCGATAACGCCGGACCGTCGCCCCCAGGATGATGATAGAGAATACCCCGAATATCGCACAGTACGCCCATTCCCCTTGGTAGCCTGTATATCCGGTTAAAAGAGAGAATAATAGAAAGGACGAAATCAATACAAAATACATGCTATCACCCTCATCAAGGTCCTTTCCCTGAAGTTTCCTATGATATGAGATTTACTATTTTCCATGAGTGATCTTACCCTTTTTATAGCACCCATCCCCCTACTAAATGTATGTACCGCTCATCAATCTCCCCAAAATACGATCTTCGCTTCTCCAATCCAGGTACCTTGTTCTGTTCCCGCTCGCTCAGCTTATAGGATTCCTGATCAATATAAGCAAGCCACTCTTCCTCAAGCTCTGCCGCGTCCTTCCCATAGACCTCTTTCATCTGCTGTAGCGAGTCTTTTTCATTAAAGACCTTCTCGAACTCTTCCATCCCGTACTCTTCGATGAGGTATGAAACAAAGGAAGCCGACTCGATATAGGAAATCCACTGCAGAGACCGAGATGCTCCCTCACTTTCCAAGGAAGGTTGAAACAGCATCCGGCTCATGGACGTTCCACAAAGTTTCGTCAGGGGAATCATCATCCCTTCTTCTTTCACCACATTCATAATCGCGTGGGGGGAAACGTCATAATTTGGGTACACCGGGTCACCGTATTCCGTTTGAAGATGGATGGCAAGTCCCTCAAGTTCCCAGTAACCCCGGTCATCCTGCTCTTCCTTACCCCACAGAAGCGCATGGGAGAGCTCATGGACCGTCAGGAAGTGTCCGTTATCTTTAAACAGCACCACCTCGTCCCGTGTGGAAAAAGAGATATCCTTCTGATTGTAAAACTCCAGGGAAATGGGAGAGGCAGGATCGTAGTCACCCTTCACCGCCCCCATGATCGCTTCATAGGCATGGGTCACCTCGTCCTGGATGGAACTCCGGCTGGCAGTCGAATGGTTCTCTACGTCAAACTCCACCTGACCGACCCGGAAGGTGAACCGATCTTCTTTAAAATAGAACCAATAGATCATCAGTCCAGCGATGAGACCGATAAGAACACTAGCTGTGATCATCACTATCTTCTTGCTAGTAATCTCCCATCACCTGCCCTACCAACTCAATTCTCAACCACTCCAAAGGTGCCTTCTTCACAAAATGCTTCTCTACAAACGCAAGCACCACATCATTCCCCGGCAGCGTCGCCCGCTCCATGGCATCGGGGAAACGAAGCCACTCATACTCACTATGCTCCCTGTTCAGCATCACGTCCTGATCGTCCTCTACAAACCCGACGAACACCGGCGCCATGTAAATGTCATTCGTCGCTGGCGAGTAGAACTGATCGAATGTGTTCCCTGTGTACAACGTCCGGATGTCGATCCCCGTCTCTTCCCAGATCTCGCGCTTTGCCGCCTGCCATGCCTTTTCACCCGGCTCGATTCCGCCGCCGATGTAGCACCACGCTCCATTCAAGGTCCGGGATGCCCGCTTCAGAAGGAGCACGCAATCCTCTCCATCCACTTTCTTTACTAAAACAGCAGCAATCCCGCTGCGGCGTATAGGAAGTTCCGTTGTTTCACTCATCATCTACTGCACATCCTTACTATTATGTTGGCGGGGAGGGTGAAGGTCATCAATTCTTCCCGCGCGTACTTCCTGCCAATCAGGAAACAGATGGAACTTCCAATCAAACAGACTAGGAGTAGAACACTCACACTTCTGTTCTCCCAGAAAGCCAAAAAAGCCCCTCCATGCACACCCCAGGAGACGATGATGGATAGTATGACTCTCCAAGAATAGCTGAAGATGTTTTCATCCACCACATTCGAATTACTCCATTGGGATTTTAATCCATTTTACCATCAGGATCAGAAATTTCAATCAAATCTATAAATCAAATAAACAGAAAAAGGGTGCGCCGCCTTCAATGGCACACCCCTGGAATTTAGTTGTTCACGCTAATATCAAAAGGCTTCAACTCTTTAGCCGAAACAAAACTGGAGAAATCAAACTGAAGGACCGTTTTCTCCAGTGTGAAATTCTTGAACGGCTCTTCTCCATCCAACTCAAATGTGGATTGGAAGTGAGCGGTCTCCCCATCGATCGTTTTCACTGTGTTCTTGCGGATGCTGTGATGTTTAGGAGGGACAGGATTGTCAGGATCAATCTTATCAAGATAATCCTGATCCACCAACAGTAGCTCATATTGAAGATTGTTTTCCAGCAGTTCAAGTCGGTTTTTGCTCAAGTCTGCCGGAAGACCGAGCAGCTGATAATCCAAGATCACCTGATTACCGCGCTCTGTTATTTCGTTCACCTGCAGCTTCAGTCCAAGACGTTCACTGTCGAGTGTGAAGCCGTCTTGACCCAGCAGCTGCTCCACCTTCGGATCGGCTACATCCACCTGAGGATAGAACGTAAGGGACTCGATGGCCGAAGCCGGTTTCGTCATCTCCACGCGAATCGTCCGGTGGTACCCGTCTTCTTCCTGAGACTCGCTCAGTACGGTCGGATTGCCGAAACCGTATACCTTGCCGTCTTCATCCCTTGCCTTTTTAATCCGCACATCATCGTCTTTATATTTCTGAACCGTTTCATATACAAGGGACGAACTCGCCTTGCCCGTCAGGATTTCTTTCAGATGGAAGGTGACGCCATCCTGTTTGTACTCATGACTCTGGTCAAGTGCCGTCCGCATGTTCTCCTCCTGCTGAAGGGGCACGTCGAATGTCCACTCTCCTTTGACGCCATTGATGGAATGGATCGTGACGGGAAGAATCTCATTCTCGTCGATGGTTTCGTACGGATAGTTCATCTTCCACTGGAAGTCATACCCGCCCTTCACTTTCTTGACGGTACTGGAACGATCGCTCAACCACGCATCACGATCCCCCTGCCTGTCACCGTAGTTGACATCAAAGCTCACTTCCCCGGGCTCATTCTGCCCCTTCTCCACGCCATCATCCACAAATCCCGTAATCGATACCGCCACACCGTCGAAATAGGCGCTGGTCAGCTTCACCGTTACCCCGTTCTTCGTCATCGACTGATCAAGCTCCGTCACGGCCTGCTGATGAGCAAGTTCCATTCCGGTTTTATCATTGAACTGCTGGAAGATCCCCCCGATGAGTGGCGCACTGGCCAACACGCTGTTCATTGTCGGATTCACCAAACCCGTTCCGAGTGTAATCCCCACAAGAGCCACTGCAGCCGTCAACCCAGTAGCTACCTTTCGCTTCTTCTTTGGCCGGGCTTGGTTCAACCCTTCCGAAATGGCGCTGAACACCTTTTCCTTCGGCACTGGAATCTGCTCCACCGCTGCTTTCACCTTCTTGTTATCCATGGCACTTGTCCTCCTCATCCTGATAGAACTTCTTCAGTTCTACTCGGCCCCTGCTCAGATTCGTCTTCACCGTATTCTCCGGAATGCCCATCATCTCGCTGATCAGCTTGATCGGGTAATCATGATAATAGAAAAGGATGATAGCTGTTCGATAACCCTCTCGTAAATGACCGATCGCATCAAGAAGCTGTTCCGACTCTTCTAGTTCTGGGTCTGCGTGACCCGGCAGATTGGATAGAATCTCATCACTCAACGGAACCACTTTCTTCTTCCGTCGATATAGATCGCCTGCACACCGAATGACGATCCTCGTGAACCAGGTAAGGAAATACTCCGGCTGCTTCAAGGAATGAATCGATGTAAACGCCTTGAATGATGCCTCCTGCACCGCATCCAGCGCATCCTCTTCATTATTCACATACAAAAACGCCGTCCGGTAAATCCGTTCATAATGCTGCTGAAGCAGCCTCTCAAAGGCAGCCTTATTACCCTTGATCGCCTTCTTGACCAGCCGCTGGTCTTTTGCATCCATCTGGTTTGCCCCCTTTATACTTATTAGTGGGATGGTTGGGGGAGGAAAGTTTCAGGTTGGGAGAGTTTTTATTTATACGATATCATTTACGGGTGAATTGGAGTAAAAAAATAACAAGAACCGGTTTGGGTTCTTGTTATTTAAAAAAGTTATTTTAATGTTAGTTTTGCTACTACCTCAACATGCGCCGTCTGCGGGAACATATCAACCGGCTGCAAATACTCAACGCGATAGTCACGCTTCAAATAGTCGATGTCCTTCGCAAGCGTGGACGGATTACACGACACATACACAAAACGCTTCGGTTTGACTTCCTTGATGGTATCGAGGAATTTGCGGTCGCAGCCGACCCTTGGGGGGTCGACGACGACGACGTCGGGGCGCCAGCCTTCTTGTTTCCATTTGGGTATGAGGTCTTCGGCGCTGCCTACGTAGTAGTCGGCGTGGTTGACGCGGGATGCTTTGGCGTTCTTTTTGGCGTCGTCGATTCCTTCATTGATGACGTCCATTCCCCGGATTTCTTTGGCGCCGTCTGCGAGCCAGAGGCCGATGGTGCCGACACCGCAGTATGCGTCGACGACTTTTTCGTTGCCGGTGAGGGCTGCGGCTTTCTTGGCTTCGCCGTAAAGCTTGCTCGTCTGGATCGGGTTGAGCTGGAAGAAGGCTCGGGCTGAGAGTTCATACGTGAACTCGTCCAGGCGTTCTTTGATGCTGTCCTTACCTTGAAGGTTGATCGTCTGATCACCGAAGATCAGGGACGTCTTCTTCGGATTGATATTTTGGACGATGGAGACGACTTCCGGCAGGCGCTTGCTGATTTCTTGGACGAGGAGATCCTTTTTCGGGACCTTCTTTTCTGTTGTGACAAGCACGACCTGAACCTGTCCCGTTTCGAATCCAACGCGTGTGACGATCGTCTTGATGATCTGGCGCTTCTGCTTTTCGTCATAGACCGGGATCTTGAAATCATTGATGATGCGGATGATTTCCGTTGTGACCTTGTTCGTCAGCGGATGCTGGACGATGCACTCGTCGATGTCGATGAGCTTGTTGGAATTCATGCTGTAGAGACCGGCGATGGCTTTACCGTCTTGGGTGCCGACCTGGAACTGGCTTTTGTTCCGGTAGTGCCACGGATTATCCATCCCGATTGTCGGGCGGATATCGAGCTCATCAAGATTGAGCTTCGTGTGGCGCTCGAGGGACTGGATCAGGATATCGCGTTTGGCGTCCAGCTGTCCTTGATATTCAAGATGCTGAAGCTGGCATCCACCGCACTGTTCGTATACTGGGCACGGTGCTTTCGTGCGCTGGGGTGACGCTTTGCGGATCTTTTTCACGCGGGCTTCGGTGAATTTCGGATGGACCTTGGTGACTTCCACGACGACTTCTTCGCCTGGCAGGGCACCCGGTACGAAGACGATCTTCCGTTTAAAGAAGCCGACTCCTTCCCCGTTGATCCCGATTCGTTTTATGGTCAGAGGAAACTGCTGTTTCAACTCGATGCGTACTTGGTTTGACTGTTGTTTATTCATCTATTCACGTCCGTTCTACTCAATACTTCTCCACAGATACAGGGAGGCATAGCTCAGGTAAGGGTCCCATGCGGCGCTCATGCGCTCCATTTCCTCGCGCGTCGGCTTCTGTTCCATCCCGAACAGCTTCTTGATGGCGTTCTGGATGCCAATATCCGCCATGGGGAACAGATTCGGCCGCCCGAGTCCGAAGAGGAGGAAGCTCTGGGCCGTCCACGGTCCGATGCCGCGGATCTTCGTAAGCTCCTTGATGATGACTTCATCGGACTCGCGGGCAAGTTCTTCGAGGTTGAGCTCACCGCTTGCCACCTTCTCCCCGACGCCGATCACATACTCCGCTTTCCGCTGGGAAAATTGCAGCTCCCGCAGTTCGTCCGCGGTGAGTGTCGCGATCTTCTCCGGTGACGGATAGAACCAGACGCCGTCCTTCTCGGTCCCGTAGCGGGTGACGAACCGGTGGGTCAGGGTGAAGGCGAACTTCAGGTTGAGCTGCTGATGGATGATGCTCTTCACGATGGTGGCAAATGGATTGAAATCAAGGACGATCGGCGTACCAACATGCTCCTCGAAGATCGGCTTCAGATCCGTCGCAAGGAAGTGGGCTTGGACCTCATGAAGTCCCGTGTGCCACTGGAAGATGCGGGCGATATGGGCCTGTTTTTCTTCCAATTTGTCGTCTCGCTCGAATGATAGGACGAACGCCGGCTCATCCTTTGTCCCGACACCTTTTACCGTGATGACTTCCCCTGTCGGATAATACGGGACCTTTACAAGTCTCGCCTCTCGATCCACAGCATGGAGCGGGTCGATGGACAACCGCTCCAGCACACGGTCGAAGTCATACGGCCCCGGTATCTCGATCCTTGTTTCGCTCATTTGCCTCCCCCTTTCTACATATGCGTATTATAGCACACACCAGTATCCCCTCGCCTGCTCTGTGAAATACCTCTCAAACCCCACCCAAATTCATGTTATACTGTCAAACATAGGAATCTAGCAAGGAGGTTAACGCGTGAAGAAATCAACTTGGATCCTCGCTGTCGGAATCAGCGCCCTCATCATCCTGTCAGGATCTTTCCGAATCTACCAAATCAAAGAAAACTCCAAACAGAATCAGAAAAAAGCAGCAGAATGCGTGGATGGAGGCGGAACCGTCCTTCTCTATGAAGGCTCCATCTTCTCCCTCAGCTCGGTATCATGTGAACAGTAAAAGGATCGCTCCATGGATGGGGCGATCCTTTTGTTATGATGTTTTCTTCAGTTGATGGGCATATTTCAAGGAAAAGTTGACGATCGCGATGTTCCACGCAACGATGGCCAACCCGACCGGAACATAGGGCAGCGTGCGGATAAGGCTTTCCGGCATGAAATACATTTCGCCCTGCGGCATGAAGAAGCTCGCAATCTCAACGTTGTACATACCGGCTGTCATGAGTGCGACACCGGCGAACCCCGACCAAATTGACAGGGCATACGGCTTGATTGTTTTCACAAATTGGGATGCACCGTCGTTTACCTTCTCTGACAAGATCTTTTCCCCTGGAGGATAAGTGGTGCCGTCTTTCTTTCCACTCATCTAGTTATCTCCTTTTTTCAGCTGATGGGCATACTGGACGGTGCAGGTCGATATGGCAAGCAGGATACAAGCTAAGCCAAGGACCGATGGGATGTATGTATTGGTCAACAGGAAGCCCGCTCCCGGTAATGGTGAGGTGAACAGGAAATTCGCTATTTCAACTCCGTTTATGCTAATGATCAAGAGGATAATTCCAATCAGGGCGCTCAAGATGGAAAAACGATACGGCTTTAAGCGGATCATTGCCCCCTCTTTTTCTTCTTGGAGTACCTTTTCCTTAAGTTTTACCCGAACATCTTTCTCCATTTTCATCTCCCTTTCTCTATTTTCCTCCATGCAAGATCCAATATATCCTGATGCAACGGCATCCACCCTTTATAATGATCCGGTGCCTTCGAAGGTTCCATGAAAAGGCGCGCACCTGACTCATGCTCCCCCTCAAACGGATGGATCTTCGTGACTTCCATGACGAAATACACCTGATACCCGACCTTTGGATACGGTCCGTCTTCAGTCCATGAGTCGTTCTCACTATGATCCACCGTGATGTGACCGAGCATCGTGCAGTCGCCTTCTACATATCCTTCCTCCATGGCTTCACGCCTGAAGCATTCTTCCGGCGTCTCCTCGGCTTCCAGATGACCTCCGGGAATATCCCACCCTCTTGAATGGAGATTAACGAGAAGCAGCTTCCCTTCGTAAAAGCAGAACCCATGGGCACTTGTGATGCGCGAGGGATCCGGTAGGGAATCCGATTCTGTCCACGACAGCTTGATCCTTGCACCGCCCCATGTGACATATGTCATGACACGCCCCCCTTTTCATTCTTTCTACTTATACTAATTCCATATTATTCTTTTAAATTCCTTTTTATCCCTGTAATTATGCTAGGATGAATATGTAGGAAAAACTCATGAAATGGGGAATGTGTATGATGGTCAACACGGGAATCCTTGGGATCGGTGTCGATATTCCCGACCGCGTGGTGAATAATGAAGAACTCGGTGCCCGCTTTGGCATGAAAGCCTCTGACATCGAACGGAAGACCGGCATCATCGAGCGCCGCTACCTCAGCAAGGAAGAAACGCTCACAGAGCTGTGCGAGCGGGCCGGAAAACGGGCCATTGAGAACGCCGGCGTCAATGCAGAAGAGATCGACCTTGTCATCATCGCCACGAACACCCACGACACCCACATCACCGCAGCCCTCGTCCAGGACCGGATCGGTGCCAGGAAATGCGCCGGACTCGACCTTCACTCGGGATGTTCAAGCTTCATCACAGGGCTCGCCACCGCCGTTCAGTTCGTGAAGACCGGCATGTATAAGAAATCACTCGTCGTCGCCGTGGACAAGTGCTCCTCCCTCCTCAACCCCGATGATTATAAAACCTCCCTTATCTTCGGGGACGGCGCGGCCGCGGTAATCGTGGGAGAAGTCCCGGAAGGCAGAGGGATCCTCGGCATCACCATGCAGATGGACGGAAGCGGCGGTCACCACCTCCATCTCGACGAGAACAAACATATCAAAATGAACGGCCGGGCCGTCTTCGATTTCGCCGTCGAAAAGTTCCCGGAAGCCGTAAACGAAATCCTTGCCCAGACTGGCCACACCTTAGACGACGTCCACTTCATCATCCCGCACCAGTCCAATCTCCGCATCATCGAAACGAGCATCGCGTCCCTCGGCTATCCGATGGAACAAGTCCACACTCACACGATCCGCTACTACGGCAATTCATCCGCACCCACGATTCCCATCGGACTTCACAAGGAAGTCACTGAAGGCAAAATAAAAGACGGCGACCTCGTCATCCTTGTCGGCTACGGAGCCGGACTCGGATGGGGGGCCGTGGCCCTTCGCTGGGGAAGCTGATCACTCCCCGCGATACGCCTGATACCAATGAAACGGCTGGATTTCATCCAGCCTCTTGAACTCTACATGCCCTTCTTCAGTATAGATCCCTGCCTTCACCTGGGGTCCCCAGTAAAACAGACGCTCCTGGCATACGCCGCACGGAGTAAGGATCTGATACGGAGCATGCTCATCCTCTCGGGCCACACAGATCGTATGCGTCACCTCATCGGCAAACTTATGGGCTTCTAGGATCGCCCCTGTCTCCATGCAGAGCTCCGTTGATGCATTGATCACCTCAGGCGCCACGCTCGTCAACACGCGCCCGCCCTTCGTCATCATCGCCGCTGCCCCGCCCCAACCGGTCGGGTAGCGGGTGTTGATGAGGTCGATGGCTGCTTCGTATAGTTGTTGTTCGGTTGTCATGGTGTAATGCTCCTTTATTCGTTGGTAGTTGTTTAATGTCCTTCGTTTGAGAAGAACTCTTCCCTCAAAATCGAATACTGCTTCAGATCCATCTGCGTCCCCCTCAGATTCATCGCCTGCCGCAGCGTCCCTTCATACGTCATCCCGAGCTTCTGCATCACCCGCTCAGACCCGATATTTTCCGGGAAGCATCTAGCCTGGATGCGGAGGAGATCCATATGCTCGAACCCGAACTTAAGTAGTTCACGAGCCGCTTCCGTCATATACCCTTTTCCCCAATAGGGGCGTCCGATGGTATAGCCGATCTCCGCTGTCCGATGCCGCTCACTCCATGACACAAAATCAATCGTTCCGATGAATTTCCCGTTCTCTTTGCACTCGATCCCCCAAGGGGACACCTCCTCATTCCGGTACGCCTCCAGCGCATAATCAAGGAACTGTCTCGTGTCCTCAAGGGTCTGATGGGTATCCCACAGCACATACTTCGTCACCTCTGGATCAGATGCATACCGGAACATATCGTCAAGATCGGTCGCCGCGATCTTCCTGAGGAGCAGTCGCTCGGTTTCAAATATGGGCGGGTTGCTGTAGATGGATTGGATCGTGGTCATGGGTTTTCCTCCTTTTTGATTATCGTCATTCTAAGCCAAGAAATGTGATCATCACGAGTGTCCATGCGATCAAAGTGAAAGAAAGTGTCAACCAGAACGTGTTGATGGCTGTTTTCTCATCCCTCTTGATCTTTTTCATGATCGTGACGAGATTCAAACAGAATATGATGCTGAGGATCGGTGTCAGGTACATACCGATATATAAGAAGACAATCATTGGTCCCCCCCTTAATGGAATCCATTATCTAGCTGACTATTATTCCATCATTTAACAAAAACAACAAGATGATTTTCAGAATCATCGGTTATTTCAATGGGTAAAGGGGCGGGTTCCGTCAACATCGGTAAATCCATATGTACTGGCCGATTCAGCGACCTCAATGGCCCGTCCGGATAGAGATGCAACATGGGCATCCATAGCCAATGCGACCACTGCGCGCCCAACATAGGCGGTGGTTTCCGTCGCTCCATCTTTCGGTCCGAATCCCGCATCCATGACCCTTTCCGTCCTCATCCAGCCGGGGCACAACGCCACCGCCGACACGTTGTATTCCTTCAGTTCCTTCGCCATCACCAGGGTCATCCGGTTGACGGCATTCATGGCAAGATCATAGTACAAGTTAGCTGAAATCGTATTATCAAGCTGGGCGGTGATGTTGATGATCAGCCCCTTTTGCTGTGGGATCATGAGTGGTACGGCACTCCGGGCAGTGAGAACGTAGGCATGGGCACCCGCACCCATCATCGCATCCCAGTGTTCCTCCGGCCGCTCCCAGAAACGCCGGCCTTCCGTACGGGGAAGCGAGCTTTCCGAACCGCCGAATACGCTGTTGACGAGAAGATCAATACGGCCGTGTTGGTCTTTGATGCCTTCGAATAAACGGCGGACATCGGTTGAGTCGGTATGATCACAGCGAACGGCGATCCCCTTCCCGCCGCGTGCCGTGACCCCTGCGGCCGTTTCTTCGATTGTTTCCGGTCGGTTGTCGGTTGTGGATCCGTGGATGCTTCGTCCCGTCACATAGACAGTGGCCCCAGCTTCGCCGAGCTCGCAGGCGATGCCCCTGCCTGCTCCGCGGGATGCACCGGTGACGACGGCGATGGTGTTTTGTAGTGGTTTCATGGTCAAAATCCCTTCATGTTAGGTGGTTTTGGTTCTGGACGGGTCTTGTGTGGTCACATTTTCGGAAAAACAGGATGAAATGGCGTACTTTCTTCATTTTCCAATTCCTTATATATCCAATTATATCACTCCACCTCCATTTTCTACCGACTTTTAAACTTTTTCTATCAACTTTGGGAAATTTATTATCAACTTTCGAGATTTTACTTCCAACTTTTTTCGGGCTGGCTTTTTTATTTTCAACTCTTCGAGGTTACTGTCAACTCGGGAACGGTACGTCCAACTTCACACGTATATTACCAACTTACGCCCACCTAAGACTCCAAATCTTCCAATCCATCACTCCCCCAAACAAAAAAAAGCCCCGACCGCTTCATAAAAAAATGAAGCTCCGGGACCGTCACCATGTACCTATTCGATATACGTCACGCTGGCCACATACCCATCATTCGCTTCTTCTGCCTTCAACACCCAGTTGCTTGAGAGCAGCTTCTTCAGCTGGATCAGCTCTTCCACGCTGAGGTGCAGTCCTTCGATTCCGTTGTCCAAGTCGGTAAACGGCTTGCGGAATTTCATGCGAAGAAGGTTGCGAAGGCCGTTGTAAGTGACGAATTTGATCTGGTAGCCATCATTCAGGATGCTCTCCAACGCGTCCCGATCCTCGGCGAGTTTCAGCAAAGCATCGAAGTTCCCTTCTGGATCGGCTTCCAACAGTCGCGTTGTATCTCCACTTGCTGCGGCCTCAAGCAGTATCTCGTTGGTGATGCCTTTTTCGCGGAGGGATTCGATGGCGTAGGCGTCCATCATCGTGATTTTGTAGGTTGTCATCTATGTATCTCCTATTCTTCTGTTAAGTTAAAAAACGTAGTGCTCGGCCAGTTTGATGAAGGCTTTGCCCGTGTGAACGAGTGCGCGTTCGTCGATGTCGAAGCGCGGGTGGTGATGGGAGTACTGGGTTGCCAGGTCATCGGTCCGAGATCCGACTCGGAAGAAGGTACCGGGCTTTTCCTGAAGGTAATAGGCGAAGTCTTCAGCGCCCATGGTCGGCTCGGACTCGGCCACAGGTCCAAGATCAGCGAAGAGGCGACGGGCAATTTCCGTTTCCTCCGGATGGTTATAGAGGGCCGGGTAGCCACGCAGATAGTCGATGCTGTGCGTCGCCTTGAATCCGGATGTGATGCCGGCGACAATCGAATGGATCTCTTCCTGGACCTGGTCGCGCACTTCGCCTTCGAATGTACGCACTGTGCCTTCGATGGTGACGTTGTCGGGGATCACGTTGAAGGCGGTGCCGGCTTTGAAAATGCCGATGGTGACGACGGCGGATTTCAGGGGATCGACCTTCCTGCTCACGATCTGCTGGAGGGCGTTGACGACGGTCGTGCCGATCACGAGTGGATCGATCGTCGTGTGCGGCCTTGCGCCGTGACCGCCGAGGCCATTGATGTGGATGGCGAATTTATCGACGGCTGCCATGCGGAAGCCTTCTCCGACGCCGTAAGACCCAAGTGGCAAATCCGATGCAAGATGGGCTCCGAATACATGGTCCACTCCTTCAAGCACGCCTTCTTCGATCATGAATTTGGCTCCGCCCGGCGGTGTTTCTTCTGCCGGCTGGAAGAGGAAGATGAGTGTGCCGTTGATGTCTTGTCCATATTGACTCAGCACCTTGGCAACAGACAAAAGGGCGGACGTATGCCCGTCATGGCCACATGCGTGCATCACGCCGGGATTCTTGGATTTGTACGGTGCGTCTTTTTCATCCGTGATCGGCAAGGCATCGAAGTCGGCCCGGAAGGCGATCGTCTTGCCCGGCTTCGCCCCGCGGAGCGTGCCGGTGATGCCGTTGCCGCCGATTCCGGTCTTCACCTCAAGCCCGAACTCACGCAGCTTTCTTTCGATGAAGCGAGCGGTTTCGGTTTCCTTGAAGGAAAGCTCGGGATTCTCGTGGAGATGCCGCCTCCAGCTTCGGGTTTCTTCAAAGTTTCCTTCAAGTTCTGTATACATCTCTTGTCTCGTCATGCTCTTCCTCCTTCTCTTCATAAAAAAAGACCTCTCCAAGAGGCCTCTTTCATCAGCCTCTTATCGTTCAGACGCAGCGGTCTGCTGGATTTGGCACCGTGGATCCGGTTGCCGAGGCTTCATGGGGCCAGTCCCTCCGCCTCTCTTCATAAGAGCATTGCACTATTCAGTTGAGTTCTTTCAAGACCCGGTCGATCGCATCCCTCAGCTTTGAAAGGGTCGGGTAGTCTTCCAGTTTCATATAGAACGTTTTTGAGAAGGTCTTCACATTGAAAAACAGGGTCCAGTAGGCCTCTTCCTCAAGTTCGGCTTTCTGCTTCTCAAGCATCTCAGGAAGTTTTTCCACCAGCGTTATGACTTCCCCCTCATCCATCCCCTGCCAGATCATCTGGAGGATCGGGACGAGGAGTCGCTCATCTTCATCATGGATATAGGCATGGTGGGACACCAACACCTTTTCCCATAGTGCTTTCAGCAGAACCGGGAACATATCCTGATCCACTTTCGGGTTCAGCACGAGCTCATCCACCATGTCGGCTGCGTGGGCGACACTGTGTGCCCATCCCTTTTCCTCGACGAAGCCTCGCACGTCCTGTTCCTGCTCCAGATATTCCACCGTGATATCGGCTGCTTCCTGAATCTTATCCTCTGATAGGAAATCGGCCTCTTTGTCCCGTCCAAGGACGAGTGCCATGAGGAGGGTCGTGAAGGCGCGCGTGAAGACGGAATCCGTCCCTTCCTCACCGATCCCCTTCATAAGAAGATGATCCATGGAAAGGTCGAGGAGATCCTTCAGGACTTCGGTATGGAGTCTGTCTTCCTCAATGATCAATCGGTAAAAGGTGGTGTAAATCAATTTGTCTCGGAGTACGGGATCCGGCGTCCCGATATGCTCCACCATGGCCAGGAGTACGTCCAGTTGTTTCCCTTCTTCGACATCCCCTTGCTGCAGGAGTGACTTTAATTCTGCTTCAGGTAAGAAGGTTTGACCTGTTACATCGCTCATTCGATTCTCTTGCCCCTTTGTGATCGTATTGCAGTCGAAGGACTGTTCTCTATCTCTACTTTTCTTTCCATACAATACCCAGGACATGTTCCGTTGAAACTGTTCCGCGTCTGTATGTGCCATTACTATTATTCATCGGCTAATCAGCACAGGTGTTTAGCAGAACGATGGTAAATTTACACAAATTCATTCACAGCATCCTCTTCCGACCGAACCTTGATTCCATGTCTTCTCAAGAGTGCGGTTGTCACACCTTCCCCCGGGATCTTCTCTCCGGAAAAATCCCCATTGTAGATTATGGAGCTGCCACAGGAAGGACTGTTTTCCTTCAAGACGATGTCCGTCGCCCCCATCTTCCGGCAGATGGCGAGAGTCTCAGCAGCACCGGCTACATATTGATCCGTCACATCCGCTCCTGAACGGTCCAGCACGCGAGCCGTTCCGTCGAGCACATCCTCACCCGTACCGCCCTGGATCTCGGCAGGCTCACGCGGGGTTTGGAATCCACCCAGAATCTCAGGGCATACCGTGACCGCCTTTCCCGACCTCACCATATCTCCAATCACTTCTTCAAGGCAGTCAGTTCCGTTGTATCGTACCTTCATGCCTGCAAGACATGCGCTTACCACCAGCATGACGATGCGCCTCCTCATGAACAACTATTCAATTCTTATTATTTCAAATTTTCAACCTTTGTACAACAGAAATAAAACTTTTGCCAATATCAGTAATAATGTCTCATGATGATTGCAGAATCGACAGACACCTTCACTTGCTAAACCTTCCGACCCGCGTTATACTTGCACCTTTGATTCTTTAACGACAACTCAGAGGAGGATGACAATATGGAAAACTTTATGTACCATAATCCAACGAAACTGATCTTCGGGAAAGATCAGGTCAACGCATTGACGGACTTGATCCCCCAGTACGGAAAGAACGTCCTGCTTGTATACGGAGGCGGAAGCATCAAGCGCAACGGCCTGTATGATCAGGTGCTGGACATCCTGAAGAACCTTGACGTGAACGTATCCGAGCTTGCGGGGGTCGAACCGAACCCGCGCCTATCCACGGTCCGGAAAGGGATCGACATCTGCCGTGAGGACAACATCGACTTCATGCTCGCTGTCGGCGGAGGCAGCGTCATCGACTGCACGAAAGCCATCGCTGCTGGTGCAAAGTATGACGGCGACGTCTGGGACATCATCAATAAGCAGGTCATCGCTCAGGATGCCCTCCCGTTCGGGACCGTGCTGACCCTTGCCGCAACCGGATCTGAAATGAACCCGGACTCTGTCATCACCAACTGGGAGACGAACGAGAAGTATGTATGGGGCAGCCCAGGTGTGACTCACCCTGCCTTCTCCATCCTTGATCCGGTCAATACGATGTCGGTTCCACGCGACCAGACGATCTACGGCATGGTGGACATGATGAGCCACGTGTTCGAACAGTACTTCCACAATGTAGAGAACACGCCGCTCCAGGACAATCTATGCTATTCGGTCCTTCAGACCGTAATTGAAACAGCGCCGAAGCTCCTTGACGACCTCGAGAGCTACGAGAACCGCGAAACGATCCTGTACTCAGGTACCATCGCCCTGAACGGTACCCTTCAAATGGGCTACTTCGGCGACTGGGCGTCCCATACGATCGAGCACGCCGTCTCGGCTGTATATGATATCCCCCATGCCGGCGGACTGGCAATCCTGTTCCCGAACTGGATGCGCCACGTCATCGACCATGATCCGGTCCGCATGAAGCGCCTCATGCTAAGCATGTTCGATATCGAGACGGAAGGACGCAGCGACATAGATATCGCCCTTGAAGGTGTCGAGAAACTGAGCGCGTTCTGGACCAGCCTCGGAGCACCATCCCGACTCGCCGACTACAACATCGGTGACGACCGCCTCGACGAAATCGCCGGCATCGCCGCCCGCGAAATGGAATACGGAGGCTTCGGTAACTTCAAGAAACTCGGAAAAGAAGACATCCTTTCCATCCTGAAGGCTTCCCTATAAAACAACGAAAGCCCTGTCCGCGTGTGGACAGGGCTTTTTGTCAGGAAATCCAGAAAAAATCCGTGACGTACAGGATCATCATGAAAGATAGCAAATACGCTACGCTCAGCAGTACGCGGATATATTCCTTTCGTTGCTCGGAATACTTCCATTCCATATACGCACGGTACAACTCAGGAATCGTAATGCCCGCAAAAATCGCAAACAGCAGCACGAACCATAACGACTCATCACCGCCCTGAAGGATCATCACCCATATGAACGAGGACATGAGAATACCCAAGCTGACCCAGCACATTATCTTATGCCATTTCCAGTGCGTCTCGTTGTAAAAAGTGGGAAACTTCCTCCGACTCTCAAGATGGAGCCATTTCCCCAGCGCCCACTGCAACACCATGTACAGCGCCGCAAATACCAACAACACGAGCAGTACCAAAGCCATACTCGCCATCGAACAGCCTCCTTGATCAACACATGATGAGCTCACCCAACAAGCATCCCACCAAAAGGGATGAGCGATGAAACTCCATCCATGTATATTCGCCTGCCCCTTGCCTCGCCACGGCACCCCTTAAATAAGCGGAGACCCGTTTTCATGGTGACGAAATGGCTCAAGGTTGATGAGCGGTATTGAAAAAGAGTACATGTCCGACAACTTCCTCAGCCTTCATGCCAGCCCGAAGAAGTTGGTGACGTAAAATGTGAACAGGAATGCCATTATACACCCTGCTGATGCCAGCACCCGAATGTATTCCCTTCGCTGCTCTGAGTACTTCCATTCCATGTAGGCAGTACATAGTTCTTGAAAGCACATTCCCGCAAAGTTCGAAAACAAGATAACCTTCCAAAATGATTCATCGACTCCTCGATCGATACCCCACATGCACCCCACTGCAATGATCAACGCAGATACTAAACGCACCCTAAGGTCCCATTTTTTATGCGTTTCATTGTGAAACGTCCGGTAATGGCTCCTCTTCCCGAGATGGAGCCATTTCCCCAACGCCCATTGCAGGAGAAAGTATACCCCTAAAAACATTCCCAATATGACGATAAGCCAGATCCAGGTTGCCATATAATTCTCCTTCTCCCATTGGTTGATCGTCCATCACGATCTAGCGAACCGCCCAGTAAAAGTTTGTGGCAAATGCCATGATAAAGAATACAACCATGTAGCTCATGGTAATGATCATACGGATATACTCTTTACTCCCATCAGAAAATTTCCATTCCCAATACACACGTAGTGCGTTCTGAAGGATGATACAGACGATGAAGACGTAAGGCAACGCATCACGCATCACCCCACCATCCACAGACATCATAAAACTGATCAGAATGATGAACATCAACACACCACTTGTTTTGATTTCCCAATCCTTATGCTGTTCGTTGTGATAACCCTTCTTCTTTTTTTCAATCTTAAACCATTTACCCAATACCCATTCCAGAAGGAAATAAGTAGTTATGAATACGCCAAGGACAATGAGCATCCTTGTACCGTTTTCCATTTGTAACACTCCTTACAGTATGCTTGTAGATAGAATCGTAAAGAATAGGGTCAGGCCGAACGCCATGTACCCTGTTTCGATAAGCGATCGTACGTATTCGTTGCGCTTTTGGGAATACTTCCAATCCATATACGCCTGGAACAACTCTTGAAAAAGAAGGGCGATTACGGATGAAATATACACGTACATAGGACTGAAATCGTGATAATAACAGACACCTAATAGGATCAACAACAGGACAAGTAACATCACTCTGACGTGCTTATCCCATTGACGATGGCTTTCATTATAATGTTCGCGCATCCGCTTACTGAGACGCAATTTCCTTCTCAGGATTTTTCCCAGAATAAATGAGCCTATAAAGTACAGTGCGATAAACACAAGAAAAAACAAGATTCCGTTCATTCTCTCTCCTCCTACCCCAGAAAAACCCCTATAGCCGTTGCAGCCAGCAGGCTCACAAACACCGACACGCCCCAATCCACTCCCCGTCGCATGTTGAGGAGCATATTCAACGTCCCACTGATGGCAAAACAGATGATAAATCCGAGTATGAATGCCATCACGCTTCACCGACCGTAAGCGGCTTCCCGGAAACTGGGGATGATAGATTCATCATCGTATAGGGCTCGCCGTATTCCATGGCAGCGTCGATGAAATCTTCGAGTTCAGCATTCGTTCCCGTGACCAGCTTCACGAGGTAACTGTATTCCCCCGTGAGCCGGTGGCACTCCATCACATCGGCGTGCTCCCTGCAGAAGGAGCGGAATGCTTTGCAGCGATGGGTCTTCATGAGAATGAATGCCTTGATGGTCTTGCCTACACGGTCGGGATCGACCTTTGCATGATACCCTGTGATGACTCCCTGCTCCTCAAGGCGCATCACCCTCTCCTTCACGGCAGGCACCGACAGCGACACCCGCCTCCCGAGTTCGGTCATCGACAGCCGCCCGTCCTGCTGTAGTTCTTCCATGATCCGACGATTGATTTCGTCCATGATTCGCTCCCACCTTATCTTTTAATCCCGATTGCCAATTCTTCCGTCGTTTTTACGGCGTTCCGGCGTTTTTTCCTTCATGATAGCATAGTTCCGCCTATCTTTTTCCAATAAACTGAATACTAGAATCAATGAATAGGAGTGATTGGACATGGAACATTGTTTAGCGTGTGAAAAGAAGATGGATGAGGGAGCATACCATTGCTCCCATGACTGCACCTTTTGCGGTGAATGTACGGAGAGCTTCAAAAACGTCTGCCCGAATTGTGGCGGAATGCTGGTACCGAAAGTGAAGCGGGCCCTGCTCCTCATCGATGTGCAGCAGGCATTCCTGCATCCAAAATGGGGATCACGGAATAACCCCCATGCGGAGGAAGAGATGCTGTTTGTTTTGAATGAATGGAGGCGCCTCGGCTGGGAGGTCATCCACATCCGGCACCGGTCGCTTCATCCGGAGTCCATTTTCCATTCTTCGAAGGAAGGCTTCCGCTTTAAAGAAGGCTTCGACCCGATCCGTGGTGAGACTGTACTGGAGAAAGACGTGAACAGTGCGTTCATCGGCACGGGACTCGAGGAGCACCTCCGACAACTCGATGTCACCGAAGTAGTGATCGTGGGCTTGACGACACCACACTGCATCTCCACGTCGGCAAGGATGAGCGGCAATCTTGGCTTCACGACATTCGTATTATCCGACGCCACGGCTGCCTTTGATCTTGCGGATCCCGAAGGCCTCACCCTGGATGCCTCCCTCGTTCACGACGTATCACTCGCAACCCTTCACGGTGAGTTTGCCACCGTACAAAAGGCAGCCGATTATGTTAAAGCTCTTTTTCCAGACAATAGTGGGGCTTCCCTCCAATGTCCACTTCCTTAAAGGAGTGAAAGCCCTTCTTCATCCAAAATGCCAATCCCGCCTCGTTCGAAGCGTGGACTGCCAATCGGAGGCGGTTCCTGCCGCTTCTCCCGACAAGTGCTTCCAATTCCCCGTACGCTTCATGGGCGACCCCCGTCCCCTGATGGGCACGGTGTACGACGAAGAGGCTGATCCAAGCTTCTGAATCGGTCGGATTATGGAGGCAATAATCAACGACCGCCACGTATCGGCTGTCTTTTTTCACCAAAAGGCGCCTCACTCCCCGGCGTTCGCATTCCTGGAACTCTGATTCCACTTCATCAAACCCGATTATTTCCCGGTCCCTGGCCAGACGGTTGAAAGCGGGGTTGGAATTCATGATCTCCACCTCGGCCTTCATCTTCTTCCGCATCCGACTGTTCGGCTCAAACTCGAGCATGCTGCTCCATCTCTTTGATGACCCGGATCAGCTTCTGGGCAGCCTGAGCAAGATCCTCTTCCTGAGCCGGCTTTCCCTCCTCAGAGAAGAACTCGGCAAAATCCTGTCCTTCAAAACGAGGGATCACGTGCATATGATAATGGTCGAGGTCGTTGAATCTCCCGCCGTTTTGGATGATCGTGATACCATCAGGATCGAACGCTGCCTTTATAGCTTTAGAAAGGAAGCGCGATGCTTCCATGATATCGATGGCCATCTTCGGATCAAGCACCTCCACCTCTTCCGCGTGTTGTTTTGGAAGGATCAAGACATGACCGGGATTGAACGGCATATAGTCAAGGATGCATGTAAGGGTGGCTGTTTCGTACACCACATGGACGTTCTCTTGTGCATTGGCCAGTCTGCAGCCTATACAATTCATGGTCGCTCACTCCTTTTTAGGTTTATTTTACCATATCAACAAGGTAAGACTCTAGAGATCATTTGGAATGAGACAAAACGAAGGAAGGAGAAGCATTTATAATTGCTTTACAGCGGGACTACTCTTTCATGTTTTATACTTGAGGGTAAATTGATGAGTGGAAAAGTAGGTTAGTAAAACCGGACATTAACCAAAGAAAAAATGGAAGTAAATTCTAATTCGGTACATCGCGATAAAACCAAAAAGACGACCCACATTGGAGTCGTCTTTTTGTTCATCGGACGATGAAGTAATTGATGAAGAGTGCCACTGACAGCAGCAATCCGAAGAATGTGTTCGTCTGGGCAGTCGCTTTCATGGCAAGTCCCGAGTGGGCAGGTCCGCCTTTTCCAAGAAAGGATTTGACGGCTTGGACCGGTTTCGGGATGCTCAGGAAGACGAGCAGGACCCACGGGCTGACGGTGCCTGCGATGATGAGGCCGATCAACCACGCATAGGAGACGAAGAACGAGAAGCCGAGGAAGTAGACGGCTTTCTTGTGACCCATGAGGATCGCAAGCGTCTTCCGGCCGCCGATCGTGTCTTCTTCGATGTCGCGGATATTGTTGGACAGGTTGATGGCTCCGACCAGGATCGCGATCGGGATCGAGATCAGGATCGTCGTCAGATCGACGTTTCCTGTCTGGATGAAGAATGCGATCAGAACGAAGGCTGCTCCCATGCTGACGCCTGAGAACAGCTCACCGAATGGCGTGTAGGCAATCGGCAGCGGGCCTCCTGTGTATAGGTAGCCGATGAGCATTCCACCGATTCCGATGGCGGCAAGCCACCAGCTGCTGTTGGCGCAGATATAGATTCCGGCAAGGACCGCCAGCGTATAGCAGGTAAGGGCCATCTGAAGGACCGTCCTCGGCTTCATGCCGTGGCGGACGATGGCGCCCCCGATTCCTACCGAGTCTTCCGTGTCGAGCCCACGTTTGAAATCGTAATATTCATTGAATAAGTTCGTGGCAATCTGCAGACACAGACACGCGAAGAGCATCGCTAGGAACATCCAGACGCTGATGCTCGTCTCGTACATGGCGGAAACAGTTCCGATGAATACCGGGACGAAGGATGCAGTCAGGGTGTGGGGACGGGTCAGCTGCCAAAGGATGCTGGCTTTGCTGGGCGTCTCTATCGTTTGGTGCGATTGTTTCATCTAATCATCCTTTCATGCAAGGTTAAATATACTGCTGTTGGACCCGATTTGTCCAAGCACATGCTTCAGCATGGCAAATAGAAGTTCGCGCCTCATGCGTGACTCCTGGGTCAGGCCTCATTCAGTTATATTTCTCCTTCTCTTCTTATCTTAATCTCTCCGTGATGCTTTCACAAGAGCTCATGGACAAGTAGAGGGCAGGAATTCGACCTTTTTTTCACCCCAGAAAATCCGGGTGATTGAAGAATGCGTCAAAAAGGCGTATAATGGAGAGGATTTAGTACCAGGTCATAATATATGGTGTAAACACAATTCATGAAAAAGGTGGTCCTTCTTTTGAACCAATCACGCGCACGTATCACAGCTATCGGAACGTATGTGCCTGAGAAAAAACTGACAAACGCAGACCTTGAAAAAATGGTGGAAACGACTGACGAATGGATCGTTCAGCGCACCGGCATGCACGAGCGCCGCGTCTCGGCCGATGATCAATTCGCTTCCCATCTTGCTTTCGGGGCCGTCCAGAACCTGATTGACGGGTACGGAAAAGATCTGAGCGACGTCGACTGCATCATCGTGGCCACGACCACGCCAGATCATGCCTTCCCGAGTGTTGCCTGCCTGATCCAGAATCACTTCGATATTCCGGCAACCGGTGCCTTCGATCTGAATGCAACCTGTGCCGGATTCACCTATTCCCTGCATGTGGCCAACAATATGGTATCAAGCGGGATCCATAAAAAAATCCTCGTTGTCGCGTCTGAAACGCTGACGAAGGTGACGGACTATACAGACCGCTCGACCTGCATCCTCTTCGGGGACGCTGCTGCTGCCATGCTCGTCGAGTACGATGAAGAGAATCCAAGCTTCCTTGCGAGCCACATGGGTGCAAACGGCGCAGGCGGAGCCCACGTGTACCGCCGTACATTCGCTCCTACCCTCCACGGACAGGAACTTGATCCATCCGGAAAGATGGTACAGAACGGACGCGAAGTCTATAAGTGGGCAACGCGCACGATCCCAGGCGGCGTAGAAGAGCTTCTGACGAAATCTGGCATCGAGCGGGACAAGCTTGACTGGTTCATCCCTCACAGCGCAAACCTCCGCATGGTGGAGTCAATCTGTGACAAAGCCGGGATCAATGTCGAGAATACACTGACAAGCATGCAGTACTTCGGCAACACTTCTTCTGCTTCGATTCCCCTTGCCATCCACAAAGGGATCAAAGAAGGAAAAGTGAACGATGGCGACACGATGCTTCTGTACGGATTCGGTGGCGGACTTACCCATCTCGGACTCGTATTGAACTGGAGTCCCGACAGTCCAAAGGCGTGAAGGACATACGGAGCATTTTGCCTCACCGGTTCCCCTTCCTCCTGGTCGATGAGATCGTGGAGGTGACAGAAGGAACACGGGCCGTGGGTATGAAGCTCATTTCACAACACGATTGTGAAGGGTCACCCGAAGGAGCCTTGCCCCGCGGGTTCATCCTTGAGGCCATGGCCCAGATGAGCGGAGCCGCTCTCCATTCAGATAAACGGAGCAATGGCCTTGGGATGCTTGCCGGCATCGACAACGGCCGGTTTTACCAGAACGCCTTTGCCGGTGACCGGCTGACTCTTACAATCGACATCACACGGAATAAAGGAAGGATTGTGAAAGGGAGAGGTATGGCGGCCATAGACAGCAGAATCGTCTGTGAAGCCGACCTTCTGTTCTCCTTTCAAACCGTCACATGAGCTCGGAGACAAGCTTATCGCTTGTCTCTTTTTTTATGCCAATCCCCTTACTGAATTGGAAACCAACTATAGATAATAGTAATATTTATATATTTACTTTCAAGACAGTTGACTATACACTATGAAAAGTAATTTATAGAATTGTTTAATAATTCGGTTTTTGGAGGTTACTATGAGCTTATTCAGGAAAAAACTCATCACAGAAAGCAATACAGGCTCTCTCAACCGCGTACTCGGAGCAGTCGATCTGACCATGCTCGGAGTCGGTGCCATCATCGGTACCGGAGTCTTCGTCCTGACGGGCGTGGCATCGGCTAAATATGCAGGTCCAGCACTCATTCTATCGTTCATCATTGCCGGCCTTGCCTGTGTGTTCGCTGCCCTCTGCTATTCAGAGTTCGCCTCCATGATTCCGCAATCAGGGAGCGCCTATACGTACAGCTATGTCGCCTTCGGGGAAATCTTCGCCTGGATCCTCGGATGGGATCTTGTCCTTGAATACGGTCTTGCTTCATCCGCCGTGGCAAGCGGTTGGTCGGGCTACTTCCAGAGCCTTTTGACCGGATTCGGGGTCCATCTTCCTCACGCCTTGACGTCGGCATTCGATCCCGGCAAAGGGACGTATCTTGATCTCTCGGCCGTCATCATCGTCCTTCTCGTCACCCTTCTACTATCACGGGGTGTAAAGGAATCGGCCAAATTCAATTCCATCATGGTCATCGTGAAGGTGGCTGTGGTCCTGCTTTTCATCGCTGTTGGCGTTTGGTACGTGGAGCCTTCCAACTGGCAGCCATTCATGCCATTCGGCTTCTCAGGTGTCGTTTCGGGCGCTGCGGTCGTCGTTTTCGCCTACTTCGGCTTCGATGCGGTATCCACTGCCGCAGAGGAAGTGAAGAACCCACAGCGGAATCTTCCGATCGGCATCATCTCTGCCCTTGTCATCTGTACCGTGATCTATATCGTTGTATCACTGATCCTGACAGGGATCGTACCTTACAGCATGCTGAATGTGAAAGATCCAGTTGCGTTCGCCCTGCAGTTCATCCACCAGGACTGGGCAGCCGGTTTCATTTCCCTTGGCGCCATCGTCGGGATCACCACGGTCCTCATCGTCATGATGTTCGGACAAACCCGTCTATTCTATGCCATGAGCCGTGACGGGCTGCTTCCCCAGAAGCTTTCAAGCGTCAGCCCGAAAACCAAGGTTCCCCTTCCGAGTACATGGACGACCGGGATCCTCGTCGCCCTGTTCGCCGGTCTTGTCCCTCTGGATAAGCTTGCGGAACTGACGAGCATCGGGACCCTGTTCGCGTTTGCCACGGTGTCACTAGGTGTCGCCGTCCTCAGGAAGACGCGTCCGGAGATCAAGCGTGGATTCAAAACACCATGGGTACCGGTCATCCCGGCGCTCGCGGTCATCTTCTGCGTATACCTCATGCTCCAGCTGTCGGCATTCACGTGGAAGGGCTTCGCCGTCTGGCTCGTACTGGGGCTGATCTTCTACTTCAGCTACGGGTACCGCCACAGTAAATTGAATCGATGAGCATAAGAAAAGGGAGCCGTCACAACCGGCTCCCTTTTCTATGTATAATCTTTCCCCAGGTAATGGGAGCGAATCAGGCTCCCATCGACCTCTCCGGACAAATCAATGAAGTACTCCGATTGCCACGCCTGGGTCTTCCTCGCCGTCGGGTTCAATCCGGTCACCCAATCGGGTTAGACCCGCATGGCCATTTTCCCTTTTGAGCTGCCGGTCGTAACGATCCCTTTCAACGCCATCACCTCTTTCGGGAAAACGAACTGTCCTTTCTTTCCTTGGTCCAGGACGGTGATGATGAGTCGATCCGTACATTCCTCCAACGTATATGGACGGTTCCGGTCATCGTCTCCCTTTCTCCAAAAGACGGTGAAATAACCGTTTTTTCTGGGCGTTTTCCTAGCGAGCCTGCTCCTGTAGGTACGATCATCCAGCGTCAGAACAAAGCCTTCATATTCTTGGTTCTGATCTTCCATCGCGATCTCATCCCTATATGGGAGCCCGGCCATCTTCATCGCTGCCATGATCACATCCTTTGATGCCAATACGCCCTTCATGTCCACCCACAACCCTTTTCTGCAGTCTTCACGCAAGACATTCCTTCAGGATCTTCACGTTTCGCTCAAAGAAGTCCCTATTCTTCTCCAGACCCATCCGCTGGGACCAGCCTATAGAATTGAAGGCGTCGGTCATCCGGTAAAAAGGGAGCACGCGGTCAAGGTCGATGAGGGGCCTTACCGAGCGATAGCCTTCTTCAAATGCCTGCCGTGTGCCAGGGAACCGCTGACACACATCCCGCTCGATCTTCGTAAAATCCAGCTCCGTCGAACCGATCCGTACGCTCTCGAAATCAATGATGCCCGCCACATGATCATCACGCACGAGGATATTCCCCGGACGGAAATCCATATGGATGAACGACGGACCATCTGGAGGCGGCAGCTCCTTCCTCATCTCCTCGAATCGAACAAGGGCCAGGTCGAACAATTCAGGGTCTAGCACCTTTTTCGCATCTTCGGCAAACGAGTAGAACTGCGCAGGAAGGAACTCTGTCCACCGGCTGAATTCATCCCGCACGGCACCTCCGTAGTCTTCGGGACCTACCCGGATGGCATGCAGCCTGGCGAGCAGCTCCCCGATCTCCCACGCCAGTTTCTCACTCACCATGCCAGTCGCCGGGACACCATCCAGTGCCTCGAGCACCAGGAACCCGTCCTCATGGAAGGCGACGACTTCCGGTACGGGTAAGTGTCCCTTGAATCGCTCCAGCATCTCCCTCTCCAAACTCAGCTTCTGGACAGAACGGGGTATTTTCAAGAACACCTTTTCCCCCGTCACGAGCTTCACATTATACACCGTTGAACTGAATGACTCTGGCACTTCCTTCACGGAAGCAGCTTTAAGATTGACTTTATCCAACCACTGATGAGCGTTCATGCTCTTCCACCTGCCGTTTCTTCATTGTCTATCAGCAATAGCTGAGACCAATCAACCCAAGCTCCCGAAGGGCAAAAGCGACACCATCTTCCCCGGAAGGCTTGGTGACAAAGTCGGCCACACTCTTCAACTCGGCCCCTGCATTCCCCATGGCGACACCCATTCCGGCCAGCTGAAGCATGTCGATGTCGTTGCCTCCATCTCCAAATGCCATGGTCTCCGAAGGATGGAGTCCAAAATGATGGAGCACCTTCTTCATGGCAATGGATTTCGATACGTCCGTTTCCAACACATTCAAGATGAAGGGATGCCAGCGCCTGAAGGTCAATTCAGGAAATCTGTTATGATAGCGGCCGATAGATTCATCATCCGCAAACAAGCACATGAGATACACCTCTTCTTCCATTTTCTCCACAACCGGCGGATAGTCCTTCAACCCCAATGTTTCAAAGAGTGCAGGCATGGTCCTCCGTTCCTCGATTCCGTTCATACTGAGTGAATCTGTATAGAAGGACAGACCGTGCCCAATCTCCATGGCGAACGAAGAGACAGCCTCTACCGTCGCAGGTGAAAGGACGGATTGAAAGATCACCTCATCGCCATGGGTACCATACCCTCCGTTTGCCGTAATGAACGTCTCGATCCCCAGATCCCGGATCTCCCCGCACATGGAAAGGGGTCTGCCCGTAGCCGCCACCACCCTGATGCCACGGTCCAAAAGCTCCCCTATCGCATCCCTCGTGCTCGAAGGAATACTTCCATCCTCATGATGGGTCAACGTCCCGTCAATATCGAAGAAAATCATTTTGATATCTGTCACTCTCATCATCTCCCAGTCTACCATTTTACCACATTTATACAGTAATTATTTGTATCTTAGTCTCCCACTATTTTATACTGAAAGAAGCAGTGCAGGAGGGTTGGATCTTTTCGTTTTGTTGCCTTCAAATGCAGGATGCGGGCATTATACAAGCCGAAAAAACGTCCCTAACCTGCAAAATATTCAACTGTTTTCGGAGGTTATCATGGAGTCAAACAAAACCAACGCATTGGCCATCACCAGCCTGGTCCTTGGCATCATTGCCATCATCATCCCGCTCATCGGGATTCTCATCGGGATTGCAGCCCTGATCATTGGGATAAAGTCCTTGAACCAGCTCAAGGTCCGCAGTGAAAAAGGCAAGGGAATTGCCATTGCTGGAATCGTCTGTGGAGCAGGCAGTCCTTTCTTTCAGATGATTCTTTTTCTGTTTATCGGAGTCATCAGTTTTTTCAATTCACCACAGTGAAGAAGGACCCGGATCCCCGGGCCCTTCTTTTCTATAGATCTGCTTTTTCAATCCGACGGGACGAAAAAAAGGCGATGCCAAAACCGATGAGGCACATGCCGACAGGAACACCGATGAATTGGAACAAGCTCGTCTGGTTGCTTCCATCAGACACGGTGGCATTGATCAGGAAGCCGATCAGAACCGCACTTGTGATGGTGGTGGCAGTCGACTTTTTCCTCATTCCGAAGAATAAAGGAATAAGAGAAACCCCTCCCATCATGAACGCCATGAGGAGCATGCCGGGGATATCACCCGCTATGTCTCGTAACGTCACTTCATCTGGGAAGATCTCCAACATCGGATTCAGTCCGACTGTCAGGAGGGCAATGACGATGCTGGCGGTCGCCGTGGTGACAAAGCAGAACCCAAATACGACGAGGAGCTTGGCCCTCAGGATTTTCTTTCGCTCGGTGGGATACGTAAAGAGGAGCTGAATCGTCTTATTCCTGAATTCTTCAATCATCACTCTGGACAGGACAACGCTCGTATAGATCATGAACACAATCCGGACGAAGATGCCTGCTAAGGATTCATATGCCTCATAATCGGGGAACATCGCCTCTTTTTCCCCGTTTGACCCGATTCCCATGAGGGCCATCGCGGCAAAGATGAGGATGATGCTGACGAGCACCCCTTTCCAGTACTGAGAAAGCCGGTTCTTCGTCCATTCCAGTTTCATCAGGTTAAGCATGGCGTTTTCCCTCCTTAAGCAGGTTGATGAAGTAGTCTTCGAGATTGCTTTCCTTCCTCTCGATCCTCTCTACCTCCACCCCGCCAACTACGAGAAGTCGGTTCAGCTCATGACGGGACAGGACACTGTTGAACACGATGATGGTCCGATCGTCCACTCGCTCGACCCTTCCCACTTCACTCAGGATCTGACTGGCAGTGCCGGCATCCTTTACTCCTATGATGTAGCCGCTCCTACTTCCCTCCTTCAATTCCTCCATTCTCACCTCACTGATCAGGCGCCCTTCTTGAATGACTCCGATTGTATCGGCAATGGATTCAATTTCCGATACAATATGACTTGAGATAAGGATCGTCATACCCTGTTCCTTAAGCATAAGGAGCAGTTCTCGTACCTCCCTTATGCCGATGGGATCCAATCCATTGATCGGCTCATCAAGGATCAGGATCCGCGGTTGATGGATGATGGCCCTGGCAATGCCAAGGCGTTGTTTCATCCCCAGGGACAGCTCGGAAATGAGCTGATCTTTTGCTCCTTTCAATCCGACCTTTTCCAACATCCGATCCACGCCGTCCTTTATTTCGATTCCCATGTACCGGCAGTGCAGCACCAGGTTCTCCTCCACAGTCAAACGCTCATAGAATACAGGGTATTCTATGATACTCCCGATTTCCTTTAAGTACGCAGATTTGCCGTCCACCACTTCCCCGCTCATGCTGATCGTACCTGCCGTAGGCTTCACAAGATTAAGCATCATCCTCATGATCGTTGTTTTCCCTGCCCCGTTCGGTCCCAAGAACCCGTAAATCTCTCCTGCACGGACTTTCATGCTGACATTTGAGATGATCTCTCTTTTTTTGATTGTCTTTGATACAGCGTTCACTTCAATTGCTAGTGTCATGCCATTCCCTCCAAGCCTCATCTATACTTCTACCTTAAGGGCCGAAAGAGGAATTGACAGCTTCCTTTCATGAATGGTTCTCTGGAGTGCACGAACGGTCAAAAAAAGTATCAGACCGGTCCGATGCTTTCCATTTACTCTTTCCACTTTTCTAGCAATGTCTTTAATAACCTTCGCGATACAAGACACTCAGAGCCGTCAGCTAGGATCACCTTTTTTTCTTTCCGGTCAATCTCTTGAATGGCTTTTACATTCACCACATACGCACGGTGAGTCCGGATCAGACGATGATCCAGGGACTCTATCTCTTTCAAGTCGCCATAGAATTCCATCACCCGCGTGGTCGAAACTAGACGGAGTTTATGTGGTGTGCCCGTAGTTTCAATGTAAAGAAGTTCTCTGAAAGGCACCTGAAAGTTGCTTTGCCCACTTTCATAGCGGAAAGTATCGGTTGGGAGGGCTGCCCCTGCCCTCGATGAAGCAAGAAGCAAACAATCCTGCACACGTTGACGGAACGCTTCATGTCCCAGACTTTTATCGATGAAGTCCACTGCACCGATATGGTACTCGAATGTTTTCATCGCAAGTTCTGAATGGGTCGTAACAAACACAATGGTTCCTAGGGGATCCGATTTGCGGATTTCTTTGGCGACCGCAAACCCCTTCTGCTCCTCATCATCAATCTCAAGATCAAGGAAATAGAGGTTATGAAGCGACGCATTCTTTAGGCTTGATAATACATCCACCGGTCTGGAAGTCGCATGAAAATTAAGATAGGTAATGCCTTCTATCTCGCAGATATCCTTGATCATCCCCGACAACCGCTGTTGCTGAATGATATCATCTTCCAGTAAATAAATATTCATCTACATTACCCCTCTTCTCTTATGGACAGAGACTGAACAAAGGTAGAGCCGTTAACCCTAGTATCCAACGTCGCATATGTGATGTCTTGTAGAATCTGTCGCACGGTGTAAAGCCCCGTGCCCCTGCCTGACCCTTTTGATGATACGTCCTTATTGAAGATGGATGAAAGATCGACGTCCCCTTCTAGTGAATTTTCTATCACCCATACCTGATCCCGCTCCCCTTGAATGATTGCCACAGTCAGTGATTGTTCATGAGTCTCCATCGCTGACTCCACAGCATTGTCAATCAGGATAGAAAGAATCCTGGTGAACGGAATGAGGTCCATTCTTAAACATCTGATCGGTAACAGAATCTCAAGCCTGACATCGATTCCTTGACGCTGAGCAATCAGTAGTTTTGATGCGAGGATACTCTTAATTTCAGGAACATGAAGGTTCTTCAACTTAACAAGGCTGTGCTCGTTTCCTTGCATCCGGTCCCCGGTCGGCTTAACCGTTTGATCGAAAACCAGCCGGACCTGATCCATATCACCCGCTCGTATACCGGATGCAAGTGTCAGGAGAATATTCACGTAGTCATGACGGAATCCTCTGATTTCGTCGTAGAGCAACTCAAGCTGCGAGGTATAATCCTGAAGTTGATTCAGCTGTTCTTCCTTTGCCTTATTCAACTGCTTTCGCTGGATATGCCGGTATTGAAAGACGAAATAGCCGAAAGCCACGAGTATCAGCATGCCCATTCCATAAAGAAGCTTTTCCAATAGGAGATTGCCACTGCTTTCGCCTTGTACCAGAGTTAGGATTACATAGACCACCACGACCACTAGAAGCAATAATACCGTCACAGGAAGCAGCATCACTGAGCTGAAACGTTCCACTTCCTCCTTTCTTACTTTATCCATGTATCCACCCATAAGAAGTAAGATCCCTGCATTTAGAAGCGGAGGCGAAAGCGCAGTCAACAGATACACCAGATAATCCAGATTCGCCGTCGACCCCTGGAAGCCGAACCCAATTATCCACTCTATGAGATCTGCGAATAAAAAGCCTAGGAAGGAGTTCATCACGAGGGCATATGCCGCATAAAAAATGCCTAATGCAGTCAATCTGTCTTCTTTACGGAAGGATATCCAAATCAGCAGCCCGAATACCGACAGAGCTCCCCATACCCCAACAAAATAGGAAAAAAGCTGTCCCATCACGACGACAGCTAAAGAGTAGCCTGTGTACTCCCATTTACTGAACGAATAACGGGACACAGCAGTAAAGATTACAAAGAAACTAATAAGCTGGATGGTACTAACAAGAATATACATGATGTCTCCTACTCTTTGCGTTTGTTAATCCAGTAATGATTCGATCGAAAGAAACACTAAACGCACCCCACAAACCTGGGGAAATGTTATGTATGATGAGACCTTAAAATACAAGAACAAGTTCTAAGATCGAGCGACTCTTGCTGAACCGATCACACTGATCAGCAGGTAATAAATCCCCAAAATGGCAAGACCATCGGTAAGCACTACCCCAATATCTGTACGTTTGATTCCCCATCTCCACAGAAGCGTACTTACAAAAAAGATGAGGGGGATGACCAGGAAGTAACCGACGAACGTTAGTTTTTGATTCTTCATGGTGATACCTCCTTATGCATTTTGGGCATTCTCCAGGAAGGTCCGGACTTCCTTTGGATTCTTCAGATGAATGATGGTTTTCTCCCCACTGTAGGCTGCAAGCTTTTGAAGGATGCCCGGCCGCTTCTCCTTCGGGTACTGCCAGATCCACTTGAGGAAGGTCAGGTCCAATCGCTCCTCGCAGCCTACCCTCATATCGGGGCGGGACTTCCCGCAATAGCGGAGCATACGCTTCATGACCCGGTAGCTGCAACGCCATCTCGATAGATCCAGGAAGATGATCGTATCTGCCGCATCCATGCGTAACTCCATCGTGGAGCCGTAATTTCCGTCAATGATCCATCTCTCTTCGCTAATGAGCTTCCGTTGGATTCCCTTTACTTCTTCCCGTTCGACGGGAACCCAGCCCGGCTTCCACAAGAGCTGGTCCAAATGCCATACAGGAAGATCCACTGCTTCCCCAAGCCGGGTCGCTAGCGTCGATTTCCCCGAACCACCCGAACCGATCAACACCACCTTCTTCATGCCGTGCACCTTCTAAAAGAACAACCAGGCTCCTAAAACAAAGTAAGCAATCGTCAATAAAAACGCCGGCACCGAAAGGAGAAACTTCGTTCGGTAGCGTAGACCTTTAAAAGGACGATACAGCTTCACCACCACCAACATAACAACGAACAGAGCCAAGAGCGAAACCAAGATGGCGGTCGCATCCACTATTGTGAACGGTGGGGTCAAGTATGGATCAAGATAATAGTTCATGATGACAATGACGGTAAATAGCAGACTCTGATAAAACATATACCGTATGTAAAGCATAACGTCCTCTTTCTTATCTGTTGTAAATTCCCATATTATTGTAACATAGGGGCGAATCGGGGGACATCATGGTTTTCTCAAATTCCCCGGCCACGTGGCCTCACAACGGTTATCCAGCCTCCATGCCACAATCGTCGTGCTATCCCTCACGCCGTTTTCTTCGATCGTGTGGAGAAGATCTGCCACTCCTTCCTCCACCGATTTTTCTTTCAACGCAGCAAAGATTTCTTTACCTCCGGGGTACGGATCTCCCGGACATTCCAGAAGCCCATCCGTCGTCATGAAGATGGTGTTCGTCCCTTCCCGCAGCTCCCTTACACCTGTGCCGTAGCACGGGATTTCCCCATGGAACGAGCTTGCCTTGCCAATCCATTCGTAAAAATGGCGCTGATTCAGATTGTACTGCCCGTGGGCGGCAAGTTCGGGATGATGGAGCATGGCCACGCAGTCCCCTATCGAGAACCACCAGAGGACGTTTTCTTTCCTGCATACCAATAAGATAGCGGTCTCTCCCTGCACTTCCTGACAGCGGGCAAGGAATCCAGGTTCCCTGAATATATCCAGAATGCAGGCCTGCAACGAATCGAACACCTCGCCAACCGGCTGCCTCAGGATGGATTGAATCCGCTCTTTCTCCCCTTCCAGCGTCTCGACGACCAGGGATGCGCTCTCAGCCGTCTGATGGGCATCAAGGATGGCGGCGAATTCCCACTCCCCCTCTTCTACCCATAAGAGAGCGGCATCCTCATTCTTGTTTGCACCTGCCCCGGAATTTCCCCCGAAGCGCCCCACCACTATCCCATTCGGAAAAGTGAGGACATTCTTCTCATCTACCTTTGTATCATCGCTTCCAACCCAGCTCCACTCACGCATATGATTCCATCCTTTCTTTCAACCGCATGCACAATGACACGATTTCTTCTTCCCCGACCATGGGCGCCTTCTCCCAATCGTATACGTCCATGGGTCCCCAGTGCTCTTCAGGAGTCCCTGGGTATCTGGCCACAAGATGCATATGAAGATGAGGGACCGAATTCCCGGACACAAGAGCATAGACATGCTCCGCTCCTTCACTCTCCGTCAGCGCCCGGCTCACGTGCGACATAGCGATGCCGAATGCAGCGGCTTCCTCGCCCGTCATATCCGCCATGCCCGGCACATGCCGTTTCAAGTCGATCATCACATGTCCCGCATAGTTCGGTTTCCCCTTGCGATCGATGTGACCGACATACACCCATTCATTCTCATAAATCGTCGTTCCGGCGGTCTTGATGATGCTTCTATGTTTATCACAGATGAAACATGACACGGCCTTCTCCCCCTTTTTGGATAGCAAAAAGCCCCGTCCTCTCGGAAAGAGACGACGGGGCCGTGGTACCACTCTTATTGGTCTCCCGAACAGGAAACCGCTCTGGACCCGATGACGGTGGTCGACCGGATGGACATTCCCTTCCATCCGCTCCCAGGCGAGTTGGGGACGGGAATGGCTGTCTTGCAGCGGACGACAGCTCTCTTGGCAGACCCTGATCCTTATTACTCCTGTTCATGGCGTTTACAAATGTTAAAGTTTTCTAATAGTGTAAGTATATTGTCGGGTGGCGTCAATCTTTTTTTGAAAGGGCCGTTCCTTTCCGCTGCGGTCGACCGCTTTCCTCGGGGCGTGCGGTGAGCCGCCTCGGCTTCGCCTCCAGGGTCTCCCCTGCCCGCTATTCCCGAAGGAGTCGGCCGACCTCCGCTGCAATCCACTCTATTCTTCATTCTATTTGATCCACTCAAATTCCCTCATCAAGCTCCCTTACAAATAAAAAAGGAAGGGATATCCCCTTCCTTTCAACATTCATTATCCTTTTTTGATCCAGAACTTCAATACATCTCCGTCTTCTTCATGCTTCACAAGCTCATGACCGCCAGATTTGGCCCATGCGGTGAGGTCGCTTTTGGCACCTTTATCTGTTGCATGGATCTCCAGTACTTCACCTGACTCGATCGTGTTCATTTCCTTTTTTGTCCTGACGATCGGCATCGGGCATGCCAATCCTTTTGCGTCTAGTACTTTTACTGATTCCATTGTCTATTCCTCCTTGGTTTAGCGGACCGCACAGCGGTTTAGTCCGATTTCCATTTCTCGTTGGGTTTCTTCATCGGGGGAGATTTTCCCCATATTGGTTTCACGGATTTCCTGATACGCATTCGGCTGCGGAGGCAGATTCTCGGTTACGAGCTTTCTGAATTCCCCTTCATCTTCAATGTTGAGACCATGGTTTTCTTTCAGAAGCTCTCCAAGGCTGCGTGCAACGGTTCCATCCTCGTTCAGCTCCTCGATCACCATGAAGTGAGCCGGTAGGACGATCAGATCATCCTGTAATTTGTGGTAGCGTGTGTAGAGGCTTTCCCTCAGATCCCCTACCCAGTCTTCGGCCATTCCGGCAAGATCCGGGCGTCCGATGGAGTCGATGAACAGGATATCCCCGGATAGGAGATAGCGTGCATCGATGATGAACGAGGTGGAGCCGATCGTGTGACCTGGTGTGTATAGGGCCTGGATGTCGATGGTGGACGTTCCGATCGTCACCGAGTTTCCGTCTTCGAGTTTATTGTAGTCGAAGGTGACTTCCGTTGCGTCCTTCGGCGGCAGCCAGTAGGATCCGCCTGCTTGTTCCGCCAACATCCTCCCACCGGAAATATGGTCTGCGTGAAGATGCGTATCGAAGACATGCTTGATCTCCGCTCCTTTTTCGCCGGCAAATGCCGTGTAGGCGGAGGTCATGCGCGTGGCATCGATGACCGCTGCTTCCCCTCCGGACAGAACCATGTAGGACAGGCAGCCTTTGCCGAGACGGACGAATTGATAAAGCTCTCCCCCGTCTGCAAGGTCACCGACTTTCACCGGTTCGAGATGCTCACTCCATGCCTTCATGCCCCCGCTGAGATACGATACTTCAAGACCTTCTTCTGAAAGCATCTCAGCCACCATGATCGAGGATCCTTCCTTGGCGCAGACGACAAGGATGTCCTGATCCTCCGGAAGCTGGTCCATGATATCTTCCACACCGTCCAGCAGGTCAAAATAAGGAACGTTCAGATAGGTGAAATTCTTCCCTTCCACTTTCCAGTCCTGAAAGGCGTCTTCGTTCCGGACGTCGAGAATGAAAAGTGTTTCCTGATCCATGACTTTTTGTGCGACTTCTTTGCTGCTCATTACATTGACTGACACGTTGATTCCCTCCTGTTTGATATCCTTCTTAGACTTCCTGCTATCTTAATGGTTCGATTCCGTGTTTCCCTTCCACTCACTCATGCCCGGTACGATGTTGGTGACGTTGGTGAATCCCTTGGCGGCAAGCTTTTGAGCGGCCATGTCGCTGCGGTTCCCTGTGCGGCAAACTACGTAAATGGCTGTTTCTTTCTGTAGTTCCTGAAGGCGCGATTCCAGTTCCCCCATCGGAATGGATACAGCACCCGGGATATGATTGAAGGCATACTCTGCCGCTTCACGCACATCAAGGATGGTGATATCTTCTGATGCATCCATCTTAGCCTGAAGGTCTTCGTTGCTCGCAACGGTCTCGTACGAGCGCTCCACCGCATCCTGATCGGATGATTTGCGCAGATAATGCTTCAGTACATCGCCTTCTTCAATCAGGCCAAGATATTGGTGCCCTGTGCTTTTTGCCCAGGCTTCAAGGTCAGCCTTCGATCCTTTATCTGTAGCCTGGACCTCCAACACTTCACCGGCACTAATATCCTTCATGACCTTTTTCGTTTTGACGATTGGCATCGGACACACGAGGCCCTTTGCGTCAAGTAGTTGATCGGTTTTCATGATGAATCCTCCTTTTACCTGTATGGGTATAGAACTCTTCAAAAAAATTTATTCTGTCTTTCCTTCCCAGGCCATCATACCGCCTGTCATGTTCACCACGCTGTATCCGTGACTATCAAGGAGCTGACATGCGCGACCGCTTCGTCCGCCTGAGTGGCACACCATGTAGTACTCTTTTGAACGATCAAGCTCATGCATGCGGAACTCCAATAATCCAAGTGGAATGTGGATCGCTCCAGGGATCTTCCCTTCCTTCACTTCGTCTACTTCCCTGACGTCGATGATATGGAAATCTTCGTTCAGTTTCGCTTCAAGTTCTTTCGGCATGATCTCTTTCATGTTGACTCCCTCCCAGTTTAAATGAATAGATTGACGTTTCCTTCTTCAGCATCTCCGAGATACGCGGCCACACCGGCATATTCGATCTGATCCAACAATTCTTCCTTTTGTAGCCCCAAGAGGTCCATGGTCATCGTACAAGCGATCAATTTCACATCCTGTTCCTGAGCCATATCAATCAGATCTGGGAGCGGCATGGCATTATGCTTTTTGATGACATGTTGGATCATCTTCTTACCAGCCCCACCGAAATTCATCTTGGATAGCCCCATGCGGTCGGCACCCTTCGGCATCATCTTCCCGAACATCTTTTCAAGGAATCCTTTTTTTACATGGATATCTGAACCCTTCCGAAGGGCGTTCAATCCCCAGAACGTATGGAAAATCCTCACCTCATGGTCGTATGCTGCTGCTCCATTGGCAATGATATATGCCGCCATGGCTTTATCGTAATCACCGCTGAAAAGCACGATTGTTGTCTTTTTTCTCTCTGACATTCAAATTCCTCCTCCAAAATACTTATAGGGGTATATTTCAAGGCGTAAAATGACCATGATAGCTCATCTCTTTCGCCGCTGTTTTAACCTTACGAGTTACATCTTATACCCAACAGGGTATTAGTGTCAACAAAAAATGTGCAAAGAAAATGGAATGGCGCATGGTGGCGCATTGGGACGGTTCTCATGCGTCAAAAAAGTGACGCATCGGAACCGTCCCTATGCGTCACTTTCTTGCTATTTTCATGCTGAGGGTCGCGGGTTCCGTGAAGGGAGCGAGACCTTCGAGGGCGAGTTTGACTTCTTGCTCGAATGGGATGATATTGTCGCCGAGGAAGCGTTTCGCTCCGTAGGAAGTGGAGTACAGGTTCCCGAGGATCGACTCGATCGTCCATTGGATCGTATAGGGTGGAAGGGTGATTTCTTCATAGGTGAAGCGGGAACGCCGGATGATGGTTTCATGACGCTCGACGGGATGGGTGTACGTTGAATCTCCTGCTCTCCGCTCCTGTCCATACCATTTCCTGATGATTCCGTCCAGCACCTCCTGCCACCGCTCGAGCTTCCGATCAGGCTCATAGTTGTCGATGATAGCGATACCCCCTCCCGCTTCTACACGGTCATACAGGTCCTCCAAAATCGCATCACGATCCATCCAGTGGAAGGCTTTTGCGATGGTGACCAGTTTGAATCGATGAGGGTTTGTCATCTTATACTCGGCCCAAGTGCCCGCGAACCATTCCACTTGCCCATTCCGGATCATCCCATGAATCCGCTCCGCTTCCTGGATCATCTCAGACTCTGTATCGATTCCAACCGTCCTCTCTGCCCAATCGGCGAGTCTCATCGTCAGAGTACCGGGTCCACAGCCAAGATCCAGGATGTTCCCTTCCCCGTCCAGGGAAAATTCGTCGATGAGGGTGCGGATCAGCATCGACGGGTACACCGGGCGGTATGCTGCATAGTAGCCCGCTGCTCCCTTAAATAAATTGTTTCCGTATGTCGGCATGTTTTTTCTCCTTTTCATCTTGTGTGTACGCCAAGAATATTTTACCATATATGTACTATGCACTTTTCAGGAGGCACATCTTATGCGCAAGTGGGTGGAGCGGCTGATCTACTTTGTTTTCACATTTTTTATTTTCCGTGTGTTCTTGTACGTCTTTCAATATACATTTGAAAAATGGGTGCCTTTGACACCAGAGTGGGATGTAATCACGGTTTTCATCTTGCTGCCCTTCATGATCATTGCATCTTTCATCATCTCGGCATTCGCGTTCCGCTATGCCTTTGATCGGCGTAATGCCTAGGGACGGCTCCTGTGCGCCCAAAAATGACGCATCGGAACCGTCACCATGCGCCAAAAAGCGAAGGACCCGTCTGTTCCTTCGCTTTTTTCTTATTGCTTTTTCATCATGGGGTGCTCGTCGAGACTTTTGAAGGTATATCCCCGCTTTTTCAAGTCCTGAATGGATTTCTCCATGGCATCGGCATTGTCCTGTGATACGGAATGAAGAAGGATAATGGCTCCGGGATGGGCCTGATTCATCAGGTTGTTGTAGGAATACTGCCATCCTTTTTGCTGATCGGTCTTCCAGTCGACGAAGGCCACTGACCAGAATACGTGGGTATACCCTTCCTTCTTGGCAATATCCAGGGTGCGGCCACTGAAGACGCCCCGCGGTGGACGGATATACTTCATTTCTTTTTGTCCTGTCAGTTCGGCGGTCTTCTCCTTCACCTTCTTCATTTCTTCCCTGATCTTTTCATCGCTCGTTTGAGTGAAGTCGGGGTGGTGCCAGGAGTGGTTTCCGATGATATGGCCTTCTTTGACCATCCGTTTGACAAGGTCTTCTGCGCTGAGGAGGTAATGCCCGGTGACGAAGAATGTCGCTGGTACCTTCTCGCGTTTCAGTACGTCTAGGATCTTCTTCGTATGGCCATTTTCGTAGCCATTGTCAAAGGTCAGGTACAAGACCTTCTCGTCCGGATTTCCTTTATAGAAGGCACCGTAGTCGGAGAGAAGTTTGTCATACTGCGCCCCAGCCTCGGCGGGCACTTCATTCTTGCTCTTTTGGAAGCCCCACCCGATCGATTGGTTGGAAACGGCTGCTGCGCCGGACGGGAATACAAGTGTCAGCATTACGGCAAGCATCATTACTTTTATGAAATGGATCATGTGGAATCCCTTCTTTCAGCAAAATCTATCCCTATTAGTGTTTGAGAAAGAAGGACCTTTATGAGTACTAAAACTATCCAAAAAGGGAGCCCCTTGAGGCTCCCTTACTCTTCAAAGTATGTGTGGTAATTCGTCGCCATCTCCGTCAGTTTCCCTTTATGATCGTCGATGAAAGTAGAAACCGTTTTTTCATCCCATTGTGCATCACCCTGGGGGAAACGTTTGAATTCCTTGGATAGGGCAGCGGTGAGCTGTTCCCTTGGAATGGCCAATTCCTCATCAGTGACCGTGAAACGGTATTCCTTCGCATTCGGCACGAGGAGGGCGAGGTAGAGTGCATTAAAATATAACTTTTTGCGATCCAGCCTGTTTCCATTGAACCAGAACTTTTGGAAGGCAGATTCTGAGATCGATTTCGCCCCGTCGTCATAAGTGACATGTAGCTTTTCCCCGGTCAGATCAAGCTCCCCCATCGTTTCACCGCCGGGGAGCAGCCTGACGATGGCACTTACGTCGGAATTATCCCCCACGTAGGTCCCACTGTATGCTTTGAGCTCCTTCAGATTGGTATGCTCGATCGTCGTGATCTTCTCCTCGGGCTTAACCTGCGAACAAGCGCCCAGGAGAAGGACCGCGATGAAAACGATGAGAGTGATTTTGCTTTTCATGATCATGACCCCTTTGGTGCGATTTATTTAAATACCGGCTCCTTGAATTTCGCCAGTTTTTCAAGTGAGGATTTGTCGACTTCTTCGTGCAGGCTGTTTCCGTGAGAGTCCATGGTTACAACGGCCGTGAAGCCTTCGACATTCAGGTGCCACATCGCTTCAGGGATTCCGAACTGCATGAGGTCCACTCCATCCACGCCTTTGATACAATCGGCATAGTACTGTGCCGCTCCGCCGATGGCGTTCAGATAGACACCGCCGTGATCTTTAAGGGCAGCGAGCGTTTTTGGCCCCATGCCGCCTTTTCCGATGACAGCACGGATACCGAAGCGCTTCATGATATCCCCTTGATACGGCTCTTCACGGATGGAGGTGGTCGGCCCTGCGGCCTTCACGTGCCAGTTGCCTTCCTCATCCTTCAGCATGACAGGTCCACAGTGATAGATGATCTGTCCATCGAGATCAACCGGTGCATCGTTGTCGCTCAAATGCTTGTGGATCGCATCGCGGCCCGTGTACATGCGTCCGTTGATCTGCACAACGTCCCCGACCTTCAATCCGCGTATCTTTTCTTCTGTGATCGGCGCTTCGAGGACGACGACATTTTGCCCGTCTTCCTTCGCTGCGGCGGTTTCAAGCTCCGCTTCTGTACCCTGCGTCAGGTCCAGCTTTTCGCCTTCCTGATAGAACCACTCATCGATGCTTCCAGTCTGAGGATCGAGCCTCACGCCGAGACGGCGGAATGCCCAGCAGTTATAGGCGACTGACACGAAGAAGCTTGCAGGGATCCGGTTCATGACGCCCGCTTTGCATCCAAGCAGGGTCGTTTCACCACCGAAGCCCATCGTTCCGATCCCGAGTTCGTTTGCGTGCTCCATCACATAGTCTTCCAATTTGCGCAGATCTTCATTCGGATTCACATCATCCACGGAGCGGAAAAGCTGTTCTTTCGCAAGATCGTATCCAGACGAACGGTCCCCGCCGATACCGACACCGATGAACCCGGCGCTGCAGCCTTGTCCCTGAGCCTGGTACACGGAGTGCATCACGCATTTGCGGATGCCGTCAAGATCACGTCCGGCACGGCCGAGTCCGTCCAATTCACACGGTAGGCTGTACTGTATGTTCTTATTCTCACAGCCGCCACCCTTCAGGATGAGGCGCGCATCGATATAATCCTTTTCCCACTGATCGAATTTGATGACAGGCGTTCCGAGACCAAGATTATCCCCGCTGTTATCGCCTGTAAGGGAATCCACTGAATTCGGGCGAAGCTTCCCGTCTTTCGTCGCCTGCACCATGGCTGCATAGATGGCTTCTTTGATCTCAAGCTGATTGACCCCGACCGGCGTCTTGATCTTGAATGTCGGCAGACCGGTATCCTGACAGATCGGAGATACATTGTCATCAGCCATCTTCACGTTATTGGAAATCGTATCAAGACTCATCGCTGCCCGCGTGCCCGCATTCTCACGCTCTTTGGCAGAGGCGATTGCCCTCCGTACATCCTTTGGCAGGTTCGTTGAAGTCTCTACGATCAAATCATACATGCTTTGTTGCAGTGTCTCTTTATTCATCGTGTTCCCTTCCCCCTCGTGATTCAGAATTTTCACCATTATTATACTCCTATAGGGAAGTGATTGAAAGGGATTTCACAAAGGAACTCCAGGACTGGGAAAAAGATCCCCTTCCACCCGATAATGGATGAACGCGGATCTTTTTCAGTATTGATCAGTAATAATAGGGGCCATATCCATAATACGGTGGTGGATATCCGTAACCATACCCATATCCGTATCCCGGAGTTAACAAAGACGCACCGAGCAATCCACCTGCCAGGCCACCGATGAACGGTCCACCCCAGAATGGGCGTCCGAATCCAAATCCTGGACGACCAAAGCCGAATCCCGGCCTACCGAATCCACCACCGAAACCTGGGCGATAGCGCTCGTCAAATCCGTGTTGTATATACGTTGGTTGTTGTTCGTATTGCATAGAAGCATTCCTCCTCTGTTTCTCACAGTGGCATCTTATGCTTCCCCACCGAAATGTGTTTGGGCGCTTATCATCCTTTTCATGATGAATGTCCATGCCGGCTATCGTACTCCAGAATGAAACCGGTCATTATTGGTCATAAAGAGTAATGACCAGAGGAGGAAAAAAGATGGAAGGCATTTTGATTACATTGTTAAGAACATTCATCAGTTTCATGATTCTTGCTGTTGTGACATTTATCATCGGCAAGCACATCAATTCGCACAAAAACCACTATAGTTTTGCCCTTTCTGTTACCATCGGTGCCTCGATCGCCAATATGGGCTTCGATACGAACCTTCGCTTTATTGAAATGTTCATTTCATTTTGGGCTCTGATCGGTCTTTATTATATGTTGATGGTGCTTTCTTCGAACAGCAGAAAGCTGAGGAGATGGATATCAGGACGGCCGACGGTGTTCATCGAGAATGGAAAGATTTTGGATCACAATATGCAGAAAACCAAGTTCTCCTTGGATGACTTGAACCAGCTCCTTCGGGAAAAGGAGGTTTTCGATATCACACAGGTGGAGTATGCCGTTCTTGAAGTGAGCGGTCAGCTGTCTATCCTCAAAAAGGAAGCCTTCCAGCCGACAACGAAGAGTGACCTCTCCCTATCCTCCACTCCCAGTGCCCTACCCGTCGAGGTGATCATGGAGGGCGAAATCATCCTGAAGGATACGGACCCCACGTATACGAAAGAGTGGATCCTGCAGCAGTGCAGGAACCGCGGTCTTGAGATAAGCGACGTCTATTTCGCTGTAATCAACAGCAAGGGGAACCTGTTTATTGACGCATACGATGATCACATTGTCAGTCCTACCGATATTGAATAATCCTCCCCCGATTCGCCCACAATGCCTATAAGAGGTGAACCAAATGAACTCAACCATTGAAAAAACGGTGCAATCAACCCACGAAGCAGAATACAGCCAGTGGCTCCATCATGACCTTTTCAGTGCCCATTGGTGGGCGATCCTCATCATCAGCCTGCTATTTCTAGCGGTTTTTTCCATTCTGATTGACAGGCAGCGATTCCTGTTCATCCTGCTGGTCTTCTTCATCAGTTTCTTCGTGATCGGGAGTTTGGATGAGATCGGCAAATTCTTTGGATTGTGGGCTTATCCCCATCAGCTCCTAGTCTTCACCCATCGATTCAATACCGTCGATTTCGCAATCCTACCCGTCATGGTGACGCTTATTTACCAATACTTCAGCAAATGGACCTATTACCTGTACGCCCATACGATCCACTCGGCCATCGTTGCCTTCATCGGCATTCCGCTCTTCATCAAGTTTCACCTGTACCACATGATCCACTGGAATATGTTTTATGGGTTCCTGACGTTATACGCAACCGGTCTCCTCATCAAATATGTGTGCGATGCGATCAGGAAGAAACAGAAGAAGTCCGGGATGGACCTGTAAGGATTTTTTCGAAATAGAACCGGCTTTCGTTCTCCCCGGTGATGATAAACCCGCTCCTCTTATAAAATCCGACTGCATCCTCCCATGCCCGGTTCGTCTCAAGGACCAGTTTCACCGCCTTGAGGCTTTTTGCCGTGTCTTCGAGATGACGCAGCATGGTGCGTCCCAATCCCTTACTGCGCATATCGGCACGGACCGACATACGGACGATTTCGTACGTTGAAGCACCATGCTTTTTCACCGCTCCTGTGCATACGATTCCCTTTTCATCCGTACCGACAAAGAAATGGTTTTCTACTCCATCGTAGTGTCTCGTAATGTCCTTCATATCGGGATTCAAGGTATCATCGATCCATCCGAACCGTTCCCTGAAGCCTTCTAAGACTAGCGTCTTTGCTTCTTCACATTCTTTTGGTTTAATAAGGGAAATGTCCATGGCGATACCTCCAAGGTTTTATGCATATTTTACCATTAATGGCATATAAAAAAAGAGCCCTCACCAGGACTCTCACTCACTTTTCTTGAATTGCTCGACCTTCGTTTCGATATCATCGATCATTTCGATGAGACGGTCGATATCGTCTATGTCAGCCTGCTCGGGATCGATGGAGTCGAGGACGTCCACGAAAAGGTTCAGGCGCTGTTTCAGATACGTTACTTGTGATTCATTGTCTTGAATGGCTTTTCCCAAAGGTATTCTCTCCTTTCAGTACCTTCCTATGGTAACGAATATCTTTCGGATTGACAAGGGCCGAACGTTTCTCAATAATGAATGAGTACCCATTTATTAAAGGAGCTTTTAATCATGAAGACAGAAACCGCTTCAAAGGGCATGACGATTGATCATGATCCTTGGGAAGCCTACCTTGACGTCGATGAACACGGGGATATGACCCTGTCAAACATCGAATTCACGACGACGACCCTCTGCAATATGAGATGCGCACACTGCGCCGTCGGTTATACCCTTTCGCCAAAAGACCCGAGCGCCCTTCCGATCGAGATGATCCTGGGAAGACTCGACGAGATCAAGACACTCCGTTCCCTTAGTATTACCGGCGGGGAGCCGATGATGTCCAAGAAATCCGTGGAGAATTATGTTCTACCACTCTTGAAATACGCCCACGAGCGAGGCGTGAAGACGCAAATCAACTCGAACCTTACCCTCGACCTGGATCGATACTTGATGATCGCCCCGTATCTTGATGTGCTCCATATTTCCCACAACTGGGGAACGACGGATGAATTCATCGATGTCGGGTTTGCCAATATGGAACGGAAACCTACAAGGGAGCAGCGCCAAAAGCTGTTCGACCGTATGATCGAGAACAGCCGCGACCTTTCAGAACATGGAGTTCTCGTCTCTGCGGAAACCATGCTCAACAAAAGCACCCTGCCGTATCTTGAGAAAATCCACCGTCAAGTGGTGGATGAAATGAAGTGCGGGAGGCACGAGATTCACCCTATGTACCCATCAGACTATGCCTCCAGCCTTGAATCATTGACCCTGAAAGAAACCGCCGATGCCATCCGCGATATCCTCTCATTCCGCGACGAGAATGTATGGATGCTCTTCGGGACACTGCCATTTTATCCGTGCAGTTCTTCAGATGAAGACCTTGAACTCCTTCAGACACTGTACAAAAGCAAAAATGTGAGCGTGCGTAATGATCCGGACGGCCGTTCACGCCTGAATGTGAATATTTTCACTGGTGATGTGATCGTCACCGACTTCGGTGATACGCCACCTCTTGGGAATATCAAGACCGATACCCTTCCCGAGGTTTACGACCGCTGGAAAGGGCAGCCGCTTGCTAAAGAGCTGAACTGCCATTGTCCTGCAGCACGCTGCCTGGGACCGAATGTTCTTGTAAAATCTATGTACTACAAAGACGTGGACTTCTCGACCCGGGAAGCCAGGATCACACGTTAATGAGAAAGGGGCTTATGGCTCCTTTCTCTTTTTTTCATCTGATGGAGAGTGCAAAAATGAACTGCTCTCCGATTTCCCCTATCTTCCTCCGCCCCGTATCACGGTAGCCGGTCTGCCTGTATAAAGTTTGAGCCGGAATATTTCTATGATTCACGGCCAACACGATTTCATTGCAGGATTCAAACTCCAGTCTGACCCATTCCTTCACGATCTGCATGGCTTTTTTGGCATATCCTTTTCCCTGCTGTCTGTGATCGATCGACAACGCGGTCAGGAGCATGGCATGTGGATTGTCCGTGTACTCCTTCACCCTGTCTGTGGAATGCAGCAGAAAAAATCCCACCGGCGTCTCTTCCGCAAGGATCACCACCCGATACTGCCCTTCCGCTTCTTCCCACACCTGTTCAGGCAGAGCGGTGAACTTCACCTGCTCAGGCGGCAATTGAAATTCTTTCAAATACTCGGCGTGCTTTTCCTCAAATAAACTCACCACTACTTCTTCGATCGGTGTCATATGTCATCCCTCCTCCTCTTCATCGTACCAAAAACGCTTACCATATGCCCAGGCACCAAATCACGACCCGCCCATATCCTATATCATCATGAAAAGAAGGTGATGTGTATGACGAAATATATGGATTATACTGCTGACTCCGCTCAGTTCAGCTTCGATCTGAACAAAAGCCCCCTCTTCAAACTCAATGGCCAAAACCTGATCAATGTCCTGGGCGTCCAGCATCTGAACACCCTTGAAAACTCGTCCCTTCTTGATATCTTTCTCAGCAAGGGATTCTATGTGGAGCCACACTATCATCAGAATGCATCCGAGCTTGTGTACTGCATATCCGGTGAAGCCAGGGTCACCATCCTGAATCCGTTCACCCGGCAGCTGATCAATGAGGTCATCACCCCGGGTATGGTAGCCAATGTCCCTCAAGGCTGGTGGCATTATGAAGAGGCCCTGAGGGATGAGACGCATCTTCTGGCCATCTTTGATGCCCCGACCCCTGAAGTCATCCTTGGATCCGATATCCTTGCCCTCACTCCTGCGAATGTGGTGGCGGAGACATATTGTATCAACGAGAAGATGTGGAAAGATGTCACGGCGCCGATCCATACGGGTACATACATCGGCCCTGCCTGCAAGGCGGAGCGACCGGTGTCCCCGTCCTATTACCAGCCTGCCCCGATCCGCTACGTATAAAAAATAAAAAGCACTGCGGAATCGGATTCCGTAGTGCTTTCATTGTCGTCGATCCCTTGGAACAAGTTCTTCCAGTTGTGGATCGATCTGATGATAGTCTTTGCTTTTAACCTGCGCTGCATAGTTTCTCGCCTTGCGTGCTTCATACCAGAAACGGGCGCTGACGATCACAACGAGTGCCAGGCTGAAGATCATGAGATACATCGGGCTCACCTCCTTTATTTCAGAATATTCTAATTATTGTATCATACTGACCAAAAGAAAAAAAGGGGGAATCTTTTTATTACCCGATTCCCCCTTCCTATAAACTTATCTTGGTGTTTCAGTGGCCATGAAGCCGAAATGGACATGATCCTGAATTGGAATCCAAGCGCCGACTCCCTGTGAGGTCACGTTCTTGACGACGATAGAACGCTTCGTGCCTTTCATGACAAGGTAAACTTCTCCGTAAGTGACCTTCCCTTTTTCATTGATGGCCGGTGCATACGCATATAGATACCCCATGCGCCTCGGGGAGATATTATACACCTGATCTTTCTTCGTACCCGCTCCGACAATTGTCTGGAAAGCAAGAGGAAGAGCGGATTTTTCTGTTGCTTTGATCAGCATCATCTTCTGGACGTCTTCTGCATGTGGAACCTTGGCTGTCAGGCCGCCTTTGACGGCTTTTTGAGATTCCTGAACATAATGGATCTGATGATTCGCCGTCCCCCCGCGATTATCGAAATAGTTTGTATTGATCTTCTGGAACTCCCAGTTCGGCGATGTTTCAGTTGATGAATAATTCAGCGGCCATTCCCCAAGATAAATCGTTGCGCGGAGACCGATCGTCGGTGCCGAGTTGATCGTCGACTCATTCAGGATCTTGATGAGGTTCGGATTCTCGATATCCACATTGGATGTCTCAATCAGCTTCTGCGCCCACTCACTCGGCTGAAGATAGGGCTGATCCTGAGTGGAATTGGGATACGTATTCTCTTTCGTGATGGTCAGGACGGAATTGGGCACCTTGACCTCGGAGCGGGAAGGCGCTGCAGGTGCAGGCTGCTTCTTCGGCTCCTTTTCTGCGTGAAGGACTGCCGTCCCGGTTATGAAGAAAAGAAGGATGATCGTAATGATGCGAATGGCTTTCATATCGTGGTGACTCCTTTCAACTCTCTGTTTGCCATTAGCTTTTCCTCCCCTTGGCACCTTATCCACCTTCCCATCATGAAAGAATCTGGAAACAACAAAACCGGCCGTGATCACCACGACCGGTCTCCCCTATAGCAGATAAAACCCGATGCCCATGATGACATAGGCTGCCAGGAGCGTCGCCCCCTCGAACCAATTCGTCTCTCCGTCATTGGAGATAACGATGGTCACAAGGACCGCCGACACCATGGCCACGAGCTCTGGTATCGTGAATACAAGAGGCATGTTCGTCTGGAAGAACAGTGAAACCAGCACCAGGACCGGTGCCACGAACATCGCCACCTGAAGCGTAGAACCGACGGCGATCTCAACTGCCACATCCATCTTGTTCTTGAACGCCATGATGATAGCGGATGCATGCTCGGCGGCATTCCCGACAATGGCCACGATGATGACCCCGATGAACAGCTCACTCCATCCGAAGGTACGGCCCACTTCCTCGAATGTATGGACGAGTCGCTCCGACACATACGCGACAGCCACCGTGGACAAGAGAAGAATCAGGATTGCCTTTCCCTTGCTCCATTCCGCCTCTTCCTCCTCATGAGCCTTGGCACTTTCATTCTGTTGATACACACCGCGATGGGTCACCAGTTTGAAGAACAGGGCACAGAGGTAAAGGGCGATGAGGATGATGGAGATTCCTATACTGAGCGTCATGGTCTTGGACTCGTTCATTTCCATGGAGAAGATCTCAGGAATGACAAATGCCACGATTACGGCAAACATCAAAAGCCCTGAATTATGCCGGGCATCAAACACATTGAACTTCTGACGCTTATACTTCACGCCCCCGATAAAAAACGAAAGACCCGCGACAAGAAGCAGGTTCCCTAGCACAGATCCCGTTAAGGACGCCAGGACCACTCCGATCAGACCTGCCTTCAAGGCAAAGATCGAAATGATCAATTCCACTGCATTCCCGAAGGTCGCGTTCAATAGCCCACCGATCCGTGGACCGGACACCACGGCCAAACTCTCCGTTGCCCTTCCCATGAATGCAGCCAGGGAAATGATCGTCAAACAATAGATCACAAACATCAGAACACTCGACCAGTGCAACAGCGACCCCGCCACCGAAAGCGGAACCCCCACAAACACCAGGCCAGCAAATACCTTATTCATACCTGTTTCCTTCTTTCCGAATAAAAATATGATTCCACTTGCTTCTATTAAAGTTTATCTTGTTCAAACAACGGCTAATTATCCTACTCCCCTTCCTTACAAGCAATGCCCTTTGTGAAGGTTTTATTCCCTCCTGTCATGAAAATCAATCCTCTTGTGTCCACGTGCTCACGAAATTAAACGGGTCATGTGGTCCTTTGGTTGAGATGGAGATAGAGAAAATACGTGGACCGTTCCTTTCCGCTACAGGCGCTTGCTTTCCGCGGGGAGGAAGTCGAGCCTCCTCAGCTGCGCTTCCGGGGTCTCGATCTTTCCTCTATTCCCGTCGGAGTCAAACGCCTTCCGCTTCAATGCACTCTTGGATGTAGACAAGCGTGAGTGTTCATCAAGATCACCATGCCCTTCTTGTAAAGCATGGATTATCCATTGGAATGGAGATAGAGAAAATACGTGGACCGTTCCTTTCCGCTGCAGGCGCTTGCTTTCCGCGGGGAGGAAGTCGAGCCTCCTCAGCTGCGCTTCCGGGGTCTCGAGCTTTCCTCTATTCCTGTCGGAGTCAAGCGCCTTCCGCTTCAATGCACTCTTTGGTGTTATGAAGCATGCAAACTTGATAATGGGTGGGGTACGTTCATTAAAGAAGAAAATCTAAGTAGGGAATCCAAGAATACCGTCTGTCCAAGATGTCTATTTTCATCTGAGGTATGTGCTGTCTCTCGTGCCAAAAACGTTGCGATGTGAATCTTCCATCCCACCCTCCTAATCATCCAAGAGTGCCTTGCAGCGGAGGCGGATCGACTCCGTCGGTTAGGCGGGCGGGGGAGACCCCGCAGGCACGAGGAGGCTCCACCCATCGCCCCGCGGAAAGCGACCAGCCGCAGCGAAAAGGCACGGTCTTCATTCTCCCTTAACCCTTCATAAAAACAGATCGGGATGCGGATCCACCTATCTATGACGAGATGATGGGAACCGAATCCCCTTCAATCATCCATGAGTGCCTTGCAGCGGAGGCAGGTCGACTCCTGCGGAAATGGCGGGCAGATGACACCCTGCAGGCGCAGCCGAAGCGGCTCATCGCACGCCCCGCGGAAAGCGACCCGCCGCAGCGAAAAGGCACGGTCTTCATTCTCCCTTAACCCTTCATAAAAATAAATCGGGATGCGGATCCACCTATCTTTGACCGGATGATGGGAACCGGACCCCCTTCAATCATCCAAGAGTGCCTTGCAGTGGAGGCAGGTCGACTCCTGCGGTTAGGCGGGTGGGGGAGACCCCGCAGGCACGAGGAGGCTCCACCGCACGCCCCGCGGAAAGCGACCCGCCGCAGCGAAAAGGCACGGTCTTCATTCTCCCTTAACCCTCCATAAAAAAGATCGAGATGCGGATCCACCTATATATGACGAGTTGATCGGAACCGAATTCCCTTTATCATCCAAGAGTGCCTTGCAGCGGAGGCGGGTCGACTCCTGCGGTTAGGCGGGCGGGGGAGACCCCGCAGGCACGAGGAGGCTCCACCGCACGCCCCGCGGAAAGCGACCTGCCGCAGCGGAAAGGCACGGACCCATCACCAAAAAGAACCCGATAAAACAAAAAAAGCCGCCACCCATCAGGAATGACGACCACACCTCAATACTCCTTCGACCTCGACTTCACGAAAATCAATCCCAAACACAAGAACACAATAAACACCAGATACAACACATTCACCATCTCCACACCCGACCAGTGCCATACCCCGAGCAAAATCTCCTTCATATGATAAAACGGATTAATATCTACAAAAAACTTCAAATACCCAGGAAGCTGATCCGTCGGGAACATCAACCCCGAGCCGAACAGCACATACTGGAACATGATGATCGTATACGGAAGCACCTGACGCGAGTTCTTGAACAGATTATGCGTCGACAAACTGAACAACAGCGTAATCCCAATCACGATCACAAACGTCAACAGGAACACGATCATATGATCCGTGATGGTCGTCTTGAACACGAATACCCCGATTGCGAGGATTTGGGCAAACCCGAGAAGCGAGAGCAGCACACCGCGTATGACGTACGTGAAAATGATCTGATAGATGCTGATGGACGAAAGCACCAGCCGCTTATGGATCCCCCGCTCCTTCTCCGTTACATACTGCAGACCGATATTGAAGAATAGGACGAGGAATGAAATGAGTAATCCATAGATCGGGATATACGGTCCGAAGTTTTCAGCCCCGCCGATCGTATTACTGAAGATCTTCATGAAGACGAAAAAGAAGATGCCCGGCAGTATCATGATGGGAAGGGCGAAGAAAGGCTCCCGGAAGAAGACAAGGAAATCATACTTACTAAGTTTGATCAGCGATTTATTCATTGGCCGCCTTCCTTTCTTTGATCACGTTGAAATAGGCTTCTTTGAAGTATAGGGTGCCGTGCTTATGCTTCAGCTCCCTCGGATTTCCCCGTTCTGCGATCATGCCCTTATTCAGGATGATCACTTCATCGGCGTACATATCCACTTCTTCAAGGGAATGAGTGGACAAGATGATGGTGGCTCCCTGCTCCTTGGCAACGGAGATATTCGTCCACAAATCGTTCGTTGCTTCCGGATCGAGACCGGTCGTCGGTTCGTCCAGGAAGAGGATCTTCGGTGAGTTCAGGAACGCACACGCGAGGAGGATCCGTTTTTTCCACCCGCCAGACAGCTTCTCGAACTTCACGTTCAGATGGGATTCGAGTGAGAAGATCTCGATGACGTGGCGGACACGCTTTTCATTGATGTTATGGAAGGAAGCAAACAGGTCGAGGATCTCGGCAATCTTGAGATAAGCGTACATCCCGCCTTCCTGGAAGACCACTCCGATATTCGAGCGGATCTTGGACAGATTCGCTGCTTTGGACAGGTCCATGCCGATGAGCTCTACTTCTCCTGAGTTCCACGGCTTCAAGGTCATGAGGATTTCTAGGAGGGTCGTCTTTCCAACCCCGTTCGGTCCCATTACGGCCAGGATTTTATTTTCCTCCACCTTGAAGGAGATATTGTTCAAGATCGTTTTCGAACCATAGGCTTTATTGAGGTTATTCACATTGAGGATCATGGTTACCAACCACCTTCTATGTCGATTAATTTGGAATTGAAGCTATCGTTATCAAATGCAAAGGCACCGTTGATGGGAAGCTGGACATCTTCTGCCAAGTGTTTGAGCGTATCTTCATGAATGAAATAAAGGATCCGCTGGATGAGACCCGATTGGATCATGGACTGGGGAACGGTAGGAAGGGCAGGCGTCCCACCATGGATCTTCCTGAATTCCGTGTATCCATAGCTTTCTTCTTTCAGCACCAATGGTCCGACGGTGAATTCATCGGTGTAGCATCCGTAGTGCACGGCGATCGATGAAGCGATCTGGCCCAGAGCCCTGTCTGCATCAATCAGATTCAGTTCAAGAAGCCGGTTATCGATGATCCAGACGCCCTCCTGGTCCTCCGGAGTGACCCATTGGACCCTCTCCCCGTAAAGCTCTTCAACCGAACTGGACCCGTGCATGGTCAAGAGCTTTTGAAGCTGGATATCCTCCCGTTCACTCAGAGAGGGCTCCACGATCGAGACGCTCATCCCCAGTGATGACAGGGTCCGGCTGAGGGTAAGGCTGGTTTCACTGATTCCCCAGAGGATGAAGGTTTTCTTCCCTTCAGGTCCCAGGTAAGTTTCATAAAGCGATTCCGGACGGATTGACCTCCCGAACTCATACTGTATGTAATCCTCTTTCAAAGCGGGACTTGTGAACCCCGCTAGGTCGAACAATCGCGGATGTGTCTGCAGCAGCTTCATGGCAAGCTTTCCTTCAATGCATCCACTCAAGCTTTGAAGGGAGACGAAATGCCTCAGGACCACTTCAAAATCCAGTTGGACCTTTTCGAATTGAGGACCGAGATTGAATTTGAGGATGATCTTTTCTTCCTTTTTATCAAGAACGATGACCTCACGCCGGTCCCTCGGATTGGATAGGATCATATAGTCGTCTTTCAACCTGATCACTTGATTCTCCATCGTCATCCTCCTAGTAGCGTATACAGCACCATCTTGTCGTCCGTGAGCTGCAGCATATTTTTGATTTCTCCTTCATGGAACCCTCCCAGCGGCACGGACGAGAGACCGAGGCTGGTACACGTGAGAAGGAAATTTTGTGCCATGTGGCCGGCTTCGAGAAGCATGATTCTGTATGAGAGATCCATGTACTTTACCGATAGATCACGATCATTGCCCACCAGTACGACGACGCACTGGGCTTCCTTCAATGAGAAGAATCCGACGTCCGTGGAAGCGCTCAGCAGGGGAAGCTTCGCCAGATCGAGATCCTCCATTTCCACGAGCGTCCCTTCATTCACATTGAGCTTGTACACCTTTTCCTCGAGAAGCCCCGATGCCACGGAACGGGTGGTCGGAAGCAGGTAGATTTCCAGGGAATAGAACTGGCCGCCGGAAGGGTAGGTGCGCTTTCTTTCCAAAGGCTCGCTGATACCGAAGCTGAACAGCAGGAGCTCCTTCAGTTCTTCTTCTGTTACATCCCTTTCGCCGAAATTCCATGATGTCCTCCTGTTTTTCATCACATCGGCAAAGGTTTTTCCTCCTGCCTGATCAAATCGTCCCGGGTCCATATGCCATTTGACACGCTTTCCATTCGAATCAAGGTCCCGGACTTCGTATTCCCGCCTTGGCGCCTTCCTCATCTGCATGAGCGGGGCATGACTTGACGACCGATGGTAATTCCGGTATCGCTGTGTTGTATCCCTTTCACTGAATGTAAAATCCCACTTCACTTCGCAACCGCTCCTTCTTTCTCACTTCCCGCGATCAACGCCACGGTGCTCTCCAGATTCGGCGGCAGACCGATCCGATTGTTATACATGTGGATGTGCGAAAAGATCAAATACGGGAGAAGATGCCGCTTTCCCTTTCCGTTGATCCCCTCGACGATCCGGCTGATCCTATCCAGCTCCAGAGAACCACTCTGCCCTCCCATGGCCCGCTGCTTCCAGTACAGGGTGCGGAACCGCTCCCTCTGTACGGGATCGATGCTTCCTTGATCGAATCGGGACCAGAAGGCGTTGTACCGACGGATGAGCTCATGTCCCTCTTCCTCTGTCAAAGCCCTGAGCATGTCGAGGAAAAAGTCGCAGGCCAGGAGCAGCCGCTTAGGTATCGCAGGACCAGCGACCCCTTCCAAATGCTTGAGAGCCAGCAGGCTGCTTTGATGAAAGATAGCTTCCGATTCTGCCATCACCTCTTCACCACCATACCGCTCAAGCTCCGGTTCGTAGGGGATCTCCTTTATCGACCCATCTTCCACCCAGTAGAGCTCCGCATCATCCGGCGCCGTGCCATCAAAGAGTTGACGGCTGTAGAAGGCTTCCCTCTCCAGTGTAAAAGGGGGCTGGTAGTCCCGGAAAAATGCACGGCACCGGTGCTTCAGCTCGCTGATCACATCGTTTGCATGCTCCGATTGGAAACGGAAACGGATATGGGGACCACCTTGCCAGTACCGGATAAAAAAGAAGGAAGAGACGTGCGTATCATCCACGATCCCACGCACCACCTGCTGAAGGAATCGATCATGCTCACTCATGTCATGGATGAAAATATGATAAGAATGCCAGTTCACTAGATTCACCTCCATGATTGCCGGGTAGCGGAAGTTCCGGATCCGAATAGGCATCCATATAGCTTCGACTCCCCTGTTTGCTTCAAGTATGCGTCATTGATATTTTTGAACGGACGGGTAAAGCGCCCTTCCCCGGAAAAGGCAGCAGACATCTCCTGCACGCACATACCGGCGAGGACATGGGCGTAGATGAATGAAGCCAACTCACCGTTTCGGACGGATAAGATGATGGCAAGAGGCAGGCGATCCAGGTTCATCGTCCGTTTCCCTTCATGAAAAAGATCATTCAGACTCTCGAACCCTCCCATTCTCTTCGGTCCGCCAGATTCCATTCGATAGACCCCTTTCTCCATACCATCAACCGACTGAACAAAGAATGTCATCGAAAGCGCCTCATAGCGTCCGGCTATCTCGAGCAGTCTGGCAAACGTCCTCCCTTCCATCACAGAGGGGCGGGCGAACAGACCCAGCCTTCCGTTGAAGGATGTCCGGGCGCCCCTTGCCCTCCCTTCCATGGTTCCGGGAAGTGTCGGGATGGAGGGGGTGACCGACGCCGCTCGGGACATCCATCGCTCCATTCCAAGAAAATGAAGCTCTTGAACGAAGTCATCTTGGATGCCGACCCCGTCTTCACCGATATCGTCCCATCCGGATTCGATGGAAACCGGCAACTCCCCTTCATAGAATTCGATGAGGTCTCCTTTACGGAACGGGGCGAGGGGATGCATTTCATTATGGTTCCTGAAGGTAAATCGCCCCCTTTTCACTGATGGATATAGGTCGGCAAGTATGTGGCCGCACTCCATCAGGGCCAGTGGGAATCCAAACTCACCATATACCCCGCATACCCTGAACAGGTCGATGCAAAGGGAGAACCGATTCTCCCTTCCGCCACGTCCAACGAAGGCGAAACGGTCCCGGCCTGCATCGTAGACGTAACGGTTTCCACCAGCAGAGAAAACCGGGACGAACGGATGGATACCCCTTGGAGAAGGAACGGATTTACTAAAAGGATATGGACTTAGGGGGTCGTAAGAAGCATAAGCAAACGTCCTCCTGATCCACTCCGCGACTTCTGCCGGTACGTTCACCCCGTCCCGATATTCCAAGACTGTAGTTGGCGGCATCCTTCTCATCGAATAGGCATACCGGTTGCGTTCGTATCGCTCCTCCGTAAAATAAGGAAAAGGATCGACTACGGGAAGGGGTGGGGTTCGCATCCTACCTCCACCTCTCCTTCACTCCATGCTTCCAATCGTTCCATATTCAGCCTCTCGTTCTGCTTCCCGAATGTCATGGGCTGCAGAGTCGGGATGAACACTTTCACCACCGAAAGCCCCATCTCATCGATGAGTTCATTCCCCATGTCGGTGAAATACACCCGGGGATGGTGCTCCATTACCTTCTCGACGATTCCTTTAAATGAGAACGGGAAACGCGGAGCCATCTCCTCCACACGGATGCGCTCAAGATCGGCCATCCGATTGAAGAGATAGTCGAATGCACCGCTGTTCTCCCTGAAGGCATAGTAGTTCACGTGATCCTCCATGTGGGTGACGTTTTCCGGGCTGCCGATCAGGTGGGAGAGGCCCGGCTTTTCAGCTCGGAGCTTCTCTTCATACACGATGACCGAGGTACCCGCTTCCACAAGGGCCGCGAAAATCGCTGCTTCGGGATCGAAGTGTGAGCCTGCGGCATTGTAGAGATGAAGCTGCCCATCTGCATCGGTATTACGGAGCAGGACCCATACGGCTGGGACCTCTGTCTCGAGGGTGATGTCGAATAAGTATGTCTCGTATCCGAGCTGATCAAGCGTACGGAGGATCCCTTTCACATGGGTATTCGCCAGGCTTTCCTGATCAATGATTCGTGGAAGGCGCTTCGTATACCAGTGGACGAGGAAGCAATCCCGCTCCACCGCCTCGAGGATCGCATACACCAACGCCTCTTCCACACTCCCGCCAAGGGCAGTCCCATTGGACGTCTCGTATAGGAAGCGGGTTTCACCCCTCAGAAGCTGATTATCAAAGTACATCATCTGCTCCGGTATCAAGAATGCCTCTCCCGTCCCTACTTCCCGGCAGCTCGTCCAGTGGAGCTTGCGGTCGGGATCTAGGGGGCTCCGCAGAATGTAACGCCCGGGCGGCACCACCTTTTTATTATGTGCCACAAGCTCTTCATAAGAGGCAACGATGGGTGCCTTGAATCTCGGGACCATGCTTGAATAGCGTTCAAGGAGCTCAAGGATGGCCGCATTCCTTGATTCCGCGATCCCCGTCGTTCGCCCATATGAATAGAACGTCCGATCATGGATGACCGCTTCGATGGCGTACATGGGGATGATATTCGATTCTGCATCGCGGAAGAGTGCTCTTCCGACTCCTGTGTCGGCATCAATCAGTTCATCTTCATACCGTTTCAGAAGCTGTGAGATCTCTTTTCCTGATTTCACCCTGAAATGGGGTTCGTCTGTCAGATGAAGCCCCGTTTTCCGCTCTTCTTCCCATTCCACCCCACACTCTGGACAGAACGGATTCTTGCGGAATTTCTTCCAAGTCACCGACCACGACCGCTTATCGATGACGAGGACGCGATTGATGAATGAATGAAAATCCACTCCATCGAGGTCGATCCCATCATCGCCTTCCCCCGCTCCGACCATCTCATGGTCAAGGATCGAAGCAAGGTCACTTCCGTTCGATCTGAGGTAGGAGATGAAACAGGTAAAGCAGGCGTGTCCACGTTCCTTTTTCCATGGACCTACGAAAAGATGGCTGCTCCGGACCACGATGGGAAGTCCGGTGTCAGTTGTGACCGTCATCCCGCATCCCCCCTTTCAAACTTCCCGACATAAAGCCCCGCGTCTTCCACATCCCCTTGGTAGATCCAAGCCGATTCCGTAATCGGGATATCCGAAAGCTCACGGGTCAGCTCTGTATGGATATGGGATGGGGGCTTCTGTTCTAGGGGGAAAGGGATCGTTCTGACCACAGCATCCAGCGTCCCTTCACAAACTTCAAGACCATTGAGCAGATGACCGGTCACCCATGCAAGCGCCCGGCTCAGTTCCCTGCCAAGCTCGATTTCCGCCGTACCTTTGTAGAGCACCCGGCGGTCTTGGTCGACCAGGTATAAGACGAAGACATCTTCTCGGAACAGTGTCTCGAGGATGACCGCAATCTCATTGATCGAGTCCGTCTGTGCCAAGATTGAACCGATGCGCTCTTCATATCGTGCCGGCAACGCAGCAAGTTCGACGAATTCCCCTGTCTTACCGAGGAAAGGGATCATCCCCCTGATATAAAATCGCTCCTTTGAGTAGTCTGCTACCCACCCACTGTCATCGATGCTGCCCAGATACCCTTCGATTCCCCTTGTCAGGGCGTGAATGGCCGCATCTTTATACTCATAGTCGATGCTTCGATGCGTAAAGTCCTGGAACCGGATTTCATACGGAGCCACATGGAGGTGAACGGGGAATTCCGGGTCTCCCTCATTGATGGACACATCCAGGGAATGAAAGCTCGTCCACCGCCCTTCAAGCTTCTGGATGAAGGAAAGGTCGGGATCCGCGTCCAGGAACGTCCTCTCATACAGCGGGAGGGTCGAGGTGACATCTTCTTTCCCTATAACGGCAGACTCACCGGTGTCATACAGCACGGTCACGAGCTTCTTGCGACGGGGATCCACGATATGCTTGACCCATTCCGCCAGTGCCCTTACACCTGCAACCCGTTTTCCCAGTTCCAAGGGACCCCCGCTCCGCTCTCTCTGTACGAGACCCTTAGCTAGTTGAAGATCACGTTCATTCTCATGGATGAAGAAAGCATGATGACCATTGTCATGAAGAATGACAAAATCCCCGGGGTCTGCAAGACCGATTCCATCGATCCAGCGTATGGTCCGTTTTTCCCCTTCGCCTGTCTGCAGATCGTTTTCGTTGAGTAGCCCCAAAATGGATGGTGGCGCATCGATCACATCGACCGGGGTCGAGACGATCTTATCCCACACCGTCCTGTAGTCATCATAGGTGTTCTCCACGTAACGAAGAAGGAAAGGCTCATTGTCGTGCAAGGGTTGATCAAGGAGCCCCTGGTGGAGACAGAACTTGAGCACCCTTTTATAGTCTGTGGACTTCCCGTCCAGATCTGCGGAGGAACCACCGTTGAACTCCCCCAGGATCCCAAGGAACTCTTCATACAGCCCCTTTTCCATCCTCACCTTCTGAAGCGTGTCATTCTTCTGGATATGAAGCACATCTGAACTCTCATCAAATGACGGGAAGAAATTCGTTCTCGTTTTAAGGAACAAAGGACTCTCCCCTTTCTTTGAGGATCTCGTCCCATGTGGTCCCGTTTTCCTCAAGGATGAACCGGCTCACGATATAGCAGGCCACGTTTTTCTCATTGAAGGAGACGCCGATCATATGGATGAACTTATAGACCACGTTGATCAAATACTTGAAGCGGGCATGCTCCTCGTGGTCGAGGAGCCCCTCGATATTCCTCGCCATCAGTTCATCATGGAATCCACTCCCGATCTCCCGGATGTTTTGATAAAGGAGCTCCCGCTGCTCCCGATGGGAATAATAGCCTTCCTCTTCGCCTGCCAGACCTTCAAGATTGGCCGTGATCAAGGAGTCGATGCTTCCGATCGTCACTCTCCAATCCATGCCGAATGCTTCTTCGTAGTCCTTTCCTGCAAAAAGCTCACGGGGGTTCAATACGTCGTACACCCGCTCGTAGGTGTTTATGTATGCCTGCTTTTTCTTCATGGATTCAGCAATGGCGAGGACCCCCTCGATATTGGATACATATACGAGAACCGCGTATTTTTCCTCGAAGCGCGAGTAAGGGAGCACATCCCTGAAGAAGCGTGCGGTATGGCTGATCTTCGCCGTCTGATCCATCCCTCTCCACTGTGACAGGTGGTGATTGATGAAGGATTGCATCTTGAATAGGGCTTCGGTATGGACCTTCAAGTGAAGGAATGAGTGGAACCTCTTCTTCACATAGGACTCCGGGATGGTGCCGGCTTCTACCTCTAGATGATTCAGATGGCTCACGTCGCGATGCTCGCGTCTCTCCATCCCTGCAACCACTGCCGTGTTCTTTTGATAGGCTGCCAGATTGCGAAGGATCTCCCCTTCGTCGATTTCTCCATGTTCCCTCATGCAGTGGGAACGGAAATGGGACTTTACGTCTTCCAGGTTCACATCCCCCTCCAGCACGATCCTATAGTTCGGCCCCCCGAACCAGTCACGCTCGGCATGGAAAGGGACACCGAGTTCCATGAAGTAAGGGATCACCCAGTCGACATACACCTTCGCCTTCTGCTCCTCACTCCCGAAGAAGAACAAGCGGATTTCCGTCAAATCATTCAGGCTTTTCATCCATGCTCACCTCCACCTGGTATTCTATGTTATGATTTTCGCCCCCGCCTGCCGGATAAAGCTCCTCCACAACCAATCTTGATTCTTCCTTCAGAAGCTTGACCCACTCTTTGAAAAACAAGGGGGATAATAGATTCATATACTGAGGTTTCATATCCGATCGATTCGATTTATCAAAGTCGTAGGTCTCTGCGTCCACAATGCGGCTCACGAAGAATTCAAGGGGCAACCCGAGCTCCTTGAAGCGGGTGACCGTCTTCCGGTAAAGATCGTACACCTCTTCCTCCTGCAGGAAGTGTGACGTATCAAGTAGCCATTTCTCCCTCATGATCACCAGATGTCCAAGATGGAGCCTTGGGATGTGATCGATCACAGGCCGGGTTTCCTCATGGATTTCCCAAAGTTTCACCAGACCGGGATCGAACCTCGGCGTCAGCCCCGTCGAAAGCATCCGGATGCTCGGGGGCATCATATAGTCGACAAGACTTCCGATATAGTCAATCTCAATCGAGCCATCCTCTCCGACAATCTCTATGAGCCCACTCTCTTCGTTGTAACGATAGTGAAGATCATTACTCCAGTGGGCCGTTTCATCGGCTGGATTCGTCTTGCTTCCCGGAATGAGGAGACGTTGGTTCAGGAACGTCTCATGCCGATTCGCGTTGAATCCGAATCCCTCGCGTATCTCAAGGACATCCGGGCACATCTGTGCGACATATTCCTTGAAACGGGAATCTCCATAGATCGACGGGCTGTATTGGAAATAGCGGGTGAACAGCTTCATATGACCCGCATACAGCTTGTTCAGAATATAGCCGTCCTCTGTTTTCTGGAAGAGTGCTGTAGATGAGAGATGTTCTTTGCTAAATCCGGTCCGCTCCATGAATGAATCGTACAGAGCTAGGATTTCATCTCCGATGAGTCGGCCGTCCCCATGCTTTGCTTTTTGGAAAAGGTCCCGGATCTCCCCCTTGATCTCCTCCATCACCTGTCCGCCAGGTGATTTCAAATCGGGTACACCCGCCAAAATATCGGTCCAATTCGTGAATTTCATCACTTCTTCCATATACAAGTCGCGCACTTCTTTTTTCCTGACGGCCATGGACTTACCTTTGTAGCGTTGGTGGAACCTATGGGCGAACTCATACTTGAACTGAAGCGGGATACTCGTCAGAATGGCAAGCTTCTGAATGATGCCGATCTCACGGATGAAGGATTCAGACAGTTCAAGATCGGTGCTAGCGGGTGCCAGATAGTCCTCATAGAATAGATTTTCTTTCGTGAACGTATAACCAAAGGATTCCTCGATCCTTGCAAGACGGCCCATAATCTTGGAATAGATCCCGAAGCGTTCCTTCCACCCTGATCGCCTATATTCATCCACCAGGCCGTCGATCGCTTCCATCGTCTCGACGACAAGCTTGATCTTATGGTGTTCAGGTAGGGAGCCGAGCTTCTTGTAAAAATCCCCGCGTACATCCTTTGCGTACTCATCGAGTTCAAAATCGGCATACAGAATCCCTTTCTTCAGAAGGCCATCAACAAAGAAGCGTTCCGCCTTCTCCTCTGAAGTGAAAGGCTCAAGGAGGGAGAGGACTTCTTCGTAAGCGATGGGACGATTGAAGTTGGAGAGGGCAGAGAAGATCGGATTGTCCTTCGCGATAAAATGGTTTTCGATGTTGTTAAAGATTTTCCCCCGGTTCAAGTCGATCCGGGAAGTGAAATCCACGATTCCATCTTCATGCCTACCGGAGTAGAGGTACGTAAGATAAGGGATGAAGGCGGGATCGTTGGCAATGAGCTGAAGGATTTTTTGCCATATGTAATAATTCAATTCAATCTGATATTGGGGTGCAGGAGCTTCTGGTTGGGGTGTGAATGATTTCAGGTCGATACTGGTGAATGAGCTGAACGGACTGGTTTTGAAGGTGGAACGGGAGGCGATCCGAAGCAGTGTGCTATCGATTTTTTTCACCTTTGATTTGTGCGTATCCGGCGGGGTGGACAGGAACTTATCGAGCTTGTGATGCATCTGATGATTCACCAAGGGCAGCGGATTCGTCACGACCGGCTTTTCTTTGAAGAGGGTCCACAGATGTTGACGGTGACTGGCCTCGGTTGCATGGAAAAGCGCTTCACCGGCAGCACGATCTTCTTCGATGAAGTCGCGTACCAGACGGTATTCCTCCAAGGCGTCCGTCACGGCTTCTTCCTCCTTGAGGCCTTTCCGATTGAAGACCTTCCGCTTCACATTCAGGAGGGAGGGATCTTTTGTTTCGTGAAAGTCGACTTCAAGTGCCGCCACCACTTCATCCTTCATGCGCTGGAACGACTCCAGGTGCAAATGGGATTCAGTGACAAAATCAACGAGTTCAGTGGAACGGAGTGGTGCGAAATCGCTGTAGGATAACGTGTTTTCTCTGATCAAGTACCACGGGAAGAGCATTTTGTATACCACACTCCATATGTATTTTCTGTAAATTCAAACTACTTGAATCGTAACAAACTATTGGGTGCCCTTCTATCGTTTCGGAATAAATTCCAACATTCAGGAGGTAAGTCCCGGTTTCAAACGACTTGATTTGGGGTAAAAGGAGACCGGAAAACCGGTCCCCCTTCATTGCATCAACCGCCGCAGCTTACGCAAGCGCCACAGCTGACACATGAACATGATCCGCAGCATGACGTACTTCCTGATGAACTGGACCCACTAGTAGCCCCTGTTTCTGATAACATCATCGATTCTGATACTTCCATCACTTCGATGGACTCTATTTCTTCTAATAAGGATTCGATTTTAAGATTAGTAGTCATCATTAGTCCCCGATTCTTCAGAATTCGTTATCCGCAGCTTGTACAACCGCCACAGCTCACGCAAGAACATGATCCGCAGCATGATGTACTTCCTGATGAACTGGATCCACTAGTCGCACCAGTTTCTGATAGCATCATGGATTCTGACACTTCCATGACCTCGATGGATTCGATCTCTTGAAGCAAGTCTGCTACTTCGTTATTTGCCGCCTTTATCATTTCATTTCCTCCCCCGATCGATTTTAGCCTCCACAGCTGGTGCAGGCACCACAGCTTACACATGAACATGATCCGCAGCATGACGTACTTCCCGATGAGCTCGACCCACTCGTCGCCCCGGTTTCAGACAGCATCATGGACTCTGATACTTCCATCACTTCAATCGATTCGATTTCCTGAAGCAAGGACTCCACACTGTTCAATGTCCCATTACTCATGACCTTTTCCCTCCCTTCCCTTGGAATCATGAAAATATTACCACACTGTTAATAAAGGATTCTAGTTGAATTTTACTAACTTTTCTGAATTGCTTAACAATAACTATACCTGCATAGCACCCATTTTTCTTCCCTTCACCTCTCATCCAAAATGAGAAAGATATATTGAAAATACCGCTATCTAGTCCGAATGAATCAACACATCCAAATGACTAGAAATAGATCTGCAACTCCTTTGTTGTGTGATGGAACAACCTTTGAACATGAGAACATTTTTGCAGTGATCCGTACCCCCTCCTAATACTAGTTCCCCTGACCCACTTATATATAATGAAAAATATTCTTTCAGGAATAATATTAATTTCATCATTAAATTCTATCCCCCACTATTTACAGGGTTCGATTACCTCATGATCTATTAATTAACTTTTCTACTATAATGATATTTTTTTATGTAAGTCACCGCTTTTTTTCTTACCTTCTTCCTTTTCCAATCCTTTTTCGATCATATGTCCTAAACCCTGACAAATGGTTCATCCTCATATTGCCAAAATGAAGGGAACCCGTTACCATCTAAGAATAACCAACATAGACTGGAGTCCGTGCATATGAATAAACAATTATCATTTCGCTTCTGGGTCCTTGTGGCCATCGTGTCGATTTCGGGATTCTCGCAGGGGATGCTCCTGCCCTTGATCGCCATCATATTTGAACAGGACGGCGTGTCTTCTTCCTTGAATGGATTGAATGCCACTGCGTTGTATATCGGGATCCTTATTGCTTCCCCTCTCATGGAAAAGCCCCTTCAGAAGATCGGGTATCGTCCCATGATCATCATCGGCGGCATCACTGTGGCCGCCGCCATGCTTCTTTTCCCTATATGGAAGACCTTCTGGTTCTGGTTCTTCCTCCGACTCTGCATCGGGGTGGGGGATCATATGCTTCACTTTGCGACACAAACCTGGATCACGTCGTTTTCACCGAAGGAACACAGGGGTCGCAATATCTCCATCTACGGGCTGTCCTTCGGGATCGGCTTCACCGTCGGGCCGCTCATGACCCAGCTTCTCGCCGTTCATGAGGCGCTTCCGTTCATCATCTCTTCCGTGATGACGCTTATCGTCTGGGGCTTCGTCTTCAAGCTGAAGAATGAATTCCCCGAAACAGAGAATATGGGGGACGCCACCTTCGTCGGATCATTTCGCCGGTTCGGAAAAGTCCTTCGATACGCATGGGTAGCCCTATTGCCTCCCCTCGGATATGGGTTCCTTGAAGCATCATTGAATGGGAACTTCCCCATTTTCGCCCTAAGGAACGGGATATCCGTGGATGCCGTGGCGGTCCTTCTTCCTGCTTTCGCGGCGGGGAGCATCTTATCACAGCTCCCCCTCGGGATCCTGAGTGATAGGATCGGAAGGCAGAGTGTTTTGATTGTCGTGATGATCATCGGGACCGGCTGTTTCACGGCGGCGGGATTCGTTTCCCATTCCACCATCGGCCTCTTCACGTGCTTTGCCCTTGCCGGGATGGCCGTCGGATCGACCTTCTCCCTCGGGATCAGCTATATGACCGACCTCCTGCCAAAAGAGCTTCTGCCAGCGGGCAATATCATGTGCGGGATCTTCTTCAGCTTCGGGAGCATGATCGGTCCGTTCATAGGTGGAGTGACGATCGAGAAGCTTGAAGGATCAAGTTTCTTCTATATGATTGCCACCATGCTGCTTGTCATCTTCATCAGTCTTGTGACTTTTTCCCTTCAAACGAGGCGAAGGGAAATAGCAGAAAAATACTAGCACATAATCCTTTCCTTCTCCATATAGATGTGATAGTATAAATTATAATAATTATAAATTACTGATTTGAAAGTTTGGATCTCAATAGATTTGCTGTCATCCTATCCGGTGGCAGCTTTCGTCGTTTTATAAGGGTACTGATGTTGATTATTATTCTCATTGAGAACCATTCTTTATCAATTAGTTCCATCACACTGGAGGAGGAATCCACTATGAGTTCACAGTCCAAAGCGCTAAGTCTCGGGAGTCCCGGCAGCAAACTCCCACTTCTTGAAAAAATCAAACCCCATGCCGAACTGATTGCCGCCCTTGTCAGCGGGGTCTTCATTCTCCTCGGCTGGCTCTTCTCGAAGGATGAGTCCTCCTTGAGCATCATCTTTTATCTTCTCGCATTCGTCATCGGTGGTTTCGCTAAAGCGAAGGAAGGCATCGAGGAGACGATCGAAAACAAAGAATTGAATGTGGAGATGCTCATGATTTTCGCTGCCGTTGGCTCGGCCATCATCGGCTACTGGACTGAAGGCGCGATCCTGATCTTCATCTTCGCCGTGAGCGGAGCCCTGGAAACGTACACGATGAACAAGAGCCAAAAGGAAATCTCCGCCCTCATGGAGCTTCAGCCTGAAGAGGCATGGCTCATCACGGAGACCGGTGAGAAGAAAGTGCAGGTCAGCTCCCTTGATATCGGTGACCTGATCCTCATCAAACCAGGCGAGCGTGTACCGACGGACGGGATGGTCGTAAAAGGCAGCACCTCTATCGATGAAGCAGCCATTTCTGGAGAAGCGGTCCCTGTCACCAAGTCAGCGGATGATGAAGTATATGCCGGAACCGTGAACATCAACGGGGCCATCACGGTCAAAATGACAAAACCGAGCAGCGAGACCCTGTTCCAAAAGATCATCGATCTCGTCCAATCGGCCCAGTCGGAAAAGTCCCCTTCCCAATTGTTCATTGAACGGTTTGAAGGGACCTATGTCAAGATTGTCCTTGCCGTCGTAGTGCTGATGATGTTCCTTCCCCACTTCGCATTGGGGTGGAGCTGGAATGAAACCTTCTACCGTGCCATGGTGCTCCTTGTCGTCGCTTCACCGTGTGCCCTGGTGGCGTCGATCATGCCGGCGAGCCTCTCTGCCATCTCCAACGGGGCACGCCACGGAATCCTTTTCAAAGGCGGAGCACATCTGGAAAACCTGAGTAACTTGAAAGCCATCGCTTTCGACAAGACTGGGACATTGACAAGAGGCAAACCGGTTGTCACAGACTTCCTGACTTCTGAAGATGAAGCAAAGACCCTTCAAGTGGTTGCTTCTATCGAGAATCAGTCGAATCACCCCCTCGCCCAGGCCATCGTCAAGCACGCCCGCAGCGAAGGGATCCAACTTGCCCAACCCGATTCTCTTGAAGACATCTCGGGGTGGGGAGTCAAGGCCGTCATGGACGGCTCTGATTGGAAGATCGGAAAGGCCGATTTCATGGGCACCGCTGCATCAGCTTTCATGGATGGCAGGTATGAAATCTTGGCTTCTGAAGGAAAGACGACGGTATTCGTCGAGCGTGACGGTGTCATCATCGCCCTCATCGCGTTGAAGGACGTTGTACGAAAGGAAACCGTTGACGCCCTGAAGCTCCTTGCCGATGAAGGCGTTGAAACGATCATGCTCACCGGGGATAATGAGAAGACCGCCCGTGCCATTGCACAGGAATCAGGCGTATCATCTTTCATTGCTGAATGCCTTCCTGAAACCAAGGTGGATGAACTCAAGCTTCTGAAACAGGACTTCGGGACCGTCGCCATGGTCGGTGACGGAATCAACGACGCGCCTGCCCTTGCCACAGCCAACGTCGGAATCGCAATGGGTGAAGGAACAGATGTCGCCTTGGAGACAGCCGATGTCGTCCTGATGAAAAACGATCTGACCCGGATCGCAGAAGCCATCAAGCTGTCAAAGCGCATGAAGCGTATCGTCCAGCAGAACGTCGTCTTCTCGATTTCTGTCATCATGCTCCTCATCGCGTCCAATTTCCTTCAAGTCCTCGATCTCCCATATGGAGTCATCGGGCATGAAGGTAGCACCATCCTGGTGATCCTGAACGGGTTGCGATTGCTTCGTTCATGATCCCGCCCAAAAGACCTCAGCCGGAGAATGCACTCACCGGCTGAGGTCTTTTATGTTAATAGGATTATTAGAATGGAAATGTTTTGTTCTGACGCTTCGTCTCGTTCACCATTTGAAGTTCTGTCGCATCGAAGTCAAGGGCTACAAGCTGCATGGCATTCTCAAAGACGATGCGGTCAGATGCTGATACTTCCTCTTCGTCCATCGTATAGTGGACAATCGCAAGACCGTCTTTAAGAGAAACCTCCTTTACTTCCAGCCCTTCTGTTATGGCTGATGCGTAAAACGCGTCCTCTTGATCAACGGTCTGCATCATCTCGATGGTTTCTTGAAAAGACAAATCCTCTCCACCAGCCCCTTCATCCAACTCACCTGCTGGAATAAACCATGTTTGCTTCCCTTCTTTATCATAGAGGGTATAGTATCCCTTCGACCTTTCCCATTCGTCAGCCACCACGATCGGGGCATCCACCTTCCGTTCGGCTACCGTGATGTTCTCTTCGCCTTCCGGATTCACAAACGTGATCTCCTCGATGCCATAAAGATGACTGATCCCCAACAGAGAATCATAAAACATCGAATGCTGCGCAGAAGTGGCGGAAAGAAGGTTTCCATCCTCTTGGAAATCCACCCTAAGATTCTGCCCCTCGACTGTCAGCTTGGTGTAAGATTCAAGGATCTTTTGTTCCGAAGGATCATTCTCCATGAGAGAAGCCGCCAGGCGCTCTTCCCTATTCTGATCCTTCCCGTCATCCCGTTTGATTGTGAACATCGTCAAAAATTCCCGCCCTGTATCATAGGTGTCGGTTTCAATGAAGTAATCTGATGTCACATTGACTGTTTCGTAGGGGGCAGCTTCGTCTTTTGTTTTTCCCTCATCGGTCTCTGTATCCATCTCTTCAGTTGTTTCCACTTCTTCCTTGGCTGTCTCATCCACCTGCTTGACATCTGTGTCCACCGCATCCTTTTCAGTGCTTTGACAACCTGCAAGAAGGAATGCCATGAAAACCACTCCTGCGATGCTCACCATTTTATTCACATGAAAAGCCTCCTTTTTTTACATATATCCCCTCTTCTTATCTTTATTAACATCAAAATCTTATTACTCAATAAATCTCTCATCCTCTATATTTCTCCCAAAAACCAATTGACTTTATCGGAATAGTAAGATATCTTATATCTAATCAGAATACTGCCGATTGGACAACCAAAGGCCCTAGTCGAAACACATGACTGGGGCTTTCTTGTTTTTCATCTGCTGTAATGAAAAAATCATGGAACTAATTCCGATTAAGTGAATATGATTAGTTTAAATTAGAATATCCCAGTGCTGATCAGACAAACTGAAGGCCGCCGCTTATTACACATAGCGCGGTCTTTTTTTGATAAATAAACAATTAACGAGGGGGAACTCACATGGTTAAAAATGCATTGATTGGGATCATCGTAGCTCTTGTCTTTTATGCTTCAGGCTGCAGTCAGGGCGAGACCGCCGGTAAAAAAGGAAACGATTCAAAAGAAGCTGTGGAACTATTGAACGTGTCGTATGATCCGACAAGGGAACTTTATCAGGAATTCAATAAAGAATTCGCCAAGCATTGGGAAGAAGAGACCGGACAGAAGGTCACCATCCAGCAGTCCCATGGAGGTTCAGGAAAACAGGCACGATCTGTCATTGATGGATTGGAAGCGGATGTCGTCACCCTCGCCCTCGCCTATGATATTGATGAAATCGCGGCAAAACGAGGAATCATTTCAGAAGACTGGCAGTCAAAACTTGAAGACAATTCCACGCCTTATACGTCCACCATCGTCTTCCTAGTACGGAAAGGAAATCCGAAGAACATTCAGGACTGGGATGATCTGATCCGTGACGACGTATCCGTCATTACACCGAATCCTAAGACATCAGGCGGAGCGAGATGGAATTACCTTGCAGCCTGGTCCTATGCAGATAAGACATACAACGGTGATGAGAAGAAAATCAAAGGATATATGAGGGATCTGTTTAAAAACGTTGAGGTCCTGGATTCAGGCGCACGTGACGCGACAAACTCCTTCGTTCAACGGGGACTGGGTGACGTGCTGATTGCCTGGGAGAATGAAGCGTATCTCTCCATCAACGAGCTTGGAAAAGATGAGTTCGAAATCGTGAATCCAACACTCAGCATCCTTGCCGAACCACCTGTAGCCGTGGTAGATAAGATTGCCGAGAAGAAAGGCACAACCAAAGTTGCCAAGGCCTATCTTGAGTATCTCTATACAGAGACCGGTCAAAGAATTGCCGCTGAAAATTACTACAGACCGCGTGATCCTGAGGTGTTGAAGGAGTACGCCGACAAATTTGCCGATATTGAGCTTGTCACCGTAGATGATGCATTCGGTGGATGGCAAAAAGCACAGGAAACCCACTTCAATGATGGGGGAACATTCGACGAAATCTACGCTGAATAGCACGAAAGGTAACAGGTGATCACATGACCAGAGGAAAAATCCGCTCAACGAAACGCCACAATGTATTACCTGGATTCGGCTTGACAATGGGGTACACGACGCTCTACCTGAGCATCCTTGTACTCCTTCCCCTTTCCATGATCTTCTTCTATACCGCCAGGATGGGAGGGACCGAGTTCATTGATACCGTGTTGGATCCCAGGGTGATCGCATCCTATAAGCTGAGCTTTGGGGCTTCTTTGGCCGCCGCCCTCATCAATGTGGCGTTCGGCGTCCTTCTTGCATGGGTCCTTGTCCGCTACCGGTTCCCCGGCAAGAAAATCATCGATGGACTCGTCGATTTGCCATTTGCACTCCCTACAGCCGTAGCTGGAATCGCACTGACGACGGTCTACGCTCCAAATGGTTGGATCGGCAGCCTACTCGGGTTCAAAGTCGCCTTTACCCCAATTGGTGTCGTCATCGCATTGATCTTCATCGGACTTCCATTCGTGGTGAGGATGGTTCAGCCTGTCCTTCAAAATCTAGAAAAGGAAGTGGAAGAGGCCTCCTCTTCCCTGGGGGCCAGCCGCCTCCAGACGTTCAGGAAGGTCATCTTCCCTGAGCTTCTCCCTGCGGCCCTGGCAGGTTTCACCCTTGCCTTTGCCCGGTCCCTTGGGGAATATGGTTCCGTCGTATTCATCGCAGGCAATATGCCATTCAAGACGGAGATCACGCCCCTGATCATCCTGACGAAGCTGGAACAGTTTGATTATTCCGGGGCCACTGCCATCGCCACGGTGATGCTGGTGACGTCTTTTCTTTTACTACTGGTCATCAACTTGATTCAATGGTGGACCAATCGCAAATTCATTCACAGGTAGGAAGGAGGAAATGCTTTGTCGGGTCATCCGCCAATCGAACGCTCAACCGCACCGGTTATACAGGCAAAGGGGACGACTGATCCACAATGGGTGAAGTGGTTGCTTATCACCATTGCCCTCTTGTTCCTGGGTCTGTTTCTGATCCTGCCTCTCATTACAGTCTTCCTTCAGGCATTCGATAAAGGATTGGACGTCTACATGGCAGCCATCACACAGCCCGAAGCCCTTTCAGCCATCAAGCTGACCCTGCTCGTAGCTCTCATCTCGGTCCCTATGAATGCCCTGTTCGGCATCGCAGCCGCCTGGGCGATCACAAAGTTCCAGTTCAGGGGCAAGAACATCCTCATTACGCTCATCGATCTGCCTTTTGCCATCTCCCCGATCATCGCGGGACTCATCTTCGTCCTGCTTTTCGGAGCACAGGGGGTATTCGGTGACTGGCTGTTCGAGCATGATATCAAGATCGTCTTTGCCGTCCCAGGTATCATCCTTGCTACATTGTTTGTCACCGTCCCATTCGTAGCCCGGGAGCTCATCCCCTTAATGCAGGCACAGGGCACATCCGAAGAGGAGGCGTCCATCACCCTCGGTGCAGGAGGGTGGAAAACCTTCCTGCATGTCACCCTGCCGAACATTAAATGGGCCCTTCTTTACGGGATGATCCTCGCAAATGCCAGGGCAATAGGGGAATTCGGTGCCGTATCCGTCGTATCGGGCCATATACGCGGACTCACGAATACGATGCCCCTCCATATCGAAATTCTGTACGGAGAGTACCAATTTGCCGCCGCATTCGCCGTCGCGTCCCTGATGTCCATCATGGCCATCATCACACTTGTCATTAAAAGCTTCCTTGAATGGAAGGGACAAAAACAAACGGACGTCCATGTCCACTGATAGAGAGGGAATACTATGAGCATAGTCATTGATCACGTGTCAAAATCATTCGGAACGTTCCAGGCCCTTTCGGATATCAACCTCGATATCCAAACCGGAGAATTGGTGGCCCTCCTTGGTCCATCGGGCTCGGGGAAGACATCCCTCCTCAGGATCATCGCCGGACTCGAAGCCCCCGACAATGGGTCGATCCGTTTCGACCATCAAGACATCACCTCCATCACGGCCAAAGAACGGGGAGTCGGATTCGTCTTCCAGCATTATGCCCTCTTCAGGCATATGACCGTCTTTGAAAACGTCGCCTACGGGCTGAAGGTAAAACCGAGGAAGGAGCGTCCATCCCGTAAGGTCATCAAAGAAAAAGTCCAAGAACTCCTCGATCTTGTGAAGCTGGGGTCCCTGGCAGACCGCTACCCTTCCCAGCTGTCAGGCGGTCAAAGACAGCGCGTCGCCCTCGCAAGGGCACTTGCCGTCGAGCCGAAAGTCCTCTTACTCGATGAACCATTCGGGGCCCTCGATGCCAAAGTGCGGAAAGAACTGCGAAGATGGCTTCGGCGCCTTCACGATGAATTCCAGATATCCAGTATCTTCGTCACCCACGACCAGGAAGAGGCACTGGATGTAGCCGATAAAATCGTCGTCATGAACCAGGGACGCATCGAACAGATCGGTACTCCCATCGAGGTATACGAGAATCCCCAGACGCCGTTTGTCTACGACTTCCTTGGAAGCGTCAATATCTTCAAGGGTCGCCTTCATGAAGGGACCCTCGTCCATGGTGATCTCGTATTGAACACACCGGACCTCACCCATTCGGGAGGGAGTGAAGCGTCCGCTTACGTTCGCCCCCATGACCTCACCATCAGCAAAGAGATCCAGGGTGACGAAACCGTTCGGGCCACCGTCAACCATCTCCACATTGTCGGAGCCGTCGTCCGAGTCGAGCTGATCCGGGCGGATACGGACGAATATGTGGAGGCTGAAATCACCAAAGAGCGATTCCGCGATCTCGCCCTCAAAATCGGTGAATCGGTTTACATCAAGCCAAGACATCTGAAGGTGTTTCCACCGGAGGATTATGTTATATAAACTAAATGTCCCATACCTTAAACGTTCAAGGTATGGGACATTCGTTTTTCTAATGGGAAACCAAGTAGCTTCCACACGTTTCATTGATATTACTCCCAATTTTCGATATTACTATTTTAAATATCATAGAGTCCTTATAAAATTCCTATTGCTTTCCTCAAAAAGATATCTTACAATAATGCTATATTAATGCAAACGGTTGCATTAACCGCTTACACTTTTGTATCTTTTTATAGCGAAAGCCATGCTTAACAGATAGAAAGATCGTGTTTCAAAATGAAAACGCACACATAGGGAGGAAGTACACATGAAGAATTTATTGTCTTTTGATTTCTGGCAGAAGTTCGGGAAGGCCCTTCTCGTCGTAGTGGCCGTCATGCCGGCTGCCGGAATCATGATCTCCATCGGGAAGCTGATCGGCATGACGGGCGGAGACTTGGTTTTAGTGCAAACGATTGCAAGAGTACTTGAAGACATAGGGTGGGGCATCATTACCAACCTGCATATCCTCTTCGCTGTCGCCATAGGGGGTTCTTGGGCGAAGGAACGTGCCGGTGGTGCATTCGCTGCCCTCATCGCCTTCATCTTGATCAACCGGATCACCGGAGCCATCTTCGGCGTCAATGCCGATATGCTGGCAGATCCTGAAGCGACGATTTCGTCCCTGTTCGGTCAGACGCTCGTCGTTTCCGACTATTTCACTTCCGTCCTCGGGGCACCGGCCCTCAATATGGGCGTATTCGTCGGGATTATCTCCGGTTTCCTCGGAGCGAATCTCTTCAATCGATTCTACAATTATGACAAACTTCCGGATGCCCTTTCCTTCTTTAACGGGAAGCGTTTCGTTCCGTTCGTCGTGATTGCGGGTTCCATTGTAACCGCTATCGTTATGTCCATCGTCTGGCCGTTCATCCAAGGTCTCTTGAATGACTTCGGTCAATGGATCGCTACATCACGGGATACGGCACCGATCGTCGCTCCATTCATCTTCGGGGCACTCGAGCGTCTGCTGCTTCCATTCGGTCTTCACCATATGCTCACCGTGCCGATGAACTACACAGAGCTTGGCGGGACATACACAATCCTTACAGGCTCAGGCCAGGGATCTACCGTCGCAGGTCAAGACCCGCTGTGGCTCGCTTGGATCGCCGATTTGAACAACTTCCTATCCGCCGGAGACACTGCCAGCTACAAACAGCTCCTTGGCGACGTAACACCGGCCCGTTTCAAAGTCGGTCAGATGATCCTGTCCACTGCGTCCCTCATCGGTATCGCCTATGCCATGTACCGCAATGTGGATAAAGATAAGAAGAAAAAGTACAAATCCATGTTCCTATCTGCAGGCCTTGCTGTATTCCTGACAGGTGTCACAGAGCCGATCGAATTCATGTTCATGTTCGCTGCCCCGCTTCTTTATGTGGTATACGCCATCATGACAGGACTTGCCTTCGCCATCGTGGATTTGATCCACATCCGCGTCCACTCCTTCGGATTCATCGAGCTCCTCACCAGGACGCCGATGATCGTGAAAGCCGGACTCTGGCTCGACCTTGTGAACTTCTTCATCGCCTGTCTCGTATTCTTCGGACTGAACTTCGGCGTGGCCAACTTCCTGATCAAACGCTTCAACTTTCCGACACCGGGACGTAACGGCAATTACATCGAGGACGAAGTCACCCAGTCACAAGGAGCACTCAAAAAAGATTCTGTCGCTCCGAAAGTCGTCGCCCTACTCGGAGGCGAAAGCAACATCGTCGACGTCGATGCGTGCATGACGCGCCTTCGTGTCACCGTAAAGGACCCTAGCCTGGTCGGTACCGAACAGGAATGGAAAGCAAACGGGGCCCTCGGCCTTATCACAAAGGACAAAGGCGTCCAGGCCATCTACGGCCCGAAAGCCGATGTCATCAAATCCGATATCCAGGATATGCTGGGGGCGTAAGGATGAAGCTCCTCACCCTCAACTGTCACTCCTGGCTTGAAGACAACCAGTGGGAGAAACTCGGGATCCTTGCCGATACCATCGCAGAAAAAGAGTACGACGTCATTGCCCTGCAGGAGGTCAATCAGCTCATTTCCGAAGAGGAAGCGTTCATCAAAAAAGACAACTTTGCTCTGATCCTCCTCCGGGAGCTGGAGAAACGCGGTGTCACAGGATACTCATTCATATGGGACTACGCCCATGTCGGGTATGACCGCTTTGAAGAAGGCGCAGCGCTTTTGACCCGGCACCCTGTATTGGAAGAGCACCGATTCCATGTTTCAAATGATAAAGACCCAGCCAACTGGAAAACCCGTAAGGTCATCGGGATCACCATCCCCGTTCGCGATGAAAAGGTCACCTTCTACTCCTGCCATCTTGGATGGTGGCAGGATGAAGAAGAACCATTCATGAACCAGGCTGACCGTCTCTTTGAAAAGGCAGCTGATCCCTTCTTCCTCATGGGTGATTTCAACAATGATGCCAACACACGTGATGAAGGCTATGACTATCTGATGAACAAAGGGCTGTGGGACACCTTCCATCTTGCCCAAAAGCGCGACAATGGCACTACCATCCAAGGCGATATTGCTGGATGGGATGGGAATGACAAAGGATTGAGGATTGACCTCATCCTCTCCAGCCGCAAGATCAACGTCCACTCTTCCGCCGTCATCTTCAACGGAACCAACCGCCCCATTATTTCCGATCACTATGGGGTTGAAGTGGAGCTGGATTGGTGAATACTAGAGAATGTCCTGATGATGGGCATTCTCTTTTTTTATTCTAATTGGGAGATTGGTAGGGGGTAAGTCCGTTTCGTTCCACTGCGGCCGCCCGCTTTCCATGGGGCGTGCGGTGAGCCGCTTCGGCAAGCCTGCAGGGTCTCACCCTGCCCGCTACTCCCATAGGAGTCGGGCGGCCTCCGTTGCACTTCACTCTTTGGTGATTGATAGGTTTTCAATGAATCATACCGGGTTATGTAGAACCTCATCTGATCCCTAAATAGATTGAACGGCTGAGAGGGGGGTCTCATAATCTGTCCAAGTAGATCCTGTGTAGCAAAGGCGATCACCATATATATTGAAGGGTATTGAAGTTACTTATTTTGTCTGCTTAATCAGAGGTACAATTGCAAATTCCCCCCCATCAACATCCAACAGTGCAGTGCAGCGGAGGGGGTCGACTCCTGCGGATAGTCAGGAAGATGAAACCCCGCAGGCACGAGGAGGCTCATCGACCGACTCGCGGAAAGCGACCACCCGCAGCGGAACGGAACGATTCATTTTTCACGACACATCCATCGAAAAATGAAGGGAGGATATGTTACTCGCTTTTCTCTATCCCCTTCAAACATCCAACAGTGCAGTGCAGCGAAGGGCGGTCGACTCCTGCGGATAGTCGGGAAGATGAGACCCCGCAGGCACGAGGAGGCTCATCGACCGACCCGCGGAAAGCGACCATCCCCAGAGAAACGGAACGATCCATTTCTCACGACACATCCATCAAAAAATGAAGGGAAGGACATACTTTGCTGATTTGCCCTACCCCTTCAACCATCCAACAGTGCAGTGCAGCGGAGGGTGGTCGACTCCTGCGGAAAAGTCGGGAAGATGAGACCCCGCAGGCACGAGGAGCATTCCTGTTATAAAGGAATATGAGGATAAAGTGGGATTTTAGCGATGTGCATAAAAAAAGCTCCCTTGGTACGATAGAGAGTGTCATG